>CAYMIJ010000084.1:1115-2569 GCA_964390465.1 uncultured Flavobacteriaceae bacterium | reverse complement strand
TTGATTGGCATCACTGGTACAAATGGATCAGGAAAGGGTGCCGTCGTCGAGTATTTAGTGAGTAAGAAAGGATTTTCCAGGTACTCTGGGCGCGCCATTATCTTAGAGGAAGTTGAATCCCGTCACCTCCCGAGCAAGCGTGGTGTTATGCGAGACGTTGCGAACGAGCTTCGCAAGGAACACGGTCCAGCCTACATCATGGAGCGCCTCTATGATATGGCGAAAGATGATACGAATGCCGTACTTGAGTCAGTGCGTACTATCGGGGAAGCAGAGTTTTTGAAGTCCAAGAATGCCTTTATTATTGCAGTTGATGCCAAGAAAGAAATACGGTACGAACGAGTTCTCTCAATGAGTCATGATGCGTCACCCATATCGTTTCAAGACTTTACGGTCATGGAGGATAGAGAAATGTCTTCAAGCGAACCATGGGACATGAATGTGTTTGGCGTTATGCAGCTTGCTGATGCACGCGTCACGAATGACGGAACTCTTGAAGAGTTGCAGATGCAGGTAGACGCGGTGCTCGCGAAGTTATAATACAGTCATGATTATCGGAATCACTGGAACTATTGGGGCAGGGAAAGGTACCGTTGTTGAATATCTAAAGGCAAAAGGATTCAAAGACTACTCAAGTTCGGGCTTATTGGGAGAACTCGTAGAGAAGGAGGGCAACCCTAAAATTAGGGAGTTTTTATCTAAAATGGCTACACGCCTTCAAGAAGAATACCCTGGAGGCGTAGTGGAAAAAAATTATCGTGAGAGGTATGTGCCACGCGCAGAAGATTTTGCGATTTTTGAATCAATTCACAGGAAATCAGAAGCTGATTTTATAAAAAGTGTAGGAGGTAAAATCATAGGAGTTGATGCAGATCTAGAAACGAGATACAAACGGGTGATAGTCCGTAAAGAAGGGGAGAAGGACAACACGACTTTTGAAGACTTTAAGAAGCAGTCCTTAATTGAAGACGAAGGTGGAGGCGATGTAAATCGAGACAACAATATAAAACAAGTCTTGGAATCAGCAGATGTGATTATTACCAACAATGGTTCTTTAGAGGAACTTCACAGACAAGTTGATGAGGCACTCATAAAACTTACATAACATGCCACACATTCACGAAAAGATAGATTACGCAGCCGATGTTCTAATAGTAAACGACGATGCGGTGCTACTTCGCATGCACGATAAATACAACATGTGGCTTGCTCCTGGCGGCCACGTTGAACTTGACGAAGACTTTGCAGAGGCTGCAATACGAGAAGCGAAGGAAGAAACGGGACTCGACGTGACGCTCCTCGGCCAGGAACAATACCCACACAACTCAGGCGAGAGAGATATTTTGGTACCTCAGTTTATAAATCGTCATCCTATAAACGAAACTCATGAGCACATCTCGTGTGTCTACTTTGCAACAAGTGATACTCGTGAACTCTCTCCTGCGGAAGGAGAG
>CAYMIJ010000084.1:0-917 GCA_964390465.1 uncultured Flavobacteriaceae bacterium | reverse complement strand
GCGTTTGTAAGGCATCTCAGTTGATCTTTGGGGAGTAGAATATGTCAGTTCAGCTTGTTAACAAGCCCATGAAAGTAACCCAGGCGTTCACCGTTCCTCGTCGTGGGTTTCGGTGTGAGGAGTGTGATGTTGGTACTGTAATCGAAACATCTCGAAACTGTCGCCCGGTTCACATGTGTGATAACCCAGACTGTGGAAAGGAATATCCGAACCTTGTTGTGTAAACGAAAAGACCGGCCGCTTTATGCGGCCGGTTTCCGTTAAGAGATTATCGTTCCAGCAAATGATTTGCCGTCTAAGTATTTTTCAAATTCATCTAACTTGTTCCCATTTATAATAGCGACTTCAAGGCGAGATGCATGTGCTTCTTTTGCAGCTACTGGATCAAATGGGGAAGAGAGTCCTGGATCCCATTCTTTCGGGATAAGCTCACGGAAATCACTCCATCCAATCTGTTCTATTTTTGTTGCGGCAGGGTCTTTTCTCGGATCAGCTGTGTAGACGTAATCAATATTTGAAAGGTTCACGAGCTTCTTTGCTCCCAGCTTCTTTGCTGCCATAACCGCGCAATAGTCAGTTGAATTTCCTGGCTTCCATCCTGCTCCGACAATTATAGATTTTGTAGGACGAAGTCCTTTGGTGGGATTCTTTACAATGCGTGCTTGAGCATCTTCTATAAAAACACTTCGTAGGAGTTGTGCATTTAAACGTGTCGCATGAATACCAAGCCAATCTGAGTCTTCTTGGGTGAAGTCTCCAGCGCGTACGTCTTTTACTGCTTCCTGATAGTTACGGGAAAGACGGCCGCCACCGGCAATAATATAAAAAGAGGTACCAGTTTGAATCTTGCGCAGGAGAAGAGCGCGCAGATTTTTGAGAAAGTCGGTGTCGATACCATCGGGAACTATTAAAGACCC
>CAYMIJ010000083.1:0-2634 GCA_964390465.1 uncultured Flavobacteriaceae bacterium | reverse complement strand
CCGGCTTTGTAATCACCAAAGTGGCAGGCATTGTTGTTAAAACAACAGAGGAACTAAAAGATGCACTTGGTAAAGCAGGTAATAACTTCCAGATTGAAGGGTTATATCCCGGCAGCAATGAGCTGTATTATTATGGTATCAATGATTTTAAAAAATAAACGAGGTATTCCAAAGATTAGAAAAGCCACATCTTTACGTTGTGGCTTTTTCATTAGGATAATACGGCCTGATACTGGCTTTACTCAATTAATCTTCATCAGCAGTTTGTTGTCATCTTTTAACAATTCACTCCACTCAATATTCAGAATCCCTGCAGATTGCAGTAATAAATTACTATAGAATTTAATCAACTAAAAAAGTAAATTAATAATCATGAAATGGATAACATTTATGAGCATAATAATGATACCAGTATTGATGGTATCCTGCTCAAGTACATACATCACCTCATCATGGAAAGCTCCAAAAGGTTATAGTGCAACTAAAGACGATAAAATAATGGTATTGGGTATGCTGCCTGATAAAGACCGCAGTATGAGAGAAGCGGTAGAAACTGAAATGGTGAAAGCGTTGCAGGAACAGGGTTACCAGGCTACATCAGCTTTTGAGGCTTACGGCCCTAAATCTTTCCAGGGAATGAATGAACAGGAGGTAATGGCCGATTTAAAAGATAAAGGTATTCAGGCCGTAATGACAGTTGCATTGCTGGATAAAGAAAAGGAACAGCAATACACACCGGGAAGAGTGGATTACCAGCCCCGTTTAGGGTATAATCCATTCTGGCGGCGCTATGTGTATTACTACGACAGGGTTTATACACCGGGCTATTACACCAACAGCACCAACTATTTTGCAGAAGGAAATTTATATGATGTGGGCAGTAACAGACTGATTTATTCTGTGCAGTCTAAAACATTTGACCCATCATCCATGGCAAACCTTGCAAAAGATTACAGTAAGGTGGTGGTGAAAGATATGATTCAGAAAAACATTATTTCCAGTCATAAAGGTTAATATAAAAAGTATATTTCGTTTGCTTCCATAGTTAAATGCCGCTTCGTTTTCGGAGCGGCTATTTTATTGCAAGTTGTAAAAAGTAATTTTAGGAATGATTTTAAATCAAGGTCTTTAATTGATTTGCTACCACACTTTTTTCATTGATTTTTTATATTTTTAGTTCCAGTAAAACTGCTCTTAATCTATAAATTTATTTGCAGGCAGAAGAAGCTTTTTCA
This sequence comes from uncultured Flavobacteriaceae bacterium, assembly GCA_964390465.1. Taxonomy (GTDB): domain Bacteria; phylum Pseudomonadota; class Alphaproteobacteria; order Micropepsales; family Micropepsaceae; genus JADZAI01. The sequence continues at coordinate 1,399 of CAYMIJ010000083.1, read as the reverse complement.
GAATGAAACTCTCGGGCACAACCAAAATATTATTACTTGGAGCAAACATCTGGTATTTCGCAGAAGGAATGCTGGGGCCATTATTTGCAGTATTTGCACAAAAAATTGGGGGAGATATACTTGACATTACATGGGCCTGGGCAACCTACCTTATTATCACAGGTATCCTGTACATTGTTTTTGGCAAGCTAATTAACGGCAGGGAGAATAAAGAAAAGATTATGGTGCTTGGTTATTTGCTAAACGCCTTTTTTACTTTTGGTTACCTGTTTGTCTCAAACCCCATCCAGCTTTTTATAGTGCAGGCCGGATTAGGTATTGCAGAAGCAATGGGTACACCGGCATGGGACTCATTATATGCAAAAAGTCTTGATGATACAATGGACTCGTATGCCTGGGGACTATCAACCGGCCAGGCGCAAATATTTACAGGTATTGCATTTGCCATTGGTGGACTCATCACTCATTTTATTTCATTTGATGTACTTTTTATTACAATGGGAGTAATTCAAATTATTGCTGCGGTGGTAACAGCACAGCTTCTTTTGAATAAAAAAAAGTAAGTACTCATTTTGCAGATATTTCCGATACAGTATAAAACTTCAATCCAAGTTCTTTTGACAGGTTAACGATATGTATTAACCTTGAAAGCGGAACCTTTAGGTTTGTATCACCTTCTTCAATCCTGTGACCTACTAAAACCAAACAATTACGGTTTTCACTTGCAGAATGTAACATCTCATCATACATCCACTCTTTTCTTTTAGAGCTGTTATCCATACCCATTGCAAATAATATTCTTTCATTCATTGATGCAGTAAGGCTTCGGGAAAGATTGGGAGAACCATTAAGGGCCCTTAAACTTTTGAAATACGGTCTTAATGCCTGGTCGGTTTCTTTATTGTGAGAACCGAATGGGTATGCAAATACAACCGGGTTGAAACCATCCTGTTTCATTAAAGAAAGGTCGGGATAGATTTCAGAATGCAGAAGGTCCTTCTCACTATGGTTTTCCAAATATTTTTGAATGTTCTGATGGTTTGTAGTATGATAGGCAATTTCGTTGCCATGCTGCATGATTGCTTTTAATTTAGCAATTTGTGTTTGTGATAAATTGTGATAACCTGAAATGTAGAAAGTTGCTTTAACTCCAAGTGAATCTAAAAGTGGAAGGTACTTATACCAATTATCTACATAATCGTCGTCAAAAGTCATGGCAATACCGGGTTCGGTTAAGGTTCCATATTTATCTGTTTTACGACAAGATGCAAAACTTAAGATTATGAGAAACAGAGCTACTCTGCTTTTAGTTATCATCGTTAGTAGATTTTGTGATTAGAAGCCTATTTCGAAATAGCTTGTACCCCTTCCTCAATGCCAGAAATCAATATTCAATTAA
>CAYMIJ010000082.1:0-2636 GCA_964390465.1 uncultured Flavobacteriaceae bacterium | reverse complement strand
ACAAACCACTTCAGTAGAAGCCGGATATACGGTAGCAGTCGTACCTTGGTTCAAAAGCACTGTTTTTTACTGGCAAACCGGGAGGAGTCCATATACGACCCTTGGTGCTGAGCGCGAATACCCGATTCGGGCGCACGCTGGCCAGGCAGCTGTCCAGATCGCTGTGGGTGCGTACTGCCGCATATTCATGGTAATCCAGCCCGGCCCGGCGCAGCCGCTTGTCATCCAGCTCGAAGCCCAGCGGTTCGATCAGGTGCAGTTGGCAGCCGGCATTGGCGCACAGGCGGATGATATTGCCGGTATTGGGCGGGATCTCGGGTTCGAGCAGGGCGATATGAAACATGCGGGTTATTCCACGGGAAAACGCTCGCCAGTGTACCGGTAGCCCGGTATCGGAGCCACAAGCGGCACGTGATTCGGAGCTGAGCTGCGTCCTGTAGTGTTTGCTGTACAGTTATTCAACAGGCGAACGTATACTGACAACCAGCGAAGACGGTTAAGGATCATGAAATGGCGTCACAGGTGCACTTCACCCGCATGGACCCCGAGGTGCGCAAGGCGCATCTCATCGATGCAACCCTCGTTTGTCTCAAGCAATATGGCTTCCAGGGAATGTCGGTGCGCAAGATCTGCGCCCAGGCTGGTGTATCTCCCGGGCTGATCAGCCACCATTATGCCGGCAAGGATGAGTTGGTTGCCGAAGCCTATCAGGCCATCACGCGCCAGGTGATGGGACAGTTGCGCGAGGCGATGCAGAATGCCGCTGGCCAGGGTGCCCGCGAGCGGCTATCGGCATTTTTCCAGGCTTCGCTCTCGGAGAAACTGTTGAACCCGCACCTGCTGGAGGCGTGGCTGGCGTTCTGGGGCGCGGTGAAGACGGCGGAAGCGATCAATCATGCGCACGACAAGTCCTACAAGGAGTATCGATCGATACTGGCGCATGCCCTTGGGCAACTGGCGCTGGAGCAGTGTTGGGTCGATTTTGATAGCGGCCTGGCGGCCATTGGCCTGACGGCATTGTTGGACGGATTGTGGCTTGAGCACGGGCTGGATCCCGATACCTTCACACCCGCCGAAGCCGTGCTGATCTGCGAGGCCTGGATCGATGGGCTGCTGGCCGGAGGGTTCCGGCGCTTCTGCGTACAGGCACAGCGTACGGGATAACACGTTGGATCATGGTCCGGGCAGCTTGCGCTGGCGAGTGAAAAGCGCGGTGGCAACACACAGCCACCGCGCAATCGACAACCAGGCGGCCTAGAAGATACTCACCGGATATTCGAGAACCAGGCGGAAGCGATCCACATCGACATTCGAATTGCCGGAGGTCATGCGATGCCGTGCATGGCGCACGCGAATCAGCAGATCCTTGGCAACGCCGCTCTGCACCACATAACGCGCATCGAGGTCGGTGGTGTGGTGTTTGTCGTTCTTGCCGTACAGGCCGTAATAGGCGCTGTCCGCCGAGGTGTGCGTGCCGTCGATATCGCTGCCACGCACATGCCGTATGGAGAAGCTGGCGCCAGGCAGGCCGATAGCAGAAAGGTCGAGATCATAGCCTACGCGCCAGGATCTTTCGTTCGGTCCGTTGAAGTTGGCATATTGCGAGGCGTTGCCCAGGTAGATGGAGTCCTGAAAACCGCCGCCGCTCATCACCAGGTAGTCCAGGGGCTGGTCGCCGTGGATCTTCTGGTAGCCGAGGGTCAGGGTGTGGGCACCGATGCTGTAGGCAGCGGCCAGTGACCAGGCAGTGACGTCTATGTTCCCGGCCAGGGCCTGGCCCTGCTCTGTGGTGCGGTAGATGTTGGCATCCAGGTTCAGTGCGCGCTGCTCTCCCAGTGGCAGGGTGTAGTTGCCGTTGAGGTAGTGCTGACGCCACAGGTCTTCGTAGCGGGAGGTGTAAAGCGTCACGCTGGTGTTATCGTCAATGCCGTAGGAGCCGCCGAGATAGTCGACATTGCCTCCTTTTACTCCGGCGTAACCGGCAAAGAAATCACCATCGCCGTGGGTCTGGTTGTAATCCTTGCCCGAGGTAAAGTGGCCTGCGTCGATATACAGATCATCTATTTCGCTGCTGGTAAACATGAAGCCCGTGGCCGTGGCGGGGAACATGCGGGTATCGGCCAGGGCGAATACCGGGTTATAGGGGCGCAGATCCCCGTACTTGAGTTCGCTCCTGGAAATACGCATTTTCACGGCCGCGCCGGCGGAAGTGGACTCATCACGCGAGGCGCCATTGCTTTTCATGGGGAACATGTCCGAGCGATTGCGTCCGCGACCCGAGTCCAGTTTCAGTGCCAGATAGGCATGGGCATCCAGGCCAAAACCGACTGTACCGGAGGTATATCCCGAGGTGAATGCGGACAGGATACTATGGCCCCATTCCCGTCCATCCTTCCCGCCACTGTGATTGTCACTGTTGTAATAGTAGTTGCGGTTCAATACCGACAGTTGACTGCCTTCGATGAATCCAGTGCCCGGTTGCTGTTCGGCACTCACTGCCTGAACAGCGGTGGCAAGCAAGGTCATAACTGTAAGGCTGATGATATTGTTCTTGTTCATATGTCATCTTCTGCAATTGTTGGGTAGTGTCCTCATGAGTGGTGTAAATCTTCACGGTGGGGTGGCGGCCACCGTGG
>CAYMIJ010000081.1:0-2658 GCA_964390465.1 uncultured Flavobacteriaceae bacterium | reverse complement strand
CCTGATCCTTCGTCCACCCCGCCTTCTCGGCGGCGAGGAGGAAGGCGCTGGTCTCGCGCTGCTTCGGCGCGCAGACGAAGCGCTCCTCGGGGAGCCCCTCCCGCGCCTCCAGCCGCTCGAACTTGGCGCGCAGCATCTTGAGCCGCTCGACCTGCTTGGGCTTCCATCCGTGGATGGTCGCGACGTCGGCGAGCGCATCGCCCCACCCGACGACGACGCCGTAGATCCAGGAATCGCCCTCGTCTTTCGCCCAGTCGCGCGCGTGGCCGGTGAGCGTGCGCTTGAGGCTCTCCAGCGGTTCGGTGATCGGTTCCATCTCCATCATGCTCTCTCTTTCCTGCGGGCCCGCTTCGTCTTCGGCAGCGTGTCCTCGAACCGCTCGTGCTGCTCGCCCACCGTCTCGATGTTGGCGTCGAGCGAGCCGGTCATCACGTTCAGCCGGAGCGCCAGGTTGTTGCCGGGCCCGAGCTGGTGCGCGAGCCAGCCGACGCACGGCTTCTCTGCGCCGGACGGCGTTTCGTGGCAGGCGAAGGCGCGATCGGTTCCCCTGAACGAACCAGGCTCGGCGATCGTGACCTTGAGCGCCTTGTGTTTTTTCACGTCGTACCCGGCGGGGATGTCGTACGGGTTGACGCCGACCTTCCACGGGCACTTCGCGCACTGGCGCCGCGGGGGCGGCTTGCTCTCATTCACGACTCCTTCTCCTCCGTCTCCAGGACGGCGAGCCCGTTCGTGAGGGCGTACTTGAGCAGGACGCGAACGACCTCGCTCTCCGGCACCGCGCGCTTCCGCTGAATCGAGAGCTGCACCCCGAACGCGCGGATCAGCTCCGCCATGGACGGGGTGATCAACGAGACCAGGCGCGAGGTCTTTCGCTCCGGGTTCTTTTTCGTGGCATCGGTCGGTTCGGACATTTCGACAACCTTGTCACCGTTTGTGCCTTGTCAACGTTTGCGCGGTGATTACGGTTGGAGGGTCGCCGAACCAACGGCACCCACAACGAAGGACAAGGACATCCCCATGGCACGCCCCAAGAAGACCGAGACCACCGCCGAGCCGAAGGCTCAGATCTACAAGACCTTCGCCAAGATGCAGCGCGACTTTCAGGACGAGGCGCTCCCGCGCGGCTTCCGCCTCGACGTGACGAAGGCCGGCAAGATCTCGATCCACACGCAGAAGAGCGGCGCCGCCGAGCTGCACGAGGACTTCGAGAACGAGCCCGGCGCGAACCTCGTCGCCGCGCTGAAGCTCGCCGGGATCAAGTCCGCGCTCGTCGACTGATCGAACGCCGGCAACCTGAACCGCACGTGCTCCGGGCCGGAAGGCTCTGGGTGGGGCATCGTCCCCGCAGAAGGCTCGCGCTCTCCGGAACGCGGGCCTTTTTGTGTGATGATTCTCGACGCAAGAGAGATTGACGGGAACGTTCGCTTGGATCGAGCTGTGCTGCTGTCGCTCGGGCGGCTCCCGCTCCAGTCGGACAAGATCTGCCTCTCCTGGTTCGCGAAGCAGACGGACGACGTTGGGCGAGCGGTTCGCCTGGAGATCAAGCGCCGAGAACGGCTCGAATCGGAGGACGCATGACGGACATCGCGATTGGCAGCAAGGCGTGGGTCTTCGACGAGAACAGGCGCGAGTACACGCCCAACCCGCCTGGTCGGATCTTCGGCGGAAAGCTGATCTACCGTTCGCACTGGCGCGAGACTTCGGTCGTCGGCGAGACGCGCGATTCGTGGATCGTCGGGCCGTCCAAGGTCAAGGTCAGCAAGAAGACCGGCGAGCACAAGCGATCCACGACGTGCAAGAAAGTGGTCTTCTCTCTGGCTGCTGTCGACGATGACGTCTGGCTGAACCGCCACCGGGCAGGCTTGCGCGAAGCCATTTTGCGCTGCGAGGACGTTCCCGCGCTTCGGGAGATCGCGGCGCTCCTCGGCTACAAGGCGGAGGACAACGAGTAGCTGTCCCGCCGAGCTACCGTTCGCCGGCTTCGAGGTGGGAGAGCACCATCCACGCCTTCTGCCCCACCTGCTCGATCACGTCCCCCAGCAGATTCACCGTGCCCGGCTCCTGGATCGTCACCGCGGCGCTGTTCGCGCTGATCAGGCCGCGCAGGTAGACGTCCAGCCGTTCGGCGACGAGCCGGACCAGCGCGAGATCCTTGATCACGTCGGCGGGCATCGCCGGGAGCGAGCTTCGGGCCGCCGACGCCGCGACCGTGGCCTGGGTGAGCCCCCCGAGGGCCGCGATGCGCTCGGCGATCCGGTCGTTGACCTCGGCGATCAGGCTGGCCAGCCCATCGAACAAGGCGTGGATCGGGCCGAACGCCGGGCCCTTGACGTTCCAGTGGGCGACCTTGACCGCGGCGTACAGATCCACGCCGTCCATGAGTCGAGCCTGCAACGCATCGACGAGCGTCGCGCGTGCCAGGTTCGGGAGGACGATCGCGGACCGGAAGAACGAGGGGACGGGGGCGGAGGTCTCGGCCATGCAAAGGAGCCTACCCCGCGGGGCGGCCGAGCGGGAAGACCGCGAGCTGGACGCGCACCTCCGGCGACCCTTCCGGCCGTGCGACCATGGGGAACCGCGCGGCGCACGCGTAGCAGGGCGCATGCCAGGACCGAACCGTCGGCGCACCATGTAGGCAAGCGTGGGGAAAGCGTC
>CAYMIJ010000080.1:0-2670 GCA_964390465.1 uncultured Flavobacteriaceae bacterium | reverse complement strand
ACAAGGACAAAGCGAACTTCTTCGCACAGAAGGGAGGCAAGATGCGTCTCGTCGCAAAGAAGATGCGCGAGGAAATCGAGGAGATGGAGGAGGATAAGGCGGATGTCCGCAAGGAGGACAAGACTATCCGTCCGTTCACTATTCCGTCCCAGCCTGAAATCGTCGGAGAAATCATGACCATCACGTCATACACGACGATGGACACGAAGACGCACAAGGAGAAGAAGCACAAGACGAACATCGTGCTCAAGAAGCGACACCACCTGCAGCTGCAGGGTCCGAACGGCATCGGAAAGACCACGCTGCTCGAAGCACTCGCCTCGGGCGAAGCTGAGGGTGCGAAGATTGCGGACGGCGTACGTGTGGGGTACTACCGCCAGGATTTCTCCACGCTCAATTTCGACCATACCGTCTATGAGGCACTCTCGGCCGTCATGGAGAAGCCGGACGAGGAAAAGATGCGCGCTACTGCTGCAGGTTTCCTCATTACGGGTGAGGTCATTAAGAAGAAAATCGGCGTGCTCTCTGAAGGCCAGAAGGGACTCGTCGCATTCGCACGTCTCGTGCTCGAGCGCCCAGGACTCCTCATCCTCGATGAGCCGACCAACCACATAAATTTCCGTCATCTTCCGGTGATTGCGAAAGCACTCGACCAGTACGAAGGCGCAATGGTGCTCGTCTCCCACGTGCCGGAATTCGTCAGCCAGATTCGCATCGACGAAATCCTCGACCTGGGGAAGAAATAAAAGAATCGGACCGCCTTTCCTAAGGGCGGTCCGCGTTTGAGGGATGGAACTGTGTGGGCGTCAGCCGTAGAAGGGCTCGCGGCGGTGGCCGCCGCGGAACTGGGATTCGCGATCGCGCTGTTCCCGTTCCCGGCGCTCGCGCGCTTCCTTCTTGTGCTTCGGCTCCTTGGTCTTATGCTGCTCGAGATACCGCTCGAGCATCACGGTTTTACTGCTCGGAACGTAGCCCATCAGGCTCTGCAGGATGTGCTGATGGGCGAAGGACATCGAGTTATAGATCTCGTCGAGGAGCTCGACGACCTTCGCCATGTGGTCCTTCTGCGTCAGTCCGTACTGCTTCAGCAGCATCTTCGCAAAGACGCCGTGCACACCAATCCGTGGGATTTCCGGCATCCCTGCCTCCTTTGCTAGGTTCTGTTCGAACGGGTGCACTCTATCCTCTAGAGGGCGGAAATACAAGAAATACAGTAGGGTAGTGACATGGAACGATATGACGTAGTAGTCGTGGGAGGTGGCGCATCAGGAATGATGGCAGCGGGGCAGGCAGCTGCCCGTGGTAAGCGCGTGCTGCTGCTTGAGAAGAACGCGAAGCTCGGCGAGAAACTCCGCATCTCGGGCGGTGGCCGCTGCAACATCACGAATGCCGAAGAAGACCCGAAACTACTTCTCGCTAAATACGGTGACGCAGAGCAGTTTCTGTATTCGCCCTATTCGCAGTTCGGCGTCGCTGACACATTTGAATTCTTTAAATCCCGTGGCCTACCGCTGGTGGTGCAGGGCAACAAGCGCGCATTTCCTAACACGGAGAAGGCAGCAGATGTCATAAAGGTTCTCGATGCTTACCTGAAAGAAGGACATGTCGAAGTACGGACCAAATCACCTGTGACCCAGATACGCGCGCGAGGCGGGAAAATTCTGAGCGTCTACGCAGGGCGCGCTGAATACGAAGCGGACGCATATGTATTCGCGACCGGCGGCGTCTCGCACCCAGAGACCGGTTCGACTGGCGACGGATTTGAATGGCTACGCACACTCGGACATACGGTAGTCGCGCCGACCCCGAACATCGTGCCGCTGAAGGTCCGCGAGAAGTGGGTCAAAGGTGCTGCGGGCCACTCTATACCGGATATGAAGATAACCTTCCGGCAAGGTGCAGGTAAGAAAATCTCACGCACGGGCGCACTCCTATTCACGCACTTCGGCATCTCTGGTCCCGTCGTGCTGAACGCTGCTGGGGCGGTGGGAGACATGTTGCACGAGGGTGAGGTCACGGCGACTATCGATATCTACCCGAAGATGGATATCGGCATCCTCGATACGCACATCAGGGATATTTTCGATGCAAACAAAAACAAGATGCTCAAAAACGTATTCAAGGAAATCGCACCAGCTGGACTAACCGACACGCTCCTCTCACTCGTCCCCGAAATTAATCCGGACACCAAAGTACACAGCATCACTCGCGAGGAACGCCGCCGTCTCGTGGATCTGCTCAAATCCCTCACCCTCACCGTGACCGGACTCATGGGATTCGATAGGGCAGTGGTGGCTGACGGCGGCGTACCGCCCGAGGAAGTCGATATGAAAACCATGCGCTCGAAGCGTGTGCCGAACCTGTTCATCACCGGCGATCTCCTCCATATCACGCGCCCTTCGGGAGGCTACTCCCTCCAGCTCTGCTGGACCACAGGCTACGTTGCGGGCAAAACCGCCTAAGCCACACATGCGGTAAAATGCCGGTATGAAAAAGTGGTGGCTGCTCGAGGTTATCGTCATTGTGCTCATCGCCGGCGGTATTGGCGCGTGGTATTTTTCTACGCATAAGCTGGTTACTGAGGAGCCTACGCCTGCGATGGTACCGCTCGGCGCGATCGGCGGTACTGCGAACACGAACACCACTGTCTCAGCGCCTGTCGGTGTGAGT
>CAYMIJ010000079.1:0-2690 GCA_964390465.1 uncultured Flavobacteriaceae bacterium | reverse complement strand
TTGGTCCGGAAGGGTTCGAACCTTCGTTACCTGGGTCAGAGCCAGGCGTCCTGCCGGTTGGACGACGGACCAATGGAGCTGGTGACAGGAGTTGAACCCAGCACCCTCGGATTATGAGGCCAAGATGCAAACGCTACACCTTGCCCACAGCAGGTACGTATCGTGCACGTGCGAGTTGTACACGCCCGATATCGTCAACGACGGCGCCTGACAAACCGTGCGTTGTAGCGCCGGATCCGGCGCTCGGGCGTGATGGTGGTCACCCTGACCTCGTACCACCGCGCGGCATTCGTATCGATGTCGACGACTTCGATCTTGATGACGAGGCCTGGCCAGTCCCGCGGGCGTACCGGGTCGAGAGATGACGTGCCCTTGTCCCAGGTGACGAGCGTGCCTGGGCGCACGTCGACATCGTGCATGCCCGCTTCAGCGTCGCGCTTGAGCGCGTACCTCATACGTAGCTCCACTTCGATTCACCCATCCACGATGACGTTCGCTATCCTGTAGGGCACGATGGCCACCGTGACTTGACGCTCGAGCTCTCGACCCGTTACATACAGCACTTCTTCCTCGAGGTTTCCTTTGCCCTCGATCAAGCGTGATGAGATCACCATGCACAACATCGTTAATTCGTCTTTGACGTGCGATGTCCACCTAAAAGCATCACCGGGAATGAGCCGTCGCATGTGCGGGATCCCGCTCAGACGCTCTGCGACGATCATGAACGCATGCTCAGCATGTGCGATGACAGCGAACGCGTCGCTTCTATCCTAAATTCGCAGAGGTGTTTGCCGACAAGCAGCACTACGGTCTCGTTATCATCCTCTACGTTGCATTTACGCGCGATCAATAGGACGAGCGAGCCTGAGGGCACTTGACGCTGGATGATCATCGAACACCATGCCCGTAAGTCGCCTGGCTCAATCGTATCCTTGGGTCTTTGCCTGATCAACTCCACCATCGAAGTTATACATTCTTGCGCGCTGCGCTCCACACGAGCGTGAACGAGTTGGTCTGACCCACTCTGACTGTGAATGTTCGACATGCGCTTCCACCAACCCGCCTGACGAGCGTCCACATGCTGGTGGATCCAAGGACGCTAGACACTGGCTTCGTCGCGACGACGACGAGCGGATGCGGCGGCCGCACGCCCCACGTCACGAGCGATCCGGGGACGACGCTCGTGACGTCGACGTTCACGCGGGTCCCGACGCTGCGGCGACGATCTGGTCGATCGACACGGGCCTGTAGTTCCACACATCGACTCCGACATTGATCAGCTTTTCCTGATTCCGCACCCTCCACTGGGTGTGGACGTGCCCGTGGATGAGCCACACGCCGGTGAGTTCCTCGGGCTTGGGCCTGTACTCCGTGTAGCGCTCGTCGAACTGCGTGCTGACGGACGGCATGTGACACAACATCGTGCGTCCGAGCGGGGCAGGCAGGTCAAGCCACGCCCGCTCCACCACCTGCACGAAGCCTGCTGCAAGGTATTGATCACGCCGATGCTCAGCCGAGCCACCGTGGCACGGGTGACACACGTCATGGTTACCCATCACCAGGTGATGGCGTCCATTGAGCCGCGAAAGGATCGTTGCGACTGCTGCCACGCTACGTGTCATCGCGAAGTCGCCCAGATGCCACACGTCGTCATCCTGACAGACGGTGGCGTTGTGTGCCGCGATCAGACCCTCATTCATCGTTGGCACGTCTACGAATGGTCGCGCGCAGAACTGGATGATGTTCCTGTGACCGTAGTGTTCGTCGCTGGTCATGAATAGCATGGCAAAAATGTAGTGTGTGACTCGTGAGAGTTCAGTGTTACCGCGTGGACTCGCTGCACGGGACCTCCAGTGTGACCAGAATGGTTGTTATGTTGTGGCATAACCCACCATTCTAGTTGTTCTGGTTATTCGTAGGCCGGTCAGGCGACCGGACTGCAGAAGGCAAGCGTCATCCCATCACCCTGCGCAGCTGACAGGACGACATTTTTGACCGCTGCATGCACGGTACCGTCGTTGAGGAGTCCTGCTGACAGCAGGACACCCACACTGGATCTGGCGGGTGCGACGGACGGGTCCCGACATACCTGCACGAGATCGTACAGTGCATTGAAACCTGCCATCCCGGATCGGCACAGACGTTCGATTGCCATCATCGTCGATGTCACAATGAAGTCGTCTTCGTCGGCACCGTTCTTGAGCCTGATCGTTGCCATCTCGACCTTCTCTCTTACGCCGCAGCACGGAGTTGCGTGCTTGACACGTCCCACCGGCCAGGCACGTGCTTGAACATGAACGCGTAGTCGGCCGGGATCAGGGTCTTGAGCCACGGGTGCTCGAGCGTCACGAACTCGGTCCGGCCGTCGAGCGTGACCTCACGGCCAACCACGTACAGCCTCGTGCCCGCGCGCTCGAACCGCGCGAGGACCTCCCCGGGCGCGACGCCCCAGCGCGGGTCGAGGAGCCGGATCGCGGTGTCGGCACCGACCGCGAGCGACGCGCCCGGGTACCGCTCTGCCTTGTCGACGAAGAGCGGGTCGCCGGACGAGACCAAGAGGTCACGGCCCATGCGACCCAGGGCCCGGGCGCGACGGAGGGCACCTGCCACCGTGACGCGCGGCTTGTTGGGCGGGTCGAGGGTGAGCGCGTGGATCAGACGGGTCGTCAACGAACCATTGAGGTGGTGTG
>CAYMIJ010000078.1:0-2754 GCA_964390465.1 uncultured Flavobacteriaceae bacterium | reverse complement strand
ATCGCTGGTACAGCCGAGTTTGCGTCATTGACTGAGGAGTTTATGAGCAGATTGGCGGGGATTGGAGTCTCGCCTCGCACCGACATACCCGGCATCGACGCATATCGGTCGCGAGCTGGAGCCATCAGGAGGTGAACGTCGTTCGCGGGACAACGGGTCGCGGACCTTGATGGGAGCCTTTGCCAACGAGCCATGGGTCGCGCCATCTCACCCTGAGCTCTACCTTCGACTGCAATTAGGCGAAGTCTATTTACTGGACGATCTGCACTTTGCAATTCAGACCTCATTTTTTGGCGCGATAGAGGGTCGCGTTTCCCTGAAAAGCCAACAGCCGTAACCGCGTTCAGCGAACCTGCCGTGCAGGAGCGAATCCGCAGTTGGGACCACCTGCCCGCATCAGCGCCCCCTTTGTGGACATTGATCGAGCCGCACGCGACGAGCTGCTAAGCACAGGTACGCAATGATCAACGACGAGCCCCGGTGGATAAATGCGAGCCTCGACACCGTAACCCGCAACACCTTGCCGACGCTCGGTCCACGGCTGGCGGTCGGGATCATTATTGCCATCATGTGCAGCGTCGCATTCGGGTGGCGCATTGCGTTGGTCTGGGCTCTCGCCAACGCCTTGGCCGAGCTCTGGACCTGGAACGCCAGCCGCCCGCAACGGCGCTCTATGGCGCAGACTCGAGCTCAACGTGTCTACTACCTGATGTCGATCGGCTGGATGAATCTCGTTTGGTCTAGTTTGGCGGCCAGCTTGTGGGTATCTGGCCGGCCAGCTCTCCAAGTATGGGCCTTCGGGTTGCTGGTTACCCAGATGCTTCATGCGCAGTTGTTCAATGCGCGCTCCAATGCCCTTCTAGCGATCGTCGGAGGTATTCCGGCGACAACCTTGTTGGCCTTAAGCCTCGCTGCCGGACCCAACCTTGTCTGGGAACGAGCCTTGGTCGTCGCTAACGCCCTAATGATGATCGGCTACCTAGGTCATTCCGCCGCCGTGAATCGTAGCAATGCAACAAAGCTTGAGGAGGCTCAGCAGGCGGCAGATGCAGCGAGTGCGGCGAAGTCGCAGTTTCTGGCGACCATGAGCCACGAGTTGAGAACACCAATGACTGAGGTGGCGCCGGAAATTCGGACAGTTGGCTAAGGTAGGTTCGACCTCGATGAAGGACGGACTTTATGACTGGGAAGCGGAAGCGGTACTCGGCTGATTTTAAGGCCAAGGTGGCGCTGGAGGCGTTGAAGGGGGAGCTGACCCTGTCGCAGCTGGCGACGAAGCACGGCGTCCATCAGACGATGATCGCGACGTGGCGCAGGCAGGCCATCGAGGGGCTTTCCGGGGTGTTCTCCGGCAAGGCCGAGGCCGCCGAAGGCGCCCGCGAGGGGGAGATCGACAAGCTGCACGCCAAGATCGGCCAGCTGGTGGTGGAGCGGGATTTTTTAGCCAAAGCCTTCGGTCGTTGAGCCTGGACCGGAGGCGGCAGATGATCGAGCCCGAGCATCCCCAGCTATCGATCCAACGCCAGTGCGCCCTGGTGTCGATCAGCCGATCGGCCTTCTACTATCAGCCGGCGGGCGAGACCCCGCTGAACCTGGCGCTGATGCGGCTGATCGACGAGGCGTTCCTGGAGACGCCCTGGTACGGCTCGCGTCAGATGGCCCGCCATCTTCGCCGCCAGGGCTATGTGGTGGGCCGGATGCGGGTGCGCAGGCTGATGGCCAAGATGGGCCTGGCGCCGATCTATCAGAAGCCGCGCACCACGATCCCGCACCCCGAGCACCGGGCCTACAAGTACCTGCTGCGCGGTCTGACCATCGACCGGCCAAATCAGGTCTGGTGCTCGGATATCACGTACATCCCGATGCGGCGGGGCTTCCTGTACCTGGTGGCGGTGATGGACTGGGCGACGAGGAAAGTCCTGTCCTGGCGGCTTTCCAACAGCATGGACGCGGAGTTTTGCATCCAGGCCCTCGAGGAGGCCCTTGCCCGCTACGGGCCGCCGGAGATCTTCAACACCGACCAGGGGAGCCAATTTACCAGCCCCCGCTTCGTCGACGTGCTGAAGGACGCCGGCGTGCGGGTCTCCATGGATGGCCGGGGCCGGTGGATGGACAACGTCTTCATCGAACGGCTCTGGCGCAGCCTCAAATACGAGTGCGTCTACATCCACGCCTTCGAGACCGGATCGGAGCTGCGCGCCGGCCTCACCAAGTGGATCGGCTACTACAACACAAACCGGCCCCACTCCGCCCTTGCCGGGGCCACCCCCGACGAGGCCTATGGGCAAATCCTGGCGCCGCCCTATCCGGGGCTCGCCCAGGATAGGGCCAACCCTGAGCACAAACTGGCGGCGTGATCTGAACCTGAACCAACCTTAGCCAAGCCGCCAAACTGTACGGACAACCGGCGCCACCTCACTGTACGGACAACCGGCGCCACCTCAATAGGGCGGCTGCCAAAATTGAACAGCCGCCCGTCCGCAGTCTAAGGTTAGCCGCGGAAGAGACTCAGCACGGATGACGATGCGCTGTTGGCGATCGAAAGCGCCTGGACGCCAAGTTGCTGCTTGGATTGCAGGGATGTGAGGCGGGCGCTTTCCTTTGCCAAATCGGCATCGACCAGGTTGCCGACGCCGGCGTCAATTGAGTCTTGAAGTTTGCCGATAAACGTCAGGTGGGCTGCGAGGGATTTGGATCCCGTCCCTAATTTGGAGAGCGCGGTAGAAACGGTAGCGATGGCAGTGCTCACGTTGG
>CAYMIJ010000077.1:0-2764 GCA_964390465.1 uncultured Flavobacteriaceae bacterium | reverse complement strand
TTCGCCGCTGTTCCGACGGCTGCGCCGCCTGCCAAGCATTCAGCATGACCGCTCGAAGGGTCCCCGCTGAGCCTTTCTTTGCCGGCTGGAAGATCGAACACGATCTGGCTGGCAACTGGCGGGCCGAATGCCCCGGCCGCGGCGTGCGGGTTGGAGCGAAGACGCTGCTCGGACTGATCGCCAAGATGGCGCGCGCCAAGCCTCCCGCGGAGACATCATGACCGCCCGCTTCGCCCCGCCCATCCCCTACCCGCCCGGCGACCCCTGCGAGCTGCCCTACCACCGCCCGTGGTGCCGTTGTGCCGCGCCGCCCAAGCTCTGCGCGCACGGTGACCACTGGCGCCGCCATCTGCGCGACCGGAACGAGAAGATGCGGGCCGTCGTCGCACAGCGCCTCGCGTCTTCTGCTACCGTCACAGGATAGATCCCGTGTCACCCACGAAGAAGAACCCCAATCCGAAGGCTCCTGTTCTCAAGAAACGGCGCGGAGCCAAGGGCCTTTTCCCGCCCGGCAGGCCGCCCATGAACCGCGTCGCCGGGCGCCCTCCCAAGTTCGATGGCGTCATTGCCGAAAAGATCCTTAATCTCGTTCGGTCCTGCGTGCCGCTCGAATGGGTTGCGCAATCTTGCGGCATTCACGCGCAGACCATCCGGCGATGGCAAAAGGAAGACCAGCAATGGGAAGGGCCGATCCTCGACTCCTCCGGGAAGCCAACCGGCAAGACAAGGACGAAGAGTTTTCGATCAGAACTGTCCATCGCGCAGGGTGACCAGCGATCTTTGCTCTATCGCGACGTTCGCATCGCCGCCAGCAAGGGGAGTCTTGCCGCGCAAAAGGAGCTGTTGAGAATCTCCGACCCGAAGCGCTGGCAACCGGAGCCGACTGGTCCCGAGATCCTGGTCACGCAAACCAGCGACACGGGAGCCAGCCAAACGGTGCGCTACTACCTCCCGCAGATCGCCAAGGAGCCCGAGGACGGCGTCTACGATCCCGACGAGCAGGCCGAAGAGGAGGAATCGACACCTCCCCCCGTTGCGCCGAAGCCCGCGAGGCCCAAGGTTGCTTCCCCGTGGAGCAAGAGCAGGCCGAAGAAGAACAACGACGGCCCCGGGTACTGAAAGGACGAGAGACGATGGCGACCGAAACGATGAAGCAGGTGGGCGATTCGCTGGAGTGGACGAGCCAGGCGGCCGGCTCGTGGCAGACGAAGAAAGGCACGGTCGTGGCCATCGTCTCCGGGACCGGACGAGACGGCCTGTTCTCGATCGTCAAAGGGCTCGACGAGGGGAAGGACGCGGCTGCCTCGCATATCCGCGGGCAGGAGCATTCGCTCAGCGACCGCTACCTCGTCCGCGTCGACCGGCCCGGCAAGCCGCCGCTCTGGTACGCGCCGATGGTCAAGACGATCGACAACGGGCTGCTCGCGAACCAGCCGAAGGCGAAGTGATGGACTTCAACTTCAGCACGTTCGGAATCGTGCTCGTGGTCTGCTGGATCGGATACCTGTTCGGCCGCCTGACCGACGCGGCGCTCGCCACCATGAAGGAGTACCAGCGCGACCTCCAGGCCCGACAGGCGCTCCGGCACCGGGCTCGCGGCATGTTCGAGAGCATCGCCGATCTGGCCTATGCGAAGCGCACAGAGATCGAGCGCGCGAACAAGCCGCCGAGCTTCTGATTCTCTGATTCTGGGCCCCTGGCGTAATTGGCAGCGCGCTGCTCTTGCACGGCGGAGGTTGTGGGTTCGAACCCCACGGGGTCCACCGCTCCGCATGTTGCGGGGCGCACGCGCGGCAAATCACACGGGTGAGGCGCGAAAGAGCGCGCGTGTCTGGGCCTAGCAACGCCTGTCGATTGTACCGAAAAGGGCATGAGGGCGAGGGCCGAAGAGCGCATGCGCACGCTCGGGGCTGGTTCGAGACCAGCAGGTCCACCGCCGGCTGGTCGCCGGCACCCGCGTCGCTTCTTATCGCCGCCGGAAGCGTAGGAGCGACGCGGTTTTTTTTCTGACTCTGGCATGGCGCGTCGCAGGCCGCGCAAGGTGCAGAATGCTAGCTGTTCAACGGCACAAGCGCCCGCGCCTCCCCACCGGACCCGCGGCAACGACGGGCGAGGTGGGGTTGCCGAGGGAGATCTCATGACGAAGAAAGCGGCGAGACTCGGAACGAAGGCGAACCCGAAGCCGTGGGCGACTCTCCCGGAGCGAGACAAGGCGGACGCTCGGGGCGTGATCGAAGAGGCGGCGAAAGCCGCGTGGGGGATGGGCCACCAGGGGGCGAGTAGGGCCTTGCATTCGGCGCTGGCCGAGCTGAGCGAGCCGACGAAGCGAGGGGCATCCGATGACGAGAAAGCGTGAGCCGGTGCAGACCTGCGATTACACCGAGCTGACGATGAACGGGGTGACGGTGCCGATCCGCAACCTGAGCGCGAAGATCTCGCCAATCGAGGAGCCGCCCGCGAAGCTGTTCCCGTCGAGCTACAGCTTCACGGTTCGGCTGGAGGACAAGGCGAGCGACGGTCTGCGCGCCGTGCTCGCCGCGCTCCCGCCTCCGCCCGATTCGGTGGACGCCGTGGTCTCTGGCCTGTCCTGGGCGGGGCTCCCGATCTCTCGCGTCATTCGAATCTGCTGCCACGAGCCCCCGGAAGTCGTCGGCTGGCGTCGCGATCTGTGGGGATTCCAGCACGAGGTGATCGGCTTCGGCATGCTGGTCGAGGGACCGCGCATGGCCGACGGGCGCTGGTCGCCGAAGGAGTGATCGACGTG
>CAYMIJ010000076.1:0-2873 GCA_964390465.1 uncultured Flavobacteriaceae bacterium | reverse complement strand
ACTGGATCATCGACCTCGGGCCGGAAGGCGGCGTGCGGGGTGGGGAGATTGTGGCTGAGGGCGTTCCCGAGGACGTTGTGCGCGTGGAGAAGAGCTTCACGGGCCGCTATTTGAAGCCGCTCCTGGGTAAGTGACTGGGAACGAGCGTGTCCCGGACTTGTTCCGGGGCCGGAGCAGGTGGTGAAGGTGGAGCGGAGCTTTACGGGGCGGTATCTGGCGCCGTTGCGGGGGTGAGGAGCAAAGTTGCTGAGACTATGTATTGAAGGTTGAGCCATCTCCGCGCAAATTCAGTCTCCTATGAAGCATCGGATGAACGGCGAACTTTGTCTCGCTATCAACTAGTGCAGTGTTCAGCACCGGGTCATTTTTGTAGCTCCATTCAAACTTGGATCCCGATGATCTTTTGACACCAATCGCTCCGACAATATATAGTATCTCAATGAAATTCTTGCGAAGATTGTTGTAATTGGGTTGAGAATTTTCAATAATACCGTTGCAAATACTAACGAATTTTCCGGATCTCGATCCGTCTCCGGCTACAAGATCGATGCATATATTTTCAAAAAAGGTATCTGTAAGATCGGAATATGAGAATCTCGCCGGTATATCTTTTAGGCTCTCAAGTACGGTTTCAAGTTCTCCATATGCGCCCTCCCATTCTTCTATAATTGCTCTGAATCGCTTATTGGAATATTCTGCCTCCGCATTGCGCACAACGCGTGCAGAGATTGAAGACGCGCCTGGTTCAGCTTCCTCAAAGCATTGGTTAACGTAGGAGATCAGGTCGCGTGGGCGGTAAAGTGATCGGTCGAGCATGTAAGTAAAAGGGTCGTGTTCGCCAATTTTTGAGGTGAACACATCTTCAATCCTAACTCTCTTGCTCGTGTACTGATCTTTGAAAACGAAGTTGATGCGTTCTTCTACTAGGTTCCGCAAGTCATCTGCGGACCACCGAAGTCGAAGCATCATGTCTTCGAACTTCTCGCTCTGAAAACCTTTGCCTTCAGTCTTAGTCATCACGGTGTGAAGCAAATCTGCACGAAGGCTAATGACGATTTTTACATTTGACACCCTACGAAATTTCCGTAAAGTCTCAATTAGGGCGCGAATTAGCTTAAAGCGTAGCGAGTCGTGAACCCAGCCGGTATCTAAGTCGTCAATAATGAGGTAGTATTGAGCCTTTTTGTCATCAAATATATCTTCTGCAAGAAAATTAAGAAGTTCTGATAGTTCTTGAATTTGTACTGAGTTTACAACCTCTTGCGCTTTGTGAATATATTCTGAAATCTCCTGATGACTTGTTTTGTTGGTTGAGGTTAGGTTTGCCTCAATTTTCTGCTTCAATGCTTCTGCGCTTAGGCCAATTTTATCCTGCATCGAGGTTTCGATGTTTGTGACAACTTCTCTGATACGTTTTTCGGTATTTAGCCAAAATTGGCTGCTAAATCGGGTTAGATATTGGAGGGCGGCCTGACGCTTTGGGTTGCGATTGAGTGCGTTATAAATACCGGCGAACCATTTTTTTGCAGATTCTTGATCATAAAACTCCTTTTTAAGCTTCAGTAGTTCAACAACTAGAACGTGCCTCCAAAGAAGTTGATAAAATACGTTCAGATCGACGCCTAGATCATCAAAATAACGAATTATCGTCGAATTACTAATGAAATTAAGTGACAAATCTTCGGGATCTAGCCGTGCGACGTTTTCTCTGGCATCTTCGATGTGTTGAAGCAGGGCACTTTTGCCGGACCCAGTTCGGCCTAAAATGATGGCTCGTGGGTTGTCGATATCAATAACCTGGGTCGGCTGCCCGGTCTCAATAAAGCATTCAGCCAGAAACTTGCGGTCTTGTTCGGCAGACATCTGCCCAATGCTCATTCCGCGCCTAACTGTGACCGCCATGCTTCATTTCCTACGTGTTTTCTCCACCTTAGGCCGCGCCGCGCCGCGGGCAAGGGGGGTGTAAACTTTAGCGTGGAAATCCAACGAGAAGCGCGGTTCACGAAGGCCGCGCCAAAATACTTTTGCTTTGGCTTAACGGGGGGCGTGTCCTGCTTGCATCCATTTTCCTACACCCCCAAAATCCGATAATTGGACCGGTTTCCCTGCACGCTAACCGCGAGGTGAACCATGTCCGATCTTCCGCCCTCTTCCGCTCCGCACGCTGCCCACCCCGCTGCGACGAGCGCCGCCGCAGGCACCGCAAGTCTCGCGCCGCTTTCGCAGGCGGGTGGGGAGAGCGTGAACGCTGCGCCGGCCGCTCAGCGCTACAACCGTTGGACCCGCGCGCGGATGGTGGCCTTTTTGCGCGAGCTGGCGGCCACCCAGTCAGTCTCGGCAGCGGCGGCGGCGGTGGGGATGAGCCGATCGGCGGCCTATAGCCTGCGCAAGCGGCTGGAGGATGATCCCTTTGCCCTGGGCTGGGACCTGGCGCTGGAATGCGGGATGCAGGCGCTGGCCCAGGCGGTGATGGAACGCGCGCTCCACGGGCAAGAGGTTCAGCATTTCTATCACGGAGAGCTGGTGGGCATCACCCGCCGCTATGACAACCGGCTGGCGCAATGGGTGCTGGAAAATCCCCTGCGGGTCGGGCGCAGCCCGCTGGCGCGCGAATTTGCGATCGGGTTTGAGCGGGTGCTGGAACAGGTCGCAGCGGGCTGAACGGGGCCGGCGTTTTTTGTTTCGGCTGGACGGCCAATGCGGGTGAAATGGCCCGAAAGCCCCGCAAATCCGCCACAAACCGGCTGTTGGAAAATGTGGACGCGGTGTCCACTCTGTCCACTTTCGCGGGCCGGGCCGGGGTGCCGAGCGGGCGGGCCCCCTGGCAATCGACCGCCAGCACCGCGGCGCGGCGCAGGGCGGGGGCGGGGTGG
>CAYMIJ010000075.1:0-2884 GCA_964390465.1 uncultured Flavobacteriaceae bacterium | reverse complement strand
TTGCAAACCCCGGACTTCTGGAATTTGGATTGGTACGGGAATTGGGGGCAGGTCACTGCAGGCCGACATCACGAAGATCATGAACAACGGCAGCATGAAGGGCTTCCCGGTACTTCGGCAGACTCAAACCGCGACCAAGGAGTTTGACCCGCGGGCGTTTAATGTCTTTGGTCCGAAGCTGGTTGCAATGCGGAAGACCTTTGATGACATCGCACTTGAAAGCAGATTTCTCACCGAGGACATGAACGCTCGAAACTTACGGTCGGACATCCCGCTGAACCTGCCGGATGCCCAGGCGCAGGAGGCAACCGCGCTTCGCAACAAGCTACTCATGTACCGGTTCAAGACGCTCGACGCAAGTTCCATCCGGCTTGACCAGGTGGACCGCACGCGTTCGGGTCGGTTTAATCAGACGGTTGTGCCACTTCTGTCTGTTGCTCCGGATGAGCAGATGCGCGGGATCATCCGGGCATGTGCGGAGCGTAGCGACGATAAAACGGCAAGCATGCGCACGCTCTCGGTTGAGGCTGAGCTGGTCGAATCCATGTGCGACCTATTGGCTGAAGACGTGGACACTGAATTCCTGTCGGTCGGCGTCATTGCTACCGCATTGCGCAAGAAAGTTGCGGGTGAGTTTGAACGACCGGTGACGAATCGCTACGTTGGCCAGCTTCTGCGCGGCGAGCTCGGTCTGTACACGTACAAAAAGCACGGCGTCTACGTCATGCCATCAAGTGAGTTCCCGAAGGTTCACCAACTTGCCAAGAGATACCGCCTCGCCATGTCAGAACAGGTGTAGCACGCCCCGAGTTGCCCACCGCCTCGGGCAGTACGTCGCAAGCGCTGCCCGAGGCCGTGGACAACTCTCCACCGCGCGCGCCGGGCACGTCCCCATGTCCCCACATCCGCAGTTGGTATCATCGCGCCTAGGCTTCATTGCCTCCTCGCAAATCCCTCCAATTTTTGCGAGGCTGCCTCGGCAGTTTGAACCCGTCTTCATGGCGGGTTTTCTTTTTTGGGGCCGCCATGTCGCTTTAGGTGTGGAAAACGTGTCAGAAAAGTTGCCTGGTAGGAAAGTTACTGTCTCTCTGAAAGGAGCTGTGGATACGAGATGATGACTTGGTTGCAAAAACACGCAACACTCGATTCATGAAAACATCTCCCTCTCACTCACCCTTTAGAAAATGGCGGCGCACGGCAGCGTTCAAGCAGAAAGAAATTGCTCGACTACTCGGGCTCGATGGAACAACCCAAATATCACGTATTGAGCAAGGCAGTCGCGTCCCAGGGCTTGCGCTTGCTATTGCGCTTGAGGTGCTGACAGGGATTCCATTGCACGAACTTGTACCGACCGCCTATGAACGGGTCGAGGAGGAGACGCTCGCACGAGTTACGGCCATGCTGATGGAGATTGAAAACAGCTCTCACGCGGGCGCGCTCGCCAAGTGCAAACATCTGCGAGGTTGTCAGGATCGGGTTATTACAAGGCATAAGAACAACACCATGCATGCTGAAACATAAGAAGGATTTCCCACGTGTCTTGTCGATTTACCCAACCACTCGCGGTTATTCATACGTTCTCTTCAGCTCGCCTCTGTCCCCACACGATTGGGGCAATAAGGACATCAAGAAGGACGTAGGTAGCGCCAAGTGCATTGAGAGCATCAAGGAGATGCTCACCAGGTTCCGGCCGGATGTTCTTGTCGTTGAGGACATCCATGAACGAGAGACGAAACGCACGATTCGCCTCAAGCGCATTTGCAAGGCGATCAAACCCGCTGCGGCCGACTTGAGCATTGACATTGCCGTCGTCAGTCGCAAGAACGTGCGCGCCGCATTCGCATTCTTTGGCGCTACGAACAAGCTGGAGATTGCAAGCGTCATCGCTGAAAAGATTGAAGCCTTTGCACCACGGATGCCCAAAGCCCGGAGGAGCTGGGAAGGGCAAGACCCGCGCATGGCGCTCTTTGACGCCGCAAGCCGCGGGCTCACGTATTACTACCGGCTGGAGGAGGTGGCGAAGTGACGGGCGGTATGCGGCTGGACACGGCGATTGCGAAGCGTTGCGAAGGCTTCCCTCTTCACCGCCAGGCCACTGACCCCGATCCGCTC
The DNA here is from genome assembly GCA_964390465.1 of uncultured Flavobacteriaceae bacterium. Lineage (GTDB taxonomy): Bacteria > Pseudomonadota > Alphaproteobacteria > Micropepsales > Micropepsaceae > JADZAI01. The sequence continues at coordinate 772 of CAYMIJ010000075.1, read as the reverse complement.
ATCTGCGCAGTGCTGTACTGGCCTATTGGCACGGCTCGGTGGTACATCATCGGCTACAACCCCAAGACGTGCGTCGCCTATGGCTTCGTGCGTGGCATGGGTGCTGATGAGTGGGGCCACTTCTCGATTCCACTCCTACTGATGACGCAGATAGCGGGTGTCATGCCGGTGAAGATTGATGAAACATACAAGCCTGTGAGGGCGAGCAAGCTCGGAATTGCTCGGCCGGCCGGCGCGCTTCATTGGTAGACCGCTCAATCGCGCGAGGGCTCGGGTGCGTACAGCGCTTGCGCATCCGGCCCCTCGCACGATGCGAGGGAGAAAGGTCTATCAGTGGACTTACATGCTGAACTCATGAGGCGCTGTGAAGGATTCCCGCTGTACAGCCAGGAGGCTGCAAGCGATCCGAACGTATGCGCAAAGCTGTTCTTTATCGCGGGGTCGGCTACGTGGTACGTTACCGAGTACAACCCTGAATCCCGTATCGGGTTTGGGTACGTCACCGGCTTTGCTGCTGATGAATGGGGGTACTTTTCAATTTCGGAGATGCAGGCGACAAAGTTCGCAGACATCTGCGCGTTTGAAGTTGACCTCTACTTCAAGCCAGTCAAGGCAAGTGCGGTGGGCGTAGTCAAATAGACGTGGAGCGAGCGAAGAGGTCCGGCAACGGGCCTCTTTTTATTTCAGCGCGAGCGGTCGTGCTCGGGTGAGTGAAATGTGTTTACAAGCACGGCGAGAGTGATCGTACACCCCCCGTCATGAGGCATGCTAG
>CAYMIJ010000074.1:0-2919 GCA_964390465.1 uncultured Flavobacteriaceae bacterium | reverse complement strand
ATCCTAGAGTAGTTGATGAGTTAGTGAATGTCTGTAGAGCTGTCCATGTGTTTGTAGTATATGTCTTAGGTATTGTTGTTGAAGAGTTAATGAATGCATTTGTAGTGTCGTTTGCAAATGTTGTATCTAGAGTTACGTTACCAGCTGAGTATGTAAGGCCAGATGAGAACGTTGTTGTTGCTACCCATGTTGGTACTCCGTTTACTAGTGCGAGAACTTGGCCGTTGGTGCCAACCGAGGTTGTAGAAATTGCTCCAGAACCATTACCTATAAGTAGAGAGTTTGATTGGAATGCTGTTTGACCAGTACCTCCAGATGTTACTGCTAGAGCTTGTGAAAGAGTTAGGGCTCCGTTATTTGCAAAAGTACTTGTTGCTGTTCCTCCGAAGTATGCTGTGTATGCTGATAGGCTTGTTGATGAGGCTGCCCCTGTAACTCTAATATTTCCACCAAATAGAGAATTACCTCCATAAACTTCAAAAATGTTTCCAGTTGTAGATGTGCCGCTTGCACCAAGTACTAAAATATTAGTTGTATCAGTAGGATAAATAATCATACTGTTTGTCGATGTAGACCAAGCAGTAGCTCCCCCTCCACCACCAGAAGTTATATCAGTTTGCCATGAAGGAACTCCACCAGACAACTTTAGAACAAGGCCGTTTGTAGAAGCTGGAAGTCTAGTCAAAACATCTGGAGCAGAGGCGTATAGAATATCTCCAGTACTATATGTAGTCTGACCAGTTCCACCGTAAACTGGGCCGATAGATGATGTAGCTATTACCAGTCCATTGTTTGCGGCAAGAACACCATTCAAACTAGAATTAACGTTTAGTGTTCCAAAATATCCTGTTGTAGCAGATGCGTATGTAAATGATCCTAGAGTAGTTGATGAGTTAGTGAATGTCTGTAGAGCTGTCCATGTGTTTGGGTTAGCCAGGTTTAGTCCTACTGTTTGTGCTGCTGCTCCTGTGTATGCTCCAGAGAATGTAAGTGTTCCGTTAGTTGCAGTAAGAGATCCTAGTGTTCCACCTAGTGAGATACCACTGATTGTCGAGTTTGTTAGACCTGAGTTATTTAGAGTTCCTGAGAATGTTGGTGTTAGTGTTAGAGCTCCAGCAGATACTGTAAATGTGTTAGCTAGTGTTAGACCGTTGAATGACTGTGTAGATGTAGAGAATGTTACTGCTGTTGCTGTTGTTGATGCGTAACCTGAACCTAGAGCTGTTAGTGATCCGGATCCAAGACATGTTCCGTTAACAGCGAAACAACCGCCTGTTAGGTTGAAGCCTACGTTAGATGTTGATGTTGCCCTACCAACTATACTCAATCCTCTTAGTGTAGTTGTGCCAAAGCCACCTAGTGCTATTTCTAGCATTGATGTAGAAGTTGTTGATGTACCCGCTACAGTAGTAGATGAAATGTAGAAGTTAGTTCCGTCGTTTCGGAATACTGTTTGTGCGAAGTTTGCTCCTGCTGAGAGTGAGAGTTGAGGAGCTGTTGAAGAAGCAAAAGTTGCTAGATATGTTGGTGTTGTTGTTCCAAGGCCAAGCAAACCATTCTGGTCAAGTCTCATTGTTTCAACAGCTGTAACAGAGTTGTTTGGAGTTGTTGAGAATGTAATTGCAGTTCCTCCAGCTGTATCAGAAAATGTCTGAGTTGCAAGACCTTTAATAATACCTGTTGCATTCAAGAATGCTGTGGAGCCGTACCCCATAAATGAAATCTGGCCAATATTGTTATCTGCAGCCAGCGCAGATGGACTTGCCGCTCCTGTATTAGCTCTCCTAATTGTTAAGTTTGAGTTTGTGCCAAATGATTCTATTGTAACTCTTGTAGGAGAACCGTCTGCTGCAGAGAACGATGCGACAGTTGAAAGTGAAGGAGCTGGAAGTGCTGAAGTGTTATTTGTAACAGTAAGTTTTACATTACTTGTTGAAGCTGTACCAATGGCGACGCGACCCGCCCCATCAATAACAAAATGGGTTGCTGACGTTGAACCAACAACAAATTCTGGAACATTGCTACCCAATGCGTTTGGATTTACCGACAACATTCCCCATGGAGTTGATGTGCCCAATCCGAGCCTGCCTGCTGTAGTAAATCTTGCGACCTCAGTAGCGTTTGTCTGCAACAATAAAGGATTATTTGAAGCTGTTCCTATAGAAGCAAATCCCCCAGATGTATCGTTTGCGTACATATACAACTGTGTAGTATTTGATTGGACATTAAGCACCTGCAAACCTGAAGCACCGTATACATTTAGTTTTGTTGTTGGAGCAGCTGTTCCTATTCCAACAAAACCTGTTGTTCTGTCTATATATAATGCTGCGGTACTAGTTCCAACAGTAAACAAACCGTTACCCCATGGTGTTGATGTGCCCACCCCTAATGCTCCAATAAATGTGGATGTGGCCGTCGTTGTGGCTAACAAGTTACCTACTGTTAGTTGAGTACCGGTAGCAATAAGTGATCCAGCGGCATTTGTGGTGATGATGGAGTTTGGTGAGAATGTTCCTGCTGTTGTAATGAATCCAGCATCATTTGTTAGTTGTGATGTCTTGATAGTAGATGTAGCAAATGAGTATGTAGAACCGTTAGCTCCTACTCCTAGGAAGCCTGATGTTAGGTTAGGTAGTGTTAGTGTTCCTACTGTAGCGAATGTTGATGATGATGTTAGGAATGATGAGTAGATTGTTGATGATGAGTAGTTAAATGTCTGTAGTGCTGTCCATGTGTTTGGGTTAGCCATGTTTAGTCCTACTGTTTGTGCTGTTGCTCCTGTGTATGCTCCAGAGAATGTAAGTGTTCCGTTAGTTGCTGTAAGAGATCCTAGAGTTCCGCCTAGAGAGATGCCACTGATTGTTGAGTTTGTTAGTCCTGAGTTGTTTAGAGTTCCAGTTATAGATGGTGTAAATGTGT
>CAYMIJ010000073.1:0-2966 GCA_964390465.1 uncultured Flavobacteriaceae bacterium | reverse complement strand
CAATAGTTCCAGAGTTTAGCCATCCAACCAAACCTCCAACATAACTTATTCCTCCTGCTCCAGGCAAACCAACTCCTCCTCCAGCACCTCCAATAGCCGAACCTCCTGCTGCACCACTTCCACCAGCACCACCAGCACCACTCGCTCCTCCAGTTCCTCCAACACCTTGAACAGTTGCAGATGAAGTTGCTGTTTGAATTGAACCAAAAGATAAATATCCAACTAATCCGCCAGCAAAAACGTTTCCACCAACAGCTGCCGCGTTACTCACAGTCGTTCCTCCAGCACCAGCAGTTGTGGCACCACTTGTTGTATTTCCTCCCGCTCCGCCAGCACCAGCTGTTCCTCCCGCTCCGCCTGCACCTTGAATTATTCCTTGCACACTAACGTTTGTGATTATACCTCCAGCATATCCAGCAATACCTCCAACATACAATGAACTTCCTGCTGTTCCTGCAGTTCCAGTACCACCAGCAGTTGGAGTTGCGCCTGACGTTCCTGCTGCACCAACTGTTCCAGCAGTACCAGCAGTACTTGTAGCATTAATCAAAAGATTTGTAAGAGAGATATTTTTTATCGTACTTGTTGAATATCCAAAAAGACCAACGAAGTTATAAGTTGTTGAGTTAATATATAAATTATCGATTGCATAACCAGCTCCATCAAAAATTCCAATAAATGAGTTGGCGGATGTTGTTCCTATAGGCTCAAAACCAGCTCCAGAGTTCCAGCCTGCCGTAACTGTTGCGTCAATGTTGTTTGCAAGTTCATAAGAACTTGTTGTTGCTGTTTTTATTCCCTGCAAACCATAAATGTCATAGACCAAAAAAGGATCTGAACTAATACCCATTCCAATATATCTTCTAAAAGTTCCAGCTGTTATAGAGAAACTTCCAGTAGCCGAAAAAGTATTTGTACCAGGGTTAAGTGCTGTAAATGTTACGTTTGAAGTTTGTGAATAGTTTCCTGATTGACCTCCAGAGTTAGTAATTGAAACATTTGCATTTTGTGAGATAGTTCCCGTAAATCCACTTACTGTTATGGAACCCACTGTCACGTTTGTATCAATTGTAACTATTGCAGAAGATGCTCCTGATGACGCATCAAAAACCACATTACTAGTTGCATCAGGTGCATTGCCTGCTCCAGGAGTTCCGTTTGATGAGGCTGCCCAGTGGTTCGCAGCATCTGACCAGTTTCCAGTTCCTCCAACCCAATACGCTGTTGCAGGAGCAGGGTCTATGATTTGATCAATATCAACGTCTCCGATTATTTTCAAATCAAAAGTATCTGAAGAGGTAGCAAGATTTGTAAGAAGAACTCGATACTTTCCTTCGTGATCAATGTTGTCTATTGTCGTAACCAAATCTCCATCAAGAGTATAGACTTCTACTTTCACAGACTCGCCAACATTGTGAGGTTTTGCAAACAAAGTTATGTCTTTTGTGTTGTCTAGATTATGCTCAAATGTTGTTCGCACGAACTGACCATCAAGCATTGAAAAATAATTTTCATCTTTGTATCTAACAAAATCAAAAATATCAGCAAGAATATTTTTATTCGCATCCAACTGAAGTGCGTTCGAAATAAAAATAATGTCAAAAGTTTGAACTGATAAGTGTGGAACAATCCACGCGACATGATCTAAATAACCATTGCCGTCTTCATCAGTTGCGACGAACTGCATTTCTTGAGCATTATTATTTTTCCACTGAATTTTTATTTTACTCTCATCCCCTACTTTAAAAATTTCTGGAATGACAGTTCTAACTGGAATGTTGATCATTGGTGTTATCAACTCTTGCTCAGGTGTTGCAGAAACAACTACGGTTTTTCCGTTATCAGAATTTTGTTCAAAAATTGTTGGGAGCTCGGTTTGAAGAGTCGGAGTCGTTCCGCCAGAACTTGAGGGAATATTTTGGTCAGTAGTTGTTGCATTTTGATCTATAACATTTTCAGTTGTTGTTGATATCTCATTGGGAGTAGAAGTAGAAATCTGATCAGTTAAGTTTTCTAAACTTGAGTTATCTGTTGGACTAATTTCTGGTGTGCTTGTCGAAACGTCGACCGGAAGAATTTCCGGAGTCAAAACCGGCTCCAGAATAACTAGCACGGGTGTTTCCGGTTCGGAGACAACAACGGGAGTTTCAGTAGGAACTGGTGTATCATCAGCAAACAAATATCCAGGTACCGAAATTAAAAAGGCTAGATAAAATAATGCGAGCATAAACCTAGCAGGAGATAATAATTTTTGCTTTATTTCTTGATAAAACATAAGTTTATATAAATAATTTTAACAAACAGATTTTTTACTGTATATCAAAAATAGTTATATTTTTAGTCTTATTTTTTCAGACTACTTTTTAAGTTTAATTTTGCAAAAAATTATCTGACAATTAAATTTTTTAGATAAATTAAGACGTAACTAACCAAAAAAATTATTCAATATTTTATTAGTTACGTGAAGGTCCTTCCCATGAAACATCACTAAAAATAAAATTTGCTGGCATTACTGACGATAACTTTCTATGTGAGTGATAGTTGGTTTAAATATTTTATTTATATATATTCTATATTATTGGGCCGACACATTAATAAACATTGATAATGATTTATACAAAAATTGCAAATTTACTTATATTTATAGGTATTTAATGAAAGTATTCGCTACTAATAATATTTGGAATATTCTATGCATAAAAATTGAAATCCATGAATAATCTCAATCTCTGTGTAACATTTTGTTTTTGGAGCCAAGGACGAGAATCGAACTCATGTTCCTGCTTTACGAAAGCAGTGTTCTGCCACTGAACTACCCTGGCTTATGTTGATAATTATTACTTTAAAAGTGGGTCTACCCAAAATAGACTTATCCACATGCTCTTGTAAATTTTATCAAAAATCTATCTTTTTGAGCCGCTGGCGGGAATCGGACCCGCGCTCTCCGTCTTACCAAGACGGTGCTT
>CAYMIJ010000072.1:0-3009 GCA_964390465.1 uncultured Flavobacteriaceae bacterium | reverse complement strand
CGATACAGTACACGAATATTGCCTTTTGTCAACCTAGAATCTCCTCTATATACAGCGCGGTCTGCTCTGGACCGCTCGTTTGGCGAGTCTGTATTCCTGTTTCCTTTACTACCTCATCGTTTCCGCCTGGGAAGAGCGCATCACCTATATAGAGCATCTCCTCGACTGGTATTCCGGTAAGTTCCGAGAATTTCCGTACGCCGAGCGCCTTGCTGACGCCCTTGCGCGTTATGTCGATGGTCGTCATTGCATTCATCTTGATTTCGAAATCCGGAAGGCGCGCGACGAGGAGTGTGTGGAGTGGACGACGCTTCTCCTTGTCCGGGTCCCAGGTCTCTTTGACTTCAACCGGTGCCTCCTGCCCGAGCGATGAAAATGCAAACGATGCGCCGCGGAAATCGATGCGTTCGCCCCATACTTGTTCGGGCGGCTTGTCGAATCCCGTCTCTTTCATAGAAATATCCAGAGCGTCGCGAACAGTCGTCTGCTCTTCCGGCGTTAGCGAATGGTCATCGAGGAGTTTCCATTCGCCATCTTCGTAGTGGTAGCAATAGCCAGCGCAATTCGGGAACAGGTAGAGGTTCTCAAAGTTAGTGTTCTCTGGAAAGGCAGTCATTACCTGCTTCTGGAACTGCGCATACTTGCCGCCCGACATAATGGCGACCGGTCGTGTCGCCATGAGGCGCGCGAGAAGTGCGCCCATATGGGGTGTCACGGGGGACTTACTGACCGCAAGCGTCGAGTCTAGATCGAATGCGACTGCGCGTGGGTTACTCATGCTTTCCTGCAACACGGAAATTCAAGTGAAGGTTACTCAAATAATTCACAAGTCCCACTACACCTGCGACGCCAATGCGCGCAACGAGGTAATAGACGCCGAGATAGGTGACAAGCACATACACTGCGCCCGTGATAGTTGCGGCACCTGCGGCGGCAATGATAATGAAATAGAGATACCCGTGATGCACTGGGCGCTCGGTGCCTTTGAATACGAATTTTCGTGAGAGCGCGTAGTTAATCGAGACAGCGACCAGAAAGGCGAGTGGGGTACCGATGTAGTAGGGAACATGGAGCAGTTCGGTGAGACCGGCGAGGAGTAGGAGGTCAAAGGCGAGGGTCGAAACGCCTACGACGGAGTAGCGCGCGAAGCGTATGAGAGAGGGAAGTGAAATCTTCATAATTGGCCAACCTTGTACACATTTTAGCCAATAAACGCGAAATGTTATACTGCCCTGACTATGGCAGAAACTACTCCAGCTCTCAAAATTGAGAGCGTTAAAAAAACATACGAGAGCGTCGGAAAGCGACCCGGAACAGAAGCCCTGAAAGGGGTTTCGCTCACCATTGAGCAAGGGGAATTCTTTGGGTTCCTCGGTCCGAACGGTGCCGGTAAGACCACGCTCATCTCCATGGTCGCTGGGCTCGCGACCAAGACCGCCGGCACAATCGAGGTGCAGGGTGCAAACATTGATAAGGAAGCAGAGCGCGCGAAGTCATACATCGGCCTCGTGCCGCAGGAATTCAATTTCAATATCTTCGAGAAGGTGGAGGATATCGTCGTGAATCAGGCAGGGTTCTACGGCATCCCGCGCAAAGAGGCGCGCGAAAAGGCGGAGAAGATACTCACGCAGCTCGGCCTCTTCGAGAAGCGCAAGGATACTGCCATGTCGCTCTCGGGCGGCATGAAGCGCCGTCTGCTTATTGCACGTGCGCTCATTCATGAGCCGAAGATTCTTCTGCTCGATGAGCCGACTGCGGGCGTCGACGTAGAGCTGCGTCGCGGCATGTGGGACTTTCTCCGTGAACTGAATGCGGGCGGTACGACCATTGTCCTCACGACGCACTACCTAGAGGAGGTGGAAATACTCTGTAAGCGTGTCGCCATCATCAATAAGGGAGAAATCATAGAGGAGGGAGGGGTGAAGGAACTCGTCTCGCGCCTGAATTACGTGACGCTTCTGCTCGATACTGCCGGCCCGGTGCTCGACGCGACCATGGTGGTGCTCCGCGAACTTCCGATAAAGAAAATCGATGAGACGACGCTCGAGCTCACCATGAAGCCGGGCGAGACCGTGAATGATGCGATTCGCAAAATATCAGCGGCAGGCGTTCAGATTGCAAATATCCGCAACTCGGGCAGCCGACTGGAGGAAGTGTTCGTGAATTTGATAGAGAAGGATAAGAAAACCGCATAATTTATGACACGCTCTCCCATCCTCATCGGCTACTACACCATGGTGCGCAATGACTTCATGCGCATCATCCGCATCTGGAGTCAGACCTTGCTCCCGCCAATCGTCACGACTGGCCTCTATTTCGCTATCTTCGGTAAATTCATCGGCTCGCAGGTCCAGGCCATCGGCGGCGTGGATTACATGGGCTTTATCGTGCCGGGCATCGTCATGATGTCCATCATCACGAGCTCCTACATGAATACAGTGTCGACCTTCTATTTCTCGAAGTGGCAGCGCACTATCGACGAGCAGCTGGTGTCGCCGATGCCTATGTGGACCATCATCGCAGGGTTCGTCACAGGTGGCGTCATGCGCGGACTTCTGGTGGGCGTGCTCGTGGTCATCACATCATTGTTCTTCACCCACCTCGTCATCCACAATATCCTCGTCGTGCTCGGTGCAGCGATACTTACCACGCTCCTGTTCTCACTCGCCGGCCTCGTGAACGGCATATTCGCAAAGTCGTTCGATGCCATCTCCATCGTTCCGACCTTCGTGCTTACTCCGCTTACCTACCTTGGTGGCGTATTCTACTCTGTCGATCAGCTTCCGGAATTCTTCCGCACCCTTTCCCTTGCAAACCCCATCCTCTACATGGTGTCTGCATTCCGCTACGGCTTCCTTGGATTCTCTGATGTTCCGCTCGGTCTCTGCTTCGTCGTGATGCTTGGATTCGTTCTGTTCTTCTTTGCACTCACGCTCTTCCTCTTCCTGCGCGGTGCTGGTCTGAAGAAATAGCTCATGCTCGATACCGTACAGGCCATACTTCTCGGCG
>CAYMIJ010000071.1:0-3030 GCA_964390465.1 uncultured Flavobacteriaceae bacterium | reverse complement strand
GCGAAGTCATCGGCTGTTTGTGATACAGTACCAGCTGGGTCTATTGTTTGGTAAATTCTTAATTCAGTTTTTCGTATAGGCTCTTCATCCAAGTAAATAAAAATATCTGACTCCCTATAATATTTAAAATTTTTTGCTTTGAAAATATTACCTTCAGCGGTAGTGGGATTCTGCTGGTAAGTCGCTGCAAATTCTATTTCTGATTCTTTGCGGATCCCCTCATAAATTTCCTTACCTATCCATGACTCCCAAATTGCTTCTCCTTTTTGCCTTGGGTCATTGTATTGTATAATTGTATGCTTCATTCTTTTATTGCTTGCATCCTTAATATTTCCCACTCCCCAAAATTATCGCTTGCTAGTACTCGACCAGCCAAGTCATCCGTATGCCAGCGTGTATTCATTATTATTACACGGGTAACATTTCTTACCCTCGTCCATATAGCAGATTTCCATAAACTCCAAATAGTATTACGGTATGTCTCTGACATTGATTCCATTGAATTTTTAATCATGTCATCTACGACTAGATGTGTGAATGGACGTCCTGTAATACTCCCATCTCTTCCCACTGCTCGAAGGTTTCCAGAATGACCTACTATATCGAATGTATGAGACGTATTTTTAGCAAACGATTGTATAGATGTTACTACGTTCTTACTATTCAATTTTGTTTTAGGGAATAATAACTGGTATTCTGTGGAGTTCATTATGATTTTAATGTCCCTTACAAAGTCGATTGCAAATTCATCGTTGTAAGATATTAAACCAATACGTGCATTAGGGTTAACGCCGAAAATATATGCAGGTAAACATCGGCTTACTATCTCTGATTTTCCAGTTTGTGGGGGGGCGAATATCATTAGCCGCTTTAAGTCATCAAATATAAATCTATTGATAGTATCCGTAATAATCTTATGATGCCAATTTACCTGATAGTCAGGTTTTACAAGTTGTATAAATGATAAAATGTCTTTAGGGGATTCTTTGAATAGCCGCTCAATAGCAAGCAAATCATTCTTTATTTCTATTTCTTTCATTCAGAATTTTTACAGCAGCGTCTAGCTCTGGGGTCAAGCCTAAATTAATATTAGCCTCTATATCAACTTGTTCCTTCGGTTTACCAAAAGACCTACCGAGTAACGTTTCAAGATTCTTTAACTCACCCCTTTTAAGATCGCCATTGATTCCACGTGCAATCAATACCTCCAGTGCTGGGGCAGCAGATGACTCACCCACTTTTTTTAATTCTACTAAATTCATAGTTAGCATACTTTTGATACAGTCTTGAATTTGTGATAGTTTGTATCCCGTAGCCTCTGTGACTTGGGTAACGTATTTCTTAGGGCGACCGTTCGGGTTATGTCCAGCCTCTCCTGCCCTTTGTGGTCTTAAATTCTCTTGATTATTTCTTGATTTTTTCATAATGTGGGTAGGCAGTTTTTAACTCTGCCTACTTTTTTTATTTCTTTTTTTTCGGCTTTGATTTACCCTTGCCAGATCTACCCTTGCCAGATTTACTCTTGCTAGATTTACCCTTGCCAGATTTACCGCCGCCGCCGCCGCCAGATTTACACTTTATGCTTTGATTTTCCATACTTTATTACCTCGTTAATTGATTTTAATACTATGTAGTTTTTCGCCTTTAAATTATTTTTAATAATTTCTGAGTATTTTTCACAATAGATTATTAGTGTATCTATTTTAATTTCGCCCGATACCGATTGGAGTGTTTTACAATAAAATTCTTTTTCATTGTCATCATTAAATCCTTGTTGATTTTGAATTGACAAATATTTTAAATCCCTTGGCAATCCATCTATTACAAATTCTATATCTAGCCGTTTTTCATCGGTTGAAAATTCTAATTCAGGTATACAGTACAGACCTGCTTCTTGAAAATATCTTGCTATCCATCTGGCTTTGTAATGTCTAAATATTCTTACAGGGTAAGGCATATCTTTATGCAGTGTGTAATTTGGTGTAACAAATGATATAAATTTCCTTTCTTTTATCTTGTCCAAGTACTTTCCTGGGTCTATAAATAAATCTTCAAATTTATAATCTTTTGTATAAAATGACAGTACTAGATTAGAGTCATTATCTTTTATTCCTACATTTTGCCATACAAAAAAATATTTATTATCTTTATTATATGGATGCCCCATTAATGTAGGATGATAAGTTTCTAGATTTTTTAAACTTCCTTCATATAGCATTTTTGGATTGTATTCTGGCATTTGGAATTTATTATTTGTTTTAAATAAAACGTCTGCCCTATATGATTCAATATTTCCAGCATCCTCTTGCTCTGATTCATCTGTTTCAAAATTGTCTATTTCTATTTTTTCATTTTCTAAATAGTCCACAATTAGTCCCATTTCCTCCAGCTCGTCCATCTCATAGTCAGTAGATAATTTATCCATGTCCCAAGAACCAAAGTCGATATTATCCCGTACTATAAATTCTCTCTTTTGTTCAAGTGTCCAGTCATCGCATAGAGTAATAGGGATTTGCTTAGAATCGTAGAATGCTAAGATTGTTTTTTCGTTATTTACCCCTGCGACTTGCTCAGCTAGTTCATGACGTGGCATTTTGAATATCTCATTGATTGCCCTTAGCCGTTGGTTTCCGCCTAATACAGTAAAACCTTTCTCGTTGGATTCGACAACTAAACAACGTTTCCAAAGCATCTCAGGAAAGAATTTTATCGACTCGACAAGTTTTTTAAATCGTTCGTCTTTAATTACTCTTGGGTTGTTTTTGTTACCCCTGACTTGATTAATGTTTACTATCTGCATACTAATTTCTCATGTCCTCAAAATACTCTTTGTCAGTCTCTAAAAATCCAAACCCTAAAAGCCCTGCAACTCTATAAAGCTTTTGATAACGTCTCGTTTTAAATCGTGAAGGGAGTTTAACGCGTTCTTTGTAGTTAGTAAATCTCTGATTACTGAAATGGATTTCAGCGGTCAACATATACATATCAGTCTCAAAATCATCTTCAGATAAAATCTTAATCATAATCTAC
>CAYMIJ010000070.1:0-3035 GCA_964390465.1 uncultured Flavobacteriaceae bacterium | reverse complement strand
AGCTCCAGTTTTTATGAGGGACTCCATCGACTTTTTGTTAAGATTTTTATCTTTTATTCGGCTTAGGAAATCAGATAGAGATTTGAAAGGTCCATTTTTCTTTCTTTCTTCAATGATAGATGTCGCAACACTCTCACCAAAGTTCTTTATTGTCGTAAGTCCGAAACGAATAGTATCTATTTCTCCTTCATTTTTTGCTTTGTTTACGCCGAAACCTTCAAAAGAAAAGTTCACATCAGGTGGCAACACAGGAATATTCATTCTTTTACATTCTCCTATGATCTCTGCGATCATGTCTGTGTCGCCTGACTCAGCTGTTAGAACTGCCGACATATATATGGCAGGGAAGTTTGCTTTCATGTATGCGGTCTGATATGCCACTCGACCATAACTCGCTGCATGAGCTTTGTTGAAACCATAACCCTGGAAAGGCTCAAATAGTTTCCAGAGCTCTTCTGCTTTTGCCTCTGTCATTCCTCCAAACTTTTGGCAACCTTCAACGAACTTTACATGCTGCTTTTTCATTTCCTCAGGAATTTTCTTTCCCACTGCTTTTCGGAATTTATCCACTTCACCCCAGTCGTACCCAGCTATTTCGATAGCGGTATAGAGAAGGTCGTCCTGGTAAACGAGCACCCCAAAAGTTCTGTCCAAAAAGTTTTTCATTTTTGGATGCAAATACGTCACAGGTTTTTTGCCGTGCTTTCGTGCGATGTATTCGTTTATGTTATCCATCGGACCTGGTCGGTACAACGCCACCATAACGTTGATATCGTGGATGGTTGTTGGTTTCAGTTCCTTTAGGGCGCGTGTCATGCCGTCCCCGTTAAGCTGGAAAAGTCCAATAGTTTCTCCTCGAGCCAACATTTTATATGTTTTTTTGTCATCGACGGGGACTGTGTCCATATCAACATCTACACCTTCAACTTTTTTTGTGATTTTTACTGCGTCAGCAAGTATGGAAAGGTTTCGTATTCCAAGAAAGTCGAACTTTAGAAGACCCACACCGTCCTCACCAACTGCGTGCATGTCGTATTGAGTAATGATTTTATTATCGCCTTTTGTATCGTACTGTAGAGGAGTGTAGTCCGTTAGTGGAGTCGGGGAAATAACAACACCGGCCGCATGAACAGAGATGTGACGGGCACAACCTTCTATTTTCTTTGCCATTTCGATGACTTTCTTTACATCGTTATCATCGTCATACATTTTTTTAAGTTCAGGATTTTCTTTCAGTGCTCTTTCAATAGTCATTGGAAAACCTTGTGCACCCATAGGGATTGCTTTTGCAATAGAGTCGCCGAGACTATATGGAAAACCTAGTGCTCTTGTTACGTCACGCACAGAACCGCGGGCGGCCATCGTACCGAAAGTACCGATCTGGGCCACCTTGTCGATGCCATATTTACCTCGAGCGTAGTCGATCACCTCATCACGTCTGTTGTCGGCAAAGTCCATATCAATATCGGGAGCAGATGGTCTAGATGGGTTGAGAAATCGTTCGAAAGGTAGGTAGTACTCGATAGGATCTACGTTTGTAATGCGTGTGAGGTAGGTAGTGAGTGATCCAGCAACAGATCCTCGAATGTTTGTTAGTATTCCATGGTCGTGTGCATAGTGTAGTAGGTCTGACACCACAAGAAAGTATGGGGCATAGCCTTTGTCGCGGATGACTTTTAGTTCATACTCTAGTCTGTCGACATATTCTGGTGTTTGAGGAAGGTTTCTTTTTTCAAAACCAGCATAGGCAATTTTCTTTAGTTCGTCGTCGTATGACAAGCCACTTTCAACAATATAGTTCGGTAGAAACCATTTGCCTATAGATATTTCGAGGTTACATCTGTCTGCGATTTTTGTTGTGTTTTCTACAGCATCAAGGTTATCTTTAAAAAACTTTTCAGCTTGTGACTGTGTGATAAAAGAAAAATCCTCCTCGCTTTCTTCTATTTTGTCGTCGTGTTGTGACTGGATAGACACGAGAGTCTGTCTCGCTATACGGTCTTCTGTTGTTAGGTAGTAAACATCCTGTGCAGCAACTAGTCGAGTGTTAGTTTCTTTTGCGAACTTTATAATTCGGTTTGTGTTTTCAGTTGAGCCTTTTATTTCTGGGTGATGGGTGATTTCAAAATAAAAGTTCGGGCCATCCTCTGTGTCAGGGAAAGTTTTTTTGTACCAGTCTAGCCTCTCGTTGGCCTGTTCAGAGTTAGCCATCTGCAATGACTTTGAAATGTCGCTAGAAAAAGCCGGTGCTATAGCGATGACACCCTCGTTGTATTTTTCCATGAGCTCTCGGTCTATTCTGGGTTTGTAGTAGAAACCTTCGAGGTGAGCGAGTGTAACAAGTTTGATGAGGTTTTTGTATCCAATATCATTTTTTGCTAGCAAGATGAGTCTGTATCTCTCCTTGTCGACGCCAGACTCTTTGCTGAGTCTTGAACGATATGCAACATATGCATCAATACCAATAATAGGTTTGATCTCTTTTTTCTTGCACTTTTGATAAAACTCTATAGCTCCGTATAGGTTGCAGTTGTCAGTGAGAGCGATAGCAGTTTGACCATCCTTTACCGCAGCATCTATGAGGTCAGGGATCTTTGGTAGAGCGTTTAGTAGGGAATAGTGAGAGTGAGTATGAAGATGTACAAATTTTGAGTCCGCCATATGTTGGGGTCATTATAGCACAGTGAAAAGTGGGGATAATACATAAATTGACACTCGTTCAAAAATCCGACATAATCCAAAAAGAGGCTCGCAATGAATAATCTGATGAGTGAATTGAAGTGGCGACTCATGTTCAAGACCCGTGAGACGCTTGAGTGGATATTGTTTTTTGTGGTTGTGACCATCGCCACGATCGTGGTTTTGGCTCCTGCCATCAAGTTCCTTTTTTCCTTGGGGGGCAGATGAGAAGATTGCTCGCTTTGCTAGTTGCCGCTGCTATTATCAAGAGTGGCGTGCCGAAGGGTGGAATCCCGAGTACCGACTTCGTCAGGCTGACTTTTTCGGTTCCAACAGCTGTCTGGGCTGTTGTGATC
>CAYMIJ010000069.1:0-3098 GCA_964390465.1 uncultured Flavobacteriaceae bacterium | reverse complement strand
GAATGAAGAAGGAGGATGCTGATAAGCTAAAGGCTGATCTTGAAGCAGCTGGGGCAAAAGTGACTCTAAAATAAGCATTGCTTATTTTAGGACACGTTGCCGGCCGGAGCGATTCCTGATTCAGTAGAATCAGGACGCGAGGCGGGGTCGCGGAATTTTGCAAGCGACGGCGAGCAAAATATCCCTGACCTAAGGTGACACTTAAATAATCTCAAAAACAAAAAACTCCAAAAAGAGTTTTTTGTTTTATATAAAACGACGGCGCACCTTTTGGTGCGCCGTTGGCTCTTTCGTGTGCGAAGACGTCGAACCCAAGAGTGTTGTTTGGGTCCAAAGTGTAGTTTGGTGGCACCAGATTTTCCGGCCTGATGATGATAGTCTTACAGCCGTCGTAGACTGTTGCTCCGGTACATGGCATTGCTCGCCATGTACCATCAGTTGAATCGTAGACGTCTCCTTCTTCTACGGTGCCGCCCCAGCCGAGTCGAACTCCACGAACCTCTACACCACTAATCGGGTGCTTGTGTACCATGTTCGAGTCCTCCACCTCCAAGTCTGCCATCTCTCCCAAAGTCCGTCAACTTTTTCTTTTTTAAGAGAAGCTGTTAGTATGTTCTCTATGGAAGAACTCAGCAAATTATTCGGATCTGAAGCAAAAGTAAAAATAATGCGTTTGTTTTTGTTTAATCCCGAAACTGTTTTTGACACTAGTGAGATAGGCGAGAGAGCGAAAGTTGAAGCACCAAAAGTGCGTAGGGAAATTAACAACTTGGAGAAAATGGGGCTGGTAAAGCGTCGAGTTTCAAATAAAAAGAAAAGCGGACACGGTTTTGTGCTGGAGACACAGTTTCCATATTTGGTTCAACTCCAAAACTTTTTGATTAACATTGAGCCTCTCCAGCCCAAAGAGATAATTAAAAAGGTCTCAAAGCTAGGCAGTATGAAGCTCATAATAATAGCCGGTGTATTTCTGCAGGAGCCAGAAAGTAGAGCAGATCTTCTTATTGTTGGGGACAGTGTCAAAAAGGCTAGTCTGGAAAACCTAATCAAGACCCTAGAGGCGGAAATAGGGAAAGAGTTGCGGTATGCATATTTCACTACAGAGGATTTCAAGTATCGAATGAGTATGTTCGACAAGCTTATCCGGGATATTTTGGACTACCCACACAAGACTATTTTAAATAAAACAGGGCTAGTTTAGCCCAAAGGGTTATTAACACGTATCCTTTTCCGGCTGGAAATACAAATTTTGACTATGTTATAATTAACGTATTATTCATTTAATATAAGTTTATGGTGTTACAAACATGGGGACAGATTTTGAGTGAGTCATTTAGCAGACTGTGGACAGGAGTAGTTATGTTTATTCCTAACCTAGTTGTGGCTCTAGTGATTCTGATTATTGGTTGGGCTATCGGTGCAGCTATCTCAAAGGCGATTTCACACTTTATGAAAATGATAAAGTTTGATGAGGCTCTTCGAAGAGCGGGCTTTGAGGAATTTGTTAAGAAAGCAGGTCTTAATCTAAACTCTGGTAACTTTATTGGAGGTTTGGTTAAGTACTTTATCATCGTTGTATTTTTGATTGCTAGTTTTGATGTTCTTGGTCTAAACCAGGTTACATCTTTTCTACAACAAATAGTTCTAGGATACCTACCGCAGTTGATCATTGCTGTTCTTATCCTACTTGTTGGAGGAGTTGTTGGAGACGTTCTTTCAAGAATCGTTTCTGCATCTGCAAAGTCAGCTGGTCTTTCATCAGCTGGTCTTGCTAGTACAGTTGCAAAGTGGGCAGTTTGGATTTTTGCAGTTCTAGTTGCTCTATCACAGATGGGCATTGCTGGCGCATTTATACAGACTTTGTTCACAGGTTTCGTAGTGGCAGTTTCACTTGCACTAGGTCTAGCATTTGGACTAGGGGGACAGGATGCTGCAGCGAAGGCTATCGAGAAGGCAAAGCAGAGTATTTCACATCAGTAGAACTTCCAAATCTGGCGAACTCCTCGTTCCCAATTTGAAACTTCTCAAAAGGCTCCCGAAAAGGGAGTTTTTTGATATCTGTAATAGGTTAAATATGGGGCCTATTTAGGCCATGTTTTCCCCAGGCCTGCCTCATTTGACATTAATAGACGCTTCATATAGAATGACCCCTATCTCAGATATGTTAAAAAACTTTCAATTTACTAAGCGGTATAGATAACAGCCTCTTTGGTTGTTGCCTAAATTACCGCTCAGTTGAGCGGATTTTTTTTAAAGAATGTCTGAAAGTAACTTGAAAATATTCCCAAGAGTTTGACGGAGTCACTCTCGAGGGTTCATGCCATCACACTTTTTAGAATTCGTGCCGGTACTGCAAAGTATCAGGTGCGGGGTCTTTTCGGAGATGTAGATGGAAGTAAAAGTAAAAATAGTTTCGTGCTTTGATTGTAGGGGCACGAAACGAACTGTTATATGTTTAATTATATGTAACAGGACAAAGTAAAGACTTGAAGTCGCGAGTGGTCGTGATTTCAAGTTTGTGGTTTTTAAATTTCCTAATGGGAAATTTAAGGGCGTATGGTGGATGCCTTGACTCAAAATGGCGATGAAAGACGTAGCATGGCTGCGATAAGTTACGGGGAGGTGCCTAGCAACCGTTAATCCGTAAATCTCTGAATGGGGAAACCTAACGACTATATGTCGTTGCTCTACGAATTACGTAGAGCGTGCACCCGGGGAAGTAAAACATTTCAGTACCCGGAGGAATAGAAAACAATTGTTATTGCGCAAGTAGCGGCGAGCGAAAACGCAGAAGCCCAAACCACCTTTCTATCTTTGTTTGTGTCGCAAGACATGAATGAGGATAGCGAGGTGGGGTTGTAAGGCAGGAACGTCATAATTTATTATGAGAGAAGTTACAAAATATTATGTTAACTGAATGTGCTGGAAAGCACGACCCTAGAGGGTAATGGTCCCGTAAGTGAAAATATAATATCTTCTTTGTTCTTGTTCTTGAGTACCTCGAGACACGTGTGGCTCGGGGGAATCTGCCGGAACTAACCGGTAAGGCTAAATACATTTTGAGATCGATAGTGAACTAGTACCGTGAGGGAAAGGTG
>CAYMIJ010000068.1:0-3213 GCA_964390465.1 uncultured Flavobacteriaceae bacterium | reverse complement strand
AATTGGGATTGGGAGCTAGCCGGCTTCGATCAGATGGCGCTCGACCTGACGTTCCCGGACGAGAACTTCGGCCGCGGGATCTTCTCCGACGATCGCACGCCGGATGAGGTCGAGGAGAGCGCGGCGACGCTCGAAGAGATCGCGCAGGACGGCGCCGCTGGTCGTCGCGACGAGGCCGCGGTGAAGCTCGAACGCGAGCGCAGCACGCCGGAGTTTCGGCAGAAGACCAGGGGCGAGCTGAAGGGCTACATCCGGAAGGAAGGCGACGGGCGAGACAACGCGTTCTATCGCACCGTGGTCGTCGACAACGCCGAGCAGATGACGGCGATCATGCTCGCGCTCGGCATCGACCCGAACGAGCAGTACATCGACGGGCACAGGCTCGCCGCGTACCTGAAGATCACGCTCCCGATGCCGCCGCGCCAGGAGCTGATTTCGGAGGGCAGCGTCGAGGCTCAGCCCGAGGACGAAGAGGGCGCCGAGGTGGAAGCGGGAGACGTCGAGGCATCCGGCGAGGACTCGGCCGTCGAGTAGGGCTGCTCGACCGGAGCAGCTTTGATCATCGGCTGCGCTTCTTTCGCTTCAGCTCCAGCGCCTGCCGCTTCGCTTTCTTGGCGGCGACGAGCTTCTCCGCGTCGCTCAGCTCGACCGGCGGAGGAGGCTGATCCGGGCAGTCGGTGGAATGCTTCCCGCGCAGCAGGTAGGCCGTCTCGCAGCAGTAGGAGAACGAGCCGTTTGCGTTGTCGGTGCGAGCCGGATCCGGCCGCTCGCCGTCATCGAGCGGATCTTTGCGCTCCAGGCGAGGCGTAGCGTTCAGCGCTCCCATCGCCCCGGAGAGGAGCGCCAGGATCGCCATCGGGGGCAGGCGGCGCGCGGTCACAGCGACTTCCCCGCGGCTCGCCGGAGCACGGTGCGGACCAGCTCCTGCGCGGTGTCCCGCTGGCCGACGGGGATCGCCAGGACGTGCATCACGAGCGGCGTCAGCATGGCCGGCGTTACCCCGACAGCTTCGAGCTGGAAGGCCTCGTCCTGCGCGACGGAGAGCAGGGTCCACTCGTTCCGCCGGATAAGCGGCCAGCCGAACCAGGGGTCCTCGCAGATGCCGCGAAGCGCCTCCGGCAGCCGGCGTCGCGCCGTCTCGGCGATCCCCGGCGCGCGCCGCGCCCACTCGGGCCACTTCGTCAGGTGCTCGACGTACTGGTCGAGCGTGGCCATCCCGTCGGCGCTGTGCAGGCTAAATCCACGCTTCGGCAGACCTGGGATCGTGTCGATCAGGCGCTCGGCCTGCTCGTCGGCGGAGAGCGTCTCGCCGAGCGGGTGGCCGTAGTTGTCGAGGCCGGCGGCGGCAAGGATCTTCTCCCCGCGCGCCACCGTTCGCCGGATCTCGGCCATCGCGCTTCGATGGTTGCTGAACGGTCGGCGCGTCATCTGCGCGAGGTGCTGAGCTGCGCAGACCGCGAAGTGCAGCTCTCCCGGGGTCAGGGTCTTTTTCTTGGTCGTCATCCTCGGATCCTCCGCTCGCATTCTTCCAGGGCTTTCCGCGCGCCGAACTCGTTCCCGATGGCATAGCCAAGGGCTTCCATCGACGCGGCGCGCGCTTCTCCTTCGGGGCTGTCGGCTACCGCGTCTTGAGCCTTCGAGCGCGCCTCGCTCGCGTTGACGAGGGCGACCATGAGAGCGCCCCGCGTTGGCTCGATCTGCGCTCCTCGCCCGGCGGAGAGGAACGCGACGGTGACGTCGCCGGAGCACGCCTTGCAGGTCCAGGTCTCATGCCGCACGCGCGAGGCATCCTTCACGGCGGAGATCTTGACGAAGCCGGCCGAGACGGCGCGAGCTTCGGCCATCGCGGTCGCGGTCGCCTCGTCGGCGTGGTTGGCGTGCGTCTTCGCGGAGCAGAGCCCGCAGACGATCGAGACGTTCCAGCTCATTCGCCGGGGTCCGTTCGCCGGTCGTTGTTCTCGGCCTCGCGCTCCTCGGCGAGCCGTCGCAGCTCGGCCGCCATCCCGCGAACGGCAGCCCGAAGCGCGTGGATCTCCTCGGCGTCGCTCTGCGGGGGCAGGTGGCCGGTGTCGAGGTCGGTCCTCGCGGCGCAGATCTCGCCATCCGGCGAGACGGTGACCTCGTAGGGGTTCCCGCTCTCGTCGGCGCGCTCCACGTCGTGACGGCCCGTCCAGGCCACGGTGCCGTCCTCGCGAACCTCGACGTCGGACAGCTCGGGACAGGAGGCGCGCGACGTCGGCAGCTCACGGACGGAACGGAAGAAAATCTCGTCCCCGCGGCTGGACATCGCCACCAGCGCCCGCTTCGCCTCCGTGTCGTCACTTCCGAAGACGCGGGCGTCGTAGACACCCAGGTTGCCGAGACGGTACCGGATCTCGAACGGCTTTTTCACAGGCTCTCCTCGATGCGCGCGACCTTGGCGCGCAGCTCTTCCAGAACGTGCTCAGGCGTCTTCGGGTAGCTGTTCTCGCGCTCGCGCAGATCGTCGTAGGCGGCCCGAAACTCGGCGGAGCGTTCCAGGCGCTTCGCTCGGACGTACCGCGTCAGCTCGCCCTCGATGGGCCCGGCGGCCCTGGCGCGGACGTAGGTCACCAGCGGGCCGTTCGTCGGCTCGACGCCGGCAGGATGGACGAAGACCTCGACGCCGGTTCCCTCGCTGATCTCGCAGCGCTTCCACACGGGGAGCGTGTCTCGCCAGTTTCGGTTCACGGACAGTCCTCCGCGGTGATCGCCCCGTGCGCCGACGCCAGCGCGTAGAGGCACGTCTTCGCCCGGCTCTCGCCCGGAGCCGCCCCGTGCATGATGGTCGGGACCTGGCTCAGCCGGAGCCGCCCCGCGACCATCGCGTCGGCGATCGAGTACAGCCACGCCGCGCGCAGCTCGGCGACGGCCTCCAGGGCGAAGTCGGGCTTGTTCAAGTAGGCGCGGGCCCACCGGCCGGCGTCGCTGTCGATCGGCTTCTCGCCGTTGAACGCGAACGAGCGCAGCTCATCCGGCGTCAGCTCGTCGACCTGGACCTCGGTCTCGTGGAGGTGCTCGTGCATCATGTCCTCGCAGTCGAAGTCGGAGCACTTCCGCTGGACGGTGTAGCGCGGGGCCTTGATCTTGATCTCGCTCACGGTGCCCCCCGAGCGGCGATGCGCGCCGCGAAGTCTTCTGCCGAGACGCCGGCCTCGCCCGCGTCGAGTAGCTCTTCGGCGCGCGCCTCGACGA
>CAYMIJ010000067.1:0-3220 GCA_964390465.1 uncultured Flavobacteriaceae bacterium | reverse complement strand
GGGTGG
The DNA here is from genome assembly GCA_964390465.1 of uncultured Flavobacteriaceae bacterium. Lineage (GTDB taxonomy): Bacteria > Pseudomonadota > Alphaproteobacteria > Micropepsales > Micropepsaceae > JADZAI01. The sequence goes on along the minus strand of CAYMIJ010000067.1, from coordinate 3,214 downwards.
GGGGAGGCAACCTGCGACCATGACTCAAGCGCGGGGGTGTAGGAAAATGAAAAGCGGATCGGCCCACCCCCGGCCCCGGCCGCAGGGGCGAGGGGGTGGGGGCGGGGCGGACACCGCCTATTTGGGTTTGGCGATGACGATCGAGGGCTTTTGCCCGGCGAGGAACCTGGCTGCAAAGGCCTGAACATCGGCGGTGGTGACGCCTTGCAGATCGGCCACCTCGCTCAGCATCCAGCTGCGCATCAGCGGCTCGCGCAGCGAGCTGGAGAGGTTGCCGGCCCACCAGCCGTTGTCCTCACGCCGTTTCGTCCGGCTTTCCACCAGGGGTTTGCGGGCGCGTTCAAGTTCATCCGCGGAGACGGGCTTGCTCGCCAAATCGGCAATCTGCGCGTCAAGCAAGGCGCGGAAGGCGGCGAAGTTGCCGGGCGGGGTTTCGATCGAAACGCGCAAATAGCCCTGACCGGGCAGGTTGATCGCCGTCGTCGCGCTGGATCGGGGGGAATAGGTCAGCCCCAGCTTTTCGCGCACGGTTTCAACCATTCGCGCTTCCAGAATGGCGGCCACGACATCGGCGGCGTGGCTGCCCTTTGGATCGCTGCGGTAATCGGGCAGCGCCCAGCCGGCGCCATAGAAGGCCTGATCCGCGCGGCCGCCGTGGGTGACGACATAGGGCTCGTCACGCCCCTGGGGCATGGCCAGTGACACGGCGAGCGTGGCGGGCTGGGCCCGCTTTGGCCCGGCGGCGAAGGTGCTGCGCATCAGCGCAACCGCCGTCTCGACATCGATATCGCCAACCAGGGTGACAGTGGCGGCGCTGGCCAGATCGGCCTTGAGCAGGGCGGGAATGTCTTCCGGCTTGGCGGCGGCGATATCCTGCGCCGACGGGACCGGGTTATAGCGCATGTCGCCACCGCCAAACAGGCGGGCAAACTCACGCTCGAACACGGCGCCGGCGTTGGCTTCGATCTGGCCGCTGATCATCGGGCCAATCGCCTGCAACTGCTCACCCAGCTCGGGCCGGAAGCCGGGATCATAGGCATAGGCGGCAAGCAACTGGAGCTGGGCGGCAAGGTCTGCCGGGCGGGTTGTTGCCGAAAAGCTGAACGCGCGGTCCTCCGTCTGGATCTGGGCGCCGACCAGCTTGCCACCGGCCTGGGCCCAGCGGTTGATATCGGAGACCGGCAACTTGCCAGTGCCCCCAACGGTCATCAGGTCTGCCGCCCACAAGGCATGGACCAGCTGGGCGGGCGCCCCGGCGCGGCCATTGCCCAGCGCAACGTCGATCGTCACGCGGTCCTTCTCAAAGGGGGTTGGCTTGACCAGCAGCTGGCTGCCATTGGCGAAGCGGACGATCGTGGCGCCCAGTTCCTTATCAAACCGGCGGGCGATCACTTTCCCCTGCGGGCCGAAATCGGCATAGGGCCAGACGACCGCGGTTTCAGCCGCGCGGGCCGCCAGTTGCCGGGCATAGCTTGCCTCAAGCTGTGCCTGAAGCGCCGGCACCCCGACCGGATCCTTCTGCGCGGCGCGGAACAGCACAGGGCCCTTGCCGGCAAAGGCTTCGCGCAGCGCGGTGGTGATCGCATCGCCAGTCAGGCCGGCGAGCACCTCTTTCACCTGGGCCAGGTCCTGCGCCGGGCTGGTATAGAGCTCATCACTGTTGACCGCTTGCAGGATCCCGGCGGCCAGGCTTTCATGCGTGCGCGTGCCGGCCCCATCTGCCGCAGCCTGAACCTGGGCCAGGACCAGCGCCTTGACCCGTTCCAGCTCTTCCGCGCTCACGGTCCCGGTCATGGCCTGGCGCTGCTCCTCGACAATGGCGTCAAGCGCGGTGGCCAGTTTGTCGGGCGCCGCGGCCACGCCGATCTGGGTGATCGAGGCCGAATCCATCAGGTCGGAAAGCGTCAGGGCCTGCCCGCCAACGAAGGGGCTTCCAGGCTTGGCGGCGCGTTCGGCAATTCGCATGTTGAGCATGGCCAGGGCGACGGTCCGGATGATCTGCTCCCGATCGCGTTCCGCAGTGTCTGCCCGGCGATCAACCGGGCTGACCCAGCTGAGGGTGACGACATCGGGCACGCCCTCGCCGATGAATTCGGTGGCCCGGGCAGCAGGCTCGGGCTGGCCCAGCTCGGTCGGCTGTGGTTTGCCGGCGCCCTTCCAGTCGCTGAAGCGGGCCTTGATGTCGGCCTCAACCTTGGCCGGATCGATATTGCCGACCACGATCAGTGTCGCGTTATCCGGGCGATAGTTTGCGGTGTAATAGGCGCGCAGCAACTCGGGCGTGGCCGCCTTGATCGTCTCGACCGTTCCGATTGGCCAGCGCTTGACCGCGCGGGTCCCGGCCAGGGCATTGCCCAGGTTGGCCTTGGCCATCCGGTATTGCGGGACATCACGGATCCGCTCTTCAGAGAGGACCACGCCCTTTTCCGCCTCGATCAGCTTGGGGTCGAGGGTCAGCCGTTCGCCAATCTCGCGAAACAGGGTCAGGCCGGCATCGAGCGAAGCGGCATCGGCCTTGGGGAAATTGAACATGTAGACCGTCTGGTCCTGGGCGGTGAAGGCGTTGGTATCGGGGCCAAAGCGCAGGCCCAGCCGCTCTAGCATCCGCACCACATCGCCATCGGCCAGGTTCTTGCTGCCCCGAAAGGCCATGTGCTCAAGAAAGTGGGCCAGCCCCTGCTGCTGGTCACCTTCCTGAAGCGATCCCGATCCAAAGCGGAGGCGCATGGCCACGCCATCGCTGGGCGTGGTATTGCGCGTGATGGCATAGCGCATGCCATTGGGCAGCGTTCCGAAGACCACGGCGGGATCGGCCTTGCGCCCGGTGTAATCCTGCACCCACTTGCCCGGTTGCTGGACCTGCTGCTCGGCCTTGGCCGGCGCTGGCGGCGCTTCTGCGATAGCCGGCGCTGAGCCGGCCAAGGCCAGGGCCAGGGCGATCAGGCTGATTTTGTGGTATCGCTTCACGGCGCGTCTCCTCCAGTGGAACCGGCATTGATCTGCGGCAACTCGAAAAGAGTCAATTCAAACAATCCTCTAAACTTGCATCGGGCTGTGCCTCTGCCGTTGGCGCGCACGTCTCTTGCCTGCCCGAACGCCCTCTTTGCGCTGCGCCGGCCGCGTAGTCTGTTAATCGGGCAGGGCCGGCGACGCCCCGTCATCACACCCGGCATAAGTGTGGCAACTTCACTTGGCGTTCAGGTGCGTGGCGGTT
>CAYMIJ010000066.1:0-3466 GCA_964390465.1 uncultured Flavobacteriaceae bacterium | reverse complement strand
GAAAGATTATTGCACGAGGAACGCCGGAAGAAGTGGCGAATAATCCCGCGAGTTATACGGGGAAGTATTTAAAGAAGATACTTAAGAAGAAATAAGATAAGTAATAAAGCAGCTCCGATGAGCTGCTTTATGTTTTAAGGTATTTAATTAGTTAGGGGCTATAGGAACAGGAGGGGTAAGACGACAAGTTTTTTAAATTCTCCAATTCGTCTTCCTTCATGCAGGTTTCGCTACATACGATTGCAGCAATAAATCGAACTCCGCAATAGCAGTAGGACCCATCTTCAGGGTTCTCAATACTGATAATAGTAGGAATGCGTGCAATATGGAAGCTCTTGATAGTACCATCGGTACTAATTGAATTCATTAAGTTTTGATGAAGTGTCTGATTTCCTCCCCAAAAACAAAAAGTAATGCGGCCTTTTGTGTACACAGCCGTTTGAGCATTTGTTTGAAAAGCTACAAATAACAGAACCGAAAGTAGGATAGTTTTCATGAGATATGGGATTTCGTGAAAGAATGGGTTACTTTTTGATCATCTCATAAGACGGTCCCAGAGTCAAAGATTAATTGAACGAAAAACACTGCATTATGTTCCTCATAATGCAGTGTTTTTTTCAATTGTGTTTTCTAACCTTTAAACCAAAGTCTTGGTATATCCATACCCGTTAAAGCTTTTGCCATCTTTAGATATTCCACCTGCTCTTTGGTCAGAATTATCTGATAATGAATTTTTCCGTCTTTCGAAGGGTTTTTTATTATCGAGCCGATGGTCACCGTAATGCCGGCATTTGCAAACAATTGAGCGTTCTCATCGTGCCACCTAACATTCACCCAGGCATTGCCGCTTCCGTTGCGCTCGTGGTAATGGTTGCGCACCCAGCCGAAAATGGTATCGCCGGTAGGTTTTTCGGTAGGGTAATATCTCCAATCTAAGTGCAGGGTTTTAAATTGCTCCCGGTTAGCTTCTGGTGTAGTTGTTGCTATAACCACATCAATAGTTCTGGTTTTCTTTGTAAAAACAGCGCTAATAATGTCGTTATTGCAATCGTTATACTCGGCATGGGGCACCGCCTGGGCAAAGATTACAGAAGGGAAAATGAAAAGTAAGGCTGAAAATAAGGAGGAAAACAGGATAAGCTTTTTCATGCTTTTTAAGGTTTAGGATTAAAAAATAAAAGAACTGGGTACCTTTATATTAGCACAATGATTTAAATAAGTCAAGTAATCCCCAAAAGAATGCTTGACAGGAATTTGACTTATTTTGGGGGGTATGATAGACTGCGTTAGCTTAATTATTAATCACATCAACTAAGTTTACTTTTATAAGAAAACACCCAATGTCCTATGGCAAAAGCTACAATTACTTTTAAACCAAAACAGACCACTAAGAAACTCCTTAAGGGGCTTCAGGATCGTGCACAGGAAGTTATCGTAAACCGTTTCGGATTGAACGATGAGGGAGAGCAGTACACGCTCGAATCAATCGGACAGAAGTATGGCATCACTCGAGAGCGAGTTCGACAAATTGAAAACTTTGCGCTAAACGCAATTAAAAAATCTGACTCATTCCATGAGGCAGAAGAGATTTTCCGTGAACTGAAAGATGTGATTCACTCTCTTGGAGGAATTGTCGCTGAAAGCGAACTCCTTCCTATGCTTTCTAAGGATCCTGTAACGCAGAATCATATCGGGTTTTACCTTACACTTGGAGATGACTTCAAAGAAGCGAAGGAAGACGCACATTTCAAAAAGCGATGGATTGTTGATGGACCAACTGCAGAAAAGGTCCAGAAGGCGCTTGCTGACATTCATACCGCGCTTACGCATGAAGATTTGATTTCAGAAGCTGAAATCGTAGATCGGGTAATGTGTCACGATGGTGTTTGCGAAATCACTACTCACAAGGTGGACAAAGAAATGGCAAGCCGATGGCTTAACCTTTCGAAGTCTCTTGCGAAGAACCCGCTTGGTGAATGGGGCAAGGCAACTTCTCCAAACGTTAAGACACGAGGAATCAAAGATTACGCATACCTTGTTATGCGACGACATGGATCACCTATGCACTTCCGAGAAGTAGCAGAAGCGATCGAAAAAACATTCGGAAAGAAAACTCATACTGCGACTTGTCATAACGAATTGATCAAAGATGACCGATTCGTATTGGTAGGACGAGGAGTATACGCTCTTAAGGAGTGGGGATACACAGCCGGAGTGGTCCGAGAAGTGATCGAGCAGATCTTGAAAAAGGGAGGCCCGATGACAAAGGATGATATTATCGACAAAGTATTGAAAGAACGATACTTGAAGAAAAATACGATCTTGGTCAACTTGATGAACCCAAAGTACTTCAAGAAGGACAAGAACGGATTGTATAGTTCGGTGAACTAACTTAGATAAAGCACTTCCGAAAGGAGGTGTTTTGTTTTTTGACAATTAATATTTTAAATGTTAATATACAACAGAATTTTAAAACTAAAAAATAGCAATGAGCAACACAGAAACCACCGATTCAAACAGAAAATTATTACAAGCACTACATGGAAGCCTGGCAACCGATGAGGCGAAGGAAAAGATTAAGAAGGATTTTTCAAAAACGTTCACCTCCTTAGGAGTTCCGCATGATGCTTCAGAGGGCTTAGCCATAAGCGTCCTAGCTTACATAATGGCAGCGAAAACGCTTGAACAGGCAGAGCAGACAGTAAGGGTGTTGTTCGAGGAGTGTCATTATGACAGCAAGACTGTTTTTGCGATGATACAGGACGGTTTGCAGCAGCGCTTCGAAATTATTTACGATCAGATCGAGCCCTTCATGAAAAATGCCGGCTTTACTCTTGATTACGGCTGTGGCAGTGGTATTCTGACACAGATGCTGAACGACCGGCTTAGTCTGGATATAGAGGGCTGCGACGTGCGCGATTTTAAACACGATTCTGTTACCGTAACAGTGAAGCGGATGAACGGATGCAGTGTTCATGTGCCTGACAAGTATTACGACTGCGCAGTGCTTACTAATGTGATACACCACGAGGCTGAGAATGAAAAAATCTTGCAGGAGTTGGATCGTATTGTTTCAGATAAATTGGTAATTATAGAAACCGTACCCGAAGGCGCTACCGAAGAGGACGCCAAGAAAGATTGGGGCAGAATGCTTCTGAACGACGCATTATGGAACCGGTTCTTCAATTACGCCGACATACCAGTGCCAGGCACATACGAAACGCCCGATAACTGGATCAGACGCTTTGCGAAATACGGCTGGAGGTGTACGCGTACCAAGGATTTAGGCTTCGACCAGCCGACAATCCAAGACCGCCATCATTTGCTGGTATTCGAAAGATAATAACTCACAACTTAATAAAACCCCTCAGCTAAGTGGGGTTTTATATTGGATAAATAGTAGTTTTTTCATTTACAAAAATGCTATAATCTTTTAAGTATATGGACATAGGAAGCACAATCATTT
>CAYMIJ010000065.1:0-3498 GCA_964390465.1 uncultured Flavobacteriaceae bacterium | reverse complement strand
CAATTAAAGTACATTCTGTTTTCGTTTCTGATTGCCATTAACAGTTTGCCAAGATGGTTTTGACCAACACCGTTACACACTCCCCAGAACGTGTCTCCCCAGTGATTGCCTTCTATGAGTTCTTCAGAACCTGTGGCTTCTAACTTGTCCGCCAAACTCGACCCCTGGATGAATTTCTCTTTGAGAAAACTGTTCATGAATTGCAATTTGACATCATCCCAATCTGGACGAATTTCTATTGTTCGGCCGAATCTTTTCACCTTCCCGGGAGAATCAATTTTTGCAATCATTTCCCTGGTTGATCTATCCAGTGTCTTGGCAGCAACATACGCATGCTCCACAGAAGGGAATTCTATGTTGTTGAACTGAATTTTACAAGGATAGAAATTCGATAAAAATCTATATTCACCGGTGAAAGAATCTATCATGATAAGAGAGCTAAATAACAGCCTAAAATGAACATCACGATGACAAGATAAAGAACAAATGACTCAAAGTTTTTCATTTTGTTTTTCCTTGGCTAACCTTTGCTCCAACTTGGAAGGACCGAAAATTTTAGAGTAATTTTCCTCATATAATTTTCGGTCCTGTTTTTGGCGTGGAGCAGAACCTTTTCCAGCTTCTGCTTGTTTCCTCATGTTAACAATAGACGGAGTTTAATGATCCGAGTTTAATGATCGCTTCTCGTACTTGAGAAAATGTGTAATCAATGAGTACTTCGGTATAATTCCAATAATCTCTATGATTTGCTCCTAGTATATCACACAATTTCCGAAAATCCTCATCTGACATGTCAACCAAAACATTTTCTACCTTAAATTTCTTAGTAGTAGTATTTTGTACAAACCCGGTACGTACAGGTCCTGATTGAGAAAGAATGTCATCATCGCTGGCTGCTCGCATTTCGAGTTCCTCGATGACTTCGTACTTGCATACGCGCATTTTAGAGTTATTGTAATCTACAGGTACAGAAACCACGTCTGCGGGATCAACTTTCACAGCGACCACTCGGTCTCCCGAGTAATTGTTCAGGTATGAATATGAACAAACGTGGAGTCCTGCCGAACATGTTTCATTAGAATTATCATTAACTTCGCGTCGGTCCATCTCAACAACGGCTCCGACACTGTTATCAATGGTGTTGGTGTAGCAATCTTTCCAGTTTCTGTTGATTTTCTTGTAGGCAAGGAAACAGCCGTCATCTGTGATTGGCAGAGCACAAGCATCAAGAAACCCGAAGAGTTCATTCCGAGCTCGATAGGAAGGATTTGCATCAAGTCGTTCCATGAACTTCAACAACGGATTGATATCAAACCCTTCGTGGAACATATCCACCATGCGGCTGGAGAGGGCATTGTGCATTTCTTTGCCGTCGAGCATCACAACCCCGTCAACAAATTCTGCTCGACCATGAGAAGCGTGAACAACCGCCTTCTTAACGGTGGACAATTGGCGAACCAATTCATAGTCCTTATCAATCAGAGCCTGCTTCACACCATTGTAATTGATGTGGCTCGAGTCGATGATAACTGGTGCATTGTCGATATAAAGAACAATGTTGGTACCTTGAATTACAAATGGAATCATGATAATTTTCCTTAAAATTTAATTATAACACAAAATTTGAATTTAGTTTATAAACTGTATTCAAAAAGTTCTCTGCTTGTTTTGGGCGCATACATGTAACCTCCCAGAAATTTACTCCGCAATAATAAGTCTTGATATGGCGAGATAGATCTTCATAAATTTTATCAAAACCATCGACATTACGTATCTTGTTAAGATATTCAAATGTTTTACCTTCTCCCTTCGAGACCTTAATCATATTTACTAGTGTCTGATCTTCCAATTTCATTTCTTTCAACTTGAAATTATGAAATTCTGACATCGAATGACCGGAAAATTTCAGTAATTGAATAGCGGCGAAATTCAAATTTTCTTTCGAAGACTTAACAATTTTTAGTTCATTTTCCACCTGCCCATCGAGATAATCGTATACATCAATTAGATTGGCAGGTTTTTTAGCCTTTTCAGTAAACCCGACAACTTTGTTGATATTTTTCTTCACAAATTCTGTCACATCATATGAACCGACCCCATGAGTGGACAATTTGTCCAAAATTTTGCCCCGTTTCACATTTACATAATACAAAACATCTTTGGGGATATCTCCCGATGCTCGACAGGCTTGAAAGTCCTTACGAAAGGAAGCCCGCATGAAAGTATAAAATTCTGTCTTTTCTCTTTTCTCCTTTTCGGTAGCAGTGAAAAAATTTGAAGCTTTTACGAGTTTTCTACCAAGCAAAAGTTTTTCAATTAGTTTGCGGGTTTCTGGGGTTGTATCATAAAACACCAGAATTGTAGCAAACTCCCGAGCTCGCATTGTCATATCCCTGACAGAAAACTTCTTGTCCATCCAGACAAATTCTCGTTTGACATTCCCCCGGGGGACGATATTGATATCCTTTGATGTAGGCTTCTTCGATATGTAATTCCTCGATCCGTAAGAAGAATCCATACGTCGAACCGAGATCTTATGAGTAGTAAGAAACTTCTCACTGATTTTGATTTCTTCATTTCCAGCAAAGTACTTTTTGAGCATGGAACTGACAGTATCGCCGATCAGGTTAACCCTGGCATTCGTGTTCAGGAAAGAAAGACGTTCATAGTCACATGACAAATCCTTGTATGTCTTATTGAGCAGAGTTTCAATTTCTTGAGACACCTTCTCAAGTTCAGAAATGATCCAATCAGTAGTCTTTTTGTTGTACGTCAAAGCTTCTCGAGAAGGTGTCATTTCCACATCCCCGATGTTTGCCTCCAATACAATATTATTATTGAGTATAGAAAAATACTCTCTGAAGTCTTTTCGGTTCTTGTCTAGAGGATACCCAATTCCACCCATAACAACAATCGAGTTGCCATTCCATCTTTGGGCATCCTTTTTGTATGACAGGGTATTTTCCCCGATATTAATATCGGTTACATTTTTATGAAAAATTCCCGAAATGTTACAGTCTGGGTACTGATCAAAGAACCGAAGTGCAGAGATTGCGCGTTCTTTGAACATATGGAAGTCTTGCGATTTGATCGCGATCTGAATGCAGACACCATTTTCTTTGTCCGTCTTATGCGTGTCAAGTCGGACGATTGCAGGAATACCGTCATCGGTTTTATATGCGGTATATGTATTCCGTTCACCATTCTTAGTGGCAACAACGGTGTAATTGTCAGTATAAGAGAATGGAGATTTCGACCCCAACCCCAATGCCCCTACCATTTCATTAGAATCTGTTTTGGTGGACTCGAAAAAAGTCGTAAACAGATTCATCACTTGCTCGTGATCCAACCCGACACCAAAGTCTTCAATTTCCAAAGTCGGTTCATACGCGGTCGGAAGATGCAGGCGCCAGGGCTTTGTTACTCCAGCTTCTACATGGCTATCTCGAGCATTGCATCCGAGTTCACGAACGATAGCAAGAATTGGATCTGTGTACA
>CAYMIJ010000064.1:0-3534 GCA_964390465.1 uncultured Flavobacteriaceae bacterium | reverse complement strand
GGCGCAGCGTCGCCACCGGGTAACCTGGTGGATGTCGACCTCGCCAACTAAAGCGCTCGCCCAACTCCTTTCCAAACCAAACGATAACTAGGCGTTCAAGGCTCTCGATCGCCAGAAATTCGTCGCCGGCTCTGCTTAGTTCGTACCCCTCCGGTGAGGGCCGCCTTGTTCGGATGAGGCTTGGCCGTGATGCTGCACTCGTAAGGACGTCCTTAAGAGCGCTCGTATCTGCACAGCATGGCCCACACGAGTTTGATCACGGGCCCCGAGCGCCGTCGTCGGTGGCGTGCCGAGCATAAGTTGGCGATCCTGGAGGAGGCCTTTTCGCCCGGCGCGGTCGTGTCGGACGTGGCCCGCCAGTACGAGGTGTCGACCAGCCTGATCTATCAGTGGCGGCGGGAGGCCATGGCCGCGCAGGAGCCGATGACGTTCGTGGCGGCGACGGTGTGCGAGGCGCCGGACGATGCGGGTCGGCGGGGGGCAGATCATCCGGTGATCATCGTGGAGTTCGCCCGCGGCGGTCGGGTGAGCATCTCGGCCTCGGCGTCACCGGCGTTGGTCACCGCGGCGCTTCGGGCGCTTCGATGATCCCGGTTCCATCGGGCGTCCGGGTCTGGATCGCCACCGGCCACACGGACATGCGCAAGGGCATGCAGGGCCTGGCCCTGCTGGTCCAGGAGCACCTGAAGCGCGATCCCCACGCTGGCGATCTGTTCGTGTTCCGAGGCCGTGGCGGCACCCTGGTCAAGATCATCTGGCATGACGGCCTGGGCATGTCGCTCTACGCCAAGCGCTTGGACCGCGGATGGTTCGTTTGGCCCGCCGCGGAGGGCGGCGCTGTGGCCCTGACGTCCGCCCAGCTGAGCTACATGTTGGAGGGGATAGACTGGCGTAACCCCCAGCACACTTGGCGTCCGACCAGCGCCGGGTAGGGCCTCGTTTTTATTTGCCGGGCCTGCATTTAGGGGCGCCACAAACGCTGCGATCTGTGATTCCATTCTGGTCATGGAGAGCTTGGCCGCCCCTGTTCCCGAGGATGTCGAAGCGCTGAAGGCGGCGCTGGCCAGCATGCGTGAGGAGCTGGATGCGGCGCGCGCCGACGCCGCCGTTGCCGTCGCTGAAGCCGCCGCGGCCAAGGCCGAGCGCGCTGATGATCAGGCGCTGATCGCCCACCTGAAGCTGCAGATCGCCAAGCTCAAGCGCGAGCGGTTTGGGACGTCTTCTGAGCGGACCAGCCGGTTGCTCGATCAGCTGGAGTTGCAGCTGGAGGAGCTGGAAGCCTCGGCCACCGAGGACGAGCTCGCCGCCGAGATCGCCGCCGCCAGGACCACCAAGGTCGCGGCCTTCGAGCGCAAACGCCCGTCCAGGAAGCCGTTCCCCGAGCACCTGCCGCGCGAGCGGGTCATCGTTCCCGGCCCCTGCGCCTGCGCCGCCTGCGGCGGGACGCGTCTGGCCAAGCTGGGCGAGGACGTCACCGAGACGCTGGAGGTGATCCCCCGGCAGTGGAAGGTGATCGCCCACGTCCGCGAGAAGTTCACCTGCCGGGACTGCGAGACCATCAGCCAGGCCCCGGCGCCCTTCCATGTCATCGCCCGCGGCTGGGCCGGGCCCAGCCTGCTGGCCATGATCCTGTTTGAGAAGTTCGGGCAGCATCAGCCGCTAAACCGCCAGGCTGAGCGCTACGCCAAGGAGGGCGTACCGCTCAGCCTCTCCACCCTGGCCGACCAGGTCGGCGCCTGCGCCGCGGTGCTCATGCCGCTGTTTCGACGGATCGAGGCCCATGTCCTGGCCGCCGAGCGATTACACGGCGACGACACCACGGTTCCGGTCCTCGCCAAGGGCAAGACCGACACCGGTCGATTGTGGGTCTATGTCCGCGACGACAAACCCTTCGCCGGGCCCGCGCCGCCGGCGGCCGCCTTCTACTACTCACGGGATCGGCGGGGCGCCCATCCCATCGGACATCTGACGACCTGGTCTGGCGTCCTGCAGGCCGACGCCTATGGCGGCTATGGCGATCTCTACAAGCCCGGCCGTCCAGCAGGGTCGGTCCTGGAAGCCGGCTGTTGGGCGCACGCCCGGCGCAAGTTCTTCGAGCTCGCCGATATCGAGGCCGCCGCCCACAAGAAGGCCAGGGGCGAGAAGCCGAAGGCCGTCTATCCCTTGGCCCTGGAAGCGGTTCTGCGCATCGATGCCATCTTCGCGATCGAGCGGGAGATCCTCGGCCTGTCTCCCGCCGAGCGGCTGGCGGTCAGGCAGTCGCAGAGCAAGGCCCTCGTCGTCGAGCTTGAGGCCTGGCTGCATGAGACCCGCGAGAAGCTCACCCGGGGACACGACCTCGCCAAGGCGATCAACTACATGCTCCGCCGCTGGCCCTCGTTCACGCGGTTTCTCGACGATGGCCGCGTCTGTCTCAGCAACAACGCCGCCGAGCGCGCCCTACGCGGCATCGCGCTCGGCCGGAAGTCGTGGCTGTTCTGCGGATCAGATCGCGGCGGCCAGCGCGCGGCGATCATGTACAGCCTGATCGTCACCGCCAAGATGAACGACATCGACCCCCAAGCTTGGCTCGCTGATGTCCTCGCCCGCATCGCCGAGCACCCAGCCCAGCAGCTCGACGAGCTCCTGCCCTGGAATTGGCGGCCGCTCGGAGCTCCTGCTCAGGCCGCCTGACGGAGGTCAGATCCCGCCACCGCCGCGGTGCTCACCGGATGGGTACCTTAGTTCGTCCGACAATCAATCCCTATTTAACACCATTTTGAGTATTGGACCCGAGCGGACCTCCCATTTCATCGATCGCTTCCTGGCGACACCAGTATGTTTAACGATCTGAAACCATTTCCTGCGTAAAAAGGTCGCACAGCACAACGCTCTCTCCACCAAAATGGTGGCGGCCCGGAAATAGGGGAAAATATAGATGCCGAATAGCGTCAATACCAACGTTGGGGCGATGGTCGCCCTCCAAAATCTAAATCAAACCAACTTCGAACTGATGACAGTTCAGAACCGCATCAATACAGGCAAGAAGATCGCCTCTGCTAAGGACAACGGCGCAATTTGGGCAATCGCCCAGAATCAGCGGGCGTCCTCCGCATCGCTCAATGCGGTCAAAGATTCTCTTCAGCGCTCGCAATCGACAGTGGACGTGGCGCTTGCCGGCGGCGAGGCCGTGTCAGACTTGCTCCTTCAGATGAAGGAGAAGGCATTAGCGGCGTCTGACAGCAGCTTGGACACATCTTCCCGCACAGCTTTGAACGAGGACTTCATGGCGCTGCGCGATCAAATAGCCAAGTCGGTCTCAAATGCCAGCTTCAATGGTGTAAATATGGTCAAGGCGTCGGGCACAGATATCGCGGCCTTGGCCAACGACGATGGCTCCTCCAAAATTACTGTCGCAGCACAAGATCTCTCGCTGGCAGGCATTGGACTGACCGCGACCTCCTCAATTGGTACTCAGACATTAGCTACCAGCATGATCACCAACGTGAGCACTGCCATCGCTACCGTTTCTACCGCGCTCTCCAAATTAGGGAC
>CAYMIJ010000063.1:0-3590 GCA_964390465.1 uncultured Flavobacteriaceae bacterium | reverse complement strand
TGCCAGTAATCACGAGCGCAAAAAGGACTGCAATAAAACTACCAATAACGCGAAACCCGCTTGGCATAAGCCATATTGCGATGATTGGGATGATCGCTCCACATAAAAATGCTAATGCAGATGCGTATGCAGCATGCCATGGGTTTGTGAGATTATTTGGGTCGATGCCCAGTTCTGCGTCAACGTGTGCCGCAAATGCATCATGCGTTGTTAATTCTTTGGCGACGAGCACCGCAGTTGGATTGGATAAACCTTTCTTTTCATAGAGCGAGACAAGTTCCGCAAGTTCTTGGTCAGGTACGTTTTCAAGCTCCCATTTTTCTTTTTCTAAAAGAGCTTTTTCTGTATCACGCTGAGTGCTTACAGAAACATATTCGCCTACAGCCATTGAAAGTGCTCCTGCGACTGTTGCTGCAATTCCGGCGACTAGAATAACTCGAAGTGTGTCTGTTGTACCCGCAACTCCGACAATAACTGCGGAAACAGAGACTATCCCGTCATTTGCTCCAAGCACTGCCGCGCGAAGCCAATTGAGTTTCTCGCTGCTTTTTGGATCGTGGAACTCTTTGTGGGTAATAGGATTTCGATATGTTGAAGATTGATTCATACTTATATTATATCACTTGGTGTGATACCGTGGTTATTTTTTCAAAACAAAAACACAGGAGTGTCCTGTGCTTTTGAATCGATGGTATTCTTATTTCTCATGGAGTATACTTTCGCTATGTATAGAAGAGACAAGATGTTTATGGTTGTTATAATAGGTACTTCAGGGGCGGGCAAGACCACCCTTGCTGAGTTTTTGAAAAATCAATTAGCTAACACAGCTCATGTGGCTTACGATAATATTAAGAGCTTTGTTTCTCAATTCAAAGAAGTGTATTCACACAAACAAACAAGTGTTAATGTTACTTACGCTATGACCAAAGAATATTTTAAAAATAATATTTCTGTTATTGTAGATAAAAACATGACCAATGAAGAAGTGGATAAATATAAAGAAATTGCAGAAAAGTATTGTGTAGATTTTTTCTTATATAGGGTGGAAATTCATGAAGATATTCGGAAGGAAAGAATTACGAAAAGGGCTTACAAGGAGAATAAGCCGATACCATCGCAAGAAACCCTAGATAAATTCTCAGAGACATATAACAAGAATATACATCAAAGCGATACTACCTTTGATTCGGGGACATTGAGCACTGAACAAATGGCAAATTCTATCCTAAAAGATTTAGGTGTTTTAAAAAACTAACCATCTTGGATATACTCGAACCTAAAAATAGGCTTTCAGTTAAACGACGAAAGGAAGCTTTCGAAGCTTCGTTTCAATCCATGCGGGCCACTTGAGTTAAGTACCCATGAGCGAAGACCGTGTAAGGGTATTTAGCGCAGTTTTAAACTGTGCTCTAAGGCAGGTGAGTCACATTGTTTCTCTATGTTGGCGTGTTAAAATTGGACTATGATCATAATCTTGGCCTGGATAGTTTGGGGAATCCTGCTTCTTGTTACATTAGGTTTTTCTTATGGGATTATTAGATCGCATCAGAAAAAGAAATCCTTTTCTTGGGCTATCTTAATTCAAACGATTTTATTTTGGATTATTATAAGTATTTTTTATATTAATCCCCACTTAAGTAAATATCATATTATTTGGCTAGCGCCTTTAATTTTTATTCTAGTTTCAATTGTGCTTACCGGTAGGGTACTAGATAAGTCTTCGCATTGAAATTTATAAAAATTGATTATCGTAGAATACGATTGATGCCAGATTTCGACTTACTAATAAGGTTACATATTTATGGATAATCCTTACGCCAAGCTTGCCCTAACTGTTGGACACGAGATGCTTTTCCGTTTCAAATTAGATCTCTCAAATATAATTGAGATATTATCTGAGCACCCTACCCACGCATGGCTAGATCTATTCTCAAAGATAGAAGGATTTTTACTTATTCCTCGAGGAAAAGATTTTGACCCACAACAGTATCTTGCAGTTGAGCTTTTTCCCTCAAGTACACTAACAAGAATTAATAAAAACCCTAAGCAAAAGGAGTTTTATTTTGCGTTAGGACAATTAAATGTTTTACGTAAATTAGCGATAGTATACGGAGGGGAAACAGGAGATGTAAAAATACCAAAGTTAAAAATATCAAAGATTCTACTAGGCGCTCAAGACCTTCAGAATGAATATGATTCATATGTCGGTAAACCTAATGATCTTGAAAGTTTTACTAAATTTGCGATCAGGAATGGATATTTAAATATGAATACAAGTTTCGGCTCTTTATTTTCAATGTCTTACCGAATGTATGTTAGACAAAGTGATGAGGTGAAATTTTCCGATTCAGAAAAATTTTCCGATTTTTTTAACACAAAAGTTGGTATAACTCCTGAACAATCAATGGCTCTTAATTTTGCTCTTGCAACTCCATTTTTCCAAGAAATGAAAACATTCTGGGAGCAAACTTCAGTAATCGATCCCCAAACTTACTTTCAAAAAGTTGTAATAACACAGGATAAAGTCATTTCTATAATAGACAGCCTTACTATAGATTTTTCTGAAGTTAAAGAAAAATTAGCTATAGAATTAAAGGACATTAATTTTCAACATTCACCAACAGGCTACAATCTCTCAATTTTCAGAAAAACCCCTTTGGTTAGACTTCCAAACGGCAAGTTGGTTTGTGTAAATTTGCATTGCCTACTTGAAAAAACTACTCAAAATATTATATGGCTACCTGTAAAAGATATGTCTATTAAAGAAGAAAGAGATCATGTGGTTAACACGCTTACTAAATATAGAGGAGAACTTTTTGAAACACATCTTAAAAAATTATGTTCAGAGTTTGAATCTAAGAATAATAGAATTTTCTTTAAATATATATCACACGAAAAGACACAAGATGACGAAGAGGTAGGAGATTCTTTGCTAATTCAGGGTGACGAAATTGTTGTTTTTGAAGCTAAGTCGCGCCAATTTAATGAGGCATTTAAATATACAGGAGATTGGGAAAAACACGACCAACTTTTTATGGACGAGTTAGTAAAGAAATCTGCTAGTCAGATACAAACAGCAGCTCAAAAAATCTTAAAAGGAGAAATAAAAGATCTACCAATCGATTTCAAAAAAATTACAAAAATATATCCAGTCGTTGTAACTTACGACCCTGTCCCTATGTTTGGGAAAGTTCAAAAGTTTATTAGAGAAAAAGTAAAAGAAGCCGGTTATCTAGAAGATGAAATTTTTGCACCATTTGAAATAATAAACATTTCTGATTTAGAAAACGTTATGGATTCGGCGGATAAATATACTTTTATTGATTTAATGCAAACAAAAAATTCTGATTTAGACGCAAGTGAAGCTGACTTCCATAATTTTCTCTGCCACTTTATGGATAAAAATACTGTTCTATCAAACGGATGGCAAAGAGAGCAGCATGATATCTTTTTTAACGAAAGTCTAAAACCTAGTTTTACTTTTGTAGAATAAAACAAAACGACCACAATCTTTAAGGCTGTGGTCGTTTTGTTTATTGTGTAGGCGTCTTGTAGGGGATGAGTCTACCGATACTAAATCTTTGTTGCGG
>CAYMIJ010000062.1:2152-3601 GCA_964390465.1 uncultured Flavobacteriaceae bacterium | reverse complement strand
GCGCCGATCCTCATCGACCCCGACGGCCGCATCGTCGACGGGGTGCTGGTGGCCCAGGTCCTCAAGGACGAGGGCTACACCGAGGCTGCCGTCGTGGTCGTCACCGGCCGCAGCCCCGACGAACTGCGGCTGATCCGTTTGGCGCTTAACCGCCTGCCGCAGGACGCCGGCTGGAACAAGGCCGTGCTGGCTACGGAATTTCGCGAACTCATCGACCTCAGCTTCGACCTGGAGCTCACCGGCTTTGACGCCGTCGAGATCGACATGAGCCTGGCGATCGATGAGCCGGGCGCGGGCGAGGTCGAGGACGCGACGCCTGAGCCCGCGGCCGGTCCGGCCGTCGCCCAGGTTGGGGACCTTTGGCGGCTCGGCGAACACCGCCTTGTCTGCGGCGACGCCCGCGACCCCGCGGCGCTGGCGCGGCTCATGGACGGCCGGCAGGCGAGGATGATGTTCACGGACCCGCCCTACAACGTGGCCATCAACGGCTTCGTCGCCGGCCGAGGCCGGCACCGCGAGTTCGCCATGGCGTCGGGTGAAATGTCTCAGGACCAGTTTGTCGGCTTCCTGACCGACTTCCTGGCCGCGGCTACGCCGCATCTGGCGGACGGCGCGATCCTCGACCTCTGCATGGATTGGCGCCACTCCGCCGAGCTCCTGGAGGCGATCGACGCGGTCGGCCTGACGCTGATGAACATGTGTGTCTGGGCCAAGACCAACGCCGGCATGGGCACCTTCTACCGCTCCCAGCACGAACTCGTCTGGATCGCCAAGCATGGCGATGGGCCGCACATCAACAACTTCGAGCTCGGGCAGAAGGGCCGCTCGCGGTCCAATCTCTGGACCTACCGTGGCATGAACGCCGTCGGCGGCGACCGTGACGACCTGATCAAGCTTCATCCAACCGTAAAGCCGGCGGCGCTGGTGATCGACGCCATCAAGGACGTCAGCCGCCGCGGCGACATCGTGCTCGACCCCTTCCTGGGCTCGGGCACCACCATCATCGCTGCCGAACGTACCGGCCGGCGGGGTTACGGACTGGAGCTCGACCCCGGCTATGCCGACGTGATCATCCGGCGCTTCGAGGCCGAGACGGGCCGGGCAGCGGTGTTGGTGGAGACGGACGAGACCTTCGCCGAGCGCGAGGACCAGCTGCGCCCGCCCGCAGCGCTCATGGTGCGTGCCGACTTGGGCGATGAGGCCGGCCATGACTGACCGCAAGGGCGACTATGAGGTCGGCTACGGTCGGCCGCCGAAGGCCAGCCGCTTCAAGCCCGGCCACTCGGGCAACGCCAAGGGCCGGCCGAAGGGCGCCAAGAACCTCGCCACGGATCTGGCCGAGGAGCTCGGCGAGACCATTCGCATCCGCGAGGGCGATCGCGAGCTTCGGGTCTCAAAGCAGCGGGCGATGCTGAAGGCCTTGGTGGCCAAGGCGCTGAAGGGGGATGC
>CAYMIJ010000062.1:0-2052 GCA_964390465.1 uncultured Flavobacteriaceae bacterium | reverse complement strand
GCTGGCACGTTGACCTGTTCGCCGCCCTGATGGCGGAGGTGTTCGAGGGCAAGACCAAGCGGCTGGCGCTTAACGCCCCCCCGCGCAGCCTGAAGAGCTTCGTGATGGCGGTGGCCTATGTGGCCTGGCTGTTGGGCAAGCAACCCCGGTCGAAGGCGTTCCTGGTGAGCCATGATGATAAGCTCGCCCGCGCCCACGCCGACAAGGTGCGCCTGCTGCTAGAGGCTGATTGGTATCAGCGAGTCTTCCCGCAGACCCGCCTGCGGTCCGACCACAATCGCGCCGGCGACTTCCAGACGACGCTGGGCGGCCACGTCTTTGCCCGGTCGTTGGAGGCTGGGGTCACCGGCCACGGTGCGGACCTGATCGTTTTCGATGACCCGCATGACGCTGGCGACGTCCAGTCGGCGGCCATGCGGGACCGGGCCTATAGCCTGGTGGTGGAGAAGTACCTGTCGCGCCTGAACAGCCCGGCCACCGGCGCGATCGTCCTGGTCATGCAGCGGCTGCATCCGGACGACCTCACGAGCCGTCTGGTCGAGAGCGGCGCGTTCAAGCAGGTGGTCGTGCCGCTAATATGCGAGATCCTCACCGACCATTATGCTGGAGGGGAGGGCTGGCGACGGCCGGTCGGAAACATCCTTGATCCGGAGCGCTGGGGTGAGACGGGCCTCGCCGATCTGCGCCGCAGCATGCCGACTTTTGTCTGGTCCTCACAGTACCAGCAGTCGCCGGTCAGCCCCACGTCCGGGGTGTTGGAGGAGCGGTTCTTCACCTTGGTGGATGGGCTTCCCGACCTCCCCTACGAGACCTACCTGAGCTTCGACCTGGCCGGGGCCGAGACCACCAGCGGCTCCTACAGCGTCTGCGCCGTCATCCACCGCTATGGTCAGAATTTCTACATCTCGCAGATTTGGCGTGGGCGTCTCGAATTCGAAGCGCTGAAGGATAGGGCCCTCAGCCTCATTCGCCAGCACCCCCAGGCTCGCGTGCTGATCGAGGACGCCGCGTTAGGCCCGGCGCTGATCTCCTCCCTGCGGGCAATGGGAACCCGGCTGGTCGCGATCCCGCGGCCAACGCTCTCCAAGCTGGACCGGGTGCTCTCGGTGTTCGACATCTTCGCCGACGGGCGCGTTCACCTGCCGCGCTATGAGCCCTGGACTCCCGCCTTCCTCGAAGAGGCGGTGCAGTTTCCCACCGGCAGCCACGACGACCAGGTCGACGCGGTCGTCCAATGCCTGCGCTGGCTGAAGGAGGGCAAGAACAGCCCTCCTTCGCCCTTCCGCCTGGGTGGCCCCGCCGCGCGGACCGGCGGGCCTCATCCCCAGCGCGATCCGCGTCAGCGCGCCGGCGCCAATATCATGCAGCGGCCCCGCCCCTCGGCCTTTCGGAACCCCCGCTTCCGGTAGGTCGCCTTTGTGCTGAGAGGACTACTGGGTGCGCCATTGTTGAGACAGTCGGCCGGGAAGTGCTTCAGGGGCAGCAACTTCTCGGCCGCTGAATTGAAACTGGAGCATGGCGAACCAGCGCAGCTCTGATGCTCCGACCTGGGGCCGGTGATCAGGCGTCCGCGGCTATTCGAGCCCGCCGCCCTCCTGGCCCAACCCTACGAGCCGCTCCTTGGTGAACTCGTCCACTTCTGGACGGGGCGAGGCTCGCACGGCTACGCGATACTCAAGGCCGTCCGCAACGGGCGCTACTACTTAGAACCCTTACCCTCAGTTCACCGAGGCGCAGACTATTGGCCTACCCGCGGCTACTGGGCGCCCCGTGACTACGGCGTCACCCTGGCCAACCTCACCCAGCCACCCAACTTCTGGTTCCAAAACAACTGAGCTGGCAAATTCACGGGCCCCGCCTAAGCTTTGCAGCTTGCCGCCTAAGGCCCTCTCTGCGCCGGGAGTGGACCTCCACTTGAGGATTGATAGCGCGCAATGGCCCTTGGCTCGCGCTGCCGGCCGGCATGATGGCATGTGACTCCTCCGCTTGAGGGCGAATGATGGTGCGATACCTCCCTCCATCGGGACCCTTCAGATGCTCGACCTTATAGCC
>CAYMIJ010000061.1:0-4003 GCA_964390465.1 uncultured Flavobacteriaceae bacterium | reverse complement strand
GCCCCAGCTGCTTCAAGATCAGCCTTTAGCTTATCAGCATCCTCCTTCTTCATTCCATCCTTTAGTTTACTTGGAGCTGCATCAACTAGATCCTTTGCTTCTTTCAAGCCAAGACCTAGAGCCTCTTTAACAACCTTGATAACTGCAATCTTTGTTGCACCACCATCTGTTAGCTCAACATTAACTGTTGACTTCTCCTCCGCTGCTGCGCCAGCTGCTGCTGGAGCTGCTACTGCAACTGCTGCTGCAGAAACACCGAACTTCTCTTCTAGGTGCTTTACTAGTTCGTGTAGATCTAGAACTGACATTTTTTCGATAGCCTCAACTACAGCTTTGAATTTTGCTGGAGTTTCAACTACTGCTTTTGTTGTATCTTCCATATTATTATAGTTATTTGTTAATCTTTCTTACTTTTAGCAATCTCACTTAGCGCCATAACAAATCCCTGTATAGGTGAATTGATAAGGTTGACGAACTGAGCTTGTAGAGTTTTGAGTCCTGGGATTTGTGCCACAGAAACCATCTCTGCCATATCCATGAACTTTCCTTCGAATACACCTCCTAGGATTTTGATTTTTCCATCAAACTTCTTTTGGAAAGTATATATCTCTCGAGCAGAATCCAAAGGATCCTTACTGTAAACTATTCCTGTTTCACCAGGCATGTCTGGTAAAGTTCCAGCAAATCCAGCTTCGTTTAAAGCTTTCTTTGTTAGAGACTTTTTCGCAATAGTATATCCAACACCTTTTGATCTAAGAGTCTTTCGAATCTCAGATGACTCAGTTACTGGAAGAGCGTGAAAGTTTATGAATACAATTGATGAAGAATCTTTTACTATGCCTTTCAGCTTTTCAAGAATTTCTCCTTTCTTTGTTTTTGTTATTGCCATAATTGTATTTTTGATAAATAAAAAACGACCTAAGGCCGAGAGGATTTCATACGAGATATACTCGCTATGAGTCTCGGGCGGAAATTAAGAGTTTTCACTCACCACCTGTCTTGGACCTTACAAAGACAAGACTACCTAAAAAACGCTAGCGTGTCAAATACTATTTAAAGAATGACTTTATAACGGAGGTTGTGTTCCCAACTGCCCTACCGGTCCTATCCTGATATAAACGTGCAGCTATTATGATGATAATACTAATAGACAAAATAGATGCAAATCGGAGGAAAAACTTGAAAAAGTCTTTGTCGAAGTATTTTATCATTTATTTTATAATATCTTTCCAACCCAACAAAGTAGAATCATTAGGAATGTTTTTCAATCCTCTATTTATAACTTCGAGTGCGTTTGTCTTGTCATTCATAATATCTAGATATATCCCCGCAAGCTGCGCATAAAGATAAACCTGAGAAGGCGCTTTTTTTATAGCTTTTTCATAATAACTTATAGCTTTTGCATTATCTTTTATATTATAAGCATAGAGATTACCAATATTAGCTACAGAAATATAATCTGTTGGACTCAACTTACCAGCGTATTCCCAAGATATTATTGCTCCATCGTAGTCACCTCCAGCCTTCTGATACATAGCCATATCGAGCCATACTGCAAAATTACTTGGATTATTTTTTAGTGTTTGTTGGAACTCTTTTACTTTAGTTCTAGCAGACTCTATATCTTTTTCTGTAACATTAGCCGCAAGAGGAGATTTGGTGATAGGTCTATTCAAGTCTGGAATAGGTTTTGGCACTGATGTAGTTGTCTTGTTATCTATTTTTTCTATCTTATATTCCAAACCGTTTGCCAACTTACCCTGAGTAGTCGTTGATTTACTAAAATCTATTGAATCGACAGGAATAGCCTCTGATTTATTAAATCGCTCATATATAAATATATATAACAGAACAAGCACTATTAGAGTAACTGCACTTATGACAATTTTATGTATTTTTTTAAGCTCCATGTGTGACATATTAACATACTAGCTTATAAAACAAAAACACACTCTTTCGAGTGTGTTTTTGTTGTTAAAATACTTTTTCTAGTGCTCAGAATTAACCAAGCCTTGGAAAACTCGTATTAGTTAACACTGTTCCATGTCTGAACTGTGAAAGCGGCGTTGGATGGGAATCCAGGTAGGCCGTATCCGTTTGTCCAGTCAAGGTTGCTCTGAGTAGCAGCTGTTGCTTCTGGTGAAGTTGTAGAGAATGGTGACCAGATAATGTTGTCCTGGTTTGCAGACCCTGCTTCAACTGAAGCTACTGTTCCCATCAAGTTTGCGATTGATGGATATGAAGTATCAGCCAATAGTGCAAGAGTAACTGAATCAACTACTGTTGTACTTGGGTTTGTTACTGTTGACGCTCTCAAAACGTAAGTCTTTGTACTGTTCGCAGGTATAACTTGTGCCTGTGAAGTTCCAGTTCCTACGATTTCAAGAAGAGTTTCACTAGCAGTTGTTGATGTTGCGTTGTTAAATGCAACTTCATTTCCGTATAGTGTAAACGCGTTTATAGCAGCTGTACCACTAGTTGCGATTGAGAAACTAAACTTCTGGAACACAACATCTCTGCTGTTTGGGTTAGCGATAGTGAACTTGTACAAGTCACCACCAGCAACCAATGTTCCACCGTTACTTGTTACAGCAACTGTAGGAACTGTTCTGAAGATTCTCAAACCGTTTGATGAAACTGCACCTGTTGTTGATCCTGAGATCTTTGACTGAGAATCAACTCCCATAGCGTAGTTACCATCATTACCGTTGTTGTCACCGTTGTAGTTAACAGTTAGGAATGCTCCTGGAGTTCCTTCGTTTGCACTATGGAATGAAAGGTCACCCTTTACTGTAATAACAACTGAGTCACCTGCGGCAATTCTAACAACTGATGTCAATGTAGATGTTGCGTGATCAGCATTAGCACCTCCAAACTGAGCTGTACCAATCTGAGTTGCACCATTCCACAATGTTACTCGTGTGTTAATTAGATCTGCTGGAGAGTTTGAAGCAGTATTGCCCAATACTAGAGCAACCTGTGACAAATCTATAGCTTCAGCAGCACCTGCTGTAAATCGGAATCGAGCTAGTTCAACGTTAGTTGATCCTGCCTGTGCAACTTTGTATAGAAGCGCAGAGTCAGAAGTAACTGTGTATGAACCACCTGTTGTAGCTGTCATAGCCTGACCAGCTGCAGCAGACATAGTCTCTGTAACTGTCAAGTTTGATGGGTATCCAGTTGCAGATGTGTATGTCAATGAGTTATCTGTCAATCCCCATGTAACTGTTCCTGATGTAGCACCAGTACTTAGGTTACACTTCATTGAGATAGTCTTTGAAGTACCCTTTGGAACAATAAATCCTCCATTGTTAAATGTGAAGTTATTGTCTCCGGCTGCAAGTGTGATACTTGTACCATCAGTCAAGTTTGTTGAACCATCGTATAGGTTACAATTTGAAAGCTGTGAAGCTGTAATTGTTCCCAAAGCAAGAAGAGCCTTGAAGTTTGATAGTTTAACATCCTCTCCTGACTGACCAGCATCTAGAACGTATCGTGCAAACTCAAATCCCTGAACTCCAGCGATAACGCTTCGAGCTGAAGGCTGAGAAGATACACTGATAGCTAAAGCTGCTGTTTTAACTGTCATCGCATTCATTGAGAATGAACCGTTTGACAATGTAATTGTGTTACCTGTTGTTTGACCAGTTACAGATGTCCAACCTGTTGAAGGGTTAGATGATACTGTATAAACTGTTCCACTCACAATTGTTGAAGCAACCTTACCCTTTATTGTGTAAGTTTTTAGTCCTACTGGGAAAGTAACTGAATCTGTGAATGTTATTGTTCCTCCAGTTCCTGAAAGGTCAACTGGACCTGCAACTACAGCACCGTTTGAATCAACAAGAGTAACTCCTGTCAAATAACCGTAGCTACCTGAAACTGTTGATGTACCAACTGTAAACACCAATGACTGTACAGATATAGGTTCACCCTTGATATCTGTAGTAAATCCTCCAAGAACCTGGTTAGGAACATTAACTGCAATGTTTGTTGACGCTAC
>CAYMIJ010000060.1:0-4087 GCA_964390465.1 uncultured Flavobacteriaceae bacterium | reverse complement strand
AATCTCGCACGCGCATAAGCCCGAAGAGTTCTCCTGATTTCTCGTGGCGGTAGCATGTTCCGTATTCTGCCAATCGGAGAGGAAGGTCCTTATAACTGTGCTGTTCAGCATTGAAGATTGCGTGATGATGCGGACAGTTCATTGCTTTTAAGTAATATTTACCACCTTCGTATTCCATCGGAGGATACATTGAATCTTCATAGTAAGGAAGATGTCCTGATGTAAGGTACATGCTCTCTTTTGCGATATGTGGTGTCTTCACACGGTCATAGCCAGCAAGAAATTCTGTCTCCTTAGCAAGCTTTTCTAGTTCTTCTACAAGAATGGCACCGTTTGGAAGCCAAAGTGGAAGTCCTGGTCCTACAAAATCAGAAAAAGCATAAAGGTTCATTTCGGTCCCTAGCTTTCGATGGTCTCGCTTAGCAGATTCCTCCTGAAGTTTGATATACGCATCCAACGCTTCACCCGTCTCAAATGCGAGCCCATATACACGTGTAAGCATTTTATTTTTTTCATCTCCTCGCCAATAAGCGCCAGCCATTCGGTCAATTTTGAATGAGTCAGTAGGAATTTCCTTTGCAGGATTCTCTACATGTCCACCTCGGCAAAGGTCGGTAAAGCCGCCTGAAGTGTACAAGGTAATTTTTTCTCCACGATCGGCGATTTCATTAATCAGTTCTTCCTTGTAAGGATTTCCCTTGAAGATTTCTAGCGCCACTTCTTTTGAAACTTCTTTATGAGTAAACTCAGTCCACTTTTTTAAGTTTTTTCGCATCGAGGTCTGGAACTTTTTCAAGTCAGCTTCGACGATCTTATCCGCACCAAAATCAATGTCGTAATAAAATCCATTATCAACAGCTGGTCCCAAGGTCAACTGCGCGTTCGGATAGTCTTCCAAAACCGCCTGCGCCAGGACATGGGCAAGCGTGTGACGCATATTAGATAGGTGTTGATTTGTTTCCATAATTCACCTACTGTAGCATTTTTGTAGGGAATTGGGGAGGGGGAGTTGACTTATATATTATTATATGATATTATTATCTTGAACAATTTTAAATCACATAAACCTGTATCTAATGAAAATAGATCAATTTAAAAGCCTGCTTCTTGCAGCGGATAAGAAAGGACAAAAAGTTTTTACTTTTTCTAACCAAACGTTTACCAGTTCAGTGGAAGGAATTCCTTTTCAGAAGCTGAAACACATGGAAAGACTTGAATTTAATAACTGCATTTTTGAGGGATCTCATAATGTGATGCATAACCGCTCAGGGAGAAACATAGAAATAGTATTTAGAGGATGTAATTTCCCCAGTCAGAATTCACTTACGATTTCCGCGGTCAACGAAGCGTCCGCATTAACAGTAAATTTTACACGATTAGGCGGAGGCTTGCCTGCTGATAAAGAGCGCAATCACTTAGACTTTCTGCAAGTACGCGGATATGTACAAGAGTTGGGATTGTTATATTTAAATGTAAAAACGGTAAATCTTGAAATTAAAGGCACCTCAAAACCGTTTTGGCTGGGAATTTTTAGCTTTTCATTGCGTGCCAAGCTTTATACGAATTTTGCAAATAGGACAAACGTTAGGCTTTATCTCGTTAATACTAAATGGATTCCTGCCATTACTGCAATGTTTCCGGGTATACCAGTTGAAACAATTTGTACAGATGATTACCTATACACGGAAATAAGATAATTAAAGACGAAACCCCCGCAAATTAATTTGCGGGGGTTTGTAATGGTCACGTCTATTGACATACTTAAATTAAAATGATTATATAGTCTTGAACATTAAAACCACACACAATGGCATTAAAACAACAAAAAGTATCCAATATCGGAACAGAGAAGTTAGGCATATTTGCAGCAGGGCTCGCCCCAACTGGCGCAACGGCAAAGTACGACGATGCGCAACTAAAAGGCCAGGCAAAAGCCTATGAAGATTTAGATCAGCTTAAGAAAAAAGCTGAAAGCAAAAAGAAGAAGAAAAAGAAAAGCGCTAAGAAAAAGTAGAATATTAGTACTAAAAAAGCACCCGGCAACGGGTGCAATTTTTTTGACAAAATATTGACTTTATTAATTATAAGTAGTATCTTAAAAAAGATTTAAATTCATTTTTTCAATTTAATAAAGCTACAGAGTTATGGGCAACAGAACTTACCTTTCCTTATCAGGAATAATCTTTCAAGACGGCTTCGGTCATAATATTGGTTTCGATCCCACCATCGGTTTACGGGCTATGATAACCACCCAGACAAATTATTCAATATTTCACGGCGTGGTTGAAAACATTCAGAAGAATCATCCCGATGCATTGTATGAAGGCGTAATGACCGACCGATGGGGACCTTCAGAAATTGTCGATTTCGTAGTAGATGATTTTGGGATAAGCTTTGAAAAGCGGTATAATAAAAGAAATCCCATTTATTACAAATTCCCGGTTGATAATAGAACTACGCCGGAAGAAATATGGAACGGGACGTATGAAGGCGTGGATTGCGGGAAAGGTACAGCAAAGTTGATGATAAATGGGCTTACTGAAGATTTCTTTTCGCCTAAAAAATAAGAAGACAAATTAAATAAAAATACCCCGAGGTTACTCGGGGTATTTTTATAACAACTCCTTCATCTTGTCAATCAACAAACTCCTTTCACCATTACGATCTGAAATTTTTCCTTTCACGATAACGAGCTTGTCAGTCACGCAGAATTTTTTCATTTCCTCGTATGATTTTGGGAAGACGACGCATTCGAGAGATCCGGTAAGGTCTGCAATTCTTACGAATGCCATTTTTTCATTCTTGGCCTTCGTCAGAATTTCTTTGCAGTCCTCAACGATCCCGGCAATAACGACATCGCTTGCCGTTGGATCATTTTTAATTTGCAGAATCGTTTGCTTCGCATTACTTAGTCGGTCAGCAAATTTTTCAAGGGGGTGACCGCTTACATACAGTCCTAGCAATTCCTTTTCCCATAGTAGTCGCTGTTTCGTATCAACAGCTTCAGCGTCCTTCATGACAAGTTTTGCTTTCGGCGCATCCGCAAGTCCTGCAAAAAGGGACATTTGGTCGCCTCCGTCTTTTGCGCACTCCTTGTTAAAGGCAATCATGTCTTCCATATTTGCAAGAAGCTTGCCTCGTTCTTCAAACGAATCGAATGCACCAGTCATAATCAATGCTTCGAGTGATCGTTTGTTCATATTTTTATGAGTGACTCGTTCAAGGAAATTTTCAAGACTCGTGAATCGTCCATTTGCTTTTCGTTCTGCAATGATTGCTTTTCCAATTTCTTCTCCGAAATTCTTAATACTTCGAAGTCCGAATCGAATCTTATCGGTTACCACACCGTCTTCCACTACCACCGTAAAGTTCAAGAATGATTCGTTCACATCTGGCGGAAGGATCTTGAATCCCATTCGCTTCGTCTCCATAATCATTTCCGTTACGGTGTCCAAGTTATCCGATTCGCAGGTAAGGATGGCTGTCATGAACTCTGCGGGGTAGTGTGCCTTCAAATACGCTGTACGATACGCAAGAAGAGCATATACTGCACTGTGTGACTTGTTAAATCCGTATGCGGCAAATGTTTCAATCATGTCCCAAAGTTCTTTCGCAACTTCAGGCTTCATGCCATTTTCAATACATCCATCAATGAAGTGTCCCTTTTGTTTGGCCATTTCCTCGGGAATTTTCTTACCCACCGCTTTTCGGAATTTGTCTGATTCGCCTCGGGTGTATCCTGCGAGGTCTGTGGCCATACGCATCACGTCCTCTTGGTATACAATAATTCCGTAAGTATTTTTCAAAATAGGTTCCATGCGCGGGTCAGGATATTTAATTTTTCGCGGATCATGCTTTCGTTCAATATAATCTGGAATGAATGCCATCGGTCCTGGTCGATAGAGTGACGCCATGGCGATCAAGTCTTCCAGATTGCTTGGCTGAAGCTCCTTAAGCCATTTTTGCATCCCAGCTGACGCGAATTGAAATACGCCGACTGTTTCACCGCGCCCGAATAATTCATAAGTAAGCTTGTCATTAAGTTCAACTTTTTCAATATCAATTTCAATACCGCGAATAGCGCGAA
>CAYMIJ010000059.1:0-4152 GCA_964390465.1 uncultured Flavobacteriaceae bacterium | reverse complement strand
TCTGTAAAAGTCATATAGGCTAAAGCTCCATTACATACAGCTTCTATATTTATTTTTGCTTGGACTGGAGCAGGTGATTTATCGTCAGAATTATTGTAAAAAAAACCTACGACCGCAATAGATAATAATAAGCAAACTATAACCAATGTGTTTTTATTATTCATATGGATATTATAATACTAATTTATGTATATTGTATGAGACGAAAGAACAAGGTAAAAGTTACTGAAATACTATATTATTTCAAACAGAAAAATAAAAATAACACGGTTATTATCTGAATTAATATTGTCACTAAAAGCTTTAATTTACTGTTTATTGATGGATTTCGTGAATATATCACTAATGACAAAAAGTATAATAGAACTGCTGCAACTGTAGTTATTAGTAAATTTGGACCCTCTGGATCGTTAAAGAAAAAGAACATTGATCTAGAGAAAATGATTGAGGTCGTGGCGAGGATTATAAGGTGGGATTTCGGTGGGTTGTTTGGCATTTTATTTAAATGCATTTTTTAAATTCTCTAAATTTAGTTCAATACGAATATCTTTTTTAAAGCTCCCATCTTCATTTTTTTCTTCATCATTTATCCAGATTTTTTCTGGTATAAATACGTACATTTTAAGCGTGCCTTCGGAGTAATCTAATTCTTCGGCGACACCTTTCATATACAAACCCACTCCGGTTCCTTCTTCTGCATTAGAATCAAATATTACAACAAAAACCCTTTTTTCATTTTTAATATTTTGAGAATGAACGCTGTTTTCATTCGACCCCCAAGTAAAAGTCAGATCCTCTTTTAAGTTGGGCGCTAGCGGAGTATTCCATGGGGAACCATCATCACAGACGGTTGCTAAGGTCATATACTTCATATTTTTTAATATCGCTAATGCATTTTCTAGGTGTTTGTTTCCCATATTTGGATTATAGCAAAATATGCCAGACTTTGGACCCGGGGTAATTAGAAACTACCACTAAGGTATCTGAATAGAACTAGAGCGCTTCTTTCTTCACTTATTTGTCCATTAAGACACATTTCTTTTGCTATTTCCTTGTTCAACTCTTCTACAGTTATATTTTCCCCCTCACCTAAATCTTGCAATGTTTGATTAAAATCTTTAACTAGAAAATAATATAAATCCCAAACCACTGTTGCACCGCAAATAGACTTATGAATAAAAGAGATGTCTTTGGCTTCAACTCCCACTTCTTCTCTTGCTTCTTTCAGCGCGCCTATTTTTGCCTGCTCAGATATATCCAGATTATTTTCTAAAGCATTATTATATTCTTCTAGTGAATCAAAAACTTTTCCTCCAGGTAGGCGATAATCATATCTTTCTAGTTCATGTCTAAATTCTTTTGATAAAATAATTTTATCTCCTTTTTCTATTATTAACCTTGTTCCTGGAGATCGTCTGGCAAATTCCATTGTCCAATTTCCCATATCTTTTTGAACAACTTCAATAGTCTTTCCTTTGTGAGTTATTTTTTCCATATTGAGATTATAACAAATTTTCTAACACAAATTATTTGCTATCCGTCTGATGTGAAGTCGGAGCTATTTTACATCCTTCTCCCAGATAAAAAAATCTTGTTTATACCATCCATTTTTAAATAAACCTAGTTTTTTATAGTTCAGTTTTAAAAGAAGATTTATCGATTCTTTATTATTACTTCTAGTATCACACCAGATTTTATGTATATTTTTTTTACTCAAACTAGATTCTAGTTTTACCATTAAAGCCTCGGCTAAACCCTGTCTTCTCATGTCTTTATAGACGCCTAGCCAATCCGCCCAAAAAACGCCTGCCTCATTCCGACCAATAATAAATCCAGCGATTTTGTTATCCTCTTCTGCAACAAAACAAATATAATATTTTTTATCACTCAAATACTGTTTAAGTGATACTGAATTATGTTTTTTTATTTCTTCTTTTTTTGCTTTCTCTGAATAATAAGGTGTTGCGTAAATAATTTCACGCATTAACTTAGATAAATTTTTTATATCACTTAATTTTGCGTCTCTTATTTTCATAATTGAAATACAAAGAATTTAAAAAGTGTTGGCTGCCAGACTTGGATCGTGAGTACACTTCTCTCCTTCGCCTCTCAAGTTTGCCGTCGCAAACTTTCGGGCTAGGCACCGACTCGCGTCTTGTTTTTGCTAAAACAAGAGTCGCTCCGTCGTTCTCGTCCAAGTCGCAAAACATGTTTTGCTTCTACCAGCAAAGCTAAAAAGCTTCGCTTTGCTTTGCTGCCAGACTTGGACTCGAACCAAGATACTCGCCTCCAGAGGGCGAAGTCCTACCATTAGACGATCTGGCAATATCACACAGAATACCCGAAAATCGGCCTTTTTACAAGAAACTATTGTTATATGTACTATAAAAATATTTGATTTTATTTTATTTCTTTCTATTGATTTTATCAAATTACGTGATATAGTTTTGCGGGATTGATTTTTAACATCAACAGGAAGGAGGTGCGCTTGAGGCCAGTTATGCTTCGTCGAGTTGGCGGTGGATTCCGCAAGATCATCACGCTCGTAGAGCTGCGCTACCCGTACGGGAAGCCCAAGGTCTACATGAACGGTTCACTCATTGCCATTGCCGCAAAGCTTACGGCAATGGGTGCCTCTGTGCAGGTTGTCGACTTCAACATCGACGACCCAGAGAGTGGCTATGTCCACAACCTGCTCGATAGAGCGGACATCATCGGTGTTTCCGTGTTGGGAGCGCCGTACATTCCGTCAGCTATCGAGTTCGCCAAGCGGGTTGCCAAACAGTACCCAACGGCGAACTGCATCATGGGTGGTCAGGTAATTTCTGGCCTCACTACTGCTGAGTTCAACCTGGTGTTCGCGGAAACGCGAGCCATTCAGGTTCGGGACGACCGCGACTTGGCCCGTGTGCTGGGTGGTGATCCGAGGGAGAATCTCCCGTCGGCGCTCCAGGTTCCGTACACTCCGGTGTGGGAGGAAATTGGTGATGAACGTCTGCGAAAGTATCTGCAGACTGAATTCACCATCGTCCTATCGCAGGGATGCGCCTACCGTTGTGCGTTTTGCGCGGCGGAGAAAGGCCAGCGGGAGCAGTTCGTCGATCTGAATAACTTCCGAAACGACCTCTTGTTCCTCGCGAACTCAGCGAAGCGGTTCGGGCTCAACAAGCTCGAATGCTACGCATCATCTCTCGACTTTTTCCAGACACCTGGAGAGGTCGAGAAATACCTCATCGTCATCGCCGAGGTCAGCCGTGACACGGGCGTTGAGATTCGGGTGCGCTGCCTGTCCTGCATGAACTCGTTTCTGCGGGCGAGCAAGGTCATCACCGACTTCAAATACCTTTTGCCACGAGCTGGTCTCTGGTGTATCGGCTTTGGAGTCGACGGCACCGACGTTTCGGTCTGGAAGTCCCAGAAGAAGGGGCAGAACAAACTGAGCGACGTGCGTGAGTGCCTTGATCTCACCCAGGAACTCGACATCAGAGCGGAAATTCTGCTTGTCCTCGGGTTCCCGCAGGACGGTGTGAAGTCCCTTTGCATGAACATTGTGAATGCGATGAAGTACGCTTTCATGTGGGATCACACAGTTCTGCGTCCGTATCTGGCGAAGCCATTCATTCCAGGCAACGACGACTGGGCGGCTGCTTGTGCTGGTGTGGAGAGCGTGGTCAAGGAGCCGAACAAGTTTCTGAACCTCGACTTCTGTGCGCTGGGTTCCAAGTTGACCCACCCTCGCCTTTGGCATCGGTGGGCATGCAACCTTTCGTACTTGGCGATCATCGCGATCCTGACTCCGTTCAGGTCGTGCGTGACGTCGCCGCTCATGCCAGGCGGATCCTTCGGCAAGTTCAGTCAGTGGGTCAACCGGCACATGCCGTTCGACCGCTGATGCATGGGTGAGTTTCACCCTTTCTATCGAGCACAACCGAAAAGTTGCGCAGGCCCCGTCTTCGGACTGGGCCTTTTCGTTATAAAAAACTATAATACTAATCATGTACTATCTATATATCCTTCAATGTTCTGACAAGTCTCTCTACACAGGAATAACCACGGATGTTAAACGTCGGTTTGAGGAACACAAGTTGGGGAGAGGCGGGCACTATACGAGTGCACATGGGGCTGTTAAGATAGTGTATAAAGAGGAACACA
>CAYMIJ010000058.1:0-4206 GCA_964390465.1 uncultured Flavobacteriaceae bacterium | reverse complement strand
CGAAGCCCAGGAGGTGCTGCGGCATTGCGGAGGTCATGTCAGGCGACCCAGGCCTGGGGGGTTTCCTCCGCGGACAGGATTAGATTGTCCTCGAAGTCCAAGAAGACGTCCATCAGCTCTGAGGGGGAGATCATTCGAGCCTTGCCCGCGGGGAACCGATAGCGCCAAAAGCTTATGATGTGCTGCACGCCGCCTAGGCACTCGCCCAACTCAATGAACATGCTGGGGGCAGTAAGTAGAAAGTCGCGGAAGCCCATAGGCTTACCGCCCTCCGTGAGGCCAACATAGGCGGTGTCATAGACATCCAGCGCGGTTTGGGCGCGGGCGATGGTCTGGCCGACGGTAGCGCGGATGCGCTGACGTGCCTCGGGCAGGTACTGGGTGGCGTCCGCATCCTTGGCGCCGCGGGGAGCGATGCTGGAAATCTCCAGCGCCACTTGGTCGATCACGCCACGAAGCTCCTCAAGCTGCCATTTGTAGTAGAGGAAGCCGCGCCAAGCGAATACCCCGTCCAAGTATTCTTTGTCGCTGAGCTTAAGGGTTTCTTTTAACGGTTCGAAGCCGTCCTCCGGCCGGCTGGACAGAAGCTTCTGCACCAAGCGATCTGCGCCAGCGGAGGCGCCTACCGGCTGGCCTGCTTTGGACGAGAGGGTCACCAGGCTCGTAATTTGCTCTCGCACGAAGTGGAACATCCGCTCGATGTCGGCTTCGGAGATTCCGAAATAGACTTGGGCGGGCTCAATCTCGTGACGCCGCAGCTGTTCCCTCAGGAGAAAAGGATCGAGTGAAGGAAGTGAATCGATGAGGTCTAAGACGATGCGATCCCGGCTTCCGCACTTCAGAGCGTCGCCGAACGTCGCCTCCATCACCGCCTCGAAGTTGCGCTGACCAAGAAATGCGTAGTGGGCGCCCGCCCTAAGGTCCTCATGGTCGATGGGGATCAGAATCTTGGTGGCGGTGGGTTTGGGGGTAACGAAGAGATTGAATTCATGCGGCCGCAGGCGGTGCTTCAGGATGATGCAGCGGTCCAGCAGCCGATGGGTAAAGAAAGGCGCATCAAGGAGTGCGGGGGCCAACCGATTCTTGCGATGAATTGCGGCGAGGTTGAGGACTCGGGCCGTGGAGGCGGTTTTCTCCAGCGCTGTGAGCCGCCGCACCGACCGGTCAGAATCCATTGTTTCGCGCCCCTCTTGCCAACGGGACAAAAGATAGCGCGCTGGCCCTACCAATTCGTTTAGAAATACTGTCTTTCTTACAGCAAGATACTCAAAATGAGTATAACTAGGAGCCCGAATAGCTAACCGAAAAGGAAGTTAGGTATTGGCGGAACGATTCTTTTAGGCGACCCACGACGGTCCCAAAATGTCCCTCGCCCGATGGCCTTGTCAGCCCAAACTTCAGGCAGGGCATTGTCAGCTCAAATGCACTGGCCAGTAAGGGGTAGGGTTTAGGTGGGCGAAATGGCCCGTCAGAAAAAGACCCACGATCCGTTCCGCTGGTTCGACAGCTCGCCGGAGGTGATCCGGCTCGTCGTCATGATGTACGTCCGCTACCCGCTGTCCCTGCGCAATGTTGAGGACCTGCTGTTCGAGCGCGGCATCGACATCTGCCACGAGACGGTGCGGCTCTGGTGGAACCGGTTCGGCCCAATGTTTGCCGGTGAGATCCGCCGCAAGCGGGTTCAGCAGATGCGATCCCATACTCACTGGAGATGGCATCTCGACGAGGTCTACGTGAAGATCAATGGCGAGATGCGTTACCTCTGGCGAGCCGTAGATCACGAAGGCGAGGTACTGGAATCCTTCGTCACCACCACACGTGACAAGGCCGCGGCGTTGAAATTCATCAGGAAGGCGATGAAGCGCCACGGCCGACCGCAGGCCATCGTCACCGATGGTCTGCGGTCCTACGGCGCGGCCATGAAGGAGATTGGCAACGCCCATCGGCAAGAAACCGGGCGCTGGTTGAACAACCGAGCTGAGAACAGCCACCTCCCCTTCCGACGACGAGAACGGGCGATGGAGCGGTTCCGACGAATGAAGACCCTTCAGAAATTCGCCGCCGTGCACGGCACAGTCCACAATCACTTCAATCAGGAACGCCACCTCATCAGCCGAGACCTCTACCGGAAACGACGCTCAGCCGCCCTGGCCGAGCGGCAAGCCGTCATGGGATAAGGCCAGGCCGGGTTGGGCGAAATGCGCCCGACCGGAGACAAGTTGACCTTGGACTGACAGCACCGCCAGACAGTCCCCGCCCGATGTAGGTGTGGCGCGGCGATCACCAGAAGACATCGGGACTGCGGTGATGGGCGGGTCTTGGAGATCCCCGTCGCTCAAAAGCCACGCTCGCCGGGCCGATAATGCGAGCGCGTCGCAATATCGACCCCGAACTCACCGGCGACGGCGTCGGTGCGAGCGGCTATTCGTCGGCGGCGATTGGCATTCAAAGCTTTAGCTCCAGAACGAGGCTGGGTGACTCGTCGGCGACGCGGCGCACTCGGGTGAAGCCAGCCTGCCTGGCGACCTCGGTCAGCCGCCCCGGTCCGGCCGCGGCGCCCAGCGCCAGCCCGACCTCCTGGCTCATCGACACCGGCGTGCAAATCATCGTCGAGGCCGAGTACATGATCCGGCTGAATGGATTCTTGAGGTTTTCCGACAGGCTGTCGGCGGCGTTCGGTTCCACCAGCATGCAGGTTCCGTCCGCCGCAAGGCGCGAGCGCATATGATGGGCCGTGCCCACCGGGTCGCCCATGTCGTGGAGCGCGTCAAACATGGTGATGAGGTCGAATTCGCCGCTTTCGCCGAAGTCCTTAGCCGCGGCTTGCTCAAAGCGGACACGCCCCGCCACCCCCGCGGCCTCTGCCGCAGCGCGCGCATGTTCGACTGAGGGGCCGTGGTAATCGAAGCCGACGAAATGGGCGTTCGGGAATGCCTGGGCCATCATGATAACGGCCCCACCGTGCCCGCATCCCACGTCGGCGACCCGCGCGCCGGCCTTCAACTTGGCCTCCACGCCCTCTAGCGCCGGGAGCCAGACCTCGAGGAGGTTGGCTATGCGGCCGGGTCGGAAGAAGCGCTCCGTGCCGCGGAAAAGGCAGCCGCAGCGCTCGTGCCAGCCCAGCCCAAGGCCGCTCCGGAAGGCTTGGGCCACTTTTGGCTCGTCGAGAAACATCGCGGCCGCGAGTTCGAACCCGCCGCCCATGTAGGCTGGCCCGTCCTCGTCGACGAACACAGCCCTCTGCTCAGTGTTGAGCCCAAACCGACCGTCAGCATCGTTGTAGTCCACGTAACCGGACGCCGCCTGGGCCGCCAGCCACTCCCGCGCGTTGCGCTCGTTGACGCCGGCCGTCTCGGCCAGTTCGGCCGAGGTGCAGGGTCCGACCGCGGCCAGCGCCTTGTAGAGCCCCAGGCGATCTCCGAGCACCGCCAGTGAGACCGACATCGCCGCGCCGATCTCGCCCGCGATCTTGCCTTTGAACAGGTCCAGCTTGGTGGGGCCGTCCGTCATTGCCGCAACTCCTTCGCGTGGCGTTGTTCCGACTTGCGCGACTCTCGCCCACGCTCGCCGGGCGCCAACCTTCCCAGAGTTAAACGGCTTGATCCAGAAGCCTCGCGGATCAGGGGCGTCGCGGCTCGTGTATCGAACCTCCGCGGGGTCACACGCTCGGCGATTTGACACTTACGCCTGCCCCTCCCCGTGGCCTGCGGCCAAAAGGTCACAGATATGGTTACGGTGGCACTGTACGAAATAGCTCAATCCCCTCGCCATCCGAGAGCGGCTGGGGCCACGCTCGCCGGGTCGAAAATGCGAGCGCGTCGCAATTTCGTTGATAATGCGAACGCTTCGCAATATAGACCCCGAACTCACCGGCGACGGCGTCGGTGCGAGTGGCACGGGGATATCGAGTATGAGTGGTTTCAAGGGTAGGGCCCTACGTCCGGCGAGCCTGCGTCAGGCCTCCAGGAGCCAGGCGGCCACCGCCGGTCTGGGCGTGGCGGTCAGCCTGTCGGCGATGATGATAATGCCGGCCCACGCCGTCGCCCAGGAGGCCGAGCTGGCGACCGTCAAGGTTCAGGACACCGCCATCGACGCCAACCCCAACGCCGAACCCGGTGTTCCCTACAAGGCCAAGGTGTCGGGCGACGAGCGCCACACCCGGCCCCTGGCCGAGACCCCGCTGACGATCAACGTCCTGACCAAGGC
>CAYMIJ010000057.1:0-4249 GCA_964390465.1 uncultured Flavobacteriaceae bacterium | reverse complement strand
CGCAGTGCGAGCGTTGCTACCGTGAACGGTGGCCAGGCACACCCCTGACGCTCGCTGCGAAGGCATACGGCGACGGGCGCCCGTGGACCGAGAGCCACACGCGGATCGCATGCACGGTCCTGTGCCAGGCCGCGACCGACGCAGCGCGGAAGGGTGACCTGGACCTGATGTCGAGGATCATTGCTGTCGTGCACCCGACGCTGAGCGAGCCCGTCTTCATCGCTGCAGCGCGGAGCGGCCTGCTCGGGTCGCAGGCGGACACGGGCGTTACGCCCGCGGACCACGCGTACTACGTGCGTGTGAGGGCCGACTGGACCGAGTTCGAGCGTGGACCCGACGGCCGAAAGCTGATCGCGCAGTACTCGATGCACCGCGTCAGCTGCGGGAAGTGCGCGATCGAGCACAGTTGCTTTCCGATCGACCCGAACGATCGAACGATGTCACACGGCATCCTGTACTGGGAGGGTGACCCAGTTCCAGGCGGTGACGTGTGCGATCACTGCCACAAGAAGGTGGGCACAACACACGGAGACGAGTCCGACGTGCTCGGGTACGCATTCGACAGCGAATTCGCAGAGATCCACACGAGGGAGTGTGTCGAGTGCTTCGAACACACTCATAGACACGCTCTAGAGTACTGGAAAAACAGCAAGTACGTGACTGCAATCACGGGCGATGCCTTTGAGCTAGGCAAGGGCTTCACATGCACGAATTGCACGCGGGAGGTGACGACGTGAGCCATGAACGTGAGCAGGAACGGGCAGAGAAGCCGGAGCCGGAGCTTAGCCGTCGGCTCCGGCGGACTCTCAGAGAGTTCGCAGACGAAATCAGGACATCACGTGTCCGGTATGTGGGTGGAGCCGTGATCATCCCGTGCCCAGGCGCACGGTGGCCGCACCTCACGAGGAATGGACGGATCCATGCCGCATTCGATTGAACTCGATGAGCTGACCGCGCTATACGACGAGCATCTGATCGCATACGCGGAGAAGGCCGTGAAGCTGTGTGCCGCAAGCATGCCCAACGATGCACCCATCACACGTGAGGCCATGCTCGCGCTCAACGACGCACTCGAGGAGGCCCGCGCTTGCCGGGACGGCAGGCTCTCGCTCATGTTCGAGAAGGCGGGATGGACGGAACGCGAGTTCTACTGGTACCTCGACGGCATGCACCTCACTCATGGGTACTACAACCCTCCGGGTGGCATCCTGTGAGGGTTGTGGAGCGCGGAAGCGCGTTCATCAAGCTCAGGTGTAGACGATCACGAGGATGACACGTGAACAAGATCGTTTCTGCCGCGCAAACCGCACTTCGGGAACACGGACTTGACTTCGATGTTTCTGTGCGCATGCTCTGGAACGGACCGTGCGTCCATCGTGACGAGTGGCTGATCAGTCATCCGACGGGTCGAGGCTGGCGTCACGGCAAGATCGTGCAGAGCCAACTGCAACCATTCTTGGTGGAGTGGGACGACGGAGACAGGAACTGGCCAGGCATCTCCGCGCTCGTCAAGGCCGACGACGATGGTGACAACGCATGAACGCGCACGCTGTTTCGGACGTCACGCTGCTCAGGACGCTCGCTGCGTTCGAGCGTCATGGTTACAAGGCGGCGACCGCGTGTTTTCTGCGTGAGATGCTCGAGGCTGAGATCGCTGCCAGCGCTGTATCGTGTCACTCCAGCGCGCCAGATGTTACCCTGGGACACGATGAAGACGAACGAGACGTACACGACCCTGCGCGAACTTCCGGCATTCGGCGTTGACGATGATGACTGTCGTCTAGAGGCGGGACGGTCATACCGCGCCATTGCATTCGACAGAGTCGTCGATGTTGAGACAGGTGAAGTGTTCAGGCTGCCGCAGCTCCAGGCCGCGAATCCGACCTGGTACTTCGTTGGTCTCGGATTCAACCCACGCCAACCCGACGTCACGATCGAACAGCTCATCCGCGAATCGGTCAGGTGCAACGAGGGTCTGCAGGTCGACCAGCTGTACACGATCACGCTCGACGCGTGTCCGCGGGCGGTGCCAACGTACAATACGTTCACGGCGATCCTGTCGCACGATCCGAGGATCGAGATGCGTGATCAAGAGGGTCGTCCCGTGAAAAATACGGGGCATGGAAAGCGGTTCTGTACGTACCACATCCATCGCGGTCCTGCGGTCACGAAGCATCGGTGATGATGTCTATACGTCTGCCGGGCTCAAGCGTCGTTCCAACATGCCCGTGTCAACTCGTTGACGAGGGCGGTCGTGTGATCATGACCGCCCAGTACGTCCCTGTGCTAGTGCTTGCACGCCCAGGACGTACTAAGCACATGCTCAGCGGTTGGTACCTCGTGTGCGTCGCAGGTAGGATCGGATGGATGCACATGAACGGTCTGGAACCCGAATGAGAGTGTCCATTTCTCCGTACATCCCGTACATTCATGTAGCGTGTCGATGTGTGATCGCAAATTCGCATAGGGGTGATGTTTCGAAGTGAGGATGTGATGTGCGTCGTATTTCTCGATATCGACGGTGTTCTGAACAACAGATTGCATCTTCTCGGTCTCGTCGGACTTTGCAGGTCTGATTTTCGATTGATGATCGATCCGGAGAAGGTCGAGCTCCTAAACATGATCTTGCGCGCAACCGGTGCGGTGATCGTCGTGTCGTCGTCCTGGAGGCACGGACGCAGCTTGGACGAGCTCCGCATGATCCTCGCAGACCGTGGGCTCAGGGGCGACGTGATCGACGTCACCCCGGACGCGAGCGTGCTCAAGGGCCCCGCACCCCACGGTGGATGGATGCGGGGTCACGAGATCGAAGCGTGGCTGGATGCGCATCCGACACACTCAGAATTCGTCGTGCTCGATGACGACGATGACATGGCAGGAGTGCAAGATCACCTGATCCAGACCTCGTTCGACGACGGACTCACCCTTGAGCACGTCGAACAGGCGATCAAGGTGCTCGGAGGTCGTTGTGGGTGAGCTCACGCTTGGGGCACACTGGCGTGCACAGCAGAGGTCTGTGAAGCCGGGTTCGATGCGTGCAGACGCCGGGAAATTCGTGCTCGTCGTCGGGTCCATGCCAGTGAGGGACAGCGGCTGCCGTGTGTGGCTCATCGACGCTCGACACCGTGGATTCAGAACGAAGACGTTTGGGTACCTGCCTGGCATTGATGGGATGTGGCAGGACGTCGATGATGCTTGATCCGTCACTTAGTGAATTCTTGACACGCACATACGTGCAGCAGATCATCTCGTCGTCACTACAGTCGACGACGGGTTCATCACCCATGGGAATCAGGTCTGCGTTTCCGTCGATCAAGCGTGCGCCGTCGACGTTTCCGTACATGACTGATCTGATCAAGATCCAGCCCATGACCGCGCCTGTGGGTAGCATCTTCTATACGAACTATTCGTACGGAGATGAGTCATACGTCCTCGGACCCGGGTGGACTTCAGTGCGGCCGAGTGCGATCGTGCTGGGCACGAAGAGTGAGGTCGTGACACGATTCATCGTCGCCGCTCTTGAAGAAGACGACGTCCTCCTGGTCGGATCCGACCGTCGTGTGATCAGGATCAAGACATATGTCATCAAGCACCCGGGCGATATTGTTGAGGAAGTATCCCAGTGAGACCATTGCCTGGAGACCTCACGCTCGAGACCATGCCAAACGGCGAACGGACCCTGTACATGGTGCTGTGGCTCGACCCAGCCCGGGGCAGAACGAAGAAATTCCACGCAGGCGGTGTGATGTTCGAGCGTCCGCGCGGCCAGGCCCACATCCAGAACACCGTGTGGGATGAGTCAGACGAATGGACCACACTCGTGGTGCACTGG
Organism: uncultured Flavobacteriaceae bacterium; assembly: GCA_964390465.1. Classification (GTDB taxonomy): domain Bacteria; phylum Pseudomonadota; class Alphaproteobacteria; order Micropepsales; family Micropepsaceae; genus JADZAI01. Next base: position 417 of record CAYMIJ010000057.1, on the reverse strand, counting down.
GACGGGAGGACGACGTGAGCGACAGACGACACGCCCGCGCGAGAGAGACGATCAGAAAGACTCTTGGAGACGATCCCACATCGGTAGTAGTGATCGAGTGTGTTGAGAGTCATGATGACAGGCACTGTGACCACTGGCACGAAGGCGACCGATCTAGGTGCTTGCTGGTGTGGGGCAGGCAGCAGGGACAGCTCACCGTGACACCTGGCGCAGTGGCTCTCGTGAAGGGTGACGATGAGGGCCTCGGACCCGTCCGCCTGCGCTATCCTCGCATACCGATCACGCCTACGGGATTCTTGTCACCCGGCGCAAAAGTGCTCGTGCTCGCGATCACAGTGGGAGGCAACGTGATCGTCCTGGAAGGCAAGAGCGTCGTGCGGTTGGTCGGAGATTCACAGTTGTCTCGCCTGTGATGCG
>CAYMIJ010000056.1:0-4297 GCA_964390465.1 uncultured Flavobacteriaceae bacterium | reverse complement strand
TGACCTGCCCCCAATTCCCGTACCAATCCAAATTCCAGAAGTCCGGGGTTTGCAAGATTAACTGACTCCTGCGTTGGTCTTGCTGTGTTGCTTTGAATCGCCAGTTAACTGGCGATTCAAAGCGGCGAATGTCGCCGGCGGCATTCGCCCGCAGCTGCTGTGCGGTCTGGTCTCGTTGTAGTCGGTTCGCCATATGGCAATGATCTGGCGGGCCTGCTCCAGCGACTCGAACCAGTTCTCATCCAGGCATTCGTCCCTGAAGGTGCCGTTGAAGCTCTCGATGTAGGCGTTCTGGGTCGGGCTACCTGGCTCAATCAGGATGTGCCGGATGCCGTGCTTCTGCGTCCATGTCATGAATGCCCGGCAGGTGAATTCCGGTCCGTTGTCAGTTCTGACTTCCTGGGGGTAGCCCCTGAACGTGGCGGCCCGGTCCAGCAGCCGGGTGACGTAAGCGCCACCGATTCCATAGTCAGCGGTGATGTCCACGCATTCGTGGCTGAAGTCATCTGCCACCGTGAGGCATTTGATGCGTCGCGATACCGCGCCAGGGCGGGCGATTGCATCACTCACGAAGTCCATGCTCCAGGTCTGGTTCACCGCCATCGCAGCCACCAGCGGCACGCGCACCCCAATGCGCTTGGTCTTCTTGCGCTTCCTGATCGACAGGCCCTCTGCTGTGTAGATGCGGTACACCCGCTTGTGATTGATGCCGGGGTAGTGCGGACGCAGAACGTCGTGGATCATGCGATAGCCCCATCGCCTGCGGGCGTGGGCGGTCTGCACGATCTGCTCGCGCAGCTCCATGTTGAGCGCACTGGTCTGGCCCACATGGCGGTAGGTGTCACGGCTTAGCCCCACAAGGGCGCAGGCGTGGCGCTCGGACATCCGGTGTTCAGCCACCAGGCGTCCTATCGCCGCGCGTTTGACTTGTGGGGCTAGCGCTTTGTGCCAAAGACGCTCTTGAGGGCGTGGATGTCCAGGTGCGCCTCGGCCAACAGCCGCTTGAGCTTGTTGTTCTCAAGTTCAAGCTCGCGCAGCCGTTTGGCTTCGCTGGCGTCCATGCCCGCGTACTTGGCGCGCCACTTGTAGAACGACGCATCACTGAAGCCGTGCTTGCGGCCGATTTCCTTGATCGGCATGCCCGCCTCGGCCTGCCGCAGAAATCCAATGATCTGTTCTTCGCTGAATTTGCTTGATCTCATGTCCATCATTCTCCAGGTTGATGGACTTCTTGGAAAAATGACTGGTACGGTTTATGGGGGGCAGGTCAGTTCGGACTCCACCTTCGAGGTCTGACCAAAGGTGGAGTTTTCATAGACGAGCCCGGAAAGGACGACATGGAGGTCGTCACTGTACAGTTGTCAGTAGAGAAAGATCTTGACCCTAGATGGGAGCTAGTGACTGACCGGGGTGCTTCCAAAGTCCTCTACTCGGGCGATCGCGCGCTATTCGGTGTTGTTCGACTCGGCGCCGAAACCGACTCTCACCTCACGTGGGGACAGTATTCGCACCTTGCGAAGCTGAGTGAGCAAAAGGATTCAGCGTCAAACGCTCTCACAAGTGCATTCAGGCAGGCCAAAGCAACGGTGAAAGGGGCGCCGCTGGCTGAACTAAACGAAAGCGTCAAAGAAGTTCGTAAGGCGGCGATACGTCTTGGAGCATACGACACCGGAGGTTTGTTTGAGGCGGGGCTAGATACGCAGCGCCTTCTCAGTAGTCTGTCCGGTTTGTCACTTCACAATCACGATATTCCTCTTCGAATGTCTGGCCTTGGTTCACGCAGACTTACTGCGCTCGCCGTTGAGCGCCTTTCAATCGCTGAAGGGGCGATTGTGCTGGTGGATGAGCTGGAGCATGGATTAGAGCCACATCGCATACGGCACGCAATTAAAGTACTGCGGGAAGAGCATCAGCCCGACTCAAAGGGCCAAGTAATCCTCACCACCCACTCGCCGACGACTATTGTTGAGCTCTCAACAGATGATCTTGCTATTGCAGTTCGTGCAGGAGGTGAGCTCCAAGTGGTAAAACCAAACACAGAGCTTCAAGCACAACTCAGAAGAGACCCGGAGACGTTTTTCTCCCGGCGCATAGTCGTTTGCGAGGGAAAAACTGAACTTGGCCTTGTCCGAGCGTTGAGGCCCTATTGGGCAAACAAACATGACGGCGAATCGCTCGCCTATCGCGGCGTGGGCCTGGGTGATGGTAGTGGTAGTTCTGGACCAGAAGTCGCAATGAATTTTGCAAGACTTGGCTTTTCTACTTTGCTACTGCGGGATAGTGATGTCGCACTGCCGGACAACGCAAAAAAGGAACTCAACGACGCGGCCGTTACGGTGCTTGAATGGGAGGGGGACTGCAGTACAGAGCAGCGGTTGTTTGCGGACGCGGATGCCTCGGCTGTTCAAGCACTACTTGATATTGCGTATGAAATGTACGCACCGGAGAAAATACTGCCTGGACTTGAAGCGGAATTCGGCTTCAAAGTTAACTCCCAAAAATTCACCGACTGGCTGTCGATGGGCGTTCCCGAAAAGGAACTGCGTCAGAAGATCGCAACCGTGGCAATGAGTCAAAAGCTTCCGAAAAAACGAACGGGATGGTTCAAGAGCATTTCCGGGGGGCAACAGGCAGGAGAAGTTGTCCGAGAAATGCTCGAAGCGGGCCTTGCTGCACCGTTAGCGAGTACCCTTAAGTTGGTTGAAGACTGGGCATATGCTGGATGAGGTTGTCCTTGCGAGTGCGTCCTCATGCTCAGTCGTAGCGCCTGCGGGGTGTGGGAAGACCGAGCTTGTGGTCAAAGCTATTAAAGCGTCACCGCCGGGTGCCAAATCTCTTGTCCTAACGCACACTCACGCGGGTGTGAGAGCACTTCGCCAGCGGCTCAAAGACCGCAAGGTACCATCCCGATGTGTGCGCGTGGACACCATTGCAGGATGGTGCCTAGACTACGTCTTGGCTTACCCGAAGACATCCGAATGTTCGAAGCCTCAACCTGAGGATGACAACGACTGGTCTGCAGTCTATTCGGGTATGCAAAAGGTCTTAGCTGTTCAGGCAATACAGCGTGTCATCCGTGCTTCTTATGACGCAATCTACATTGACGAGTACCAAGATTGTCAGCGTGAGCAGCACGCCATCGCGTCGTTGCTGGCCACAATGCTGCCATGCCGAGTCCTGGGTGACCCATTGCAGCGAATATTCGAGTTTGCAGGGGCTGATCTATCTTGGAAAAACGATGTTGAAGCGGTGTTTCCTCCAATTGGGCGACTTACGACCCCTCACCGCTGGGAGCAAACGAATCCGGCGCTAGGTCGATGGATTACGCTCGCACGAGACAAACTAGTTGCTGGCGAGCCAATTGATCTTGCTGCGGTGCCGGTCAGGTGGGAGGTAAAAGACGAAAAGGCCGAAGGAAAAGTCGCCAAAGAGCTTCGAGAAGTAGAGGGTAGCGTCATAGCGATTCGCAAGGAAAAGCCCGCTGCTCACCATTTTGCAAGAGGGCGTCGAGGGTACTCCTCGATGGAAGAGGTGCAGTGCCTGGATCTCATGGAGTTTGCCAACGCATTGGACTCGCTACAAGGCCTGCAAAGATCCTTGGCCGTGCTGGAATTTGCCGCCAAATGTGCAACTGAGCTTAAAAGTGCCTTCAGTAGTGAGTTCAAGAAATTCGCGGTCGGACAGCAAATAAGTCCGACGCGCACGAAGAAAGTCGAGAAGCGCGAGGCACTGGAGGCGTTGCTGGAAATTGCCGCCTCGAACGAGTTGTCTTTGGTAAGGCGCGCTCTGGGAGTTTTGCTTCGCATGCCGAAAGTCCGGATATATCGTCATGAACTGCTCTACGCGGCCCGTGATGCAATCTCCGCAATGGAGAAGGGAAACTATGCGAGTCTGCGGGATGCGGCCTGGCTGTCACGGAGTCGCTCACGTCATCTCAATCGGAAATATCCATCCAGACTGGTTTCACGTACTTTGCTAGTCAAAGGACTCGAATTCGATCATGCATTCGTGGTTAATGCAGACGACTTTACCGGCGCCAATGCGGCTCAGCATTTCTACGTAGCAATCTCTCGTGGCTCAAAGTCGCTTTCAATCATTTCGTCTAAGCAAGTTATTCAGTATCCAGTTCCTGTGCTGTAGGCAACCCGATGCCAGACCCAGCGCTCTTTCTTCCAGTTAACGGATGATGTGGGGACATGGGGATGTCCTCTTCACCCATCAGGAGGAGCACCAACAGATCAGATGTTCGAGAATCTGCCTGAGTATGGGCACCCAAACGTGCTAGCACGAGAAGGCT
>CAYMIJ010000055.1:0-4345 GCA_964390465.1 uncultured Flavobacteriaceae bacterium | reverse complement strand
TCGCTGGTGCGGACGCCGGCGGTCGGAGCGGGGGTCGTCGGGATCTGGTCTTCCACGGGTCACTTCCTTTCGTCGCTACGGGTACGGGACCGCGCGGTCGAAGACCACGCCGTAGTTCCACAGGTGATAGGTCGAGGCGCAGTCGACGGTCGCTGTCTCCCCGTCGTGGAGGCACCCGCGCGGGCCGGTCGTGGGGCCGCCGGCGTTGCCGACGATGCCGGTGTAGGCGTACCGCAGGCGCTTGTTGTTGCCCGTCGGCGTGCGGTTGAGCGTGATGGTCACCGTGTCGGATGCCGTCACGCTCACCGACGAGATCGAGGTGGCCCCGCCGGTGCCGTCGTCACTCCACTCGAATCCGTAGTTCCCCGGGTCGGACACCTCGGAGGTGTCGAGCGTGATGGAGCCGGCGGGAACGTGGTACGTGACCGTGACCGTCGCGCCGCTTCGGGCTATGGCCGTCGGCACCAGCGGCGCCCACTGCCCCCCGTTGCGGATGGTCTCCCAGCACTTGGCGTACATTCCGCCCATGCGGCAATAGCCCGCCGCCGATAGGTGGTAGCCGTCGCCGGGGTTGTAGGCGAGGTGGTACTTCGGGCCGCAGACCGCGATGAGCCCCGGGTGCGCCTCCGCGGCGTCGAGCTGGTCGATTGGCGTGCGCGAGGTGGCGACACCATTGAGCTTCTGCCACGCGCCCACCTGCGTCTGGAGGAGCACGACGTGCTCGGTCTGTCCGGTGGCCGCCTGGATGTCGGTCTCCAGGTCGGACTGCCAGGTCACGAGGTTGGCCGGGTAGCTCGCGCTGCCGTTGTCGCTCTCGCCGTGGACGAGCTGGATCGCGGGGACGCGCAGCGAGCGCGAGGGCGACAGCGCCCCGGCCCGGGTGACCGCCGCCGAGAACTGCGCCATAAACTGCGTGTACTGGCTCGACCCCTTCGACAGCGACGAGTAGGGCGCGGCGCCGAGGCCGCCCGACCACTCGATCGCGGTGATGCTGTCGGTGGTCGTGAGGTAGTTGGCCATCGAGACCCATCCGGTCTCGAGACCGCCCACCTCCGTCGCCGCCGTCAGCGAGGACGTGGTGCCGTTCGGCACGCTGCCCCCGTTGAACATCCACGCCTTGCCGTTGTTGAGCGCCGCGGTGTTGTAGCCGGTCGCGCTGTAGCCGACCGAGAGGGACTGGCCGTAGGCCGCGAGGCCGTAGGCGACATAGGGCGCCATGTCGGCGGGCGGCGCGAAGTCGCGGAAGCGCACGGCCATCGGCACGCCGAGCGCCTCGCTCTCGCGCTGCACCGGCAGGCACCAGCAGATCCCGCACAGCGCCACCAGCGCGCCGGCCGCGAGCAGCCTACTGGACATTCGAGGACCCCTGCGGCTGGTAGATGACGGCATTCGGGTCGCCGCCCGACGATTGCATGTTGGCCCACCAGTCCCCGGTGTCGCCGCCGGCCCACGTCTTCGTGACCTGCCACGTCGATCCGCCGTCGCTGCTGCGCTCGGCGGTGATGGTGGAGCCGGTGCGCCGGATGGCGATGATGTCATTCGTGGTGACGGCCCGGCTGGTGTCGGGGCTGACGCCGGAGCCGTTCTCGAGCAGCTGATAGTTCGCGTTGCCGCCGGTGTAGACGTAGATGGCGTAGCGCATCCCGGTGTAGAGGCCGTTCGTCGACGTGGTGCGCACGCCGATGATGGCCCCTGGGCTCGACGACTTGATCTTCGCCCCGATCCAGCCGTCCTGGCCGGACGGCAGCTTCACCGTCGAGATGCCGTAGTCGCTGGAATAGCCGGAGTTGTGGCCGGTGTAGTCCCAGCCTCCTCCGCCGTTCGCGGCTTCGGTGAGTCCCGTCAGCGAGGTGAGGCGGATGTAGTTGGGCCCGGCGCTGGTCATGTCGACCGGCGTGGTCATGTCGCCGAGTGCGTAGATGGACGCGCGCCCCAGGCCGCGGCGCCTCGCGTCGGCGTCGGGAATGCAGCCGTCGAAGCACCCGGCGTTGCCGAGCACCAGCAGGGCGAGAAGGGTCAGGCGGATCATCGGAGTTTCCCCGTCACGGTCCAGATCCCCTTCAGGGCCGTCGACACCGTCCCGGTCGGCGCCTCCAGCCGCAGCGTGAGCGTCGCGCCCCCGTCGACGTAGCAGTTGTAACCGCGGGTCGAGTCGCACTTGGTCCCCATCTCAGAGGTGAGGTCGCCGTAGGTGGTCCCGACGGCGCCGCTCGCCGCGGTGCTGACGATCAGGTCGGTGCCACCCGCAGAGGTCCCAGCGCGCACGTTGACGCTGCCGCCGCCCGCAACGGCCTGGGTTACACGGAAGGCGATGTCGGTGATCAAGAACCCCTTGGTTCCGTTGCTTCCGCGGGCCGCCGGGATGGTCACCGTGGTGTCGACGGCCCCGCCGCCGGTGGTGGAGCTGGTCACCTCGGCGATGACGAAGTCGTAGATGTTCCCCTCGACGATCGCCGTGGCGCCGCTGTTCGAGGTCATCAGGCGGTTGCCGGTGAGCGACGTGCTGCTGTTTGTACCTCCGTTGGCGATCGGGGCGACCCCGCTCACGTCGGCGGTGAGGGACACTGCGCCAAAGGTCGGGGCACCGGACGCGTTGCCGTGGAGCACCGTGGTCGTGGTTCCGGCCAGTGTGGCGAGCACGCCGGAGCTGTTGTTCGTCACCACTCCTGCGGTCGAGAGCGCGGTCACCGTCGCGTTCACGGTGGTCATCAGCCCGGCGTTGGTGACGAAGAATTTGGCGGCGCCGCCCACCTCCAGGTCGAGCAGCTTCTTGACCCCGCTGCCGATCGCCGTCTCCACCACGTTGACGAGCAGCGCGGTGTACCCGCTGGTGTTGCTGCCGCCGGTCGCGGCGAGGTTCACCGTCCCGGTGAGGTTGGCCAGGATCGGCGTTGCGGTGTTACCTCCCGCTCCGCCGTCGCCGGTCACCGAAGGGGTGATGTCGATGCCGTGGTTGCTGCCGCTGGTGATCGAGGTCCAGGCCTTGGCGAACGTCTCCAGCGCGGTCCAGGTGAGAGCAGCGGCCTGATTGATCGTGAGGTCGGTGCGGCTGCTGCCGCTGTTGTCGGTCGCCGTGAGGCCCGTGCTGGCGTTGATGGTGGCCCGCTGCGTCAGGCCCGAGCCGCCGTTCTGCCAGGTGGTGTAGCTCGGGGTGCAGGCAGTGAAGCGCGAGTTGGCGTTGTCCCAGCAAGGCACGTCCTGGTTCGACCAGGTGAGGCCGGACTGCCAGGAGTAGCCCTGCACCTTGGCGACGGTGGCGCTGTTGAGCGACCCTGAGAGGTCACCGCCGAGGCCAGAGATGGTGTTGGACCCTGCCGCGATCGTCTTGTTCGTGAGGGTCTGACTGGCGGCGAGGCCGCAGGCCGTGTCGGTGGCATCGGGGATCGTCCACGTCCGGTTTGCCGTCGCGGCCGACGTCAGCTCGCTGTAGAAGGTATCGGCCGAGTTGTTGATCCGGGCGCGCGAGGCATTGAGGAAGCGCTGCACCTCGCAGGTGCTGCCAAGAGTGCACGTCGATCCGTTGACGGTGGTGGCGCTGTTGGTCAGGCTGCCGTTGCCGATGTTGCTGAGCGTGTTGGACGCCCCCGAGATGGTCTTGTTGGTGAGCGTCTGCGTTGCCGCCAGCCCGCACGCGGTGTCCGTCGCGTCCGGCAGGGTCCATGTGCGATTCGCGGTCGCCGCACTGGCGAGCTGCGAGTAGAAGGTGTCCGCGCTGTTGTTGACGCGCGCCGGTCCGGCGTTGGCGAAGGTCTGCGCGGCCGACCAGCTCTGCGCGAGCCCCAGCATCGCAAGCGTCCCCGTGGCGTCGGGAATGGTCAAGGTCCGATTGGCCGTCGCGCCGGAGGTGAACTCGGTGTAGAAGGTGTCCGCACTGTTGTTCTGGCGTACCCGGCCAGCGTTGGTGAAGGTGCGCGCAGCGCAGCTCGAACCCGGGGTGCAGGTGGCGCCGTTGACCGTGGTGGCCGCGACCGTGATGGTCGGAGCGCCAGCACTGCCGTCGCCGTTGGACCAGCTGCAGGTCGAGGACCCGCACGCGAGCGTGCGCGCTGCGAAGGCCCCGGCGCCCGTCCGGGAGAGCATGCCAGCCGTGGAAGCCAGGGCGGCCAGGGCCGTCAGGTCGTCGTCGGTAGGCTGGTAGGTGGCCGAGAGGTCTGGGAGGTCGCCGGACGAGATCGAGGAGCAGGTGGGCGCGCTGGCGCCGGCGCCGCGGAGGTAGGTGCCAGAGGCACAGGCGTTGAGGCGTGTCCACGCGCTGCCGTCGCTGTAGAGCAGGCCGCCCGCGGCGCCCGGTGCCGGGGCGGGGTTGGTCACCACAACGTCCGTCCGCGTGCTGCCGGCGTTGTCG
>CAYMIJ010000054.1:0-4378 GCA_964390465.1 uncultured Flavobacteriaceae bacterium | reverse complement strand
AACACAACGGACTCAAAGCAAGACTGGCGCCGAGTTCGTAGGGGATGGGCGACGAACAGTGAAAGCAACCGCGCCTGATGGGCACGCAGTGCAATGGACACCGTTCGATGTGTGCCCACTGAAACCACGCCGCGTGGAAACCCATGGTCAGACACGGCTCGCAATACCGTAGCTCGGTGGCGCAGTGCGCGAGCGAGTGACTGGGCATGACGGAGCAGAAGCTGTCGCGCACGTCGTCGATGGAGATATCAAGGACGTCGGCCAACGCGTTCTGATCCCAGCGACCTGTGTGACGTAGGTCGCTGGCGTTGTCAGTAACGGCGCCGGTATCGCGAAGCGAAAGCAGATCGGCGAGTTCCGTAACGCCCATCCGATTGCATACCGAAAACTTGGCCAACCGCATCCACATGGACTCGCCCGTGCTGCTCCACCGTGGCCGAGAGGTGTATCGCCAGTCTGATCGCGCCAGTGGCGTGGTGACCTCGAACTCGATGATTGGCGCGGACTGGGCCCGCGCTGAGGTCTCACTCACGGGTCAGCGGACCGTGATGGCGCTGACCATAATTCTGCCAGCGCGGCGAGCCATGACGTAGCGGCTTCTGTCGACCATGGTGGTCCAAAACGCTGCGTCCCAAGTCAGGGTCTCCGAGTCTTGCTCGGCGCTGGTTAGCAGTGCAGCTTCGATCGCTGCGGTGAAATACTTCATTGGAATTTCGGGTGGTCCGTCGAGTTGTGCCTTGTAATGGGCATCCTCGAATGCTCGCCAAAGTCTGGGTGCAGACTCTTTCATGCGCAGCCCGGCAGCATAGGCGAGCGGCACAAAAAAACGCACGTAGTTCCAGCCGGATGCCGCAGGGTATTCGCCTATGTCATAGGCTCCCATGACTGCGGCGCACTCGGCTTCGCTGGCGATGCCCCGAAAGGCGAGTTCTTCGATCATGAAGCGCGCGACGATCTGCTCCTTGTCTTGAGCCTGAAACGCTGACTTCTGTGCAAGGAGTTGATGCTGACCGATAAGAAACGTGAAGAGACGAACGCCATTGTTCTCAAGGTCGTCGTGCAAATCCCGCAGCCACTCGTACTCGATCTCGCGCAGATTCTGGGCCTCGTCGATAAAAAGCACGACCCGGTCATCACCGAGCGTGTCGGCGATCTGGCGAAGCCGGTGAACCAAGCGACCGCGAAGTGCGGTCTTTTTCGCGGAGGGATCTGCGGGATGTTTGATAGCGTGTAGCAGCGCGGCGAAGAAAGAATTCTCCGAGGGCACCTGCGGCTTGATCCAGCGCATCTTGTAGACGGACAGCTTGGGGTGTTTGGCCTTGAGATCGGTGATGACGAAGTCGATAGCGCAGCTCTTGCCGATGCGCGGGCGACCGTGAATAAGCGCACCACCGACAAACATGAACAGACATTCGTCAATAAGCGCGATCATGGCCTTGATTGACGGCGTTGGCACCCTGTAGGTTCGGCGCTTCAATGGGTGCTCGTCGATCGAGCGTGGTCGCAAAATGTCGATGGTTGTCATGGAGGCGAGTTTTTTAGTTGTTCTGCATCTTGAGGTCGCCAAGATCAACGAAGGCAGGGGTGGGCGAGCGTGCGATGGGCGCGACGGGTGCGGTGTCCGTGGAAGGTGAGGAGGGCGGCGACGCGGTCTCGGTACTCATGCTCGCTGCGTCAAGCTGGAGCACGACTGTGCCTCGCTTGCGTGAGCCCCGGGCGGCACGACGTTGTGCGTCGGCGAACAGCACCACGGGATCCTGTTCGCCAGCAAACTTCAGCCGCCCCAGGCGGCGTTCGCGAAGAATGCGTTTACGCAGCTTGAGCGTGTGGCGGCTGTATCGCCAGCCATCGAGTACCGACAGTTGGCCCAGGTCCGCACCGTTGGAGAGGTACGCCCAAATTGTGCGCATGTCGTTGGGTTGAATGTAGACACGGATCTTTTGTCCGATGAGGCCACTTGTGCGTTGCAGGACTTCGTTGCTGTACCGAGCACCGTACAAGCTGATGTAGGGGGCGACGCCGCTTGCAGCGCTACCGCGCACGGTTGACAGATGCACGGATTGCAACTGGTGCAGTCGGCCGCGCAGCACCGGCGCAAGGGTGCGAATAGGGGTTGCGTGATTCGCGGCGGCAAGCTGCAAGGCCTCCAGCGGCGAGCGACCGTTGAGACCCGAATGCGCAGCGGCATGGTAGTTTGCGATGCTCACGTCGAGCAGCTCTTCGAGCTCAGGCAGCGTGATGAGCAAGGGGACGGGTACGGTGCGGCCTTGTTTGCCGAGGGGGTCGTCCGGGCTGCGGCCGGTCGTGCCTGTGGCCTTACGCGACATGCGGTTGGTGAGCGTGCCGAAGAAGCGCTCGATGAAGGGGCGTGACGTGGGCTCGCCGATAGGGCCGGCCTCAAGCCGGCATCTGACGAATCGACAGATGGGCTCGAAGGTATCCTCGGTCAAGTGCGAGGCAGCGTTGTCGACCTTGAGTACATCCCAGCAGGCGTAGCTCAACTCTGGTAGGACATCGGCGACAAAGCCAGCGCCTTGGCGATACGCGAGGCCAGGGATCGAAAATTCCTGGCGCTTCAGTCGTGGCCGCAGTGCGTCCTGTATCGCGCAGAGCACGTCATGGTGATCGTATTCAGGCGCGGGCACCAGTTGCCATCCGAGGACGATGCGCGTGCAGACGTCGATGAGTGTGATCACGAACAGTCGTTCGCTCTCGATATCGACACTGACGCCGGTGGCGTCGATGTAGCGCACGCGAACGCGCAGGTCGAGTTTGTGGCCATCAAGCTCCACGACGGAGTATGGGCGACTCGTCGTGTCCCAGGCATCGTCTTGCCGTGGCAGGCGTAGGGGGATGCGTTGCTCCAGCCGATTGCGAATCCAATAGGCAAGTGATCGATAGCCCATCTCGTCGCGGTTGAGCGGGTAGTCCTGGGCTGTCAGGCCGGCTTCGCGGCACGCCGCGATGATCTTGGATTGGACGTCAAGGAGCCCGTAAATACGGTTGTTCTTTGACAAGCCGAGTGCTGAAGTGGAAATCTGTCGTTCGATGATGCCAACGAGCTGTGGGAGGCGCTCGAAGAGTTGTCCCAGCGCACCACTTAGACCGCCTTGGGATAGTATGCGCGCAGCAGGCTTGACGCGCTGATAGTCCTTGGCCCTGGTATGTGGAATGAGCGCGCGCAGGCCTTGAATGCGTCCGTCTTGATGCGGCGAGAGGCAGCGTGCGACCAGCCTCGCGAGAGATGCACGGCTGACGCCGAAGCGCTGCTCAATGTCAGCTCGTGTTTCGCCACGCAGATACGCGCAGACAGCCTGTTCCCGACGCTGGTAGATGTCCTGCCGCTCGCCTGTCAGCGCTGTGACATCGACGGTGGGCCACAGGCATGGATCTGCCAGGGCTTCGGGGATGTCACCGCGTCGCATGCGGACTCCCTTTCGACAGCTTAGAGACGCGGGTGGAGCGGCCCCACTGCTGGTGTTGCAAGTCTTGGCTGACGAGGAGCCCTTGATGAAGCGCGGCAATCACCGCCGTGCGTACAAGGAGCGGGTCTGTGGCCGATAACTTTCGTTCCAAGTCATCAAAGCTGCTCTCGGGATCGGTAGCCTGGATAACCTGTGCCACCAGGGAGTCGAAACTGGGTGTGCTGGTGGCTCCTAGGTAAGGTAACAGCGACAGCCAGTTTTGAATCCAAACGCGGTGCTGATTCAGCGCCTCGACGTGGATCCAGTCGATGCTGGGCAAGGTTGGTAGCACTGGTGCTGAATTTGGATCAATTTGTGGAGCGTCGCCAAGCGCAAGCCAGACCGCGCGGCCGTCGCGCAGCGCCCAGAAATCCGGCTCCGGAGAAGCCTCACTCTCGTCGGGCCAGCTCGGACGTTCGCAGTACCGAGATACCGCTGGATGCGCTTCAAGCATGACCCACAGATGCAGTTGGTCGCGCCCGGCGAGCACTACGGTACGGCTCAGCTTTGGAGCCCATACGTGATGCAGCGTTTGCTTTGGAAGGCGCTTGACGGGCAGGGCAATCGGATCTGTCATGGGGGCAACCGCCAAGAAATGAAGATAACAACTTTACTTCAATTTCTATGACAGTAACAAATTTACTTCAATCGTGATTGAAGTAAATTTGTTTCGGAATTGGCCCAGAAGGTGTGGCCTCCCTCTGAAGCGGTCAGTTGCGGGAGAAACAACTTTAGTTCGCATGACAGCAAGGGCAAACTGTTTTCAATCGATTCAGGCACAGGAGCAGCGTTCAGGCGGGCCAGTACGTTGAGGATATGTTCGGTGCTGAGAACACCCGACTCGATGACCAACTCCACTGGGGGTCTCCTCGTTTTCAGTGCAATAAGTGACGGTACGAAAAGCTAGCACTGGC
>CAYMIJ010000053.1:0-4610 GCA_964390465.1 uncultured Flavobacteriaceae bacterium | reverse complement strand
CGCTTTAGTTGGCGAGGTCGACATCCACCAGGTTACCCGGTGGCGACGCTGCGCCAATTCATTGGAGAATGGGTGGGTGCTACAAAGCGTGCCAAGCGTGCGGGAAATTCCTGTGGTGGCGGTAAGTGGCCAAACCCTCGCCTGAGACCTAATAGCAGTTTGCTGGCTTGCCGCTGTTCATGCCTCCAGCTCTGCAGCGGTAAGTTCACATCCCTCCAGAATGGCTCCCGAGAGGTCAGCATCCAGAAATCTTGCACGCACCGCGTGAGCATTGGAAAGGTTGGCGTGGCGCAACAGTGCGCGGCTAAGGTCAGTACGCAGGCGCGCCTAATGCGCCCTGGCTGGTGCAGAATTTCTCATGGGCTGCCAAAACCTCTCCAAGCGGAGTGTCGTCTAGATAAACAAGCATCGGAGGGGGCACCAAGGCGTCCGTGAGGTCGGCGCCCTCCATACGTGCGAAGGCCAGATCCGCGCGGGTCAGGTTGGCCCGCTTCAATGAGGCGCCCGTCAGGTCTGCGCCCGACAGATTGGCGCCTGTTAGATTTGCGCGATCCAGTTTTGCTTTCCTGAGTTTCGCGCCGCCGAAAGAGACGCCTGAGAGATTTGCCCCTGTGAAATCAGCGGAAGCTGCTGATGCGCCGGTCATCCGGCTACCCGTGAGATCGGCATCCACGAGAACCGCAAAATCGAGCTCTCCTACCTTGGTTTCATGAACTAAGATTTTGAAGCCTGTTTGCAGATCTTGAAGCGCGATCAATCCCTCGCGCAAATCACAGGAAATAAGCTTAGCGCGCGCAAGGTTGGCGCCGCGCAAGCAAGCGCCGCGCAAATCAGCATTCGTCAGATTTGCGCCTCTGAGATCGGCGCTCCGCAAGTCAGCCCCGTAGAGTACTGCGCCTTCGAGGTTTGACTCCGAAAGGAATGCCGAATTGAGGCGGGCGCCGGTGAAGTCAGCTTCTCGCAGATCTACGCGGTCAAGCTGGAAGCCAGTAAGATCAGTGTAAGCTAAGCTGGCGCGCTGCCCGCCAGGGCGGCGTTCCAAATACCGAACATGCATCCCAAGAACCTTGCGGAAATCCGGCAGCTCGATCTTCTTTAGATTGGTCGGTGGGGCTGACACAAATCGAACCTCAAGCATTGGACGCATTTTGCACCGAGCGGTGCGCGCCATTGGGTAACCCGCGGGTGGGCCCATCCCGTGCGACAGCACAACGCCCTGAACTTGCGCTGACAACAGCCTACGACGTGGACAATCCGTCGGAATGTTGGACCGTACGACAGGTCCGGTTAACGAACGGCGTTCTATGTTCCTGTTGAGGCCAGTTGGGGACGACCAATGTCAAACGGCGAGCAGTTGGCCGAAGTCCGGATTGATGGGCAAGCCCGTCGGGGTCTCTGGGCCATAAGCAACGGCGTCATGACCGTCAGGGTCGGCGGGTCGTCAAAGTCTGCCCGCGTTGCCGGAATGGAAAACTATCCTGAGACATTCGCAAGGTGGTTGATCGTCAAGCTCCTTTTGGACTGATGTCTTTGAAGCGCGGCCCCCTGTCCATGAGCACAGCGACTGACTCTTTTCTGGGGCAGCCAATATGAGTTCCTCTACACTCATTGGACCGAAGAAAGGCCAAGATCGCCGCGAGCGTCCAAGGTCTTCAACATCCCTCACTGCGCGCATTTTTCCTGGGAACGTCGAGTGCACGATTATGGACATCAGCTCTCGGGGCATGGGATTGCGGCTTGAGCTTCCGGCTCCCTTGCCGCACCTGTTTGTTTTGGTGGAGTGGCAGACGGGAGAAGCTCACGAAGCGGAAGTCGCATGGGCTCAGGGCCGGGAGGTCGGCATCCGCATCTTTAGGAGCGGAGACCTACGGGGCCGTGTTCCGGTAGGGTTCACCGAAGCCCGAGACAGGTGGGCCTCGGAATTTGAAAGCTGATGATCCACGACGCTTCCCTGTACGCGAGGCGATCACTCTTGCGGTCCCTTACGGTACCAACCCCCGACCTAGCCTAGCGTCGGGCCGGTGGAGTTCGAATGCAGCTAGTCGTTTGCTGCACGTCTGACTGGCAAGGTGGCGGCTGACCTGTCGACGAGATAATCAAAAAGAAGTCTGACTTCAGCGGCTGCTCGGCCACGGGGATCAGATTCCGTCACCCCGCACCCGCTGGCCATTGCCATTTGAAATGCCGTTCGCGCTCCAAGCGCCTGCGGGCACACAATGATACCCGCCTGTTCAAGCGCTACGAGGGTCCGAGCCACCGAACTGGATTCAGTCCCGAGCCGTGTTGGTGGGCATTGGTTTAGAACCAACGGTCCGTTTCTTCCCAGGCGTCGGACAGCCTCAACGGTTATCAGCCCCGCAGCGATATCAAGATATGTGGGTCTGCTTACAATCACACTAAGATCAGCCGCATTCATGGCCGCCACCATGTCGCCTTCTGGCGCGGTAGGAGTGTCAATAACAAGCAACTCGCAGCCCGACCGCCTACAGGCGTTAACGACCGCGAAGAGCTTTGCAGCAGCAGTTTCAATCAACAGCTCCGAACCGTCCAATCGGAGCGCAGGGCATCACTTGCGGACCTCAACGGATCTATGTCCGCCACGATGGTGCGCAGCCCTGCTTCCCGGCCGGCGATTGCTAGATTTGCTGCGACGGTTGTCTTCCCCGCGCCCGCCCTTTCGGGAGACGATAACCCAAATTCCCATCCGCGCCCCTGCCCACCCGAAGTCAAGTTATCCACGGGCCAAACCGCTCGCGACGTCACGCAACCCCGGCGTTTGCCTTACAACCGCGCGACCGTCAAAGTGGTCAAAAGCATTCTGCAGCTTGATTGAATCGTTTGGGATTCTCGGGGAGGCGGTTTCTGATCCGAGCGCTGTGCTAGCGACAGAGGCTACCCCCTATGAGCAGGGCGCTGTGATCTGATCTTCGTGGGCGTAGGGTTGGCGCGATCGACGAGGGCCTCGTAGCACGGGTGTCTCAGACGTCCCCCTATCCCCACCCCGTTACCGTCCCGATTCGCTTAGCGCGCGGCAGTCCGGGGGTGACACCCCATTGGGGCCTAGGCAGGGGCTTCGCATAGTACCAGCCTTGGCCGAGCTTGACCCCCAAGTCGCGGACCCTATCGGCGGTGTCGCGGGTCTCCACCATCTCAGCGATCGTGGTCATGCCGAGGTCGGTGCACAGGTTGACGATATGCTTCAGGACCACGGCGTCTCGGCTCTTGGGTCGCAACGCCTGGACGTACCGACCGTCGATCTTGACGATGTCGATGTTCAGGCGGCGCAGAAAATCGAGGGAGGCGGCCCCGGCGCCGAAGTCGTCCAAGCATACCACGTGACCCTGGGTCCTCAGGCTCTGGATGACGGCGTCGGCTGCGTCCAGATCCTTGATCACCTGGGTTTCTGTGACCTCCAGCAGAAGCCGAGGCCGCAGAGCCGGGCGGGAGATCATTAGCCCTTCGAAGGCGGCTATGAACCGAGGCATCATCAGGGACCGGGCGCTGAGATTGACCGCCACCCTGCACGACGCCGGTTCGGCCTCCAGCACATCCACCACCATGCGAGCTACCGTGAAATCAAAATCGGCGATCATGTCCAGTTCTTCAGCCAGGCGGATGGTGTCCGCCGGGCTGGCGTCGGCCTCGAACCGGGCAAGGGCCTCGAAATGGTGAAGGCTGGCATCGGCTAGGCTCACCACCGGCTGGTAGGCCAGCTGGAAGGCCCCCGCGGCCACCCGGGCCCGGAAGCGGGCGGTATCGCGGATCATCCGCTGCACCGCAGCCTTGAACCCGGCAGCGGCGTCGTCCGGCCCGTCCTCGATAAAGCGGTCCAGGACGTAGCGCATGGCCCGCAGGTTCTGCCCCTGGGAGCCGGCCTCCAGGGGCAGGTTGGCGATGATGGGCTCTATGAGGTTGCCCGTGGCTCGACTGAGGTCAGCCTTGAAGCGGTCGGGCGCCGTGGTCCCGGGGCTGATGATGGCGAAGCGATCCTGAGCGATCTCCGCCCCCCCCAGTCCGCCAAGGGAGTTGGCGCGCAGAGTGGCGGCTAAGCGCCGGCGCATGTCAGCAGCGGCCTCCGGGTCCAGCGCGGACATGCGCTCCCCAAGGCCGGCAAGCTCAACGAGGTCCAGGCGCACAGCCAGGCCGGCGCCTTCCGCCTCGCGCAGGAGTTCGGCGGCCGCAGCGGCGAAGTCGGAGGCGGCCAACAGGCCGTTCGGGGGCGAGCCTACCGCCGTCTGGGGTGCGGCGCCGAGGCTGAAGGAGCATGAGAGTGGCGCGCCGAGGGCGGGCATCCGGAAAACCGACAGGGAGACGTGACGGTCGAGCTTCCCCGACCGGGCCAGGGTGAGGCGCAGGGGGCCCCGGCGCTCACCTGGCCCCACCCCCTCTAGCAGGATGCGCAAGAGTTCCGCGTCGTCCGGGGCAAACAGGGTGGCCCAGTCCAGGCCCTTCAGCTCGGATTCGTTGTGCCCGGTTATGCGCTTGGCGGCACCCAAAGCTAGACCGATCCTGCCATCGGCGGCCACCTCGAAGACAAGGTCGGAGCCGGCGAAGGCGAAGCCCAGGAGGTGCTGCGGCATTGCGGAGGTCATGTCAGGCGACCCAGGCCT
>CAYMIJ010000052.1:0-4787 GCA_964390465.1 uncultured Flavobacteriaceae bacterium | reverse complement strand
CCACGTCGTACACCCCGTTGTCCTTGGCGCGCGGCGCGTCGAGAACCAGGACGCTGGGCGGCTCGCGCGGCCCAAACTCGGCGACGAACTTCTCGTAGGCGTCCCTCGGCATGACGACTCTCGGAACCCCGTTGGCGCTGAACAGTCCGACCGCTCCTTCCGGGTTGTTCTCGTTCAGCAGCGCCACGTAATCGCCCTCGTGCGACGGCAAAGCCGAGAACCTTTCGAGGAACGAATCGCCTGGCTCGTCATCGTCTCCGCGACCTTGGGCGAGCAGCATCTGTTCGGTGAGCGTCAGCGAGAGGTCCGGCTCGTCGAGGATCAGCACCCGGCCGGGCTCGACCTTCACGCGGTCGGCGCCGAAGACCGCGGCGTGGTGCCGGCGAACGACCTCCGCCTCCTCGGTCGAGCAGTAGATCTCGGTGCGCCGCTCGGGCTCGTTGCGGACCATGCGGGCGCGATCGTCTCGAACGGCGAACGAGACGTCGGGCCGCGGGCGGAACCCGTCGAGGAGCGAACCGATCTGCTCGTCGGCGAGAGGCGCACCCTGGTTTGAGACGATGATCTGCGCATCCGTGGTCAGCGTCGCGCCGAGCAACATCTCCGCCTTGGGCTCATCGACGGCCGCCCCCGTCGTATCGAGAGCCATGAGATCGAGGATCCGCTGGAGGTCTTCGCCGGTGGCGCGCGAGGGATCGCCGGCCGCGATCAGCTTGTCCGCGAGCAAGAATTGCTCTTCCCTTGGCGCGCATTCTTTCGCGTCTGCGAAGCGCCCCCACAGCTCGGCCCCGCGGCGGTCCAGCTCGACGATCCAGCCTTCGATCGGGCCGCCGTTGTGGCGCACCGGGAACGGCAGTGGAATCGTCTTGATCTCGGCGCTCGCCGTTGCAGCTCGAACCAGGCAGACCCAGCGGTTCATTTCGACAGCTCCTCGCGCAGACCGAAGGCCAGCGCTCTCATGATGCGCGCGTCTGTCGTCCCGCTCCGACGGCGCAGCTTCTCGGGCGTGACCAGATCGTCCGGGTGGATCCCTTGGGCCTCGCGCAGCGCCTCGAAGCCGCCGTCGCAGTCCTTGAAGTTGTGACGGTTCGCGAGCAGCGCAAGGGCTGCCACGTCCTCGTCGCTCAGCTCCGCCGGCAGGGTCAGCTCGGCCTCGTTCCCCCGGCTGCCGAGACGTTCGCCTTGCTGTTCGAGGAGCAGAGCCGCGAGCTTCAGCAGGCCGGGGCTCACGATGCACCGCCATTCGCGAACGTCAGCAGCGCGGCGATTCGATCGAGCGCCCACGTCAGCCAGTGCGCCGCCTCGCTCACGTCGACCACGCCGTCCACGCCCCCGAAGCCATCGAGGTAGCCGAGGTGGTCGTAGGCTCGCAAGAGGTCCACGGCGCGAGGGTGCAACGCGCGCGGTGACCGGATGCGCGCGGCGTCGAAGGCCATCTCGCGGCCGATCTGCCACGCGGGCGCGGACGATGGCCGGTCGGCGTCGGCGTACCAGTCACCGGGGAACGGGTCGCTGATGGTGCCGCTCACAGATAGCTCCCGAGCACTTTGCCGCACTTGACGCCGATGTAGAGCACGATGCTCCACCGCACGCACGCGGAGAGGCCCTGAAAGAACGCGGGCGAGGTGGCGATTTCGAGCGGGCTCACGGTGTTTTTCCTTTGGCGACTCCATCGGCGAGGAACCTGGACAGCACGAGCGCTTCCGGAGTGATCTTCTGCTCTTTGCCAGACGCGAGACCCGCTCCGCAGTGCGAGCATACGTTGGGCGGATACACGGCGACGCACGAGCAAACCGCGACGCCGGAACAGTGGCACGGCTCGCCGGGAGCAGGCTTGCACACCTTCTTTGGCTCGGTCACGAGGCGCCCCGCTCGCGCAGCGCCAGGTCGAGGAACGCGGTGGGTCCAGGGGCGAACAGATCGCGCTCGACCGGCTTACCGTCCATCGAGAGGTGGACGCGCTCGTCCTGGTTCGCCGGGATCACGAGCACGAAGTACCGCCGGCCCGAGTCGCGCTCGAACCGGCAGATCGCGTCATCGAGCTTCACGATCGCGTGCTCGATCTGCGGGTCCTTGATCGAGTCGCTCATGATGCCTCGCGGATCACCATCGCCAGCGCGTCCGCGTGCGAAGGGTAGTGGATGCCGGCGAGCAGCGGGAAAATCCGGTGCTGCGCGTTCGCCGGGCCCGAGACCACGATCAGCTTGCCCAGCGCGAGCGCGAAGCCCAGCTCGGCGTGCGCGCCCTCGCTCTTCTCCGCCGGGCAGATGAGCCAGAGGAGATCGGCACGGCGAACGCCGTCGAGGTCTTCGGCCGCCCAGCGCATCTGCTCCTCGCGCGTGCTCTCGCGGTCGAAGCCGGGGCATGTGGTCCAGTCGTGCGTGATGGCGATGCCCGCCGAGCGAAGCTGATCGAGCATCGGGCGGACGATGGTGAGCCGTTCCGAAGATCCTCCGGCGGCATAGACGAGGCGGCTCATGCTTCGGGGATCTCCTTCGCCTTCACCTCGTCCCAGGTCATGCGGCGCACCCCATTCGGGATCTCGGCGAGCGTCTTCGGCGCCTGGAAGCACCACGTGCAATGGCAGGCCGGGCAGCCCTCGGCCTCCCACGCCTTCCCGTCCTGGGTCAGCACGGCGACGAGCCGATCGGTCTTGCACGCGACGCAGATGCCGAGGTCGTTCTTGAGCATGCTCTCGACGTCCTCGTCCCAGACGCCCTGTGCGGTCAGCACAAGCCGCGCTTCCCGCTCGCTGGAGACGCCGAGCTTCAGGACCTTGCGGAGCGCGTCGGCCAGCACCTGTTGACCGGCCACGCCCAAGCGTGCGGCGCGTCGTTCGAGCGCCGAGATCCATGGCGCCTCCTCGATGGTCACCTCATGGTCCATGATCCAGCCGGCGGCGCCGTGGATCCCGCGCTTGGCGAGATCGGCCTTCATCGTCTCGATGATCTCCGCCGTGCCGATGATGTCGTCGTGGCTCGCGGTCTCCGGGATCCTCACCAGGATCAGGTGGCGCTTCGCCGGATCCAGCTCGACGAGCGTTGCTGTGTCCGGCTTGCTGCCATCGGGAATCGAACTGCCCTCGGCCGTGAGCTTCACCTCGGCCTTGATCAGCTCGCGCTCGTAGCGATCGCAGGCATCGCCGTCTCTTCGGTCTCCGGCATCGTCGAGCCCGGCTCGGGCTTCCTTCCATGCTTTCTGCGCGCTGCTCAGCTCGGGCGTGACGGTGATCGTGAACCGCTTGGTCATGATGTGGCTCCTGTAGATGGAAAAAGGCGGGCCGCTCCCCGTCGCGGTGTGGATCGCGAACGGGAGCGGCCCTGGTAGCTCAGCCCTCGACGGGGGGCGCGACGGGGGCGGCGACCTTGTACTTCGCGCTGTTGCCGGGGACGCTCAGCCAGGAGCGGAAGACGGCGCCCCACCGGACCTTCTTCTCCCCGGTGCCGGTCATCTCGCCGACGAAGACGGCCGTGGCGCGCTCGACCTGATCCGTGGTCAGGCCGTGATCGGCCATGAGAGAGACCACCTGCTTCTCGTCGGGCTTCCAGTCGGCGGGGATGGTCTTCTCCGTCTCCTCGCGCCGCTTCGGAGGGCCGGCAGCGGTGCCCGCGGCGTCGAGGAGCGTGAGCTGGGGGCCGCTCTTGGCCTTGAAGTCCTCGACCGCGGTCTTGAGGCTGTCCAGGAAGCCGGTGAGGCTCGCGCGCTCCGCGCCGAGCTGCGCCACCTCGGCGTCGATCGCGACGATGCGCTTCTCGGCGTAGACGATCGTCTCGGAGACCGAGCCGGTCGGGATCGGCGGGGGGTACTGGATGGCCTCCCCGACGAGGGGCTCGGGCAGGTTGGCCAGCGTGGCGTGCTCGGCGGCGAGGACGAGGTCGGCGAAGGCGCCCTCCAGCTCGACCACGATCTCGGAGGTGATCGGGTAGTCCGACGCGGCCCCGAGGCCGGAGAGGTGGTGCGTGATGACGCTCGCGGCGTTGGCGACGTGGCGCTTGGCCAAGATGGCGTGGTCGCTCTTCGTGATGGGCTGCGAATCGGTGCTCATATGGTTTCGGCAATTCCTTTCGGGTGAGCCGACAACTTTGGGCGCCGTTGTGGATTGTCAACCGACTATCTGTGACGGCGAATCGCATTCCCGGCAGCGGCGAGGACTATCCCCACGAAGTCCGTAGCTGGCATTTCCACGTCCGCGACGGCATGCGGGAGGCGAACCGAATCGCTCCGGGCCGGGGCCGGATCGTACCTGTAGAAAAAGTCTCCAGGCTGGAGCGGGCGTCGCAAAAACAGCTCAAGGCCTCTGTCCTCTTGATTCGCCATGGCGCGCGTCAATCCTTGCACGTCTCGGCGTGAACGAAGGCGCCCTCTTGCCAGAACCCGCCGCACGTACACGGAGGGCGAAGCTCCAGCTTTCCACCGTCCGCGAAGACGACAGGATCGAGCCTCAGGATGCGACCGAGGTCGGCGAGCGACACGTCTTCTCCGGCGGGTGCCGAGCAGGCATCGAGCGCCTCTTGATACGGAACGAGCCCGTTCGCCTCGCGGAGCATCGAGAGCGCCACCTCGCGGATCTCGGCCTCGATGGCAGCGCGGATCACCTGCTTCATGATCGGCAGCCCGGCGCGGAGAGCGGCCTCGGCCAGCGCCGACCTTGACGCGCGAACCGGCGACCGCTTCACCAGGGCGTCGAGCTGCGCGTCCACCTCGGCGTCCAGGCGGAGGAACAGCCCGCGCTCGGCCACGGTGACCTTGTGCTTCTTGGGTTCCTTGGGAATGCGAGGATTCATCGG
>CAYMIJ010000051.1:0-5008 GCA_964390465.1 uncultured Flavobacteriaceae bacterium | reverse complement strand
GCGTCTCGTACGACGTCGTCGACCAGGACGGCGACAAGTGGGAGGTCAAGGAGCCCAACGACAGTAACATGGTCAGGCCGGGCGTCGAGGGCCGACGTGCCCTGCAGCCGGTGCGTCAGCAGCTCGAGGACGTGTGCCGCCAGCTTGTCGACGGCTTCAACATCATCGATTTCGACGCGCTTGAGTCCTTCGCCGAGGGAGCTCCCATCACGCCCGCCGACGTGGCCCAGTTCCTCTCGCACGACGTCGGCATGATCACATCGGGTGAGATCTCCGTCGGTCGCATCATGGGTGGGACGCGCGTCAATCCCGTGGGCCTGCTGCAGGTGCTCGAGTTCGTCAAGTTCATGGTGGGTGAGGCAGCGGACGCACCTGCCCGCGAGATCACGCTCGGGGGCCAGAAGAAAACGGTTGGCGTCGACCAATACGTCCACGGCATGCGTTCCTTCGGTGTGAAGGACGATGAGCTCGATGCGACGGTGCCCGAACTCTTCGCGGGTACGTTCAGGCACCCTGCGTTCCGCAAGCCGCGCCTCTTCATCAAGGAAGTGTGGCTGAACAGCGTGCGCGCGTCGATGGTGTTCCCAGGCGTGTCGGGCGTCATCATCGTGACGCCCACACAGTTCAAGATCGTCCCGCAGGCAGATCTGGACGACAACTTCAGGTTCATGTACATCTCCAAGGGAGAGCCGCGGTTCTCCGTCAGGGACTGAGGCCGTGGGCGGTGCATCGGGTCATCTGTCCCACCTTGTCGAGGACTGGGAGCTTACGTTCGCCGACTTGAAGGATGTGGTGTCCGCGGCGGCAGACGCGAGGCTCGAGAGCGTGACTGAGAAGACGGACGGCATCAACCTCGTATTCACATGGAACGAGGTCGAAGGCGGAATCAGGGTCGCACGCAACGGATCAGACGTGAAGGGCGGTGGCATGACCGCTCCTGAGCTGGCAAAGCGTTTTGCCAACCGAGGTGCTGTGTTGACGGCATTCACTGCAACATTCGACGCGCTGACGCATGCAGTTACTGTCATACCTGCTGATGCACGCAGTGAGTTGTTTGGACCTGCAGGCGAACGGTGGTACTCGATCGAGATCATGCACTCGGCTTGGCCCAACACGATCCACTACACAGGCGACAACATCGTCTTCCATGAACGCCCAGTCTTCACGGTTGATAAGGCGACGGGACGGGTTGAGAGGGACGACGGCACCGCCGGACGGGCGCTGTCGAAGTGGATCGACACTCTGCGCCAGGGTGTAAGTGGTACGTCATGGACACTGCACCCTAGGGCTGCGGTGGAGCTCGAACGCCTGACAGACGGCACCGTGATGGCGCAGGCGCTCTCGCGCCTGGGTGCTGCGCAGGCCGAGACGCGCACAAGCGACGGCGACACGATCGCGACGTACGTGCGCAGGCGCCTCGACTCGCTGGTCGACGAAGACACCGGGCTGACGCTGCCGGACGACGTGCACGCGGGCCTCGTCTCAAGGCTCATGCACGATCAGGGCGCTCCCACCGTCACCGCCCTCGCGCGGATGGCACCCGAGCTGTCGTCGCACGTCAGGGCCGTCGTTGCGCGCGAGAAGGAGCTCATCGACAGCGCGATCGAGCCGCTCGAGGTCGCGATCCGCGAGTTCGCGAACGGCGTGCTCAGGGGCGTCCGCTCCCTGTTCATCGACAACCACGAGGGCGAGGCCGACCGGCTGCGCGCGGCTGTGAACGCCGCGCTCGCCGCGCTCCAGCATGCGACGGGTCCCAAGGCACGGGCCGTGATCGCGGCCCAGGCGTCGAAGATCGGTCGACTGGATGACATCAGCCCGATTGAAGGCATCGTCTTCATGTACAAGGGTAGGCCCTACAAGTTCACGGGTAGCTTTGCACCCGTGAACAGGGTGCTTAGTTTCATTGCATACGGCAATCTTGCCGAAGGCCGCTCGTTGCAGCGCACACTCATGCTCGAAGGTGGCGGCGCATTCGACGACGTCGCTCCAGTCTCGATAGCGACGCTCCGCGCGACATGGCCTAGGATCGAGTCGACGCTCAGAGTTGCGGGTGTGAGCAGGATCGAACCCATCGGTACAACGTGGAAGAAAGACCCGATGGGAGACGTCGATCTTGCCGTCACACACGAGGGCGGGCGTGAAGAGCTCTATTCGGCGCTCGCTACGGAGCTAGGGGCACAGAGTCTCCGCCGGGTCGGATCAAACATCGTGAGCATTGCGTTCCCGGCGTCAACGGGTGCACGGATTCAGGTTGACGTGATGGTTGGCGATGTTGACTACCTCGCATGGTCGCGGTATGGACCCTCACCCACAACGGCTCATTCTGAGCATTCGAACGTGAAGGGTGTGGTCAGGAACATGTTGCTAAACGTGATCGCCGCACACGCGTCTGGGCACACGTTTCGAGGTCAGCAGACTGACCTCGACCGCGTACGCTACGTGGTCGACTTCGACAGGGGCCTGTATAGGGTGGTGCAGACTCGGCGGCCGACAGGCAAGCGCACGGCACCGCTTGCAGACTGGAAGACGCTCGAGCGCGAGCTCATCGCGTCGACACCCGACGATGTTGTGTCGACGCTCCTCGGACCAGGTCACCGTGCCCACACGCTGCGACGGTTCGAGGACGTTGTTGCTGCCCTACGACGTTCGACAGCCTTCAGGCATGAGCTGGACTCAATCGTCAGTGAACTCATCACTAAGCTCCGTGAACATGCTGAGGAAGGTCGCAGCCTCGGCGCTCCACTCGATGACGTGCTAGCTAACGTTAGACAAGCATTCGGACGGGCTCCTTGAGAAACACGCAGAACATTATGAGCGATCTCAGAGCCGTCATCAGACATGTTCTTGTGACAGAGGGTGGACTGAAAGTACCTGCGAGTCGCAGGTCTGACCTCACACCTGCTCTGGTTAGGGCCGCCGCACACGCGTATACGGCGTTCGTTGCAGGGTGGAATGTCTGGCTTCGTGAACGGAACGTGGCGCCTGTCGAACCGATCAGGTTGTCGGGTTCGTCGACGCATGCTGAACAGGACGAGCTCGAGGGTCGCAGCGCCGTCTACGGCGACATCGACTACCTAGTATCGTTTCCGATCATCGTCGACGTTGGTGATCGTCGTCGGTCAGAGGCCGCGTCCGCTAAGCGTTACGCGTCCCTGATGATCGAGTACCTGCAGAACGAACATCCCAAGAATGTTGATGTCGAGCTCACGCTCGCAGGTGCTGATCCGCTTAGCGTGATTATGCTGCTGCCTGACGGAGCACTCGTGCAGGTCGACACAGTCGTCACGCATCCAAGTTATGCTGAATGGATGAAAGGACGCTACACACCTGAGCGTGGGATCAAAGGCTATGTTACAGGAAATCTGTACAAGGCCTTAGGCGACTTTCTGGTCATGACAATTGGAACAGAAGGTGTGACTGCACGTCTTCGTGGGACCGAGCGTGTACCTGCAAGATTCAAGACCGGAATTACGTACAAGTCGATCACAACGAATTTCAGAAACTTCATGATCGACATTGCAGGTTACCTGTTGGGTAGTGATCACGAGGTCGATCCACTGCTTCGCGCGCATCCAGGGCTTGATCCCGACAACGTCACTGTGAGTGATCTGGCCCAGGGCATCCTCGGGCTTGCCAACACGCTCGATGCAGCAGGCGCATATGAACGTG
The DNA here is from genome assembly GCA_964390465.1 of uncultured Flavobacteriaceae bacterium. GTDB lineage: Bacteria > Pseudomonadota > Alphaproteobacteria > Micropepsales > Micropepsaceae > JADZAI01. Next base: position 1,339 of record CAYMIJ010000051.1, on the reverse strand, counting down.
ATGTGATGTTGCGGCAGATCTTGTCAAGCTTCGAGAATGGGCTGGCCGAGAGCGTGAACAAGAAAGCTGGACGTGATCTCGAATCAGACAAAGAGCAGAAGCTTCGCCAGCTGAACACAGCACAAGTCGACAGAGTGCGACGCATTTTCGGGTTGTGATCAGAGACCCTCAGGCCGACGTTCGAACGAGATCTCTGACGTACCGACGGAGCAGGCCTTCATGCGCCTGATGCGTCAGGATGTCCCATGCCCGTTTAGCGTCCATCCAGGCCGGCATCTCACCTCTGAATGACTCGAAGTCGCCTGCTGCGATCGAGCGCCTGACAGCGGTCGCGGACGTGATGCGGTCGGTCCGCCGGAGCTCGATTCGACCTGCTGCATCGAGATTTGGGGCGTATTTTTTGAGTGATGCGGGCTTGAACCGCGCAGTCAAGTCAGTCTCGTCACCGTAGACGACAAAAGTGTCGGGCGAATTCACTTCGGATGCTGCGCCGAGCACGGTCCAGATCCTGCCGACGGGTTCGCCCCCGTACTCGACCCTGATGTTGTTCGGCAGTGCCGGTTCGATCAGCTCGTGCCAAATCCTGTCCATGTCTGACCCCAAGATGGGCAGCTCACCAGGACGCTTCCTGTCCGTCAGAGATACGAACACACGCACTTCATCGCATTCTTTCGAAGCTGATCTGATGAGAGTGTCATGGCCTCGGTGAAACGGTTTTGCGCTCATGGCCGATAGGCCAATTCGTTTCGCTGTGATGTACATCAAACGTAGTTATACCACGCGTCATCCCGTTTGGGTTACACGACACTGCGATGGTCGACTACATCCGCAGCATGAGCGCAGATAATCCCGTGAAAGGGTTGCATATGCCTCTGAGGTCTAATTCTTGCCGTTGATTTGTCGTTGTTCGCTGTCGTGTACTTAGCAAGACGTGTGGCGTACATTGATCCAATGAAACCCAGGGCTCCGCCCGCAAAAGTCACGTCGTGTGGGTGCCTCGTGCACAAGAATGGGGCTCAGGGTCCCATGGTGCTTCTTGTACGCCCCAGAGCTGCACGCGACATGTGGGGCGTACCTAAGGGCCACCTCGAGCCCGGTGAAACACATGTCGCGTGCGCGCTTCGTGAGACCCTGGAGGAGACAGGTCTCGTTGTAGAGCTTGAGGATGAGCTACCTGTCACGTACAGGTCCTCGGCAGCGGAAGACAAGACCGTCGTCACGTTCCTCGCTCGAACTGTCGATCCTGATGCTGTTGCGCATCCAGCCGACGGTGAGAATGCGGATGTCCGCTGGTTTCTCATCGATTCTCTTCCGCCTGTGCATGCATATCAGGTGTCAG
>CAYMIJ010000050.1:0-5042 GCA_964390465.1 uncultured Flavobacteriaceae bacterium | reverse complement strand
CGATCGCCAGGAGGGCCAAGCGATGATCAAGTACAACATCACGCGGGTCGACACCGACGATGACAGCGGACACGTCGAGCCGGTGCCACGCGCCGAGCCTTCATGGCAGCGCCTGATCGGTGTCGGGGACGTGATCACCGATGGGATCGCGGTGACGGAGCAGAACGTCGCCGAGATCATGGCCACCTTCGTCGAGCGGCCGGTTCTGGAGGCGCCAAGGTCACGCGGGAAAACGCTCGTCGCCGATCGGTGCCTTGGCTGGATCTGGCGGCTCGAACGTCGCGCCGACGAGGTGTTCGCCTTCGTCCGGTGGACCATCGAGCCGGCCGAGGTCTCGCTCATCCGGTACGGGCTCGCCGCCGTCGTGATGACCAGCGCCCGCGACCCGGAAAACGGCGTCCCGCTCGGCTGGGTCTTGGTCGAGGCCTTCCCGCGCTCGTTTCCACCTCAGATCCAAGGAGAATCGCCGTGCAAGACCCCGTGATCGCTTTCGTTTCGTGCCTCGTCGGCGTGTGCCTCGTCGGGGCGATCGCCCTCCTCGCGTTCAGCTCCAGGCGTCCGGCGATGCCTGTGCTTCGGAACGTGCCGAAGGCCGAAAGCTCGCTCGCCGACTGGCTCGGCCGGCTGCGCGAAGAGAAGCGCAAGCCACTGCCGATCCGCATCGTCGCCCACGACCGCATGATCACCCCGAGCGGGGACCTGATTATCCGCGGCGATCGGTTCGCGCTCTACGACGGCGACGGCCCCGTTCCAGGCACCACGAAAGAGGTGATCGGCTTCGACCTCCCGAGCGTGCTACTTCGTCCGCTCGGTACGCCAACGCCGGGAGTCCGGCCCGCGCGCATCCACCCCGACGAGCTGCTCTCCCGCTGGATCCGGATGGACGACGTGGACGACGTGGACGAGCGTTCCTCCGAGTGCGCCTTGACCCAGGTGCGCCCGCCTCCGCCGAGCCCCAACGGAGAAGCCTGTGCGAGCTGTGGCGCCCGCCGGTTCCGGAAGAGCGCCACGACCGGACAGGTCGAGTGCTCCCTCTGCGGGACGGTCTTCGCCGCGTGAGCGCCCCGCAGAGGCCGGCGGCGCCTATTCGTCGCCCCGCCCCTCCAGCGCCCCTCCGCGCGGTCCCTCTCCCGCCTCCGGAGCCTTCTCAACCCAAGCCCCGCAAGCTCGCCACCGAGGACGCCGCGCGGCTCCGGAAGGGCATCGTCTCGACGCCACAGGGGGACTTTCACATCGGACGGGTCAAGCTCCCACCGACCGGCCTGCCGTGCCCCCGCTGCCATGCGGAGAAGGCCATCGAGCGGCCCTACGTCGACCGAGGCGCGTGGTGCTCCGGCTGCGGGTGGACCGGCAGCATCGACGAACTGGTGACGCCCGAGCAGGGGTGACCGACCTTGCCTCGACGCGCCAACTTCTCCACGACCAATCGGTAGGCTTCGAGCGCGGCGATGCTCTCGACGGCGACCGCGGGCGCGCTGTTTGCGCGCCAAATGTGCCGGCAGATCTCGGCCTCCGTGACCTCGCCTCTCGGGAAGCTGCGGTCGGCTCGGATCGTGGCGATCAGGCGCTTCCAACGACCAAGCTTCCTTCCCAGCATCCAGGCCCTGAACCCGTCGGCGGAAACGAGCCTTGCGGACGGCGTTGGCTTCGGAGCTTCAGGCTTCGCCAGGAACTCCCCCGGGAACTCCAGGCGCCCCATCTGCCGCGCGATCTGCGAGACGTAGGTGCGCTGGCCATCGCCGAGCTTCGCCCGCGGCTCACGCCGGAGCCAGGTCAGCCACGGGGTGATCCTCGCCACCTCGTGAGCGACGATCCCCTTCGAGTCAAGCACGGCCGCCATCAGGTTCAGGTCGCGCGTGCGGCTGATCGGCCAGTCCTCCGCCTTGTACGGCGGCGCGATCAGGCCGTAGCTGTTGGGCTTGTCGGGGGAGAAGTAGGTCATCGGTCGCAAAATCTAAGGCTCGCCGGAGCCGTATCAAGCCGTCGAGTGATCATCCGTGGAACGGATAAAGGTCCATGGTGCGCTATCCGTCTCGCGAATAGTGCCGGTTGGCATGTTCCAATCCGTCGTCACGCCGATCCAATCCGTTGTCCGACCCATGCCGCCGCGCGACGTTTGCCATGGACATGTCTTTACCGTTGACAGCTTTTTCAGGGCGGATCCTTCTGCTCTCGCGGGCGCGCTCACCGGATCGCCCCCAGCAGAAACGCGCCTGAGCGGCGCGGCCTCGCTCGAAAGCCCAGGGCAGGAGCCCCGGGCAGTCTCGCGAGGGGGGGTGCGACGAGCACGAGGCGCTGCCAGTCACCGCGCGACGTTCAATCGCCAGCGCGCGCGCAGGGGCCGTCCATCTGATCCGGAGGATTCCCCGAAGCGTCTACGGCAGTCTCGCGAGCGAGCGGACACCGCGCCGCGGAGCAGAGCCCGAGCACCATCGGATCCCCGCCCGAGAGGATCCATCGCGCAGCCCGGGGGTCGGCGTTGCCCCAGTGCTCCGGCGTCTTCTGCCGGCACCGGTCCGCCGGCTGGATCGGCTCGACGGCGATCACGTTCCCGCGGCGCCGGATCAGCGGCAGCTCGATCCGTTCGCGGCACGGGGCCCGATCGTCAGGCCAGATCATTGGCGCCACCTGGCTCGATGCTGCCGGCTTCGAGCAGCAGACGGAGACGCTTCGCGCGCCAGTGGACGGCCTGCCGTGATACGTCGAAGCGCTTGCCCAGCTGTTCCAAGGTGGCCAGCTTCGGCCGGCCGATCCACTCGCGCAGGATGACCCGGTCCAGCTCGTCGAGCACCGGAGGGCCGTCGGGGCGAAGCTCACCGACCCGTGAGGTGATGCGATCGTCCGGAACGCCACGCGTGATGCGCCTATAGATCGTGTCTTTGCTGATCCCCGTCTGCGCCTCCAGCTCGCGCAGCGTCTTCCCGTTGTAGAGCTTGGGCTTGCGCCCACGCTTCCCTGGCGGGGCGAGGAGGAGCGCTTCGTCCGTGATTCCGGCCGCCATTCGGTTGTGGATGGTCGTAACCGAAACACCGGCCAGCCTCGCGAGGGCCTTTACCTGGCCACGGATTCTGGCCTTCACCACGCCCCCGAAGCGGAGCCATGCACCTTGATCCGCTCGATCACCGCGGCCCGCTCCATGCCGTCGCCGTCCATGTAGGTCTCGCCCTCGGGGCCCCGGATCAGCAGGTTGCAGTCCTGCTCTTGCCAGAAGATCGAGGTCCCCGGTGGAAGCTCGGCGAAGAGAGCGCGCGCCTTCCGGATCCAGGCGCGCACATCGGCGCGTGACTGCGCGGCAAGGGCGCGGTCGGCCGCTTCTCCTCGGTCTCGCTTCTCGGTCAGCATCCGGTGCTCTCCCGAAGCTCGACCACGAGGTTCAGCGCTCGCTCGCGCTCCTTCACCCGGGTTGCGTCGAGGTCGGCCATGAGGGCGAGCGCGCTCCAGCCCGGCTCGATCGGCCGATCGGTCTTGAGGCGATCCAGGTTGGCGGTGACCTCGCGCTTGAGCGATTCGAGGCGCTCTCGCAGGTCGCGCTTGGCTTCGTTCAGCGCGGCGATCGCGTCGGTCTGGATGAAGGCGGGGGCTCGGCGCTTGGTGGTCATGTTCGCTCCGTTGCTGCTTCGCGAGCCCAGCGCTCGCAGGTTTCGAAATACTCCTCGGGGCTCTCGATCTCCGCCGCGTCTGCTCGGCGGAGCGTCGCGTAGACGATCCGCCACTGCGCGTCGTTCAGGTCGATCCATCGGCTCGGCCGCGCGGCCTGCTCGGCGTTGGCCTTTCGGTGCGCCGGGCTCCCCTCGATGGTCGCGACCAGGAGGCGCGCGAAGCTGAAGAACCCCGCCGCGGTGGTGAGGCTCTTCCCGTCGCCATCGGCGACGAGATCGGGCTGTCGTGCCCGGCTCACCATCCGAGGCTCCCGTCTTCCGGTTCGATCGGCTCGTCCACGTCGCCTTGCCCGTATCCGGTGAGGATCTCCGGCCTGTAGCGCTTCGACTTCTCGCCGATGCAGGCGTCGCAGGCCCGGAACAGCGGGATCCCCTGCGCGTCGTTCACCCAGTCGGTCGGATCGGTCGACGTGCTACCGCCGACGCACTGGTGCTCGCGCGGCGGCAGCGGATCGAAGCCCGAATCATCCGTCGGCACGGCGGATCTCCTCTTCGGCGTCGAGCGCCGCTTCGCCCATCGCGATCCAGGTTCGCAGGAGCTGCCCCGCTTCCGCCCGGCTGGTGACGCCCTCGCCGATGTTGAGCTGCGCCGCTGCGCCGTCCGCCGGGTCGATGTTGATCGCGACCCAGAAGATCCCTCTGCGGCTGCCCTGTTGCGCCTCGATCGAGGCGCGGACGTAGGCGACGCGAGAGGGCCGCCCGTGGCCACGCGATCGAATGTAGCTCGCGACGAGGTGGTGGTCGATGTCGTGGTACTCGACCACGCTGCGGAAGATCTCCGGGTCGAGGCCCTTGGCGATGTTCTTGAACGAGAGGTCCAGAGACCCGAGCACGGCGGCAGCATCGGCGTAGATCTTCGCGTCACCGCGAAGCAAGGCCTCGATCTCGACCTTGTTGAAGCGATGGCCAGCCCGCGCCACCTCGGCATCCGAGAGAGCTTCGTCCCGGAGCTTGAGTAGATAGAGCTGCGCCGCCGGGGCTCGCTCGGCCTTGACCATGCCGGCCGCGCGCTTCAGGTGGGCCGCGACCACGGTGTCCAGGTATCGCTCTTCGGTTGGCTCAGTGGTTGTCATCGTCGTCCTCGATCTCCTGCTCGGGCTCCTCGCCGTCGAGCGCGACACACACCATCGTCATCACGTCGAGATCCGCAATCCCGGCGGCCCGGAGCGCATCGTCGAAGGCTTGCCCGGTCTCGCGAATCCTGGCGGCCTGTTCTCTCGTCACGGCTCCTCCGTCGCGCCGAGCTTCGTCAGCTCGGCGCGCGCCCGGTCGATCATCTTCTGGTAGCTCGGGCGGATCTTGCCCTTCGCGCCCTTGCCCATGTCGAGCCAGAGCTTGATATCCCGGCGATGCGAGTCGATCGCGTTCGAGCGCTGCTTCGCG
>CAYMIJ010000049.1:0-5228 GCA_964390465.1 uncultured Flavobacteriaceae bacterium | reverse complement strand
TATTGGGAGAAAATGTAAAATCTGTTTTAGCACTCAGGTCTTTTATACCGGTATATAGCACTTCATAATAATTGTTTTGTGTTGTACCCAACCCCAAATGATAATCGTTGTAAATAAGCGATGTGTTGGAAAATATTTTATTGCCAAAAATATGGTTCCACCTGAATGTACCTGTAGTGTTTCCAAAATCAGTTTTATAGTTTAAACTATTGGCACCTGTGTAACCGGCATTGTCATTGCCCTTGAAAAAACTGAGAAAAATATGGTCTTTCTTTCCTAACTCATAATTCATTTTGGCATTAAAATCATAAAAGGAATAATTGGTACTTTTAGATGTGGCTGGTTTCAGTAGTAAATTAATGTAGCTTTTTCTTGCACTAACAATAAAGGATGATTTGTTTTTTTGAATCGGCCCCTGAAATGTAAGATTGGTACTAAGTAAACCAATACCGCCTTCTGTCTGGTATTTTGTTTTATTTCCTTCCTTCATAGTGATGTTGAGTATCGAACTTAACCTGCCGCCATATTCCGCAGGAAAACCACCTTTAATCAACTGCACATGATTAATAGAATTTACATTGAAAGTGCTGAAGAGTCCAAACAGGTGATTGGGATTATAAACCGTTGCTTCGTCTAACTGCACCAGGTTTTGGTCCAGGTTGCCGCCCCGTACATAAAAGCCGGCCGTACCTTCCTGGCCAGCCTGTACGCCGGGCAGCAACTGGATAATTTTCATCACATCTCTTTCACCCATCAACACCGGAAAATTCTTTATCGCTTTAATAGGCACATCAATAACTCCCATCTGTGCCTTTTGTACATTTCGGTTATTTCTTGCAGAGCTTACAATCACTTCTCCTAAACTGCCTGCACTATTTTCCATCAAAACATCAAGCTGTATATTTTCTTTTGCAGTAATTTTTTTTGCATTGATTTTATATCCCTGGTAACTAATCAACAATTCTATAGTGTCGGTTGCATTGGCGGTGAGAGAAAAGAAGCCATATTGATTGGTACTGGTGCCACTCTTAGTATTTAAATTCACCACAGAAGCGCCGATTAATGCTTCTTTGGAAGCGGCATCTTTTACATAACCGCTGATGGTAATTTTTTGAGCAGTGCTGTGCAGGCTTAGGGCCAGCAAAAACAACAATAAAATATTCTTCATCCTTTATCAGGTTTAAAATTCTTTTTAGAAAGCAGTTTTGAAACATCAAATGCTTGTGTGCATAATCAAACCACAATTTGCATCCGCCTGTTATAAGCTTGAGGTTTTACTTTTTCAATTTTCTTAATCCACTGTTGCTTTACAGGTTCCAGCATTTGCTGACCGAAGCCAGTGAAATAATGATGAGATTTTAAGAATTCAATATTGTTGATGTCCCATTCCTTCTCAGAAATGGATGTGTTATAATAACTCTGAAGTTCGAGCCTGAGCAACTCCGTTCTTTCTTTGAAATTATTTGAGCCTAAATGAAAGAGGTCGGCATCGCATATCACTTTATCCATTCCGCTTAATGGGTGCTGTGGCATTTTTGTGGCAAGGATGCAGGCTGAAACTTTAGCAATTACCGGCTGCCGGATAGAATGCTTGACGAGAAATGATTCAGCAATCCTGATGCTTTCTGCTTCATGCCCTTCTATGCGGCCACTTGTAAAGCCTGTGTCATGAAACCATGCCGCAATTATTAAAATGGCTTTTTCTTCTTCACTAAACTGATAAAAAGTAGCAATACCTTCAGCGGCTTCTGCAACCTGCATGGTGTGTGCAAGATTGTGGAATACAAACTTTGGGTCAAGTTTTGTAGTGAGTAATGCTGTTACGTCATTCTTTACCGAGGCGATTATTTTTAAATTAGATTCTGTCATTGACTGCTGTTTTTGCTGATGCAAAAAGGTTTAAAACAGCTCCCTGAAAAAATCAGGGAGCTTACCCTAAAAGTGCAAATGAAAAACTATTTTCCCTCTGGTATTTCACATTCGCAAACACCAGGAAGCTTTGGGTCTGAATGGCCGGTTGAGTCTTCAAAATTTCCGTCATGGTCAAGGTCAATCTCTTCCATAATGAAGGAACCTGTTTTTGTAAACTCAGCTAATTTTTTCTGGTTTACCGGTTGAATAAAATAAGCACAGTAGCCAATACTGTCTTTCTGAAACCAGGTATTTACCGTCAATGAAGGATAGCGGACAGCAAAAGAATCTTTTACTACCTGCGGCACAGCAGTAGCTGCAATTACCGGGCAATGATTTTCGGTTTCATTACCGTCTTTCTTTCCGTCTTTGGAACAACTTGCAAAAAACATCATACTACTAATCGCAACAATGGCTGCAAAAATGATTACGGGTGCGGTTGTAAAAAACATTGCTTTTTTCATGATATTATTTTTTAGAATAGACAACAGATTGTTTGATTTTAGTTGGGAGTATTTTAAAATTTATACGTTATGCCTGCACCTATGTTAAAGCTGTATGGAAATGTTTTTACCACATTGCCTTTTGTAATAGGTGTCAATGCATATTTAAAACCTGGCAACAAACTGAATGACCATTTGCTGTTATAATTGTATTGAAGGCTTACATCGGCTATCAGTCCGGTGTAAAAACTCCTCATACCATCCAGTCCGTTTATAGAAACAGATTCTTTGTTCAGTGCATCAGTTACTTCTGTTTTTACATTTGCACTGGTAATGAAATTGGCAGATAAACCCACCGCAGGTATCATTGAAAATTTATTTTTATCAAACCGGTATGATACCATTAATGGAACACTTATCACCTGCAGGTTATGCTGTGCCTCTGTTGACTGGATGCTGTCACCCACAGCAGGCGGTAAGCCAAAACCGGGCTTTACAAAGCCGTAACCAGATGATGTGATGTATTTATATGCCACACTGCCATCTGTTTTCTTTGCAGCATACATTTCCTGCGGTGAAATGCCAATAGCAGTGTTGGAATAAATGAGGCCGGTCTTTAAACCAAGAGGTTTGGTGAATTGCCTTGTTGCAAATATTCCTGCAGAGTAAGAGCCTTCATGTTTTTCACGGCGGTTGATTTCTTCTTTCTCATCCTGTTGATTGCCGGTATTGTCGTGTACATCATTATCAATTGTATATTGCCCCCAATCATTACTTGCAAATGCGGTAACCGACCAAAAGGGTTTGAATGAAGATGGCTTTTTCTTTTTTGATGAAGCAATGCCGGCGGTGGTGTTTAAAACGGGGAATACTGGTTCTTTAATTTTTAAATCAGTAATTGCTGGTTTTGATATTTCAATTCTTGCGATAGAAGTGATTGGTGAAATAAAACGTTTCCTGATGGAATCCGTTTCCATACCTGAGACAATTGCCGTTTGGTTATCTTTTATTTTACTGCTTTTTTTATTTTTGGGTACACTATTGTCAGAGATGCTTACTGTTTCATCCTCAGCCATTGCACCTGGCCTGATGGTGATTTTAGTTTTATCCCTTGCCGATTGCTTATTAGCCTTTTTAATCTTTGATATATTTATATCAATTCCGGACTGTTCAAAGGCAGTAATAATTTGTTGATTGGATTTTGGCGCAAGAATTTCTTTTTCATTTGTTTCAATCAATTCATCAGAAGGTGCTTGTTGCACCTGATTGTCAAAAACGGACGGAATACTATTTTCTGTTTTATTTTTTGTGCCAGTCTCAACAGTTGTCTTCTCTTTGTTTGCGCCGGTGTTATCTGTTACCAATGCAGAATCTGTATCATTTCCCTTTCTTACCAATTCCCTGTCGTTCTTTCTCTTTATCACCACACCGGTTTCATAAATCAAAAATCCTGAAAGCAGAAAAAGTAATACAACTGCTATCCGCTTCCACCCAATAAAACGGCGTTTATATTTTTCTGCATCTTCTTTATCCAATGCAGCACTTAGTTTTTCCCATGCAGCGGCAGATGGCTCATCTTCGTAAGACTGGTAAGCCTTGTTAAATGCTTCATCAATATTATGTAGATTTTTCTCCATGCTTTTTATTTTAAAGGGTTACCGTCTTTTTTTTTACTGTTAATGCAGTCTGCAATATTTTTCTTGCATCAGCAAGGTTGCTCTTGGAAGTACTTTCCGAAATATTCAAAGAAGCCGCAATTTCCCGGTGTTTCAAACCTTCAAAAACATAAAGGTTAAAAACCAGCCGGTAGGCAGGGCTTAATGTTTGTATCAGTTTTACCAGTTCCCGTTCATCATACTGTGTAATAAAAGTTGGTTCTTCATAAATATCATGACTGTCGGCATTGAATTCTAAAACGGGTCGCAGGTGAGTGGATTTATTTCTGTATTTGGAGAGTGCCGCACTTACCATTGTTTTACGCATCCATCCTTCAAAAGAACCTTCACCTGTAAAAGTATTCAGGTACTTAAACACCCTCATAAATCCATCTTGTAATATTTCTTCAGCTTCTTCCCGGTTCTTTGCATACCACATACATACCCCCATCATTGTACGGCAATAATTGTTATAGAGCTTCGCCTGGGAAGCCCGGTCGCCTGCTAAGCAGCCTTTAATTAATAACTGGTGGCCGTCTGCCAAGTGTTGGTTTATTTCTGGTATAGACATACAGGTGATTGATTTTAGACGGGTGCTTCTAAATAAAAATCAAGATTAGTCCGCAAGTCTGTAGGGAAACTGAATTTGACGGGATTCACGGATTAGTTTTTTGCCAAAACTTTATGCAAAGGTTTGCAGGATGTTAGAATTCATTTATCACCCAACTATTTTTTAGAATGCTGTTGTCTGTATCAGTAACCTGCTTATTAAAAGCAGTATTCATCACACAAAACATTTGTATAAAATGAAAACCAAACAAATTAAAACAGCAATTGCATTATCTGTATTGATAGCTATTGCTATCGTATCCTGCAAGAAAGAAACATCAACAAGTACCACAGCCCCGGCTGGTAAGCAAAGTGTAGCTGTGTATCTTAATGACGACCCTGTACCAAATCTTTTAAAAGTATTGGTGGACATAAGGTATGTGGAAGTAAAAATTGATACGGGTACTGTACATCATGACGATGATTATTATAATGGCGACAACGACGGCGATGATGACCACCAGCATCATGACCGCTATGGACGATGGGATACATTGAGTGTTACCCCAAGAATTTATGATTTGCTGAAGCTGAAGAATGGCGTAGATACACTTATTGCCAATGCTTATGCAAACAGCGGAAAAATTACCAAGGTTAGAATTACGCTGGG
>CAYMIJ010000048.1:0-5707 GCA_964390465.1 uncultured Flavobacteriaceae bacterium | reverse complement strand
GTAATATGAAAACAATAATCGACATAATTCCGGCACGAAGCGACGACGCACCAAGCCCTGTCATAATAAGAAATATCGGAATGATCAGGATTGCTCCAACACGTCGAGCACGATACCCGAATCCCATGTACGCCAATAACGTAATCATGAAAAGCGCCACAATAGTTATGTTGTAACCCGAAAGTACAATCATATGAGTGAGTCCTGCGATCTGAAAATCTTCTAGAACATCTTTTGGTAGCAAAGATTTCTCGCCAATAATAATTCCTGCGAATAATCCAGCTTCTGCTTTGGGAAATAAATTTTTGATAGTTCCTACAAAATATTTTTTAATCAAATACAAATGTTCAACTGCTCTATTCTTTTGATGATGATCTAATACTTCAATGGTTGATACTTTCATAAGTCCATAAATGTCTTTTGCTTTTAAATAGTTCACATAGTCGAATTCGCGACCAGTATCGGTCATAAAGTTTTCAGGATGTTCAATTATTCCTGTAACTGAAACTTTGTCGCCATAGGAAATACTTACTCCGTTTTGAAGAGTTGCAAGAATGCCAATATTCCCGAACGTTATTTTTGTCTTATCAAGTCCCCGATCAGGATCCTCAGTAACCACTTGCGTAATTGTGACGTTCTTATTGAATAAGTCTGATGGAATCTTTGAAATATGCGAACGCTCATACGATACAAACCGTATAATGAATACTGAAAGAATGATTATAAGTAACAGTATTTTCCGCATGAAAAAACTCTATCATTGTCTGATAAAGTTTTTCTCAAGAAAATTCCTTACGCACCCCATTCTTTGATAATTGATTGTTCGTCTGCAGCAGAAATAGATTTCTTGAACTTGGCTTTCTTGCCTTTTACACGTGCTTCACACTCTGCCCATGTAGCGTGCTTCATAACGACACCGTCTACTAATGAAAGATATGAAAAAGCTTTTGCGTTTGATTTCGCGCGCTTCTCAGATTTTTCTTTCTTGAGACTTTCATCAATACTGAAATTTAATACGTCGCGTCCATACTGAGATAGTTTCCCGCGATACAATACTTCAGGTTTTTGAGATGCATAGCTTGTTGCAATGACATCACATCGCTCATTTCCAACTACTCCAACGTGTCCCGGAACATAGTTCCATGAAACCTTTGCCTTTGTTTCACGCTCCCGAACTAGGCTTATTAAATTTTGCCACAATGCTTTGTTTGCCACTTCCTGTTTCGCCAAGGTTTGCCATCCATTTTTCTCCCATCCATGAATCCACTTTGTAATACCATTAATAACATAGGATGAATCTGTAAAGATTTCTACGTCGGCAGTGTTAAAAATCGTGTGCGAGAGTCCTGCAATAACCGCCGATAATTCCATTTCGTTATTTGTTGTTTTCATTTTGTTTCCACCAAGCTCAACCACTTCATCAAGTTGCTGAAAAACTGTGACACATCCGTACCCACCAGGTCCTGGATTACCCAGGGAAGAGCCGTCGGTGAATATTACGAGCGACTTTTCGAAGTCTTTTGCTGAATACTGTTTCATAGGTATTATTCTATCACATCAACAATCATAAGTCGGAGCTCTTCCTTTCCTCGAAACACTGAATGGTCGAATTCCCCGAGCAGTGTGATAACTTTTCCGTCTTCAAGAAGCTCTGTGAAACTATCCGGCTTTGCGTACCAACATATCGCTCGCACCGATGGCGAAAGAACAACTTCTAGGTGCTCTTTAGTTTTTCCGAACTGTTTCACGCTTTGCACTATTACATTCTTGAAGGCAAAGACGGGCTTTGGGTTGCCAACACCAAATGGCGCCATCTGACGAAGGGCTCTGTAATTTTCCATAGTCACATCTTCTAATGTAAGCTCTAAGTCATATGCCACTTCCATTATTTGCCGTGAAACCTCATGCTTAATACCTCCGTAGGCCTTATTGAACTCGTCTTCAAGAAAATGGATTGTCTCTCGCGTTGCCGTGAAACCTCCCGCGTCTTCATGGCCTCCAAACTGCCTGAATAAGTGTGAAACACCTTGCATAAGTTTTACTACGCCAATATCTCCAACACCACGACATGACCCTTTAATACTTTCTCCTTCTGATCCCCACACGAATGTCGTAAGTTGATACTCTTCAATAATCTTTGATGCAACCAGTCCTAAAATTCCGGCTGGCCATGATGGATCTCCAATCACTAAAATACTTGGCAATGCGTTCTCTTGTTTGCGTAGCGCAATTTTCTTATGTACATCACGCATGATGGTTGCAACAATTTTCTTTCGATCGTCATTCAATTTTGAAAGATGCTCTGCTGCAACCATTCCTTCTTTTGAATTTTTTGTCGCTAATAATTTAAATGCATCATCTGGATGAGCCATACGCGACGCTGCGTTCAATCGTGGTGTGATTGAAAATACAATATCTGTTTCTGTTAAGTGTCGAAGATTTATTCCTGATTTTTCAAACAAGGAAACAAGTCCTGGGCGTTGTGTTTTTTGCAAGACCTTCATTCCATAGTATGCAATAATTCTGTTTTCATTGAGAAGTGGCACCATGTCCGAAAGCGTTGCGATGCCTGCCATATCAAGCAACCATTTTTCCCACCCCCCGACTGCTGTACTTAAAAACTGTTTAGCTTGATCAGACTTAATAAGTGCCTGAACTAGTTTGAAAGCAGTTCCTGCCCCACACAACATTCGATCAGGATAAGATCCCAACTTAGGATTTATAATCGCGAAAGCATTCGGCAGGACTTCAAGTGGCTCATGATGATCAGTAATAATAATGTCTAGTCCTAGTGTATTTCCATGTTCAATTTCATCTACCGCAGTAATGCCAACATCAACGGTAATTACTAATTTTGCTCCGTCTTTTGCAAGCGAAGTAAGCGCATCACAATGAACACCATATCCTTCATGATGACGATGAGGAATATAGTTGCAGAAGTTCTTGTATCCTGCTTTTTCAAAAAAATCATGAAGGATTACCGCTCCGGGGATTCCATCCGCATCATAGTCAGAATAGATGCAAATCTTTTCATTATTTTGCATTGCTGTATAAATCCGCTTTACAGACTTTTCCATGTCGTGCATCAAGTAAGGATCGAACAGTGATTCATATTTTGGGTGCAAAAAGTTTTCTCGATCCGTATCAGATGTAATTCCTCTTTTTGCAAGCATAGTTGTGAGTAATTCTTCGGACGTCATGGGTGATAGTGTAGCATGGCAAGTGAGTTGACGAATGGCTCAAAATAGGTAGAATTCGTCTTGATAACACATTCCTAACTAAATACTGAATCTTATGAAGAAAGTACTTTTAATACTTCCGTTAGTAGTTCACAAGCCCGGAAAATGGGGCAAAGGCAAAAACAATGCAAGGAGACGCGAAAAGAGAGTTTTAAACAATACCAATGTTGTAAAAATGTCGGCAGATTTTAAAGTCTCGTCTGGCCAAATTGAAGATGCGATACTTAATCCCGGCAATAATTCTGAAATCAACGCCTTATGGCAGGCCAAACTTCCATTAAGTAAGCGGTGTAACAATATCAGAAGCCGTATCCTACCCCTTGAAAACAAGCAGTGGGACGCTGTTCAAAAAGCTGGAATTTCAATGCTGGCAAAAGCTCTTTATTTAGACCCTAGCTCAATAAAGGATATGGCCAAACATCGCAGTGGCGACCAGTACTTGAAAGATTTTTTAGGGACTGAAAATGCCGACACTGAAAATTTTCGTTTGCTATTAGAAGATGCCCGCACTGAGTTTGCAACTAATGCTGAGTATGCAAAATAAGCTCTTTTATCAATTAAATAAAAAGGATTGCCTAGCGCAGTCCTTTTTTAATGTTACAAATTAGTTATTTTCCAGCGCCTCGATTCCCGGAAGTGTACCATTCGCCAAATACTCGAGCATAGCCCCTCCTCCTGTTGAAAGGAATGTGAACTTATTTTCCATTTTTAATTCTTCAATGAGGGCCACTGAATCGCCACCACCCACAATGGAAACTCCTTCCCTTGTAGAAATAAGCTCTACTATTTTTTTCGTACCATCGACGAATCCATTTTCATAGTTGCCCATCGGACCATTCCAGAGGACGAATTTCGCTGCGCGAAATTCGTCCTCAAACATTGCCAATCCATCCGGCGCACTATCAGCAATTTTATCTGACGGAGCTACTTCACTTATCATTTTTTCTTCTCGCCCTCTTTCATTTTCAACAACTACCTTTTCCGAAACAAGGATTTTTGGATTATGCAAAACGTTTTGGATGTTTGCATCTTTGTCTACGAGCGACAACCCTATTTCGTAACCTTGTTCTTTATAAAAATTATTTGCAAGAGCTCCACCAATAATGATGCGATCCATTATCGGAAGAAATTTTTCAATAACAGGAAGCTTCGTTTCGAACTTCGCACCTCCGAAGATTAAAATACTCGGACTCTCTGGATTAAACGCTTGAGACAAATGCATAATCTCTTCCTCCATTTGAAACCCGGCATAACTTGGTAAAAACTTCGGAATGCTTACTAATGATGCATGCGCGCGATGAGACACCGCAAACGCGTCATTTACGAAAATATCAGCCAGAGATGCTAACTGCTTGGCAAACTCTTCATTGTTTGCCTCCTCCTCGCTGTGCTGTCGCAAATTTTCAAGCATTACAACTTGTTCATTTCCTACTTCTTTAACCAAAGGAATACCCATATATTCCGCAACTGGTTTTAAGGTGTCTTTTGGATCACGACCAATATGAGAAATGATAATAACCTGAGCTCCTGCATTTTTTAAAAACTCTAACGTTGGCATTGATTTTCGAATTCGATCTGCGTCTTCATCATGCACGGTACCGTCTCCTGAAATAGGCACATTCAAATCAAATCTCACAAGAACTTTTTCCCCACGGATTGCTTCTGGTTCTAATTGTGATAAAAGTTTCATAGTGATTCTGCGATTTTAAGTATTTTAATAAATTGCTTTGGATCTAAACTTGCCCGACCAACAAGCACACCTTGTACGAGCCCATCTGTAAGAAAACCTTCCGCGTCATTCTCGTTTACAGATCCTCCATAAAGAATTGGAATTTCTCTTGCAGACGCCGTATCTCCTGTTAGGTCAGCGAGAACCTGTCGAACCACTTGAATAATTTCACGACATTCAGCAGGGGTGCATTCTTTTTTTGCATGTACACCAATAGACCATACAGGTTCATACGCTATCACGATTCGGGACAACTCTTCTTTTGTAAGTCCTAACAATGAATGCTTTATTTGGAGCTTGAGCTCCTTCACATACTGATTATCTTCATCACGCTTTTTCTCTCCGACACATACTACGGGAATAAGAGGAAACTGGAGAATGCTTCTTATTTTCATGTTTACCATTTCATCAGTCTCTCCCATAGCGCGCCGTTCCGAATGGCCAACCAAAACATATCGCGCGCGAGTATTAAAGACCATGTCTGGCGATACTTGCCCAGTATACGCTCCTTCGTGTTCCCAAAATGCGTCTTGTGCTCCGATCACGCACGATCGATTTTTTACTACTTCTCCTAGCGACTCTAAATAAACCAACGGTGGACAAACAACCGTTTCTACGTTTTTAAGTTTTGATGCGGCAGTATTAATGGCGGTGAACATCTTCTTCGCTTCGCTGCCTTTGGCTGGATTCATTTTCCAATTGGCAATAATAAGTTTTTTAGACATAGGACTATTGTACT
>CAYMIJ010000047.1:0-5830 GCA_964390465.1 uncultured Flavobacteriaceae bacterium | reverse complement strand
ACAACCCAAAGCTTAGCGGCATGGAAATCCTCAAACCCCGCTTCCGCCTTTCCGTGTCACCCATCACCCCCACCCACTTCTCCGAAATTTTGAAATTAGGGTTTAGTTAACTTTTTTATTTTTTGAATATGTAATGTACTCAGAGAGCAATGCTAGAAGAACTGAGTTCAAATCTCCAACCATTTTATTAAGTTCCTTGTGATGTTGTTCGAAGCTCATTTCCGTTTCCTCTTTTTTCTGCTTTGTTTCTTTGGCTTTTTTATAAACGTATCCCTGAACGGCTGCATCGATAAAATAAAATCTAGTTTCTTTCATACGGTCACTGACCGAGTAATACGCACGAGTGTTTCTTTCATCCTTCTCAATTTCATAAAAGAAGTGCTTAAACCCGTCGCGAAGATTTTTTGTAGACTGGTCAAAATGAAAACCTACATTATTCCGTATAAGCATTAAACTATAGGCGAAGGTTGACTTCTCCTGTACCTGATCAGAAACTACCACCTCAAAAAACTCCTCCCATCTCTTTTGGGCAAGTGGTCGGGTTCTCAATAGCAGAAGTCTGAACTTAGGACTTCGTATTAGCTGCTCATTTTTCTTAATGAAAGCTATCACCTCTCGCACAAGAGAGGCAAGGAGAATATATTGCTGCACTCTATACCCGCTGAACTCTCCTGCATGTGCACTTATTTCCCCTGCGCGTGGATCGCGATAATGGGCTTCAAGATTTACTCCAAAAAATAGTATTCCTTTCAGGTCATTAAAGATGAGGCCCAGGACAAGAAAAAAGTCTTCTAGATCATCTGGTGTATTGCCGACCAATCGTCGAGGAGATATATCACACAATTCCGAGTGAAATTCATCCTTTTCCATTGCTTAGTATTTCATAAATGCTTTCCTTTAAATTATCTGTATGAGTTACGCGGAGAAGAGGTAAACCTGCCTCTGCAAGAAGACGTTCAACCTCTTTATCACGCTCTACGCGATCTTCACGAGCGTGACTCCAGTCATCAAGTTCAATAGCAAGTTTGGGGGAGATGAATTCCTTGTCACAAAGGACAAAATCAACTGATTTTCTATTTATATGAGCTCTTGCTGCTCTCCAGTCCTGGCCAACAATTTTCTCATCAATAATCGTCGACAAATGCACCTGGGCAAATATGAAGTAGTCATTCCCTACCGCCTGCACAAGCGCTTTGTAGCACTCGTGCTCGGCCTTCGTCATAAAAAACTGCTTGCGCTGATAGCTATAAATAGCTCTTTCGGTCTTCTCTTCGTCTTTACTAAACGCACCCAGTCGGAATAGAACAAAAAAACCCAGTGCAAGGAACGGAAGTAATACCGCGAGCCCAATCAACGCAAACGAGGTGACTTGCGAGGTTAAAGTACTGAGATTCATGCTCTATTTTATAAGTTCCCAATTATTGAGGAAGTAATTCATCTCGTGATTCATATTTCCAAGATATACCTTATCGTTTCTGAATTTTATTGTTACGCGGTACTTCTTACCTTCCATAATCGGTAGCAGGGCTCTTTCCTGGATTTTCTTTTCTACTTCGTAATATGGAAGAATGAGGAAATCGCTCTTTTGTTTTCCATAAAGTACAAAAACATAAAATATATTCCCCTGACTGTGCCGCTCGAAAGATACCTTTCGGATATCAAAAACATAGGTGTCGAAACGGTTCAGGTTGGAAGTTTTTACCTGAATTCCGTATAACTGATTTTCCTTTACGGCAACGATATCCATACCCATATCAACGCTCATGATACTTGCGTTGAAACCACGGAAAAGAAGTTCGGAACATGCCAAGTATTCACCCCCCTTTCCTGTAAAGCCTCCCTCTATTTTTACTTTTTCTTCTTCGGCCTTCTCCGCAGCAATAATGTTGGGTGTTGCTGTAATAACCTTCCTGTCCGGATTTAGTCCAAAAGTAGCCGGCGCAGTACGAACGAAATCTGAGCCTTCTCCCTTTGTCTTTATATCGACGACAATCTGAGAGTTCATGGTTGCCTCCGGCGTGGCCCCTTCTGTCTCAAGGTCTCCAGCCTCTAGAGCAAGTCTTGTTATTTCCGTATAGTGAAGCGATTTACCTTCCCTCTTCAAAACTTCTATTGCTGCTTGTTTGAAGGTGTTCATGCTAGTTCATTGCCCGATTGAGATTATCTCTCATTTCAGAAATAGAATTCGCAGTATAGCTCTCCATATCATGCATATTCCTTTTTGCAGAAGTGACTTTTATAAACTCATCTAAGCTATACGGTTTGATATATGCAGTGCGGTTATTCAAGGTACCTTCAACAATTGAATGAGTGTAAAAACGTCTGACGTCGTCGTGAATAACGGGAGCTATGAACGAAAGATACTTTTGGGGTATTTCTGCAAATTGCGGATTGTCGAGTAAATGACGGATGACGTTTGTAGTCTCGCTATTTAACATCTGCGTTCTGTTTCTAATGAGTGTCACCTCTATCAGCCAATATGTAGTTTCAGAATAGACATCAATATCGCCCCGCCCGCCTGGAGCATGTGCATACGGCTTACCAATATGGTCCGCTTTGTAGTTCGGTTTGATTGTGAACTCTGTGCCGTATGTGAGTGCCAGCAGGACGGCTATATAGAATTCAAGTTTTAGCGGCTCAGGTATTTCTTTGAATTCTTCGATCGGCGTGTCCTTCCGCGTTTCAAGAACAGCAAGACTCTTGAGAATAATTTCAATGGTAAGACCATATGTAGCGATAATCGCGAACAATTTTTCGGTATAGTCTTCGCCTGTTAGTTCATCTCGAGTCCTGAATGAAATCGCAACATCGAGTAATTCATCAGTGGCGAGTAAAGAAAAGTAAGTGCCTGCGTCTTCTTTTGCTTCGGGTGAAAGCGCAAAGTCTCTGTCTAGAAGTGCTTGAATATATTCCAATTTAGCCTCGTTCAATTCCACGAATTTCCTACCGTCGTATCGCACAGTTATGAATCCGGCAATCTGAAGTACCCTTCTTACGACATCTGGGTAATCGCGTGTAACAGTTGCTAGCTGGTTCGATTCCTCATAGTGCTCCTGCACAAAAGTAAATACAGAGTCCATATCTCTAAATGAACGTTGTGCCAGTATCTCAAGGGACTCTGCCGGATCTCCTGTCCTATTAAACATTACGACCACGAATTGTTCGAAACTCATCCTTTTCCCTTGCGCCTTGAGGGCGATCAGGATCTGTAATACCAGTCGAAAGAAGTTGAAATCATTTGTCACATTTCGGTAAGGCGAGCGGCGGTTGTATTTCATAGCCTGTACTGAAAACGCCTCCTGTTCGTCCACCTCGCCGGCTAGCAACTTGAGAGCTATGCTCGAAAATTTAAACGGTTCTTTATACTGAGCATATATGAATCCCAGCTCCGAAAGTGTTCTCGCGTAAGTCCAGAATCTTGATGCATAGCCCTTAGGGAATCCTCCGTCTCCATTACGTGTCCTATTGACTTCGACCACCTGCGCCGCGATGTCGGGAGCAGCAAGATCCTCAATTTCGTCACTGCCAACCAACCCCTCCCGATAAAGGTGGGTCACAATTTCAAGTAGCTTCTCGTCATCAAGTACATCCTCCTGAAAATTACTCAAAGCTCTCAAGATTCCCAAATATCGTTCAGGGTTTCGTACGGCCGTTTCGAAGGCCATTTGCTTATATTTAGATTCTCTCCTAACGGTCGGGCTCATAATTTGTTATCAAAACCTCTTCAATTTGTTTAGTCGAGTTGTCATGGTAACTGATGTAGTTACTCTGAATTGGTTGCACTCTATACCCTTTACTCCAGCTCAGCAATATGTCATTTTCTCGTCCGCGATATCGCGTAACGTTTGAAAGTGCAAACCGTATACCCCTCCTGTCCAAATCACTCAATACATTCAAAAGGTCCTTCTCGCTTCTGGAATCCCAATGTTTATTGTATTCGCTTGAGCTAATTAAATATGGAGGATCAACGTATACAAAGTCACCAGCTTGGAAGTCACGCGCAAGAAAATCCCTAAAATCTGAAACGGACAAATTAGTTTTTCTATTCCGAGTAGTAGAGAAATAAGCCTTAAGTGCGCTGACTACATTCTCATTAAAGTCCACATTCCCGACAGGAAGATTAAATTTGCCTTTTCCATTAAATCGCAACATACGGTTAAAGCCATAAATTAACAAAAGGTACATTGTGATGGGGTCACGCGTATCCGCAGCATTAAAATCATGCCGCATCTTTAGATACCCCTTCTTGTTAAATTGAGCAAAGTACGTCTTTGGCCACTTCTTCTTGAGTCGTGACGGAACTATGTCTACAGAATACGAACGGGAAAGATTATAAAAGTCTATAATTTTGAGAATTTCAGAAAAAAAGATTTCCGGCGATTGCGCCTTTTCCAATAAAGCTGCGTGGATAGATATGATATTCGGATCAATATCGTTTAAGTGATACTCTTCTGCGTTAACGTTTAGAAATACAGAACCACCACCTACGAAGGGTTCATAGAAGGAGCGGATTTTGGATGGGAAAAAATTTAGGAGTTGGCTTATTAACTTATATTTATCACCCACGTAAAAGAATGGGGATCTCCTCACACTACGGTTTACCGTCATGCTACTTCAGTGACAAACAACCATTCCTGATGATTATTAAAATCTGTGTTACCGGCATTAAAAAACTTATGGTCTTTTTGATGTGTTGTCGTTCTCCCTTTTGACTCAAGAATGCGCTTAATTTCATCTAACTCGATCTTATTGCGAGATGAACTACTCTTTGAGTTGTACGTATTATTGTATGAAACGACTATATATTTAGCATTTATTTTACTGATGAGGTCAGCAAAGGCATCAGATGCCTTATTACGGCAATACTCGCTCATATTTTCCTCTGGACGTTTTAATGCAACGCCCGCCAGCATCGGCTCATCCCATTGCACCAGTGTTTCTAAAACATGATAGAACCGACTGTACTGTCGCGAATTGTATGGGGGGTCTATGTATACAATATCCGATTGTATTTTAGATACTAATTTATTTGCGTCCTCACGATAAATATCGACCGACTCAGCATATATAGGTTTTATAAGTTTGAATTCAAATCCTCGTCTACCCTCTTTCTTAAAGAAAGCCTCATAGTGCCCGACGGTGTTTGCAATTCTATCGGCAGAATACAAAAGAGAGGTCAGTAATATAGAATGTTCCTTATTTGAAAGCTCGTGTGTGTTTACGAATCGATTAAAAAGATTTGATCGAATGTACCCAATTCTCTTTGCTGAAATACTATCAAAATATTTCCCACCGAAATTTTCGGAAAAATGGGTGCTAGTTAATACCTCGGCATCAACTGAGTTATATTCATCTCTGATTGATTCAATTTTATTCCAATCATATTCGTCTTTTGAAAAAAAGGCGTGATGTGACAGAAAATTTGAATATAAAAGATCATTAACTATTAAATTCGGAAATGTTTTAGCTGCTCTCCCGGCAACGACACCTGTGCCAGCAAATATGTCTGCAAAGCTTGTGCCCGTGCATTCCTGCCCAATGATATTAAAAATCCAGTCTAAAAGTTTTGCTTTGCTACCTATGTACCTTCTATTCTCAATACTTAGAGTATCGCCAGTGATAGTCAGTGAACTACCTAAATTCAACTGGGGGGTGCCTGTCTGATAGGGACTCATTATTCATATAATAGCGTGTTTGACTGAAGGTGAACTGAAGTTCACCTTCAGGTGTGGATATGGCATCTCTATTTAGGAAAGCCCGCAAAAGCGCTCAGGGACGAGGCGCGGGAAGAGCGGGGCCTGAGGCGTATCGGGTATACGACGAACGGGCC
>CAYMIJ010000046.1:0-5843 GCA_964390465.1 uncultured Flavobacteriaceae bacterium | reverse complement strand
GGAAATTTTGTAATTAGCAGAATTTTTCCCACAAGATTCCAATATACAAAACATATACGATGTACGCAATGTGGAAAACTTTTAAATAATTTCCCACTTTCAATATAAAAAGAAGAGGCAGGCCACGCGTGTGCGCAACCCACCTCCTAGCCAACCCTTACTCAGGGGGCCGCAGTCCGAGCTCATCCACAATCCAGCCGTGGACGATCTCGATCGGTGCCATGCCGGGAATGCGCCGCGTCTTGCCCGGCACAGTAGCGTCGAAGTAGTCGACCATAGCCTTCTCGGTCTGTCGGTAGAGCTTGATTCGTTCCGACCGGACCTCCGGCTGATCATCAACACGGATATCCAGTGGCGGGAGACCAGCTTCCACCCTGCGCTCGTTCTCTTCCAAAGCGATCTTGAGACGATTGGCGATCTGCCTATCGCTCGTTGCGTCGTCGACTTCGATTAGCACCGGGATGATGACGAAATCTCTTCCGAGATCTTCGACGATCATCTTGGCCTGAACGAGAGTCCTCGGGAATCCGTCAAACGAGAACTTCTCGTCTTCGACGTCGAGAAGATGTTGTCTGACGACCTTGATCATGATTTCGTCAGAAACATACTCGCCCTTGTCCATCGTGACCTGGATCAGGCGACCAGTCTCGTCCTGAGTCTTCGCCCGTGCCCGGAGAAGATCGGACGATCCGATCCTCTTGATGTGGTACCTCTCCTCGAGAAGTCCGAACTGAGTTCCCTTGCCACAGCCAACTGGGCCGATGCCAAGGTACACAGTCTTGCGTATTTGAGCCACGCATCACCTCCAAAAAATGGGAACAGTCCCAGGAGAAGAGTTTATCTGAAAGCTGTGATAAGGTCAAAGGCTATTTTATCTTTCCGCGAAGTTGTTTATGAAAAGCTATACCATATCTATGAGCCTCTGCATTTGAAAGTAATATTTCTCTTTCGTATTTTAGCCACTTTTTGTCGCCCAAAATTTCTTTTGGCTTGTGTCTTTCATCCTTTACAACCGAAACAACAGGAATATCTGCATGATTTTCTTTTAAAATTTTCTCAATTATATTTCTCTGTGCCACTCCTCCATCAACAACGATCAAATCAGGAAAACGCCACTCAATGTGAGCAAGTCTGCGTGATAAAACTTCTGAAAGAGCCTTTGTGTCATTAACCCCAGGGTTATCTTTTATTTTAAATTTTCTGTAGTCTGAAAGTTTTACTTCACCATCCTCTACTACAGTCATCACGCCTACTACATTTTGTCCTGACATATGTGCTATGTCATATGACTCAATACGAAAAGCGGTTGAGCCAGCCTCTCCTGTTTTAACATCTTCTTTAATAAGTGAAATATCCTGAATATGGTTCAGTGTGAAAATAGTTTTCTTTACCTTATCTGCTTTCTCAAACTCTTTTGCTTTTGCAAAAGTTTTCATCTGCTTTTCAAGATTCTTTATCAAAACTTTTTTATTACCTTCGAAAAATAAGATGATGTTTTTTATCTGTTCTGCGTACTGTTCCTTCGTCACCTCTCCGGAACAAACACCTGGGCAAAGACCGATCTGTCTGTTGAAACAGGGTTTTGGTTTCTGTGTTGGCTTTAACTCGGATGATGGCACGCATTTATCACGAAATGGGAAAAGTTTTCGAACTATTTTCATAGCTTCTTTTAACTGACTTCCATTTGGGAAAGGTCCAAAAGAATAGGCTATTTCAAACTGGTTATCTTTTGTAAAATGCGAATTCAAAAGCTCTCTACCACGAACTACCAGAACTTTAGGAAAATCCTCTTTTGTAATAACAACAAAATTGAAACTTTTGTTATCTTTTTCCTTTATGTTCGCTTCTGGCTGAAACTTTTTTATGAGGTGCGCTTCTAGAACTAGAGCCTCCAAAACTGAGTCCGTTTGTATAAAGTCTATCTTGTCGAACTCCTGCAACATTTTTGATACCAACGGTGACCGAGTCACAACTATATCTTTGCTAAAGTAACTTCTAACACGATCCTTGAGTGAAGTCGCCTTTCCAATATACAAAATATTTTTACCGCGTTTAAACTGATACACTCCTGGTGCATCTGGTAGATTAGCAGTATTTTTATTTATTTTTTGATTACTTGACATATTAATTAATAAATGCTATAGTTAAATAAAGGAGAAGTGTGATGAAGAAGATATACTGGGCATTCTTCGTTTTCGCGTTGTTCTTCGGATCGGCAGGCATTTATACCGGGAAAATTCTGGAGAGCTACCCGCTCGGGGCTCTCGGCGGATTCCTGGTAGGGGTGTCTGTCGCCGCGATGATTTTCAACACGGAAATCATCATCGATTTCACCAACAAAGAGGTGTCGGTCGAACTGAAGACCAAAGCCTGACGTGTGCAGGGGGAGCAATCCCCCAGCGCCGTTTTTTTATTTCAAAATTCTAATTCCTATACGCCCGATATTGCTTCAGGGCTTTTTTTAAATACTTTCCTGTATGACTCTTTTCGTTATTAGCAACCTCCTCTGGAGTTCCTTTTGCCACAAGCTGTCCACCCCCTGCCCCACCTTCTGGACCAATATCCAAAACATAGTCAGATGATTTTATAATATCCATGTTGTGCTCAATAACAACAACAGTGTTACCTTTGTTTACCAACTTTTGCAAAATCTCAATAAGTTTCTTTACGTCCTCATAGTGGAGACCAATAGTAGGCTCATCCAAAAGATAAATAGTTTTTTGCAAATGTGGTCTGTATAGTTCAGAAGAAACTTTTACACGCTGAGCCTCTCCACCAGACAGTGTTGTTGCAGACTGACCTAGTTCGAGATAACCGAGTCCTACATCATCTAAACATTTTAGCCTGTCATATATAGCTGGGATGTCCTCAAAGAATTTTAAAGCCTCCTCGACTGTCATTTTCAAAACATCGTGAATATTTTTCTTTTTGTATTGAACCTCTAGAGTCTCTTTCATAAACCTCTTTCCACGACAAACATCACAAGGCACATATACTGTTGGCAAAAAGTGCATTTCAACTTCTATCATTCCGTTTCCCTGACAAGTCTCACAACGACCGCCTTTTACGTTGAAAGAGAATCTGTTTGCTTTCCAACCTCGCGCACGTGCCTCAGCCGTCTCTGCGAACAAATCTCTGATGAATGACCATGATCCTGTATATGTTGCAGGGTTTGAACGAGGTGTTCGTCCTATCGGAGACTGGTCGATAAGTATTGTTCGTCCGAGGTACTCTGTTCCAGAAAAACTTCCACAGTTAAAAGTTTCTGCAGTTCTGTATTTTCTTTCTAGTCTTGCCTGGAGGTTTTTATGAAGTATCTCATACACAAAAGATGATTTTCCTGATCCTGACACTCCAGTAACAGCAACAAAACGGCCGAGTGGTATATCCACGTTCATGTTTTTAATATTGAAAACTTTTCCACCACGGATTTGTATTTCACCTTTTGGATCTGTACGGCGTGTTTCTGGCACCTCCACCACCTTGTCACCTCGCAAATAGTCGAGCGTAAGTGAACCTGATGTATTTTTCTTTGCAGTGAGCAAATCCTCTAAGTAGTCCGCCACAACAACACTACCACCATGCACACCAGCCCCTGGGCCGATATCAACGATATAGTCGGATGCAAAAATAGTATCCTCATCATGTTCTACAACCAGTATTGTGTTACCAAGATTTTTCAAATCAATCAATGTCTGGATTAGTCTGTCATTGTCTCGTGAGTGCAGACCAATAGTTGGTTCATCCAAAACATACAATGCACCTACAAGGCCTGAACCAAGCTGTGAGGCTAGTCGGATACGCTGTGCCTCTCCACCAGAGAGAGTGTGTGCACGACGGTTGAGTGATAGATACTCAATACCAACGTTCAACATGAACAGTAGTCGAGACTCTATTTCTCGTAAAACAACTTTTGAAATATTTTTCTCCCGCTCCGTCATTTTCAAACTATCGAAAAAGTCATACGCATCTTTTATCGACATTGCTGTTAGATCAACAATATTTTTCTTACCGATCAAAACATGTAAAGCCTCCTCTCGCAAACGAGCCCCCTTACATTTTGGACACGCTTCATTGCCAAAAAAGTGTCGAGTTCCCAAACCGTTACATTCTGGACATGCACCATATGGAGAGTTGAAAGAGAAAAGTCTTGGCTCTACCTCTGGATATGAGTATCCGTCTTTTGGACAAGAAAGTTTTGAAGACATGAAAAACTCTTCCGGCACATATGTTTTATCCTTCTCCTGTGCCATATCTCTGAACATTATCTTAACCTGTCCATCTGACTCGTTGAGTGCTTTTTCTAGATCCTCTGATAGTCTCTCCTCGGCGCTTTTTGGATCTGTTTTAAAATCGAGTATAGAAATACTATCGACCAGCACGTCGATAACGTGTCTTTTCGATTTTGAAAGTTCTATTCTGTCGCGAAGAGAACTTCGTACGCCATCCACCAGAACATGAGAGTAACCCTTGCCTAGTAAATCATACAAAAGCTGGTAATACTCGCCCTTTCTACCTTTTACTACAGGAGCAAAAATCTCAACGTACATAGGTAGCTGTATTTTCTTTGAATTTGTTACAAAAGTTTTTTTCTTTGCTTCTACTTTCTCTAGCACAAAGTTTTTTATTTCTTCGTTTGAAAGTTTTGTTATTTCATCTCCACAAACAAGACAGTGTGGATGGCCGACACGTGAATACAAAATACGCAGATAGTCGTATATCTCTGTTATGGTTGCTACAGTTGAACGTGGGTTGTTTGAGCGACTTTTCTGGTCGATAGAAATAGCTGGAGAAAGACCAACTATCTCATCCACATCTGGTTTCTGCATTTGTCGCAAAAATTGTCTCGCGTATGAAGAAAGAGACTCAACGTATCTACGCTGTCCCTCGGCAAAAATAGTATCGAAAGCAAGAGATGACTTTCCAGAACCACTGAGACCCGTAAAAACCACCATTTTGTTACGTGGCATTTCTACTGTGATGTTTTTCAAGTTATGGGTCCTAGCACCCTTAACTATTATTTTATCATCTGTTTTGTTTTCTCTTTTGACCATATTTTTGGTTTTATACGCGAACATCACCTCGAGTTGCTCGTAGGTGTTATGTACAAAAATTATAATACCACATCTGAGCAAACTAAGAAATAGCAAATAATAGAACAGCCGGGGGTCCGAGGACCACCGGCGTGTTGCTTTGTAAGTTCTCACCAGCCCAGGAGGCCGGTGATGTTCTCCCGAATCCTGAGGAGCTTCTTGCGAACAGCCTCGACGATCGTGGCGACGACGGCGGCCGAGAAAGCTGGCGCAACCAACAGGAAAGCGCCGATGACGATCTTCTGAGGCCATGTAGCCTCAGAGTACGTGGTGATGGCTTTCCAGGCCATCATGAGAATAGCGTATACGCTATCAGCCATCTATATCCACCCCTCCTTGGGTGAGATTTCAACAAATATTATGTTGCATTTGGACACTTATGTCAAACCTACATCAACATATCTCGATTTCTAGGATTCTTTATTTTTTTAAGTTTTTCAGCGTCTTTTTGTTTTGCCTCCAATATCTTTTGTAGCTCCAGTATTTCATCTCGCAAAATAGCGGCTGTTTCAAAGTCTAGTATTTTTACCGCACCATCCATCTGTCTTTCCTTTTGCTTTATCAACTTAGCTGGATCTTTATCAAACATCTTTTTATCAACCTCAAGTAGTGACGCTACGGTTTTCTGGTGTTCATTTCGTAGCTGATCAGTAATATCCTGTATCTTTTTAATAATAGTTTTTGGAGTGATGCCATGCTTTTTGTTGTATTCCATCTGTATAGTTCTGCGTCTTGTGGTTTCGTCCATAG
>CAYMIJ010000045.1:3629-6121 GCA_964390465.1 uncultured Flavobacteriaceae bacterium | reverse complement strand
GAGACCAGCGCCTTCCTCCTCGCCGCCGAGAAGGCGGGGTGGACGAAGGATCAGGTCATCGAGGCGCAACGCGGAGACGTCGAGCGGCTCTACCGCGCGCTCACCGAGAAGGCGCTGAAAGCTCCGCCCGAGCCGATCCGGATCGACCTGCCGGAGAAGGTCTTCTCGTTCGCCCGGCAGGTGCTCGCGAGCGAGCTGGAGCATGCGGCGAAGGAGTACGCGCAGCCGTACCCGGCCGGGCTCCAGCTCGGCGCCGAGCTGCTCCGGAAGGCACCCGAGACGCCGCCGTGGACCGCGGAGATCGGTGTCGCGATCTGCCGTCGGATGATCGGCGACACGGCCGTGTCCGCCGTCATCCGGACGGCGGACGGTCGAAGCTGGCGAGCTGTCTGGAGCGAGCTGGAGCGAGCGACCATGCCGAGCTTCCCGGAGCACCACTTCGCCTCCCCGCAGAGCGCTCTCGGGTTCTTCTTCCCGCTGCTCGGCACCATCCCGCGCGAGCTTCTCCCCTACCTTCCCAGCCTGATCGAAAAGGACGCGACGCGATGAACGAACAAGACGCCGATCTCAGCATCACCATGGCCATCGCGCGCGGGGCCTCGCCGTCGAAGGAGCAGCTCGCCGCCTGCTCCGCCGCGATGGCGAAGAAGCTCCTCGTCGAGAACACGATCTTCTTCCAGGTGCCGAAGCGCGATGAGCCGTCGAGATCGATGCTCGGGTGGCAGAGCATCGTCGAGCAGATGCGCCACGACTACCCGTCGCACGCGGTGAACGTCGAGGCCTGCTTCTCCGAGTTCGACCCGGCGGATCCGGCTCCGACCATGAAGCGGCTCGTCTCGCTTCGAAACATGATGCTCGATGCCGACGCTCCGCGCGTGGCCGGGTACTACACCGAGGCGATCTCCTACCTCGAAGGCTACTCGCCCGCCGTGCGGCTCGCCGAGTCCGCCTACCTCCCGGGGGCGCTGGTGCCGGTGAAGCTCGATGACTTTCGTGGCGTGCCGTACGCTCGCGTCGAAGTCGTCGACGCCCAACGCGGGCGAGCCACGGTCGAATGCGGCGACCCCGATTGTACTCGCGCCAGAACGGTCGCGCTTCCGCTTGGAACGCTCGATCTCGGCTGGGAATGGAGCGGCGGGAAGTTCTGGTGCCCGGATCATGGGGCACACGCGAATCCGAAGGAAGAGGCGGCGCGGATCCTCGGCGAACGTGTTGCCGGTGTCACGCACGCGCCCGGAGATCCTCCGAAGCGGGTCACCTTCCACCTTCACGAGCCGGCTTCATTCGTCGAGATGGACGTCGCACCTCCGTCGGCGCCCGCGCCCTACGTTGCTCGCTGCGACGTCGCCGGCTGCACGACCGAGGAGCCGACCAACCTCCCGGGTGAGGAGCTTCCTGCCGGCTGGGGACGTGGCGGCGCGATCGGCCCCGGCGCTCTGCTCTGCCCGCGCCACGCCGCCGAGCGCGTGATGGTCTGGGTCTTCTGCGTGATCTGCGGGGAGAAGGTGACCACCCCGGAAGGGGTCGATGCTTTGCCCTCTGGCTGGGTGAACTACGGCATCGGCATCCGATGTCCGGCCTGTTCTCGTGCTCCGCTCGTTCACCACCTGAAAAGCCAGGGCGAAACGACGTGCGGGAGGAGCCTCAACGAGCCGTCACCGGATGAGGACGAGGGGCGCGACGCGGACGGCACGAAGTGGACCCGCTTTTCGAGCCGCGTGACGTGTAGCGGCTGCCGCGTGGAGCTTGGTTTCGAGTCGCCGCGCACCGAGCCGCTGGCGAAGATCGTGGATCACCGGATGACCATCCTTGCGGTGCAGGCGGCGTTCATGGAGCGGCACCTCTGGATCGAGGCGGACTTGACCGACGCCGTGAAGCGCAGCCGGGCCCACACCCGCGACGCGCTCGAAGACCTCGCGCAGATCGGCGAGATCGAGGTCGTCGATGACGACGGGCCGACGATCTGGGGCAGGGTCGTGAAGGTTCACCTCGACGAAGCCGTGAAGCCGGCCGAGCCTGGATGTCGGGTTCACGGCCAGGTCATCCACTTCACGTGCTCTGCCTGCATGGGAGCCGAGGAGGTGGAGAGCGATCCGATCGACGACGCGTTCCGCATGGCTGCGTTCTGTCTAGCGATCGAGCGATATCTGCGAAGCTTCGGCTGCCCGCTGACAGGCGACGTCATCGAGCACGGCGTGCGGGTGCTGCTCCACCCGTACGGCGACACCGTGAGCGATGGCGTCGGCGCTGCGCTCGAAAAGATGCGCACCCGCGGCGAGATCCGAGCGCTCGACGGCGACCGCTGGGAGCTGGTTACCAAGCCTCGCCGGTTCGAGTCGCGGGCGTCTCTCCGCGACGCGCTCAAGCTCGCGCTGGGCGGCAAGATCCGGATGGTGCTCCTCGACGACGCGCCGACCTGGGAGACGGTCGCCCCCACGCCGATCGAAAAGGAAGCGCAGCGGCTCCGTCTCCTGCGGGACGCCTGCAACTGG
>CAYMIJ010000045.1:1468-3529 GCA_964390465.1 uncultured Flavobacteriaceae bacterium | reverse complement strand
CGACGTCGACCCCACCGATCCGGCGGGGCGCTCGTTCGCTGGGATGCGCTTCAACCGGTGGGAGGCGTTCGCGGGCGATTACGCCGGCTGGTTGCAGCACCTGGCGCCGAACCGCGGCCCGGAGACGGAGCGCATGGGATCGAAGCTGCTCAGCGCGTCGCTGGGCTGCCGATCTCTCGCCGATCTCCGCCGCATCTTCCGCGAGATCTGCGGGGTCGAGCTGGAGGCCTGCGTCCCGGCCGTTCGCGAGGCCCAAGCGGCGCGCGGACGATGACCCGCTGCCCGTCCTGCGACGCGCCCGCTTTGCCCGAGCGCGCCTGGACGGGCGAGTTCCGCTGCGCCTCCGGCCACCTCTTCCTGCGCTCGCTTTGCACCACGCCGAACCTGGGAATCGCGGACGATCCGCCGCTCAGTTCTGGCGCGATCCTGCCAGTTCGCAAAACACGCTCGCGGGTCGCCATCGCGCCCGAGACCATCCACCGCTTCGCCAGATAAGGACCCGCCCCATGGACATCGAACCGACCGTGCCAGAGGCCACATTCCGCCAAGACGTCACCGCCGCCGGGCTCGACGTCTTCTTCGACTGGACCAGCCGCAGCCTGAACAGGGAGGGGATCCAGCTCGCCTTGACCGCGTTTCAGGCCGTGAAAACGGCATGCGATGCGCAGGCGTGGGCGTTCCCCGAAGCGCTCGCCGAGAAAGAGAAGCGGGACATCCTCGACGTCGAGATCACGCGCGCCGTGCCGGAGCTGAGAGCTGCCAGCGAGTCGGTTCGCGTCTTCTTTTTGGTCAGCGGGGGCAGCCTCACCGAGATGCGCGCGCCGCCGTGGCTCACCGCCTGGATCGCGCCATGCGCGATCGCCGACGAGAAGCGCAACGACCTGCGCGGCGCCGTTTTCGCGGCGAGGGTGCGCGGCCCGGAGGCGATCGCGACCATTCAGAAGTTCCCGCCGCTCTGCGCGGTTCGGTGCAACTGCAAGCAGCCGGGCTGCCTCCGGCCGGTGGCGATCGTGGTTGGCGCCGCGGCATCCGAGTCGAGCGTCGCCGTCCTCTGCGCGTCGCACCCGGACGCGTTACAAACTCCCGATGTCGCGCGCCTTCCGGAAGAGCTGGAGGTCGTTGGCTACCACCTCGGGGTGACGCCGGATGTCGTCGCAGAGGAGCTGGTCGCGCTGGAAAAGCGCAGCAAAGACACAGGCGCGCTGGCTCTGGAGGTGATCCGGAAGAACAGGGAAAAGATCGATCGTCTGCTCGTCGGGATCGGCGGAGACGTCGTGCTCGTGCTGGCCCACAAGGAGCCGAACGTCGTCGTGAGGGCATCGCGCGAGCGCCTCGTGAGCCGCTTCGGCGGGTCTGGCGTCGACATTCAGCTCGGAGCGGCCCCCGATATCGGCTCCGCTCACGTCGTGGTCATCGCGGATTTCTGGACGGCGGTGACCACCGTCGCCCTCCCGCCGAGCGGCATCGCCGCGAAGGCGTAGCGCTCAGACCAGCTCCGGGGCTACGCTCGCCCCGTGATCACCCCCAACGTCGCCCGCACCCTTCACCTCGGCGCCAACTACGCGCTTCCAGCGGCCGGGGCCGCGTCGTCCGTCGCCTCCTACAAGGGCAACGGCGGATCGACCGGCGCCTTCCCCGTGCCGGCCGGCATCACGCACCTCGTGTTCTGGGTCACGTACACCCGGAGCGCGGGGAACCCCGGCGCGATCTCGCTCCGGCCGCGCGCCTCGAACGGCACCGAGGACGCGCCCGTCGGCGTCCTCGAAGACGCGATCGACGTGATCACCAACCCGCCGTTCGGCAGACAGCGAATGTTCTCGACCGAGCTGACGCCGCCTGCCCCGAGCAGCGACGTCGCGGTGACCTACCCTCCGATCGTGGTGCCCGTCGTCCCCGGGACGAGCATGTGGCTCCAGGTGGCCGAGATCGGCGACACCGCGCACCCAGGAACCTGCACGATCTACGTGACGGGCGCGGCTCTGGGAGCGGCGTCGTGAGCGGCGGCATGGCCAAGGGCCGCGTCCTCTCAGCGGCCGAGGTGGTCTCCCGGCTCGGTCGGCG
>CAYMIJ010000045.1:0-1368 GCA_964390465.1 uncultured Flavobacteriaceae bacterium | reverse complement strand
CTCGGCCGGAACGAACAATTTCACGCTCGACAGCGGCGCCACGTGCCTCACGAAGATGGGGGCACTCCTCGACACGATGAAGGCGACGAGCCCGCAGGCGATCCACGTGATCTGGTCTCCGCCTACCCCGCCAACCGCGGACCCGAACGGGATCGCCCGAACGGCGTTCGTAGCTGGCCTCCCCGCGCTCGTCGCAAGCAAGGGGCCGAATTTCCTCTACCTCGACGCGGGTAGCCTGCTCTCGAAGGCCGACATGGGGGTTGGGGACAGCCCGCAGTGGACCCACCCGAACGAGGTGGGCCGGTACAAGATCGCGCGGGCTCTCGCGAACTACCTGGAGACCTCGGTGCTCCCGCCGCCGACCGGCGAGGTGTGGCCTCGCCCCTATGGCACGGCGACTGCGCAGCGGTGCGCCGGGTTTGCAGCTGGCAGCCCCGCGAGGATCTACTGGAACACAGGCAACGCGGACCTCGACCTCGGCGCCGGGAATTGGGCCGTTGCGCTCCAGGTCTATCTCACGTCGCTACCCGCTGGGTTGCACTCGATCTATGGGTACGGCGGCGCCAACCCGAACCAGCTCTTGATCTGCCAGACCACCAACGGGGCCTGCACGGTGTACTGCGACAACGGCGGCGCTCCGGTGATCAGCGCACTCCCGAACGTGTTCAAGACGGGCGTGTGGCAGTCGGTGCTCGTCATCTTCGACGCGACGGCCACCACGCTGACGCTGTGGATCGACGGCGTGCTCGCGTACAGGAAGCTCGGCGTCGCCGTCCCGACGCACAACACCGGGGAGGTCCCCTCGATCGGCTCGAACACGAACAGCGGCACGCCCGCGATCGATGGGTTCCTGCGCAACTTCAAGTTCTGTCGCGGGAGCAGCGTTCCGAGCTGGGACAACGGCACCGTGAGCGGCGCTGGAGCGGCTCAACGTCGCGCGGCCGAGGCCTGGCACGTCATCCAAGAAACTCCACCGGGGTTGGTGGCGAGCTACCCCTTGTCGGACGCCTCGACGCCCACGACCAGCGACATCGGCGGAGCCTCGTCGACAGCCTGGAACGGCACGGTCACCGCGAGCGCAGCCGGCGCGATCCCGACCCCCTGGGACGCGGCTACCAATCCGTGAGCCTTGACGGCCGGGCCGTCGCAGTAGACCATGAGGCTCCACCTGAGAGGAGCCTCCCATGGCCAAGGCCAAGACCAATCCGTTTTCCGCCGGAGCCGCCGCTGCCCGCAAGGCCGCCGGTTCCAAGCTGAGCCCCGGGGGCTCGAAGGGCACGCGCGCCGGTGGCGGCGTCGCTGGCCTCCCCAACCCGAAGGCGTTCGGCGGCCCCGGCGCGAAGCAGGCTGTCAAGGGTGCCGGCGCCA
>CAYMIJ010000044.1:0-6236 GCA_964390465.1 uncultured Flavobacteriaceae bacterium | reverse complement strand
GCGGTAAGCTGGACGCCGTTCCTCCGTGCATGCTCCATGAGGACACGGTTGACGATGTGCTGCTGCGGCAGTGAGTTGAACTGGAGCTCCGCGAACACATGGTCACTGCCCACCGCATCCGCAAGCTGGTCGTGCGTGTTCGCGACACGGGCGAGCGCGGCCTCCATTCGTGCAGGATCATCGAGCACGGCCGCGGTGAGGTCCGGACCCTGCACGTCCCGGAGCGTGTGCATCACATCGTACGCGAACGGGCCGCCGATGCACGCGGACGTCACGATCACGTCCTGGCCGTGTTCCTTGAGCATGCGTCGATCGATCCGAGGAAACCTGTAGAACCCCTCCTTATGTGACCTTGAGATGAGTTTGAAGATGTTCTCGAGACCGGTCCGAGAGGTCGGAAGCAGGACCAAGTGATGCCTGCGACGGACAGGATCGAACCACTTGCTCGTGTCCTTGGTGTCGGACTCGTTCTCGAGCGTTGCACCCAAATCCTCTTTGTCGACCTTCACGGCCTGGTTCTTGCTTCGCCGCTCCTCAGCCTTCGCCTCCTTCGCAGCAGCATGATCCCTGCGCCACTCATCGAGGTCTGGATGGTAGTACGCCTCGACACCGGGCAGATAACGAAAATTGCGTCCCTTCTTCTTGAGCTCCTTCGCATGTGAATGTGCGTGACAGAACGAACTCATGTTGCCGTGTTCTGTGATGGCCATGGCGTCCATGCCATTCTCAAGCGCAAAATCAAGATGTTCGCTCGGCATCCCGAGCCCATCCATGAGAGAAAATGTCGTATGCGCATGAAGTCCAACAAACCGAGTGGGTGGTGCGACGACCTGTTGTGCTTCGATCATTCCCAGCCCTCGATGACGTTTGAGTAACGTTGCGTCAGCGCCTTGTATTCTGCAGGTCCGATCAGCTCGAGTTTGAGTTCTTGATGAACAGCACGAAATTCATCGATCTGTCTCTTCGAGCGTTCATCCATCCACCCCTTGACCTCGACATACACGCCATCGATCAAAAAATCGGGCGTATATGTGATGCCGCTCGGCAGCTCGAACGTCGTAGGCTCATATTCCCACGTTCTACCCTCGTGCTGCATGACACGGGCATAGTTCGCCTCCCACGTGCTCCTGAATGCTCGATTGAGATCTGCACGAACACCTGCGATCCCACGTGACTTAAGCCCACCCTTCATCTGACGGCGAGCATTCAAACTGTGTTTCCTACGCGTCGCAACGCTGATCACACGATTTGCATTCGATCGTGCCGTTGCGGCACGCCCAGCAGGTGTCTGACGCCAGTTCTCGACACCATAGCGTTCAAGCATCGTGCTGCGAATCTGTTCTTTGCATGCCTCTGTAACAAAGGGATTATCCCGCGTCTTCATTGACTCACGGGTACTCGATGCAGTTTTTTCACGACGTGCATCATCCCAATCGTATGCACCACCTGCCCGTGCCCGTGCAACCTTGAGCTGTGATGCGCAATCTTTCGAACACGTTTGGCGCCAGGCCCATGAAGTGTCGTCGTGAAATGGTCTTTTACACCACTCACACGTCTTGTCACGAATTCGTTCCTTCTTCATGTGTTCAACACCTGCTATGTAATTATAGCTCGCGCGGTTCAGGAAGGGTAACGACGGGCGACAACCACCGTGCAGGCACGCGTGACCCGACGTGCGGGGCCCGACGGCTCGTGTTCTTCACCGTGTTGAAGACAGTGCCGTACAGGACGACGCACTCGCGGGCCTCATCGTCCACGAGCGTGTCGAAGTCGTCGACCGACACGACGAGCACTGGGTTCACACCCGCCTGCACGCAAAAGTCGCCAGGCTTGGGCTTTAACACACGGTGTTTCGTGTCCAGGGTTCGAGATACACCTCTAACACTGCTACGAAACGTCGCCTGGCCACGCTCACGGTCGCCGGCCAGCGCGGCCAGGCACGCGTCATGACGTCGTGCTGCGTGAGCATCACATGCCACAAACGATCGGCACCTGACTCTTCCAGGCCTTCTTGAGAACCGAGTGCCAGTGCGACGCAGCCTCCATACGCTAAGCGTGTCGTCTCAATCATGACTAGTTGACCTGCGGTGATCATGTTCGTTCACGCTCTTTGCAGAAATCGCTGTATGCTAATTCAACATCGCGCAACCATGTCAGTCTGATCCGTTCGATCATCCGAGCGTGTGCACCGTGTGGTGACCACACGATGGTGGCTCTAGTCGCATCGACAGAGATGACGAACCCCGGACCGAGCCCATCATCGACGAGGTCGCCGGGCCGTGCCTGCACGTGTCAGCCCTCGGCGGGTTCTGCGCAGTACGCCACGATCAGATCACACGTGATCGCATGCAACGCTTCCTGCTTGCCTGGTCCGTGCCACTTCACGAATTTCTGTGCCGTGACTGCGCTCGCAGTCACGTACTGATCATCATCATCCAGCATGCCGATGTGGGCCTCATTGAAACCTGCCAGCAGGCTGATCCCCTCGATCTCGTACGAGACGGGTTGTCCGTTCAGCGCGAATCTGACGGGATCGTGTCTGTCAAGTACCGCTGTGAATGCCGCCAGCAACCTCTGTCCCTTCGTCAACATCATGCCTCCTGGGACCAGGGTACCACCTGTGACGGACATACCGACACGGAATGTCAGCGTTGCGTTGGACCCGCAAGCTCGTGGTGTCCGTCATCGTCACCCGGGTCGAACTCCTCGACGTCGTCGACAGGATCAAGCGGCGGTGTCGTGATGTCACCGCAGCGCTCACGAGTGATGTGAGGTTTGTCCGAGGTACCAGCAGGACCAGGCGCCTCCAGGTCGACGACGAGTGTGTCGAGACGCTCGAAGCACAGGCGCACGTATTCCTTGAGGTCGCTCAGAGCTGAGCCAGGCTCCTGTGACGTCGTCCCGTCATCGTCCCACTTCACGATCGTCTTGTCGCCCTTGTGCCCGATCGCCGTGCCCTTCCTGCTGCCAGACGCGACTCGATAGCCCTGGACGCCTGTTTCAGTCGTCTTGCTCTTCGCTGCCGTGTCCTGGACGGGTGCCTTGGGTGCCATCACGCCGGGCGGCTTCTGGCCCCCGCCGGTGCCCTGCCCGGCGCTCGACACGGACGGGTGAGCGGCCGACACCACGTCGGCCGGGATGCCGCTCGCTGTCGACTGCGCCTTCGCCTTCTCGATCGCCGGGTGCATCACTTCGCGGACGAGCGTCCGCAGGGCGCGGAGCGTCCTAGCTTCACTCGTCATCGACTTCATCGCTCTTCTCCATCCTGCGGCGGTGCCTGTCGGCGTACCTCGCGAGCCTGTCCCTGTCCCTCGCGGGCGAGAGCGCCATCGCGACTCCTCCCTCTGGGTGGCGCTTCTTGAGCAGGGCGCTCGCCTTCCCGAGGTTGCGGACCACGCGCGCGGCGCGGGTCTGGTACTCGTTGTTGCCCTCCACGTAGCTCACGCGGTACATGGGCTCGACCTCGTACACGTACCAGTCCGCCTTCGCCTGGTTCCGGAGGAGACCGGGACGAAACTCGTCGTCGTAGTCCCGCTCCGAGGGCGCACGCGACTGTTCCCAGCCCGGGATCCGCGCGCGGATGGTGCCGTGCGGGTCGGGCGACGTCGTCATGCACACGTTGTCGTGTGCGGTGCCCTCGCCGCCGCTGTGACCACCCGTCAGGACGTCGCCGTGCCTGAACCGTCGCGGGGACACGTGGTAGAAGCGCTGGCCCGGCGTGATGCGACCCTGCTCGTAATCGGCACGGCGCGGACGATTCCACTCGACCTCCTCGCGGACGAGGGCCCGCAGCACACCGAGCGTGATCTGCACTTGCACATCACCACCTGCTGCGAGGCGATTGCACGGGTCTGCCGTTCGGACTCCGTGTCGGCGGAGGTGCAGTGCCCGAGTCATCGATGCCTAGCCCACCTGGATTCGAAAAATTCCTGCTGAGATAGTCGTCCGCAGCCTGCGAGGACGAGAACGGACCGTACGTGTCAGAGTCCTTGTGCTCACCGTGTTCGTCAGGCGCGAGGTTGAGGTACCATCGCCCGTTCGATGCCTTCCAGATCTCACAATGACGTGACACGCTCTCCCTGAGGCGTCTGACGCGACCTTCGTTGGCCCTGTCCGTCTTGCGACCCTTCATCATCGCATCATACACACGGTTGGTGATGACCTCCTTCATGGTCTGCCGCGTGATCTGGAGTGCCTTGGCCCACTCAGGCCATTCACGCTCGTATTCCCAGAAGAAGCTGTCAGCGGCGTCAGGCGCCGCGTCATCGGGTGTGCTGCCTGGATTCTCGTCTACGAAGTCTGTCCACTGAGCCGTGAACTCGTCGACTGCCTTGTGATAAGCACGCTCGATCGTGTTTCGCGACGCGCTGCCATGGCCAGGTGATGTCGATCTTTCTGGTTTGTGAGTGATGCGCTTGATCACACCAGCACGCTTCAAAGCGTTGATGGTCGCAGCGCTAGCACGACCAGTGTTCATGACATCGTTTCGCTCTGCCGCATCCGCGCTCGAGTGTTGTACGAGTGCCCGGCGAATGCCATTGCGTCCACCGCGGTACTGGGCGCCGTCAGGATCACTCAACAGAAAATCGTCTCCGACGTGTGCAGCAGGCTTGGGTGGGCGAGCGCCTACTTCTGCCAACACATCACGCACGGTCTGACGGACCTCGCCCAAAGTGATCTTCATCATACCCTCTGATGTTGGGCGACGCGGCTTCGCATGCGCGCCACCATGCATGTCGCTCGAGAACCGACCACCTGACTGCCGATACCATGGATCATCCTCGAGGTACTGTGGACCCGATGATTCAGCCGAACGCTTTCGACGCTCCTGCTCTGCACGCTCGGCAGCATCATATGATTCGATCTCAGCGCGCTGCCCCTGACACGATGGACACGTCACCTTGCTCCACTTGCTTGTTGTGTTGAGGTCTTCGGCCGATCGACGACATCCAGTCTTCTTCGCGCCAGAAGATCTGACAAAGTGGGTCCGCCTTGTAGCGTTCATGAAGTCCTCAAATCAGACGCAACCCGTCGTTTGAGCAGGTATACATTGCTCTCGTGTACGTCTTCGACGCCGGCGAGGAGATTGTCGGTCCCACGGGTCAGTGTGCCGCAGTCACGCATCGATTTCGCTGCAAGGTCTAGGCATCTGATGAAACCGAATTCCATCATCAGCGATCGCCGTGCAAGCGCGGATGCGACCGGGATCGTGCCCTGTGATCCGCATGCCTCAACGAACCCCTGGGAATGTCCAAGTTGCGCGGGAAGATCGACGTTCTCAGGTCCACCTAGGCCAATGGCACGCTCAGCGATCAAGTCAATCTCTTTGAGCGTGCCCGTGTACAGCTGCTCGAACAGCTTGTGGTCGCCGAAGAACGGATCACCCTTCGCCTGCCAGTGGTGGACCTGGTGTGTGAGCGACAGCGCGCGCAGGTGTGCAAGGACGACGGACAGCTCAGGAACCGAGACGCGACCCCAGCGTGCGAGTGCATTCTGGAACGCGATGTCTGTACCGAGCTCATCGGCGACGACGGCGACCTCAGCCGTCTCCGCGAGTCGCCGTCGTCGACGCATCCTTACCATCTTGATCTTCCTGTTAGCATCATCATCGACGCACTGCCCGTCGAGCCAGTACTCGCTCGTCACGGTGAAGCTGTGCGAGCCAGTTGGTCACGCGCTCAGCCAGGTCTACCTCATCGACCAGCTCGAATGTGCCACGTTCAGCGTGACCGCCGCGGTCGATCAGCGACGCCTGCGCTTCATCGACCCCGTGAGCAGAGAGCTCGAGCGTCGATGACCCTAGGCGACCTCCCACGAGCGTTGCGTCGGCCTCGCTGCCCGGACGCATCATGGCATTGCCCAACGAATGAGCACCGAAGTCATCAGCCAGCTGCTCGGCGGCAGAGACGACGATTGACCTCGGATCACCCGCAGATTCCTCGCGAATGACCTGTCTGACGACACGTCGCAACCCGCTCAGCTTGATCTTCATCGTGTCACCTCAGCTCCACAGAGAACCCGATCCTGTCGGCCGTGTACGGGCTGGGTGACCACGCGATCTTGACGAGTTCGCCGTTGAGAACCGCACGATCGTTCCACCGCCTGACGTACGCGTCAAGCACCCTCTCGTCCAGCGCCCTAGGTGCGGATCCGTGTGGGAGCCGACCAGTAACTGGCACAAAGAGGGGCCTCGATAGGCCCTCGCCCAGCCTGAACTTGCGCACAGCAGGCGGGAC
>CAYMIJ010000043.1:0-6429 GCA_964390465.1 uncultured Flavobacteriaceae bacterium | reverse complement strand
CCACTACCGCGCCGTGCTCTTCCGCCGCGAGTACCCGCAGCTCGCGCGCACGCTCCTGCTTTTCTCGAAGGAGATCTATCCGCACGTCGGGGGCCGGTGGTTTGCTGGCGCGAAAACCTGGGTTTTCCCCTCCGGCGCGCGAATCGAGCTGGCCAGCATCCCGCACGAAAAGGACGTCGAGCGCTACCAGGGCACGGAATACGGGTTTGCCGGTTTCGACGAGCTGACGCACTTCACGTTCTACCAGTACACCTACATGATCTCCCGCCTGCGCTCGACGCAAGGGATCAAGCCGCGGATCAGGGCCGCGAGCAACCCGGGATCGGTGGGGCACGAGTGGGTGATGAAGCGGTTCGCTCCGTGGCTCTACACCGAAGAGGCGGAGGACTATCACGGCCCGCGCGTCCCAGCCGGAACGATCATGTATTTCCGCAAGATCGAGCGGGGCGGTGAGGATATCGACGTTCCGTGTCGTCGAGACGCCGAAGGGGCTCGATCGCGAGCCTTTTTCCCGTCGAAGAT
This sequence comes from uncultured Flavobacteriaceae bacterium, assembly GCA_964390465.1. Lineage (GTDB taxonomy): Bacteria > Pseudomonadota > Alphaproteobacteria > Micropepsales > Micropepsaceae > JADZAI01. The sequence goes on along the minus strand of CAYMIJ010000043.1, from coordinate 5,907 downwards.
CTCGGATACTCCGCAGCTCAAGGGCACCGATTACGAGAAGAACCTGGATGCCCTTGATCGCGTGACGCGGCGGCGGCTCAAGGGCGGCGACTGGATGGCCCGCGACGCGGCGGGAGAGTTCTTCGAGCGCGGCTGGTTCCTCGACCCGAACACCAATCCGCCGCGGCTCGCGACGGAGGCGCCGATCACGGTCCTTGCCCGCGTTCGGTATTGGGACCTCGCCTCGACTCCGGACAGCCGAGCAAAGCCGAGCAGCGCCTGGACGGCGGGGGTCCTGCTCTCGAAGACGGACGACGGCATCGTCTGGATCGAGGACATCGTCCGCGGACAGTGGAGCCCCGGCCGCGTTGAGGCGCAGATCTTGGCCACCGCCGAGAGCGATCCGCCCGGGACCCGCGTGATGATCGAGCACGATCCAGGGCAGGCCGGCGATGCTCAGGCCGTCCGCTTCGCGAAGCTCTTGGTCGGCTTCGATTTCGGCATCGTTCGACCGCAGGGCGACAAGCTCGCGCGCGCCAGGCCGGTGTCGGCGAGCGCGGAGGTCCACAATATCCGGGTCGTGAAAGGCGCCTGGAACAACGCCTTCTTCGTCGAGGCCGAGAGCTTCCCGGAGGCGACGAAAGACCAGATCGACGCGCTCTCCGGCGCCTCAGGCTTCCTGGCGAAGATCCAGCGGAGCCCGTTCGGTCGGCACGGCGCCAAGCAGAAGCCGCAGGGACTCGGCGGCTTCGCGTAGGCCCGGAGCGGGCCGTTTTGGGCTACGTTGCCCGACATGGCCCCCTCCGCTCGCATGCTCCCCCATGGTGCCGCAGACGGCATCGACTACCGCGCGCTCTTCTCGCCGATCGTCCAGAAGAAGGGCGAGATCCCGATCGCGGAGAAGTACCGGGAGTTCTTCGGCAAGACGAAGCTGATGGACCAGATCAACTCGGTCGTCCAGCAGGCGAACAACGGCAACCTGCTCCCGATCACGGACTTTGGTCGCGAGCGGCTGAGCCACGACCCGTTCGCGAACGGGCTGACCCAGAAGCGCTTCGGCGTCCTGTCGACGATCCCGTGGGATCTCCAGCCGGCCGACATGGAGAGCGCGGCCGACAAAAAGATCGCGGCCGACGTCTGCGCCAATGTGCGCAGGATCTTGAGCGGGATCGGCGACGACGCGATGGGCTCCGCCTTCTCGTCGCTCGCCTGGGCGCTGTTCGATGGTCGGGGCGCGCTGGAGATCCAGTGGCAGCACTTCTCAGGCGAGAAGTGGCCGAACCGTCCGGTCGCGCTCGACTGGATCCACCCCCGCATGCTCGGGCTTGGGAACGCGAAGGAGCTGATCGCGATCGACACATTCACGGCCGGCTTCTCGTGGTGGGGGATGAATCCGAGCGGCATCCCGCTCGACAACTACCCGGGGAAGTTCATCCAGTGGACGCCGAACTACTTCGGCGATTACGTCGAGCGCGAGGGGCTCTTGCGCCGTTCGTTGTACTGGATGCTGTTCAAGACGTTCTCGGCCACACAGCGAATGATCTTCGCCGAGCTGTTCGGGAAGCCGCTGCGCGTGATCCACTGGAAAACGGACAGCGGCTGGTCGATCGGCTCCGACGCCTACGATCAGGCGGCAGACGCGGCGGAGTCGATCGGCGCGGAGACGGTGGCGAACATGCCGCCAGGTGCCGAGCTGGTCCTCATGAACCAGAGCCAGAACAGCGGGCAGCTCTGGTCGATGACCGTGGATCAGGTCGATGACCAGCTCTCGGTCATGTGGGTCGGGACGAACGCCACGTCCAAGCAGCAGCCGGGCGCGCTCGGCGCAGGTGGCGCCGAGGTCGGCGAGCGGCAGCAGAACGTCTACGAGCGCCGCGACGCCAACGGGATCGCGCACAGGTTCCAGACGCAGCTCGTCGATCTGATCGTCAAGCTGAACGTCGGCCCGAGCATGATGGCGTACAGCCCGCGGTTCTCGATCCGCGCCAAGGACGAGATCGATCGCGTCGTGCAGCAGCAGTTGCTCAACGGGGCGATCATGATCGGCGTCCCGGTCAAGGTCAGCGAGTATTACGACAAGCTCAAGATCGAGAAGCCCGAGGGCGACGATGCTTTCTTTGCGCTCGTCGGCGCAGGTGGCGCGCAGGCGAAGATCGTGGACCCTCAGACCGAAAAGAAGCGCGCGAAGGCGAACGGGCAAAGCGACGACTGGACGCCGCTGGATGGTACCTCGCAGACCACGGTCACCCCGACGGCCGCCGGCATCGCGACGACCGTGAACGAGTACCGCATCGAGACCGGGAAGGGGATCAAGCGCCTCCCAGACGGTCGCCCGGACCCCGACGGCGAGCTGTCGATCTACGCCTACCAGAAGATGATCGACGCCAAGTACACACCGGGGCCCGCTGCGCCGCCTGGTGGCGCTCCGCCATCTGGCGACGAGCCCGCGAAGGAAGATAAGGGGCCCGGCGAGCCGAAGCCTTCCGGCGCCCCGCCGTTCGGCGACAAGGGGCCCGCGAAGCTCGAAGCCGATCGCGGCGCCTACGCCTCGCCCTACGGGTCCGAGGACGACATCATGGCCCGCGTGCTCGCCGATGGCGCTCGCCTCACCGGCACCTGGGCCAGCGCGATCGTTGACGCGATCGACCCCGACGAAGACGCCGGAGCTGCCAGCGCCGCGCTCTCCCGCGCCGTGGACGCTCTCCCGATGGAAGGTCTCTCCCGCACGCTGGAGCGGACGATCCTCCTCGGGCTGATGCTCGGCGCGCTCGATGCGCAGCACGAGGCCGAGGCGATCACCGCGGAGAGCCATCGCCTCGGATCGGCGATCCTGTCCGACGCCACGCGCGTGGCCGATGCGCTGCTCCTCGACGTGAACGTGGGCGGCGGAGGAAGCTCGGTCGGGCGCTTCATCACGAAGCCGTTCCAGGGCGCGATCGACTGGTTCCTTGGAAAGAAGGTGCTCGCGAAAGCGACCTTCGATCGGCTCGCCGGAGAGGCGAAGCGCCGCGCCTTCACGATCGCCGGCCTCGCCAAGCAGTCGATGCTCGGGCTCGCTCACGACGAGCTGACCAAGGCGATCGCCGAAGGCTCGACGATGCGCGACTTCCGCGAGAAGCTCGACGCCCGCTTCGAGAGCAACGGATGGACGAAGCTCGCCCCGGCCCACACCGAGCTGGTCTTCCGCAACGCGGTCATGGGCTCCTACGGGGCCGGTCGCGAGGCGCAGATGTGCGAGCCTGAGGTGCTGGCTGCGCGCCCGTACTGGCTGATCCGCGGCGTGGACGACGGCCGGACCCGCCACGCCCACCGCGCCGCCCACGGGAAGGTGCTGCTCGCCGCCGATCCGTTCTGGCGGCAGGCGGTTCCTCCATTCGGCCACCACTGTTTCATGCCCGGAACCATGGTCCGAACCATCGACGGAGAGCGGCCGATCGAACAGCTTCAGCGCGGGGACGTCGTACTGACCCACCTGGGGCGTTGGCGGCGCGTGGATGCGTCGCTCGCCTCCGACTTCGGAGGCGAGCTGCTTACGATTGAGCTTGCCGACGGGCGCACGCTTCGCGTCACGCCCAACCACCGCATGCTCACCACGAACCGAGGCTGGATCGAGGCAGGAGACCTCACGACCGAAGACGATCTCCACGCTCCCGAACCGGAGCACGAATAGCCTCATCCGGCGACAGACCGCGCCGGATCTTCGCGAGCACCGTCTTCCTGCTCATTCCGAGCCGGTCGCAGGCTTCGAAGATGTGAATCCTCTTGCCGTCCAGCGTGACCATGCGCGCAACGCGCCGGTTCCTGGTGTTCTCGGTGCGGGTCGCCCATTTGCAATTTTCAGGCGAGTAGCCGCGATCATTGTCGATTCGCTCGATCTGTAGACCAGGAGGTCGGCGCCCCATGTCGGCGAGGAAGTTTTCGAACGAGGCCCAGCGCTCGCAGACCTTGATCCCGCGCCCGCCATAGTGACGAAACGCGGGGCTTGTTGGATTTGCGCAACGCTCGTGCATGCTCATCCATGTCTTGTACTCGCCGGTCCTCGGCTTGCTTTCGCCGTGAACGAGCTGCGCGCCACTGAGGCGCGATGCCGCCGCCTTGCGTCGCTCCGGGTTGTTTTTCCACTGTGAAGCGACGGCTTCGGAGCCGCGCCGGATCGGAATTGCGAAGTGTTCGAGCAACGAGCGAACTGCTCGCGGCCCTCCGTCTGCGTAGCCAAGCTCGGCGGATAGCTGGCGATAGGTCGCCAGCTCGTCGATGTACCTGCGACGCAACCAGTCGCCGGGCTCTTCTGCGCCGGAGACGAGGCGCGCTTTCGCCAGTTTCACCGCGAGAGCGGAGGCTATGGTGACCATGGATCATTCTACACCGGCAAGCGACGGAACGCCTCTTGGTGTAGGCTCTTTCACCATGAAGATCCGAAGCATCGGGGCCGTCCCCTACGAAGGCAAGGTCCACAACCTGAGCGTGGACGGCGACGAGAGCTTCACGGTCGAAGGCGTAGCCGCGCACAATTGCCGGTGCCGCAAGGTCTCGCTCTCCGCCTTCGATCTCGCGCGGCGAGGACTGACGGTGACGGACGGGGGCGCTCTCTCCGGCCTTCCCGATCGAGGCTGGAACGCCGCGGTCCTCGCCGAGCGCGGAGGTGTCGCAACCCTCACGCTCGCCGACCGGATCTTGTTCGAGCTGCAAGGGATGACGGATCCGGAGGACCAGCTCGCCGAGGGCTTCGTCCGCACCATCGCCGGGATCAACATCCTGGTCAACCGGCCGCGCGGCTTCGTCCAAGTGAAGCGAGACGAGACCGGCGCCGAGCTGTGGCGCCGCACGTACAAGGTGGACTACGGCGAGATCCTCCGCGACGGGACGAAGGGCGGTGACGGCGAAGCGCTCGACGTGTTCATCGGCACCTCGCCGCGCTCGCCCAAGGCGTTCTGGATCGTGCAGGTCGACGATGCCGGCGACTTCGACGAGCTGAAGCTCATGCTCGGGTTCGACACCGAGAACGATGCGGTCGACTGCTACGCCGCGCACGTCCCGATCCGGCACTTCCGCGCGGTCTACCAGCAGCCGGTGGGGATGATCGGCGCGCTGCTCGGGGTTCACCCGAAGGAGCGCCACCTCGGCCTCGAACGGAGCGAGCACGGGACGGCGCCGCTGCTCCTGAAGTGGCAAGAAGGCGCCCACCCGCGCGGATCGGACGGCCGATTCGGGAAGGGCGGCGCTCCTGCTACGGCGACCGAGGCCTCGAAAGCGATCGCGCACCTGGGTCAGACGCTGAAGGCGACTGGCGGTTTCACCTGGAGCCCGAAGGGTGGCACGCCGAAGACCGGGTTCATGTGCTCTACGGATCCGAGCATGGGGCACGGCCACGTGATCGAGCTGACCGGCGGCAAGGGCGACGGCGCGAAGGTGCGCGAGACCATGAAAGCCTGGGTCGCGCAGCATCTGCCGTTCGTGAAGGCGAACCCGGAGCACTACTTCGGCGGCTGGTTGGACAAGTCGGGGGGCAAGCCGACCCTCTATCTGGACATTTCGCAGCGCTTCCACGACAAGGGCGCCGCGATCGAGGCCGGAAAGAAGCGCAATCAGGTCGCCGTCTTCCACCTGGACAGCTTCAGCACGATCGATACTGGCGGCACCGGGCGGTAGGTCTTAGCTTCCGACGATGGCCATCTCCGAAAGTCCCGACGCGCGCCCCGAGCACAAGCGGATCGCCGAAGCCGTCCACGTCCCGCCAACACCGGCGGGAGACGACTTCGACGCCGACTCCTTCGTCGACGACATCATGGTCGCCGTGAACAAGGCGCGCGAGGACTGCGGCCTCGAACCGTACGACGCGCCGAGCGCCGAGCCGGTGAAGCTCGACGCCTCTGGCACGAGCGGGACCGGCACCGGCTCTCCCGGCGGCGTGGCGTCCGCGATGACCAC
>CAYMIJ010000042.1:0-6436 GCA_964390465.1 uncultured Flavobacteriaceae bacterium | reverse complement strand
ATACCCAAACGGTAAAGGTATGAGCGGTAAAATAGTTTTACAATTAAGAAAATGTGGCCAACATGGTAGAGGTGAATATGGAGATGTGTAGCCGAAACCTATAAAAAATGAAAAAGAGATAGCAAAAGAGAAGAGTGCCCACCACATAAAGATAACAAGGGATATACTACTTTCAATCTGGGAAACAATATCATTCTCTAACTTTTTAAGGATGTGCATAAAGTGTTTGCTTTTTATAAGTATATCAACTATAGTTACAGTAAGTAAACAGTATTAATCTCTCACTTTACTTACAGATTAAGTAATACTTCATGAAAAAAATCTACAAAAAAATAAATTATGTTTTTTTAACAAGTGGCATCTTTCTGATTGGAATACTAATTAATGTAATAAGTAGTAGGACAGACACAAATCCATCTGTAGAAAATGTTTTTGCTGATACCCCTCCTGTATTTACACCAGAACAAATAGCAACCTGGATATCTGTCGGGGGCGATGCTGGGGCAGGTGGACCAGGAGATTTTGGAGGTGACTCTACAGGTGGAACTGGTTCAGGATCTTAATGAATAAATAAGCTTACGTTCAGTACTTTTTAAATTAAAATGCAAACAAAATATTTATATCTTATATCTGCCCTTGCTGGAATTTTTATTATTATCACACTTGGGTATATTTTTATTTTTATAAAAAAAGATACTGTAGATAAAGTTGTAAATGCGACATCAACGCTTCCTGTTGCAGTCTTAGATATTGCACAACCTTTAGCGGTTGCAAAAACAATGTCTACAGACGCTTCAAAATCAACATCAACAAGGGAGATGGGGCAGCTCTATTACGCTAGAAATATTCCCGAAACAACCACTGTTGGCCAAAGTGATGAGCGAAGATTAATTTTTAATGAGTCATATACCACACTCTACTCACTAGGAAGATACTCAAAGACGCCTTTTATTTCTGCAAAAGCATACGCATCTATTAATTATCTGTACTTAGAATCGTGCTCACTTAATACATGGTTACTCTCAGCACTTACACCATTATTACCGCCAGCTGAGCTACAGACATTGCAAAAGAAAAGCTACGGCAGTGACCAAATTCTAACCCATAGAATACTATTAGATTTTAATTTAAAAGCTGATAAAACGTACCCTGACAAATATACAAAAGTAGTGGTAGCAAATGAGTATGTATATCTTGCTAATCTCACGAAATCAAAGATTAGTTCTGCAGAATATACTACCATGCTTAAAACTGCAACAAGATATCTTGAGGAGTCAAACAAACTAGAGACATTAATTATTATAAGTGACTTCGAGAAGCTTGACTTAACAAGAAGAACTTTGTCGATAAAAGTTAATTTAGCCTTGGCTGGTTTGTATCCTAAAACTAATTTAAACAAAGAACTTGAAAAAGGAATAACAGAATCTGCTTCAATGCACCGTGTTATCCCAGCTGGCTCATATAACAACGAAAATAACATCAGGTATCTATATGCCAGCTACCTCTGGAAAACTGGTGGGAAGAAGAACTTAGAAGTCATAAAACAAATACTTAGCCCTACATTCACCGCAGAATACGAGAACAATGCTGCAGGTTGGGTATATGGACTTTCACTAGTACATAATGACCCTGCATATTCATATCTTAAAGAAATTTCAGAAGATTTCCCTGAACTGAAAACATTTCTAATGAAGCATGGCTGGAAGTTCAAGTAGCAAAATTAGTCGAGTAAAAATTAGCTTGTTTCTGTTATCTGCGTTAATACTTTTTTGCGTACTTTTAATGGTACAAAATAAAAATACTTTTTCATCTAATGTTTTGCATCCTATTACATTTATTGAGGTTGCTACGGATTTAAATTCAAAGTACTCTTTAGTGCAACTAGATAATAATCTTAAGAGTAGCGACACTCTGATTCTTGCAACATTTGATGTATTCAACAAGAATTATGCGACAAGTCTCCATCAGAATGACTTCTGGAGCCCGGAGTCATGTTCTAAAATGCCGAGTATTATTATTGAGGGTAATTATTTAGTTACACTAGATACAAAGAAGGTGGGGACCTCATTTGAAACTAATCTTTTTTATTTTGATATTAAAAAGAAAAAGCTGTTTAAAAGCGAACCCATTGCTGGAGCTATTGGGTCCCTCTATAAAAACAGCAGAGAGGAGCTCATATTCTTTTCATACAAGGAAAAGTCCCTTATTCAGAATAGTATTAACTTAAATAGTAAACAACAAAAAAAAGAAACTATTTATGCTTTTAATGGTGAAAGTCCTCGAATAAACATAACTCAGGTTGATGATACATTTTATTTCAAGCTTTTTTTTAACGAATTAACAAGAGTAAAAAAACTTACGAATAGCACTCTAGTTGAAGCATTGACTATTCCTGATAATAAATTTTGGACTATTGTTAATAAAAATCGTGAAGTTTTCTTCTATAAAAAAGATTTATCATTTACCCTTAAAAAAGAACCACACGAGGAGTATAAGCTTTTAAAGAACTCAGAGGGCAATCTAGTTTTTGAAGTTATAAACAAGAATAATTTTGATGATTATTCTATAAAGCTTTTTAAACCAAGTACAAGATCATTAGAAACCATATACTCTAACGTGAACATAAGTAACAGTCATTATATAATTAGTGTTAACTAATTTACTATTTTACTTTATTTTTGAACTTATAGAGCTGACCGGTAAATGATTTAATATAGAGCTCTGTAGCCTCTTTTTCTTGTTGTACAAGAATTTTATTTACTATTCTTTCACTGATTATAGTTCTAGAGATTACTTCGCCGTTTTCTTTATGTATTTCATAAAGATTTCCGTCGTTTGACCCAATATAAATACAATCTTTAAATAATACTGGTGAGGCAAAAATTCTCCCTCCGGTTACTACTTCCCATTTTTTATTTTTATCTTTCAAACTAAAACAATACACTCTCTTATCTAGTGACCCTATGTATATATTATCTTTGTCTATTTCTGGCGTTGAATAAAAACCAAACATTGCCTCAAACTTATGAAAAAGTATGCCACTTTTTATATATAAACAATAGACTCCACCGTCCATACTAGCAACTATCACTAAACCTCTTTTCTCGTCAAACACAGCACCGTACTTAACCTCACCACCTGTTTTATACTTCCAGTTAAGTTTACCTGTTTTACTATCAAAGCAATATACATAGTGATCGTTACACCCACAAACAACAACATTGAATCTTTCATTAAAGACTGGCGAAGCATGAGTAAACCCAATCATTTCATAATTACCCCATACCAATTTACCTGTTTCAATAGAAATTTTCGCTACTCCACCCCTCTTATTAAAAAGCCCGAATTCTAGACCAATATACACATATTTATTTTTTTCAACACAAGGACTTGATCCGATATAATCCCCATCAAAAAAAATCCACACCATTTTACCAGTTTCCTTATCTAAACAATACAGATTACCGTCATATGCCCCGAAAAAAACATACTCGTCAGAGATACAGGATGTACTAAATATATTTTTGCCCTGAACTCCAAATTTAACCTTGTATTGCCATTTAATACCACCATCACTCTTATTTATTGCATAAAATGAGCCGTCATCAGCACCTGTAAATAAAGTAGTATCATCATCACATAAACCAGACTTAGGGGCAACCGCATACATATTAGTCTTATGATGGGGAAGCTGCACTCCCCACACTCTTGTAAATTTATCGAAATTAAATCTCGCTTCGTCTATTGTTTTAATATTGCTTAATCCGAGATCCTTATTGAAATCATCTAGTTCAAAAAAATAATTGATTTTTATCCCACGATTCTCTATCGCCTCATAAAAAGAAGTGTCTCTATATTTAATAACAGAGACAACACTACTGACTTTATAACCTTCAGTTTCCAAAACACTAATTTGCTTCAAAAAAGTTGAACCTGTATTTAAAATATCATCCACCAGGACAATTGGAATATCTTTATCTATTTTACCCTCAAAAAGATTAGCTAAATCACTCTTCTTTCTTGATTTTCTTACATAAAATGACTGTACTACATTTCTATTTGAAAGCACAAGTGCTGTTAAAAAAGGAAGAGCCCCACTTTCCATTCCTCCAACTTGAACATTTTCTTTGCTATATATTCTAGAAAATTCTTCACAAAATAACGTAAGAAACTCTTGATTAAGCGAAATTGCTTTGAAGTTAAATATCCAATTACTCTTATTGCTTGAATGTATGGAGTTTCTGATTACCTGTTGTATTTCAGCTGTATTAAAAGCATTCTTGATTATTACTTGTTTTAATTTTTCCATTTTTGGATTATACTTCATTTTAGCACTAAATTTAAATTAAAAAGACATAATTAATAAATTTTATTAATTGCGCTGAATAAAAAAAATTAAAGTAAGTAAATATTATATTAAAATGGATGAATCTCAAAATTAAACTAACGAAGTTGTTAAGATTAATAAGTAAACAGATGGTTTCTTTTTTTGCTGTTACCATCCTTTTAGTATCGTTTTTTTTTATGCTTATATCGTCGCCTTTTAATCTTAAAATTGGGAATATTTTTTTTGGTGGTGTTCCTTCACTATACAATGTAAACTTAGCACAGTTTTTCTTTTTCCAAGCAACTCGCCCACTTATTGGTAATGTTGCCCCCTATACCAATCATCAACTTTCAAGGACGTATTTTATTAAAGGAGATCTCTCGGAGGCTGTTGTACTAGCAAATAAAGAACTTGAACTATATCCAGAACACTACACCACATACTATATTTTAGGACTCACTCTTGGTTACATGAACAGAGAGGAGGAGGCCATTGATGCATTTACAAAATTTATAGCTTATAAGCCAAGCTCATGGGCAGCAAGAAATGATAAGGCATGGTTACAGTTTAGGATTGGTGATATAGATGGTGCACTAGAAACAATTAAACCAATGTCTACCGAGAGTACAAATCCTTGGGTACAAAATACGTATGGGATACTTTTATTAAATAAAAACTTGTGTACACAGAGTGCCGACGCCTTACAAAAAGCAAAAAAAAATGCAGGAACAATGACTCCTTTGGAATGGGGGAAGTCATACCCTGGGAATGATCCTCGAGTATACAGTCTTGGGTTGACTGCAATGAGAGAGTCTATAGAAGAGAATATTACTTTGTCAAAAAAATGTTCTACAAAAAATTAATCCCTGCACAAATACCCACCAATGTGACTAAAAAGGATTTCAAATCAATTAATGGCCAGATATGGGTGTGCATAACTATTTAATAAATTTAGACTTCTAACATGTTACACTTGTTGCATAGATATATCATATAATATGAAACACTTACATTTAAGTAAATCTCTTAAAAAAAATAGTAGTAACTTTTTTTACATTACAATCTTTGTATCTATTTTAATTATACTTTTTTTGGCTATATTCTTTACCACACGTGGAGCAAACCCACTTAAGGCAGAACTCCAATTCACTAGCCACTCTATTCTTGGTAAAGATAAGGGTTCCATTGTTCCGGCAAGTTGTGAAAGTGGCATCCCTCACTATACGGGTGACTGTACAGGTGCTACCGTTGGTATAGGTTTTAGTACTACAACATTATCCTTTGAACCACTTACTCTAAGTCTAAGAGTGACCCCTTTCTCAGCTGGATATAATGAGAGTATCACATTAACCTGGGAGGTTACTGGCGCCACAGATTGCCAGGCATTTAATGGTTGGACTGGGGGTAAATCATATCTAGGAGGAAGTGAGGTTATCTTATACCAAAACCCAGGATCAGTCGTACAGAACAAAACCTATACAATGATATGTTCAAAAGGAAAAAAAAGTATATCTAAGAAAGTGACAGTAGGGCACCTTCCTTTTGTTGTGGCACCTTAACCTGGGAGGTTACTGGCGCCACAGATTGCCAGGCATTTAATGGTTGGACTGGGGGTAAATCATATCTAGGAGGAAGTGAGGTTATCTTATACCAAAACCCAGGATAGGTGGTAATGGCTCAGTTTGGTCTAACCATCGTGTTACTTGCCCATAAAAATAATTTACACGTTATCCCCAGTTTCTTATAGGTAGCTAATAATTTATCAAAATACAACGATGTATCATGATACAATTAACGAGTAAATATGCAACATTCTCATAAGAAAATAGCAGCGTTATTATTTGCTTTTTTTATAGTGTCTAGCTTTACCAACTCTGTTTTAGCTGTTTCAAATGTTTGCCCCGGTGAACCTATTACTCTTTATTGGACTTCAGCAGATGTTGCTGGTGTTTGTGTCCCCTACTATTCAATTCCAGAATGTACCTTTTCAGTGTCTCAAAATACAACTCAGTCGACTGTAATAACTACTTCTAACTCCTGTGATGTTAGTCTTACATGTGATGATGTTGTCGTAAACGACTCAATTATTATCAACCCGAACCAATCACG
>CAYMIJ010000041.1:0-6802 GCA_964390465.1 uncultured Flavobacteriaceae bacterium | reverse complement strand
CTGCACAACTTCACAGCAACCATACCAGACGAGATAAGGAAAAAACTCCATACATCACTCACCTCATGGCGACTATGCTCATTGCAAGTCAGGTAACAGATGATGAAGATACGCTTATCGCATGCCTTATGCACGATAGTGTCGAAGATGTTGTTGGTTTTGAACAAGCAGATCTTGAAAAACTATACGGGGAGCGAGTTGCTAACATCGTGTACCATGTGACTGAACAAAATGCTAAAGAGGGAGGTGCTTTACCAATTCCTTCATGGATAACCAGGAAAGAGAATTATTTGAAACTTTTACAAGAAGGTCCCGTAGAAAGTCACATTGTTTCTGTCTCAGACAAGCTTCACAATCTCAGTAATTTTATGGAAATGTACCGCAATGAAGGAGAGAGTATGCTTGAAAGATTCCACGGCAGTATCCCTAACATGATCTGGTACACCGAAGAAGTTATCAATATAACCACCACAACCTTAGGAAACGACAACTTGTTGATACAAAAACTTGTCACACAACTAGAGAACGCAAAAACACTATTTAAAGAACATATCCTTCATGCTTGAAACATACGCCTCAATTATTATTTCACTTTTTATTATCGAAGTACTTTTATCAATTGATAACGCACTCGTTAACGCAACACTTGCAGAAGGTCTCCCGGAAGAACAACGAAAAAAAGCAATACGTATAGGTATTTTACTTGGGGCTGTATTTCGTATATTCGCACTTTTTTTGGCGTCAATCATCATACAAAACGTTTGGCTCAAGATACTTGGAGGAGCTTATTTGATCTACCTAGCAATAGCCCATCTCGGTAAAATGGTAGACAACGAAGGTCATACCGTTCGTTCGACAAAAGATAGCTTTAGAGCAGTTATTGTGCAAATCGCGCTCGCAGATATCGTCTTTAGTATCGATAATGTTATTTCTGCGGTAAGTTTTTCTTCAAATATTTACATTGTTATGTTCGGAGTAGGAGTTGGTGTCCTTAGCATGCTCTACATAACACCAATTCTCTCAAAGGTTGTTCACAAATATAAAGGCATGCCTCAGGCAGCGTACGCAATAGTCGGACTCATTGGTGTTGCGCTTTTAGTTGAAACTCTCACCCATATTCACATCGGCGAGGTTACAAAGTTCATATGTGTTCTTGCTATTGTTATCTTTACAGTATGGTTCGAACACAGCCCAACCCTCCGCAAATTCACCTATCCATTCCTTAAAAAGGCTCAATACATCATTGCTATTCCTCTTGATATCTACTACGCAACGAAGTTTATTGTACGAGAAACGCTTTCTAAAAAGGTACGTTAAAGTGCGGTATACTTCACTGTATGGATACGTCATTTGAAGACCGCTACAAGAAACTAAACACTGCACAAAAAAAAGCTGTTGATACAATCGATGGACCCGTCATGGTTGTTGCAGGTCCTGGATCAGGAAAGACAGAACTACTCTCACTTCGTGTTGGCAATATTTTAAAGCAAGGTACCGCTCGAGCTTATAACATCTTGTGTCTTACGTTTACCGAAACCGCAGCACACAACATGCGCGCACGTTTAGAGTCTTTGATAGGACCAGATGCTTATCGTGTTGCTATTTATACATTTCATGGATTCTGCACAGATATCATAGGTAGATACCCAGAGTACTTTTATAATGCGGTACACGTACAGCCGGCAAGTGATTTATTGCAAAGCGAACTCTTAGAAAGTATTTTTGAGCGCTTGCCCCACAAACACATCCTCGGGAGCAAACACCCAGAGCTTGGATACTCATATCTAAAAGAAGTACAGTCAAAAATAAAAGATATCAAAAAAGGTGGTTTGACTCCTGCGCGTTTCAAAGAAATACTTTCAGAAAACGAAGAGGCTTTTGCTCGTCTCAATACAATACTCGCACAGCACCTACCGGAAAGAATTGGCAAAGGCTCAATCGAGACTTTTGAAGCTATGCGCACCGAACTGATAGCAACCGATACAACACTTGGCTATATGTATGCACGGTCGATGGAATATGCACTTGATGCGTGTGAGAAGTCTGAAAAAACAACGCCGCTTTCGGATTGGAAAACTGACACCACAGGAAAAGATGAAGCGGGTAACCGTGTCTTTAAGGACTACCTCCTTTTACCTAAACTCTATGCGCTGGCAGATATCTACGCGATGTATCAAGAGGCTTTAACTCGTGCAGGGTTATTTGACTATGAAGATATGATTCTACAAGTAGTTGAAGCACTCGCACAGCACGCATCCTTGCGCACAGAACTTGAGGAGCTCTATCAATACATCATGGTTGATGAATTCCAAGATACAAATAACGTTCAACTTTCACTCATAAAAGGTATCACGAGTAATCCTGTCCACGAAGGTAAGCCAAACATTTGCGTGGTAGGAGACGACGACCAGGCGGTATACAAGTTTCAAGGAGCAGAAATATCCAACATCCACAACTTCAAAACGTTTTACCAAGACGTTCAAACCATTGTTCTTGTAGAGAACTACCGATCAACACAAAAAGTGCTCGACTTTGCCCGAGCTATTGTGGTGCAGGGGGTGAATCGTTTGGAAACAAAACTAGATGGAATTCGCAAAGACTTGCAGGCAAAAAATACGCAGTTACCTGCTGGAGATATTCACGTTCTACCGTTTAGTACAGGAGAAGAAGAGTATGCATACATCGCTCAAGAAGTTAAAAAACTTTTGAATGCGAACGTTCCACCTGAAGAAATAGCGCTCATTGCTCGTGAACACAAACAACTGATCGCACTTTTGCCATACTTGGACGCTCTTCATATCCCATACGCATACATGCGCAAAGAAAATGTCTTTGATGAAAAACATGTAGCTGAACTTATTACACTGTGTAGATTTTTAGCAAGTGTTGGGGCCTCTCAATTTGAACGAGATGATTTATTGCCAGAGATTCTTGCATTCCCATTTTGGGGATTGAGTCGTTTGAGTATATGGAACGTAGCAGAATATGCGAAACGAGAAAATGTTTCTTGGTTAGAAGCAATGAGAAGAAGCGACGATGTAGAGATGCACGCACTTGGAACCTTTTTGATAGAACTCGGCATCGCAGCTCAAACAACGCCGCTTGAAATTATTTTAGACACACTCATCGGTACCAAAGACATGCCTCGTGTTGGAGAATCTCCAGATGATGACGAACAGAGAGATATGTTCTCACTCTCGCTTGATACGGACTTTACTTCACCATACAAAGAATACTACTTTGGTAAAAATGCATTTGAAAATAATGCTAGTAGTTACATACATTTTTTGTCATCACTACGAGTATTTATGCAAGCATTACGAGACTATAAAGAGGGCGAAGGTCTCCGCGTGTCTGACGTGGGACGTTTTGTTGACAGACACATTGAATACAATATCGCACTTATCAACGAAACTCCGTTTGCACACAACGAACATGCAGTTTCACTTTTGACATCTCACAAAGCAAAGGGGCTTGAGTTTGCATATGTGTTTGTTGTTTCGGTGCATGATACTATTTGGGCAGGTAAAGGCAGACGCAATCTGTTATCGTTTCCGATTAACTTACCACTCACAACAACAGGGGACGACGAAGATGATTTTATTCGACTTTTTTATGTAGCCCTCACTCGTGCGCGCCATACACTCTATATCACACACCACAAAAGCCCGCTTCGATTCCTGAGCGCTCCAACCATTCCTGAAACATCTACACAAGCAGACCCAGTCGAAAAACCAGAACTCATCGCGGAGGGGTTGCAGGTATACCACGCTCCACCGTTTGCACACGATGAACTAGCTCTCTTAAAAAAACTTGTTGAAAACTACACACTCTCACCGACACACCTGAATAACTTTTTAAATATTATCGATGGTGGTCCTATGTTATTCCTAGAGCAGAACCTTTTGCGTTTTCCTCAATCTAAAACAGTGTCGAGTGTATACGGTACAGCTATACACAAAGCACTTGAAGATGCTCATGTTCTTATGCGAAAAGATGGGAAACTTCCACCACTTGAAACCATTTTAGAGTCATTTAGAAAAGAACTGAAGAGGGGTCGCTTGATTGATTTTGAAGAAGAAAAGCAACGGGCTCGTGGAGAACAGATACTCACAGGTTATTACATGCTTAAAAAAGATGCGATACGTGGAGAACATATTGTTGAACTTAATTTTGCTAAACAACATGTTGTCATAGATGGCGCAAAATTCACAGGAAAGATCGACAAAATAATCGATGACGGCGATACATGGACTGTTGTTGACCTTAAAACAGGAAAAGGTTTCAGTGCGTGGGATGACCCAAAAGCAAAAGACTACAGCGAGATCAAGCTACACAACTACCGTTATCAGCTGATGATGTACAAGCTTCTCGTTGAACATTCACGAGATTATAGTACACACGTCGTATCACAAGGAGTGCTAGAGTTTGTTGAAGAACAAGAGGGTAAAGCAGTCACTGAACTTACGCTTATATTTGACCAAAACACACAACAAGAACTGGAACGATTTAGAAAACTTGCTGTGAAGGTATACGAAAAGATAGTTGCGCTTGATTTCCCAGATACAACAGATTACCCAAAAACCCTCGATGGTATCATTCAATTCGAAGACGACCTGATAGCGGGAGTAGTGTAAACCTCTACTGAGACTGTTTGACAAACTATTTGTAACATGCAGAATGGTGGCAACCCTGTCCTTCTTCGAGCAGACTTACATGCGCTACGACCGTCCACAACCGCAAAGCCCACGTGTTCTTAGAGAGGCGGTGATTGAGGTACGAGATAAGTGTTTTCCTGGTTTTCATATTTCTGAAACCATCCACAATAGAAGAAATTACCGAGGCGAAAAAATGTATGTTTGCTCTATTTTTTTTGAAGAGACATACACAGTGTGTGGGTGGGCAACATTCTTTAGAAGAAAAACAGCTTATAGAAAACGTACTGTTGTCACCACAACTTTTACCTGTAACCACAACAGAGCCCCGGAGGTATTTGGTTTAGATATCGCACCTGAAATAACCGAGCATAAACGTTTGGGAATTATCAATACCTTATACACAGGAATTGAAACCTATAACAAGATGCATGTCTAGTTACATCACAATAAAAGCACCCAAACGGGTGCTGTGTATTTAGGTAACCAGTCCACGCCAGATGTGTTCAACTTGAGGCACAGGAGGTGGGTTGCTGTATGCTGCATGCAAGTCACACAGGAGGTGAGGCAAATCAGGTTCTCCTTCTGATGTGCAGTATTCTTGAATTGTTTCAATCGGTAGATCAAAAAAATCATCGAGTGTGCAGACGCCTTTCTCGAAGAGAACTTTGGCAACTTTCCCGTAGGGGTTTTGATGACCAAAAAACTCAAGAATATCTAACGTGTAGACGTATTCATTTCTTTCAAGTGTCGAATGCGCTTTCGAAACTTTTATGTACATAGTGGCACGCATTTGTCTACTTGGAAGTGCTGGGTCGTTTTTTGTGGTACTCGTTTCGTATTTCAACAAAAGTTCAACGAGCACCCTCATGAGCTTCCCACGCTTGCGCTTTTGCTCTCCTGTAAGCGGCACAGCAGCACGCTCGACTACAGTGGATGGAAGATTCTCTTTTTTTGGCACAATGAGCTCCTTATTTGTTAGGTATCGTGTAAATCTACATGATGAAATGTGTCTAGTCAATCAATACTAGACAATAAAAAAGTCGCTTCGTGAGAAGCGACTAGGTTGAGTTGGTGTTGCCTGTGTCAGGCAACAACGTGTTTGATGCGGCCGATGTACAGCCAAATCGTCACAGGAATCAGTACGGCGCAGGCTGCGATGTGCAACCCGGCGGAGACACCCTTCTCCGTTGCGAAGAAGAACATCATCAGGCCGAACAGCCCGAGGACAATGGCATTTGCGCCTGCTGTCCAACCACCGGCGTTTTCCATCTTGCGAAGGAAGGCGCCGAAGCGCATGCGAGCACCACCTTGAAGCAGATGGTACTGATACGCAACCAGTATGTTGGTCGCAAGGAAGATCACGACCGACATCACCTGAATCGTGGGACTCATCTCGTCTGGAATCGATGGATTGACCATCATGTAGAGCATGAGCAGCGATCCGTAGATCACGCAGATGCCCAGCAGGAACGGCTTGACTTTGTTGTAGGTGCTCATGATTAACTCCGTGAGTATGCGCTATTACGCATTGGTTGATGAAAAGGACGAATTCAAACTACCACTATAATATATCATAGATAAGTATATTTGTCAATAGCAACATCCCTTTAAATAGGGGGTATTCTAGTGCTACACTTTGTACATCATCTATGCCTGACAAATATACAGCCGTGTGGGTATCACACTCATCTATGGGCGACTTTCTCGAATGTCCACGCCTGTACTATTTACACAATGTCTACAAAGACCCAGTAACACGACAAAAGATGTCTATCGTGACACCGCATATGTCACTTGGTATTGCCGTACACGAAGTTCTCGAAGGTTTAGGAGATTTCCCAGCGCATGAGCGCATGACAAGAGATTTGCATGCAACATTTGAAGAAGCTTGGCAAAATGTATCTGGCAAAAAAGGTGGTTTTATGTCTGAGGAACAAGAAATGGAGTTTAAAAATCGAGGTAAACAGATGATAGATAACGTCATCAAGAACCCTCGATTCCTCACCAACAAACGAATCAAACTCCCACGCGAACAGATGAATCCAAACTTTTATATTTCGGAAGATGACAACATCATTCTAAACGGCCTTGTTGACTGGATAGAATATTTACCAGAAACTGATTCATTACATATTATTGATTTT
>CAYMIJ010000040.1:0-8380 GCA_964390465.1 uncultured Flavobacteriaceae bacterium | reverse complement strand
TCGATTTTCTTCAAAAAAGTCCCAGCCATCATAAACTAACTCGCAATGTAGTCAGGCGGGAAATTGATCCGCTCGCGCTCGATCACCAGCGGCTGGTTCCTCGTGCGCTCGGAAATCAAACCGACCTGCACACCCAGAAGCCCCATGAACAGGAATATAAAGGTCAGCTGCGTTTCAAGCAGGACGGCAAACAGCCACAACTGCCAAGAGCCATTCCACAGAGGGGAGAGCACCGCCCCCCCCAGGCAGAACAGAGTAACCAAGCCGAACACGAACGCGATGTAGAGCGGCGTCCGCAGCAGGCCCTTAGAGGAACCCGCCAGGCCATTCAGCGCGAAGTCCAGCAGGGTGAAAAAGTTATTTTTAGAACGCCCTCCGGCCCTCTCCGGGCGATCAAACGGAATGGTTGCAATTTGGAAGCCGGTTTCAACCAACAAGCCGCGCACAAATGGCTCAGGCTCATTGAGCTGCTTCAGTGCATTGACAACTTTGCGATCGTATATGCCAAAGCCAGTCGCATTAGGAATGATGGGATAATCGCCAAACCGGCGCTGCATCCTGTAAGAAAGTTCCCGGAAAAACGTTAACAGCAGGGTGCTTTTCTCAACCTTGCGAACCCCCAACACTATCGGAGCACCGGCACGCCAGCGCGCAACAAATTCAGGCAGTAGATCCGGGGAATCCTGGAAATCCGCGCACATCGAGATAACGCCACGCCCGCCTGCTTCATAAATGGCGTGGGTTGGTGATCTCATCTGACCGAAATTTCGTGTATTCACGATCAGCTTAATGCGCGCATCCTCTGCACACATGCGGGTGACGATCTCAACCGTGCGATCGGTCGATTCATTGTCGATGAAGATGATATCGAATGAAGCGTCGACCTGCTCCATTGACGCCGTTACGGCAGCGGCTATCGCTTCGACGTTTTCTTCTTCGTTACGGCACGCGATGCATACCGTAACCTCTGGCGACGCAACCAAGGCCCTCTCGTGAATTGTCATCGTTCCGCCTCCGGCGCGACCTCATCCCTCCCCTGACGTTGACCGCGAGCAAGCGGTGCGCCGACCGGCGGGCGCAATCGGTAGAACTCTATCGCCGCCCACAAGAGCAGCAGGGCAATTGCGCCGGCAATGAGCGGCATGCGATATTGGCGCTCGGTCGAAACATACGGTTCTTCGAGAAGGCGGATGTTCCCCGTGGAAGTCAATTCCTCTACGGTTGTGCCCTCAAGATAGCGCAAATAGTTGGTGTATAGTGACCTCGCGAGATTAAGCTCGCGCTCCAATTCAAACAGCTTGGTCGAAACGCTAACCGCCTCGCCGACGGTGCTGGCTTGGGTTTTTGGTCGGCTGTCGAGCGCCTGATTCAACTGGGCGACCAATGAATCGCGCTCAGCTTGGAGCTGGACAATCGTGATATTGCTGGGCGCAAACATTTTGCTTGCCGCCGCGATGCGGCGATCAACATCCTCGATGGCCGAGCGCAGACTTGGCACGCGCTCATTGATAACCTTGAGCGAGCGCCCCGGATCCGCATAGCCATTTTGGAGCCGGAAGCTATCGAATGTGCTTTGGGCCTTGGACAACCGCAACCCAGCCTCGGAAACTAGCTTCTCAAGGATTTTGCGCTTGTAGGCGGTTTGGCGGAGTGTGATTGTTGCAAGCTCGGCTCGCGTAGCGTTGGTGAATGCTGCAACAATCTCACGGGCAAGCTGCGCATCCGTATTGTCCATTTGGACAAGAATGATCCCACCCCTAAGTGAACGCATCACGAGTTTTTCTTCAAGCCAACGATGAAGCTTGATCCGGTTCATATTGAGCCGACGCTCAAGTTTCAGATCGTCGATCACCTTGTTGCGCGTGTAGATGCTCGTACCAATGCGAAGGGCAACTTCAACATCCGCTTGCTTGCCGAATACCGAACTAAGCGCTCCGAGTTGCCCCAAAGTCTCTGACAGGCCAAGTGTTGCCGGGTCGGCTGGCGTCAGCGTGGCCTCAGCGCGGTACTTCTGGGGATACGCAGCAAAGACGAGAAGCGAAGCGATCGGAACGCCAAACAACAGCGCCCTTTTCCAGAGTTGATCAAACGGCCTGGCTGCAGCGAGACGACCGGTGAAAGACAGACGGGGGGTCATCACTTGATCGCCGCAATCGTGGCCGCCGAGAGGCCAAACTGGAACAGGACGGTAGAGATTTGGGCAATCTTGGCCAACAAATCCCGCGAGGTGGTTTTTACCGGAACGAACAGCACGTCACCAGGCAGGGCAACTGCATCAAACGCACCCCTCTTGCGGGTCAAGACTTCTCCGTTGGCCCGAACCACGAAAGCCGATGCGGGGTCACCCGCACGCATTGAGCCGCCGGCCATGGCAAAATAATCCTTGATCCGCTTCGGACCCTGCGCACCGATCTGGAACGAGGCTGGCCTGTAAACGGCACCGAACACGCCGATGCTCGTGGGTTGGACGGGGACAAACACGCTATCACCGTTCTCAAGTGTCAGGGTTGGGGGAAGTATTCGAGCGGCAGGGCCAATCTCCAAGACAAGGCGACCGTCCGGCTCTGCCTTGCGAAGTTTTTCGAGAGCTGCCTGCGCCGCAGCCAGTTGCGCCTGTTGTCGACCCTGGTCAATGCTTCCATCTGCCTTGAGTGGAGCGGTGGCCAAAGACAGCTCGAAAAGATCAAGCGCATCTTTAAAGCTGCGACGTTGCTGCATCAAAACCGACTGGCGCTTAAATTCGGCCCCAAACGGGTAAGCGCGCGAGGTCAGGCCTCCCGCCATTTCGACGACCTTTTCCAGTGGGGTGTTCGGCGCAACAAGGTAATTGCCCGGCTTTTGCACCTCGCCTTCTAGCCGCACGAGAACCGATTGACGATCCAACGGACGGATCAAATTTCCTTCGGCAAGGATCTGAATGATGTCCCCCGGATTGATCTTTGTAGTGGCAAAGGCAGCCTGCTCGACAATCTGCGGGCCCGCGTTGCTGTCAAGTTGCGATCGGTAGATTATCGCGCGGGTGCTATCCGCAAGTTCGTTGGCTCCACCTGCAAAGCGGAGTGCGTCGGCAAGGGTTTCACCGGAGCGCAATTCATAAATCGCTTCACGTTGTACGCTGCCCCACACAGCGAACTGCGGCAGTGTCGGAAGAACGAAGAGTACGTCTTCGTTCTCCAAGACCGCGTCGCGCGATCGATCACCGTTCATTAAGATGCTATAAAGATCAATGTCTGCCACCTCGTGACCACTGCGCACAAGCCTGATCGTGCGGAAGCTTCCGCCTGCAGCAGGCCCCCCGGCTTGCAGGATAGCATTAAAGGCCGTTGAAAGGCTGCTGACAGTGAAGGCGCCCGGATTGTTGGGAAATCCGGTTACAAACACCCGAAGGCCGCGCAGTTCGGTTGTGCGGACGCCAACCCGGAAGTTACGGTACTGTGTTCCGATGGCCCGGATAAGCACCTCTTTGAGGTCGCCGTATCGCACACCAGCAAGCTGAATTTCCCCGACGGACGGCAGGAAAATCTTGCCCCTTGGGTCCACTGTCCGCTCGACGCTGCCTTCGACAGAACCAGTCATGGAAATTGAGATCGCATCGCCGATGTTGATGCGATAATCAGGTGGGATTGTCGCGTCGGCAGCCCGCGCAAAATCACGCGATTCGGGCAACAATAGGTCGGAACCATAGCGCTTCAGGGGCCTCCCAATCGCGCGCTCGACATACTTCTCAAATTCATTCGGAGTCGCAGGCGCAGCTAATCCTCTGCTGCGGTCAAGGAGTGAGCCAGCTGCTTCCCTGTTATCGCGGCTAGACGCGGTATTTGCATCTTGGATCCGTGAAGCCTCGAAGATCGGTTGCTGGCCGGTTGAATTCTCCCCCGATGACTGTGAACGATCATCCTGACGCGACTGCGCATTTTGGCCGTTTTCGTTTGCCTGGCGATCCGTGCTTGGCGACGCCTGCGCGAATGCCGGCACCGCAAGCAACGATGCGGCCAAGGCAGTCAACAGTGACGAGAACTTTCCAAACATACACACTCACTATATAACTGGTTTCATGGACCAATTCGGTCTGGAGCCATAACCACCAAAGTCGGGATCAAGCACCTTCCGCCGAAGAACGCGCACAAACTGTGCGCTATATGATGACTACTGCGATGCAAGCGTTACCGCAGTATCGAGGATCTGCTGACAAAGATCGATTTGTGACATTTTCGCCTCCCGAAGCATCTCTGCATAGGGTTCCTGGGCACCCGTATAGATGTTGTCTTTGCCTGAGAAAATCTCGTTACGCAAAACAACGCCACCAAGCGCCCGCGCCACTTCTTGAGCAACCTCACCGAGTTCGAGGGGCTTGCCGCCAGTATCGTAATGAATCACCTGTGGCTTGCGATCTTCCAACAGCTGCATCACGATAAGGCTTAGAATTTCGCGAATCGAGACGTAGCTTCGCATGACACGCATTGGTGCATGGACTTGGATTGGTTGGTTCGCCAGGGCATCTTTGATAAAGCTGGCCAGGGCATAGGTATCATGCTTGTTAATGAACGGGCCGCTGAGGCTGAAAATGCGCGTGATCACAGCGCGCCTGCCAGCATCGTCTGCAGCCCACGCAGCAAACAGATCTTCGTCCTCACGCTTTAGCGCGCCATAAACCCTAAGATCCTCATTTGCATTGTCATCATCTGCGAAGGCCGCTGCACCCGAGGATGCCAGAAAAAGCCGGTCTACACCAAGCGGATCTAGTGCACCAAGGACAAGCCGAGACAGCTCCCTGTTTGCCGCTTCATAATCGGCCCGCTGCATCGAACCGAACTTGTCCTTGGTCAGGAATGCAAGGTGAAACAGCATGGTTGGGCACGCCGGTAGAACCTTTAGCTGGCCTAGGGCAATCTGGTCGACGGCCAGTCCATCGCCAAAATCAACGCTTCGCGCGGTCGAGCCTACTGGCACGACCCGTTGCCGGAATGTGCGTTCACCGACCGCGTCATACAAGCCACGCATGAGGGTGC
Source organism: uncultured Flavobacteriaceae bacterium (assembly GCA_964390465.1). Lineage (GTDB taxonomy): Bacteria > Pseudomonadota > Alphaproteobacteria > Micropepsales > Micropepsaceae > JADZAI01. The sequence goes on along the minus strand of CAYMIJ010000040.1, from coordinate 3,371 downwards.
GCCCAATCCAACCGCCCGCGCCGACGATGACAATCCGGCGATCATCGGCAACCAACTTCGCGCGCGCCAAAGGATGAAGTTGACTGGCTTCTGCAAGTGAGGGCAGTGGCAGCATCGGCCTTCAGTCGACGCCCGCTTCAGAGAGATAATCGATCTCGGGGCTCATGCGATCGATGGGGTTCGACTCCATGGAACCGCTTGCAGTGACCCGGCTACTGATCTTCGGGAAGTAGGTCTGCTCGGGATCGATGGGAACAATAAAGCCGCACAGGCCCGGACGCTCCATGCGCTCCAGAAATGCGTCGTCGTGAGTAAAATCTATTGGCAGGCGCATTATGGGAATGTCCCAAGCCGCAAAGAGTTTCTCCCACGAGGGCAGGCCGAGGCCAGACCTAGTGTCGCAGCCAAGGTATTTGCCACCAAAATAGTTCTTCTGGGTCATGCGGATAGACGCATGGCCCTGGTCATCAAAGATGAAGATTTTCAAATTCAGATCATTGATGTTGGCTGTGCCCAGTTCTTGCATGTTCTGAGCAAATCCACCGTCCCCCTCAATAAGGATCGTTCTGCGGCCGCCTCCGGCAATTGCCGCGCCAATCGCGCCAGAAAGGCCGTAACCCATTGATGCCAGCGACTTGTTGGTGAGCATGCGCTGGCCCAACTTCTGTTCAAATAGCTGCATCGACAGAGTGAATGCACTACCACTCGAGCAAGGAATAATGAGATCGTCGTCCCGCGTTACGCCTTCAAGGCCAACAATGAAGTTGTATGGCGAAAGATAACCTGGATTGGTCACATTTACATCTTCGACACGAGGTACCGCGCGTCGGATTCGCCTTGCCTGCTGGAGCCACTCTGGCTTTGCCTGGAGGTCTGAGCCTAGGAAGCGCCTGATGAAATCATTCGCATCGGCATTGATGGCATGGTCAACGACCGGGTGGCCCTTTTCCAGCTCTGCCCGATCAATCTCCACTTGGACAATTGTCGCCTCGCGTCCAAACTCTTGCCAATTGAAGCCGGTTTGCTGAAGGCCCAGCCGCGTGCCCAATGCGACGATAAGATCGGATTTCTGGATGATGATGTTCGAGCTACGCTGGCCCCAGGTGTTCGGACGCCCCAGGTAATAGGGCGCATCACCCCCCACACGATCCGCACCATTGTAAGTCGTCATAATCGGTAATTCGAGAGCATCGAACTGCGTGCGAAGTTGATTGACGGTCGCCCAGTCAACGCCGCCGCCAATCAACAGGATGGGCCGCTCAGCCGAATTCCAAAGCCGTACAACCTCGGACACAATCGAATCTGAAGCGGCGGGCAGTTCAGGCAATGGGCTTGCGGGCAGCGGTTCCTCGTCTCTCTGCGCGGCCTGCACATCCAGTGGAATCTCAAGAAATACCGGACCTTTTCGTGGGGTCCAGCTTTCCTGGATCAGGGCTAGGAACTCGCTGGCTGCAATCGGACGGTCAATTCTCTCCGACACCTTCGTTGTGGACTTCATCAGCCCGACGCCGTCGATCTCCTGGATGCCACGCGAGCGCAGTTTACCCATGGCCAGATCAGACGTCTTGACTTGCCCGCCGATCACCAAGAGTTCGCGGCTTTCCAACCAGGCACCGCTGACGGCCGTAACAATATTAGTCTGCCCGGGGCCCGCAGTAACCAGAGCAAGAGCCTTCGCTGGTGCCGCAATCTCGTTAAAATATTCTGCTGCGATTCCTGCAGCCACCTCGTGAATAACCGGAACGCCTGTCAAATATCTATCGAGGCTTTCGGTGAGGTGCATGATATTACCCCCTCCTACGTAAAAGTAGTGAGTGTATCCCGCGGCCTCCAACCAAGCGCCAATTTGGTCACTGTACTTCATGCCGCAGGCCTCTCGGCCAAGGAAATCAGCGAGGACACAATCGTATGTATTTGATTTGCAGTTAAACTGTGGCTGGCTTCCGAATCGTATCCCCACCCGGCGTGGAGCGGGAGGTGGATTTGGCCCTGAAATGGCTCTAGATGACTATTCATGTCATCGACGTAGACGACCAGGTACTTTTGTGGATCGAGCCAGTGCTGCGACCGCGCGACGTTTAGTTTGCTACCCAAGCTTCGGATGTCCTCCTGTCCGAAGACTTTGATCGTGTCGGCACCGTGGAAAGAAAGTGCCTCGCGTATCGAGTTAACGTTGCGGGTCGATAAGATCGCGAAGCGATCTGGATACGCAAGCAACAGCGGCTTGAGGAGAAAGAAGAAGTCATAAGGCGGCATGATTTTTGGCCAATCCGCATTGGCCATGATCACCTTCCGAGCTTCAAAGAACTCTCGCGAGAAAGCCCAGTCTTCATCATCCGGTTTAACCAAGTGCAGTGCACCAGCGGCCAAGGCCTTTCGCTCACTGTAAAGGCGGTTGTACTGCCAAGCGTCGGTCACAACGCTTCGGAATGCTAAAAACTCTTCGTACGTCACATCCTGTCGATACCCTGGGCGCGCTTTCGTCGCCTCATTCGCCACACTATAGGCCTCGAATGCGCTGTTAAAGAGCACGCCATCGAAATCGAGGATGAACTTGATTTCCATTACAGGCGTTCCCGGAGCGCAACAGATCGCGCACGCGCCGAATCGCCAATCGCGCCATAGGCGGCAATTTGCATTTCCAAGAGTGCCGACTCGACGGCAAATGCGTCCTCAAGCGCTCCGGGTTCGAGAAACTTCTCTACCGGCATCACGCACTTCCGAGTTTCAACGCTGGCAATAAGGTCCCGTAGTTCGGCATCTTGGTTGAGTACCTTGATTGTGTCAGCATTGATGGTTCCACCCATCGTGGTCTTCAGTCCACGAACCCTTGCTGCCCGCGCTACTGTCTTGACCATTTCAAGGGTTTCGGGGGAATTGACGCTTGATCCCCCAAAGCTGGCCGTAAGATCACTGCGGCCAACGGTCACTTCGGTCAATTTCACGCCGGCATCCAGGATGGATTCGATTCTCTCTACCGCGCTGATCGTTTCGATGGTTACGCCAACATGCTTGAAGGCGCCCTCAGGAAGCATCTGCTGATACTTGCTCATCGCAAACGCACTTTCGATCATCGGGGCCACTATACTGTCGATGCCCTGCATCATCAGAAACCGCATGTCCGACTTGGCCTCACAGCCACCAATCTTAACCAGGTAGGGGAGCCCCTTCCGAGCCGCCCATGCAGCTTCGGCTGCTAACGTATCGCGACTAAGGCCCTCGGCCTCGAACTCGCCCTTCAAGGATACAATACGGGATAGATTCATTTCTTTGTCCTGATCATACAGTGGCTGATTCCAAGCGCGTAAGCCGATGTTCAGCGCCGCACGAACTTGGCGATGGTGTCGATCATGTAGCCGATCTCGCTTTCG
>CAYMIJ010000039.1:0-8845 GCA_964390465.1 uncultured Flavobacteriaceae bacterium | reverse complement strand
AGCAGCTCCCTTTTAAGGAGAGGGTCGCAGGTTCGATTCCTGCCGGGCGCACATAAATTTTTGAACCCGACGATTATTAGTAACATTAGATTTTTTACTATTTTGGCTTTTTAGAACTGCTTTTTCATAGGTTATAAGTTCGTTGAAAAGGGTGGAAGGATGTGATTTTATTATAACCCCGTCCGTAACTTCGAATTTATCCCAAAAGAAATCTAGCAGTAACCTTTTCAGTTCGGGACTAGATTCAATGTAAGTACTATGGATGTCTTTGGTTAACAACATAATTTCTCTAGTCATATCTACATCAACATCGTTGGATCTCTGTAGTCCTATAAGTTTATGATCTATTTCAGCTATTTCTTTTCTTATCTCATCTCTTATTCTTATAAAGTCCCTGTCAGATATAGTTTCGGATAACATTTTATTCTCAGCAGTCTTAAGTCTGGCTTCAAAAGCCGTTCTTTGATTGACTAGCCCCTGTCTTTTACTTTCGTATGATTTTCTTCTGTCATAGAAGATGTTTTTTACCTTATCTATAACTAAATCTACAAACTCATCTGTAAATTCTATATCCTTAAACTTATCAGCAACCATTCCCTCTAACTTTGTTTGTTCAATATACTTACCACAACCACCCTTACTACAGTGATAGTACGCAATTCTCATATTCTTTTTAGTATGCCACTCTGCTGTGTATCTACATTCATGTTGATAACACCACAAAAAACCTCCGAGTAACCAAGTGTATTTTCTTCTTCTGCATGCGTGGTTATTATGAGCACTTAGTATCTTTTGCACTCTTTCAAACAGATCTTTATCTATTAGTGGTTCATGTTTTGCTTTAGTTAAATGTACTTCTCCCCAATGTAATTCACCAATATAAAATCTATTCTTTAACAGTTCATACATATTAGAGTGCGCTATCTTATTTAATTTTTTCGTTCGTAAACCTTTTTCATACAAGATATCTCTTAGGTCAAAAACATTGTAATTACCAGTAGCGTATAAACGAAAAGCTTCCCTTACAAAAGGCGCGACCTCTTTATCTACCTCGACCGTTTTTCTTGCAAATCTCTCAGTAACTTCATTGTTTATAACATTTTTATAACCAAAGGGAGCAAGACTCGGATAGTATCCTGCGCGAGCTTTTTCATACATTGTTGATTTTACTTTTTCGGAAGTTTGTAAGCGATGGTGTTGGTTAAATGTTGCGAACATTAGATCCATAGTGACAGAAGAAGCGGAATCATCTGCTAAGGGTTGAGAAATTGACCTTAGTGCAACTTTGTTCTTTCTAAAGAAATCAGTTAAAAAAATATGATCTGCAACTGAACGCGATAAACGTGAAGTATCGAAAACAAATACAGCATTTATCTGCTTTTCTGTAACAAGTTGGAGGATTCTCTTAAGACCAGGACGATTCATGTCTTTACCACTCCTATTATCATCCTTAATAACTTCTAAAACAGAATATCCCTCCTCACTAGCTTTTCTCCTGCAAGTAATTTCTTGTGATTCTATCGACAACCCGAGATCTTTAGAATCTTCAACACTCACACGGCAATAAAGGGCACAAGCACCATTCTTTTCAAGATTCATTGTTGTTTTTATTTTATTAACAAACTGATAAAAAATCACTGTGGTTCTGAACAGGTCTTATTTTTTGAGACTATATGAGTGTTTACCGCTAGCACCGATGACCTTATTTATTTTTTGTTCAGTTTCGAGTTCTTTTAGGGCATTAGTTATTGTCGGTAGACTATATTCATCTGATAAGTGATCTACTATCTCTTTTCTAGACATCTGTTCATTTTGAGATAATAGGTTTTCAATTCCAGACTTTGCTTCTTCTTTAGCTGTTTTACTAGGATTATGTTCTCCTTCGTAAATGAATCTAATGTCTCCAGTTTCCTTATTTGATTTTATTTCTACACTAAACGATTCAATTGCTTGTTGTTGTCTTAGTTTTGCTTGTTCAATAACCAAAGAATTCTCATCTTTAACTTTCTCCACTAAGAGTAAACAATCAATACCAGCTAAGATATCGGAGGATCCTCTAACACTATTTGCGGATTTTTTGTGTTGAGGATTTTCTTTTCTGTGGTGATGGATAAACAAAACACTACTGTTTTTCTTTGTGATTAATCTAAATTTTTCCATAATCTTCGATATATCCTTTGAATCATTTTCATCTCCACGATGTAGTCTCACAAGAGAATCGAATATGACCAGTGATGGCTTAACAGTAGAGATCATCTTTTGAAGATTTTTAAAATCATCCTCTTTATCTAATAGAAAATTATCTTCTGTAATGTATATAGTGTTATATTCAGGTGTAAAACCAATCTGCTTTAATCTTTTTTGTATGTGCTTTAGGTGATTTTCCTTATCTATAAAGACGACTGGGCCTGTTTTTTCTATATCAAACTTCCCAAAAAGCTTCTCTTTTTGAGAGATACATCTTGCTATCTCAAGTGTAATCCATGTCTTAAAACTACCAGGACTACCCGCTATAGCAGTGATTGAATTTTCAGGAATGAGATCCTTAATAACCCATAAGTCTGGCCCATAATCCTCATTGATAATTTTCCCTACTGTCTGAAATTTAATGTATCCCTTTTCTTTTATTTCTTTTAGCTTATCTTCTATATCTTTGTTTGTTTCCATATTTTTATTTCTTCGTTATTAATAGGTTTTTTCTTTTTGGATTCGATTAAGACTATGAGTAGTTCAGCAAATTTTTGAGCTGAATCATTTATAGTTTTGATTTTTTTCTTCTCGTCATCCATTTTAAAAGTCTATAAAATGGGTTTTATAAAAATAAGATTCTCTGAGGCACTCTCAGATTCTCCTAAAACTTAGAAATGTTTATGGGGTAACAAAAAAACAGTCCTGCAAAGACTGATTTTCAGAGAACCTCGGATATCCACAGAAAAATTTCTATTTTTTATTATTAAACATCAAAAATTTTCCGTCTGGGTCTGCCACAAAAAGAGGTATACCATTTCCTACTATAAAACTTATCCCCGTATTTTTATATAGATAACTAGATTTAGCGGTTAGGGCTTTTTGGATTGATCTCTTATCCATGTCTTGGATTTTACGAATTTTTGCAAGTTTTATTATTTCACTATATGACTTTTGACCCCCTTGTGGTATCAAAGAATAAACCACATCAAGTATCTTTATGTACTTCTGTTTTCCAGTAGTAATAACTTTCTTACCATTACAATAGTAGTTGTTTTCAGAATCTTTTATTATCCAAAACGATGAGGATTCCTCCTCTTTTTTAATCAGATCATCTATAGCAGACTCTCTATCTCTTTGAATTATATTCCTTATAGCATCTCTTCTTGGATCACCGGTACTTTTCATAGCAACAATATACTCTTTATATAGAAAAAGTGTAGTTTTTAGTTTTTACCCCTATATATGTATAAAAACTAAAAACTGACTTCGTTGAGAGAACACATGATATGTGATAACCTATGGTTACAACTTAATAGTTATAAAGTAGCCTAAACTAGTATTTATACTGGCATGGTGAAAAAACGCACGATACAAGAAAACCCGTTATTTTGGGCGTATCGTGCGTTACCAGGGGAAACTCTGGCAGAGAATGACAGTAATGTCTTCTTCCAAAGTAGCGGGCTTTGTTGTACCTGTTACTGGTTTATTCACTTAACTAGTAATATGAAAAAAGACACTATTTGGACATGGATCGGAATTATTGGATTTGTTTTATTTATAATTTTCTACTCCAACTTTCAGTGGAAAGATAAGAATGTAGAGGTAAGTACTTTTTATGATGGGAAAGACGGATACTCATTATCTGTTCCAACAGGAAATACATCTGTCTGTACTTGGAATTATACTGGTGGAAATGCTGCAATCCCTGGTATGGAAACGACTTCAGCAAGAAACACACAAAAACACATTATCTACAAATACGACTTATATGATTGGAGTGTTTCTTGTGTAGATGATTTTGGTAATCACTATGTGGGTAAGTTTAAATAGAAAAAAATCTTCGATCAAACTCCTCCTCACTCATTCCTTGTAATTTAGACATCATCCTAGCAATTTTTTTAACCTCCTCACTTGGTTCTGGAACAAGCGAATCTTCAACATTCTTAACATTGATCTGATTAGCGATAAACGGAGCCATCTTACGCATTCCAAGGATTTCTGCTCCTAAAGTAAGTTCTGAAACTCGTTTACCTTTTTTCCCTTTAATATCTTCAACAAGTGCTTCGGTAACGAGTTGTTCTGTTAACCCGCATTCATGTATGTACTCTATGTAACCCTTACTGTTTGTTAAGTTAGATGGGTTGTGAGCCGTCGTCTCGCTATATCCGGCATCTATCATCGCTTGTCCTATATTTCCATGATTTTCCACGATATTTTCTAGTGCCATACGCTGTTTTAGTGTACTCATGTTGAAGTTAATTATATCCACCAAAAACATGCAAATACCCGTGGTTTTTGCTGTATTTTATAAAAAATGAGGAGTCCAAGAGCTTAAATCTATATGTATCTGCGAATATAATGCGCTATCTTAAGCGTTTAAGCTAAATCTGATATAACCCGTTAATATGGCGATTCACCGGCGAAATTACTGCGATTTTGAAGGAAAACTGAGTTTTGTTTTGAAACACGTAATGGAATGTAACTCACAATTGCGCGGGTACCAAAATTATTGTAGAGTTAGGCAATCATGAATTTTGAAACCTATTTTCAATCAAAAAATCTGAAAAAAGTGCCTAAGGAGGGCTTACACTATGAGCAAAAAACCACTCCCGATTTGTTATGGTGTGTTTCTCTTGTGATCCTTGATGTAACAAAAAATAATAGAACACAAATTTTTTCTGATAAAGATATCAGACTTTCTCCCGTGTTTGATAACTTAATGCAGGATTACTTTTCTAAACCACCACAAAATGTTGCCCCGAATGAATACAATAAAGTTAGTTCGTATCAATTGGGATTATTATCCTATGCAGGTATTCTTGAACAAGTAAGTGATAGACCGAAGAAATATAAAATAAATAGCTTACCAGCTCTTGAATATATGGCAGTAAACGATCTTAATGCTTCAAAGTTTTTAACAGAGTATACTGAAAAATTCTTGGAAGATAATGGACTTATTTCATACTTTAATCAATTCAAAGACAACCCTAATCAAGCAAACCATGTTGTTGCAAAGGATAAATATTGGGAATGGGCAAAAATCAACACAGCAATTAAAGGATCAAATCCTCAACATACATATCGAGTCTTCAATAAGATATTTAATGTTTTTTGTTACAAACACAAAATCCCAGGAGAAGACGGATCAAATGTTACAGATGGTCCTTGCCCTTACTCTTTTTTGATCTATAACAGAACAAACTTCAGAGATGAAAATAAACCCGTTGGAATGACTAGAAAAGAGTATCAAGAAAAGGTACTTGCGGATATTGATGCAGGCGGTGTTGTTCAGGTTGTTTTGATACAAAAAGCTAAGGATGAAATAAGGAAAAAATATAATGGCACAAGTGAAATACAAGAGGTTGAGTATAACTTTACTGCAAATAGTGGTGTTCATATTCACCACATTCTTCCTCAGTCTTCATTTCCTCAGTTTTCTTTATATAGAGAGAATTTAATTGCCCTAACTCCAGGACAACATCTATCTTTTGCTCATGTACAAGGCAACACTCAACGTGTTGATAGTAACTTTCAAAAAATTTGCATAAAGAGAAAATTCGAAAACATTAAGGAGTCACTTAATAGAGGAGAAAGTTTTTATAACCTATCTCAATTTGTTGATATATTTAACAACGCTTTGAATCTGAATCTCAATAAAAATTCATCAATTAGCGAGATAGATTCCGCTATTGCTACAGTCTAATTCTTTACTTGTACACCAAAGAAAAACACTGAGTTGTTGTCTATATTTAGTGAACGAGTTCCATGATTTCTTGCTACTCTATAGAATTCTGTGAACTCTTCTGTTCCAAAATAGTCTAGATCTTTCTTTGTAACCCTAACTCCACCATCTTTTTGTGTCAGTATCGCAACAGATCCATCAACAAGAGTATTTTCAGGTAAAAATGATGCTCTTGGTGCATAGGTCAAATTAGGCACAAGAACACTATTTTCTGTATTCAAGAATTTTGATATTGATAGACCATCTAAAGAATCAACGTATGAATCATAGTTTGGAATGTCTACTATTTTATTGCGCCCAATATTTCTAGATTTTAATATCCTTATTTTACCGCGGTTCTTTGTTATCTTTTTAGTTATTTGACGATCTCTATATGAAGTAAAGATATTAAATCTAAGCCTTTTTGCCACTGAGTCAAAGAAGCTATTTCTGTACACTAACCAATAAGGAAAATCTTTTGAGCATATGTATGCTTGGTTTTTATATTCAATCTCATTTTTTACGTAAGATTCAACAAGTGTTCGATCTCCTTTGCCTCTAGTATTTATAATTAAACTTATTGTTTCAATCTTTACACCCCTAAACCCTTTCTCTCCATAATCAGTTATTTTTTCAATAGTGAAAGAAGAAACAAGTTCTCTTGTTTTGTTGAATTCTGGAGCCGACAAAAAACTCTTAGGGATAATCATTCCAACTGTATTTCCAAGTTGTATTGCCTTTTCTAGAAAGAAAGAGAATAAATTATTTGTATCTGTATTGTATTTATTTTCCTTATATTTTCTTAATAAGTTTTTATTATCAGAGATATCACCAAAAGGAGGGTTTCCCACAACGAGATCATATCTTTTTGATTGGGTGAAAAGATTTGTTTCTCCATATAAAAGAAAATCGTGATTGATAAAATTTATTAAGATGTTTTTTGGAATATCTAACTTTTTAATTAAAAGCTTTAGAGTCTCAATTGCATTTTTGTCTATATCAACTACATCAATAACAACCTCTTTTACAGTTTTATATTTTTCTATAAGAAGCGGCAAAAAGTTCCCAGCACCAACTGATGGTTCAAGTATGGATAATCTTTCAAACTTAGAAGCATCTGGAAGATCTTTTACTATCGTGAAGCAAATATCTTGCCTAGTATAATAAGCAGCATGTTGAAGTCGTTGAGCATTTGATAGTTCGACAATTTTTGCAAGTTCAGGATACCCAAAATTTCTGATATTTTGTTTAATAAACTGTTTTAGATTTTCTTCTGTATAAAGCTTTTGATCAAGTATGAGTTTTTTTATTTGATTCTCATTCTTCTCTTTGTTTTTAAGTTTCAGATTAATGTTTTTTGCAATTCCGTTGAAAATAATTGTTGGCACAGCTTCGCCAAGAGATTGTCTAATGTTTATCTCTTCTTTTTTCAGGATTCTTCTCTTTTCATCGATAGGTAGTTTATTTAATTCTTCCAGGTCAGTGCTAACCCAATTGAATGAGTCAGGAACAGACATCATTCTCATTAATTCACGGATACTAAAAACCCTATTATCTTTTGGATGAATAGTTGCCTGACTAGCTAAGATGTCATTTCTTGTGTGAACACATGGTGCTACTTTATCCCAATAACATCGAGAGTATTTATCGCCATTTTTATTTTCGTTATGTACAAGTTTACCTTTAAGTATTTGGTGAGGTCTTCTTTTAGGATCTATGTTATCGAAAGCAGATTGACCCTCTTTTGTATTTTCGATCCATTTGAGCATGTGTTCTGCATAAGGTCGAAAATTATGGTATATATCCTTACTATCAATCTCTCCCATAGTTTTGAGTGATTTCAAATCACCAATAGCATCACGTAATGTTCCTCCATTTTTTAGTGGAGGCATAAGATCAAGGGGGGTAACTTCTTGAATATCTTTTCTCACTCCAATTACTAAGGTTCGAGTTCTGCTGGACGGATTACCATAATCTTTAAAGTTTATAACTTGGTAATGAATGTTGTATTTACCCCCAAGATTTAATTCTATAGCTTCGCGAATCGGCTTCTCTTTCTTGTCAGTATCTGTACATTGTGTAGAAAGGAAAGCCCTCACATTTTCAAAGATAAATACTCTTGGTCTGATTTCATTTACAAGTTTTATTGATTCAACCACAAGAGAATTTCTAGCAAGTTCATCTCCTTTCTTGTGGTTAGCGACAGACATACCCTGACATGGGGGTGTAGCCAATAGGACGTCTATCTCTTTTAGATTTTGTTTTGACTTCCAAAGATCGATCTCTGAAAAAATCTTATCTTTTGCTGATTTTTTCGTAATATCTTCGGCAATATAACCACTAGGATAAACGCATTTATTATTGTGTCTTTGTACGTCTAAACGCCTGTTGATCAATTCAACAGTTGCAACACAATTAAACCTTTCTTTGGAAAAGCCATAGCATCCGACACCTGCGCTGCTGAACAGACTGATATAAGTTAATTTTTTTTCAGTACCATTCATTTGTATCATTATAACTTTTATACTTTTCACGGGGAAGGGCTACTGTGTATATCGCGCACACCACCGTGTCTTTATTGTCAATTTATCAATAAATACGATTAAATTTTAATGAATTTTTAGAAAAGTATTTTGGTATAATATGGGCAATGAGAGTAACAAAGGATCCAGAAAGTAAGGTGGGTAAGTTTCTATTGTCAGCCTTTTTGGTTTTAATGTTTATAGTAGCGATTCTTTTTCTAGTATTACCACTACTGGGAATAGATACTCCTTTTCTTAAATAACTAAACCCATTTCTCTGATATAAAGCAGTTTATTATATAGTGATTCCATATAAGATTTGTCGCCTAATATGGTTATAATAATCTCTGGTTGGGGGCACAAGACAAAAAATCTGCTAAATGCAGATTTTTTCGTACTTGTGCGAGGCGCA
>CAYMIJ010000038.1:0-8845 GCA_964390465.1 uncultured Flavobacteriaceae bacterium | reverse complement strand
CTGCGGCGGTTTCTCCTACGGTCGTGCACAAAACTTTGATGATCCAAAAATACAGTGTGATTTCCGGTACTTTGTTGAGTAGCTCTCGACTGAAAGACATGGGACCACTTGTGTCGCTTTTGGCTATTTTCATATAAAAAATGGATTAGTAATTTTTAGTTTGTGCAGAGCAGTATGCCAAGGGGTCGATACTCTTGGCACACGCTCGCTCCACACTTCTTCTTTAAGGTTACTCCATGAAAGGTGAAATCTTCATAAAGTCTTCCGAAAGCGTACTGTTGGCAACCCCCTTCGCAACCGCCCGAATGTAAGCTAGTAATGGTAATGGTCGATGATTATTGGTAAGATGTATCTGTACCTTTGTGTACAAAAATTGAATATTGCCCCGCAAGGGGCTAGGACCTAAACCATCGAGAAATCGGCGGCATGGTCTCAAATCATTAGGCATAGAGAACCCGTCATTCAGGGCATGCCTAATGTTATACAGGGAAACTTGTATAGGGCCGCAAGGCCTCCTGGTGGCGGGCTTTGTGTTTTCCAAAGTCCGTTTTCCTAGGAGGCGATTATAAATTTTAGTAATCGCACTATATGGAAAATAATCCTCAGTCATCTGAAGGAAAGAAGCACGTCACGGTTGGTCTCATCGTATCGTGGAGCCTTGGAACCTTGTTCCTCGTCTCTGGCATTATCATGCTCTTTACCTCTCCAATCGGGGGTCTCGCACTTACTTTGGCAGGAGTCATACTATTACCACTTACGTACGACTTCATCGCGGAGAAACTGCACATCTCGCTTTCACGCGGATTGACGATTGTGATTGTGTTAGTACTCCTCGGAGTGATGGGGGCATTTGTTCCGAAAACTACCCCGCCATCTTCAACCGCAACAAATTCGCAAAACAATACAACAGGTCAATCTGCGCCAACCCCAGTAGTCGAAGCGATCAAAGTAACTGCACTCGAGTTGAGTAACGCCTACAAGGCAAACGAGGTCGCAGCCGACGCAAAATACAAAAATAAGCAAGTTGAGATAACTGGCACTGTCGAATCCATCGGCAAGGATATTCTCGATACCCCGTACATCGCACTCGAGAGCTACCAATACGCCATCATCGACAAAGTGCAGTGCATGTTCTCGAAATCGGATGAGCCACAACTCGCCACGGTATCGAAGGGACAGAAGATTATCTTGAGTGGTGAAGTTTCTGGGAAGTTCGGCAACATCATTGTCAAAGGATGCGCGATAGTGAAATAACCATCAGATCCAAATAACTCTTGGGATGCTCGGTGGATCCTCGATCACGCTCAGCACGAGTATCGAAAACGCGTCTGCAAGGTCGTCGTGCTTCTCGACGCCGAAGTGAACGATCTGACTGATAACCTGCTCGCACCCCGTTCGTGGAAATAAGACCTTACCACTTTTGATCATATGCGCCGTAAGTGCCAGCCGACTGCGCTTGTCGTGATTCCCTGGGCGCATGGCTTTCACCCCGTAAACACCTTCGTTCTCAAGTTGTTGCGGCAGTGCCTTCTGGTACGCAACGTCTTCAATAACCAACTCTGGCCGCCTACCTTCTTCGTCTTTGTGTGTCGCATACAACGCTTTACATATTTCGACGGTCTCGGGAAATGATATTTTTCGATTGATGACATTCGGCAAAATGTAGATGACAGTGTCTCGTCCGTCGTTCAGGAGCCATCCTTGTACCATTGCAGTGTAGTCAGCACTCGTACTTTTTGAAATAGCCAAGTCGACGCCAACACGAATACCCATGTGCCGTGAGTACCCGTACTCATCAAGGAGGTTTACGGGTAGTGCATCGTAATGCTGTATCCATTCACGGTGGATGACCTGTTCTTCGTCAGGAACGATATTGAGAAGGTACTCTCGTTGCCATGCGTATACGTTGCCCGATTTTCTTTTTTCGTCTTCGATCTCAGCAAGTGAAGGGTATTTGCCTGGCCACAGAATCACATCATTTTTTACCAACGGATATTCCTTGAACTCGCCATCGATACGCTTCTCTTCAATGTCTGCTTTGAGACGCATCAGAAGCGAGTCTTCGTGCAAAAGGTTACCAACGATGACTAATCGTGTGCTACGGTCTCCGGCGGGAACCACCTCTCCAGTGAGCCATTGATATGTTTTGTTGCGACCGTCGCGCGTCTTTGTTGATGCGATGTCTTCAAGATCGTCTCCGATTATCAAGTCAGGGCGGTGCTGGTTATGTCGCAATCCTCGGATACTTTGTTCTGATGAGGCGACGGTAATGCGCGCATTGAGATTGGAGAACACCAAGGACGATGATCCCCATTCATTGCTCTCTTCCTGAAATGGCCCGAGGTCGCTTTTCAGGAGTGCATTGCTTTCCAGCTCCCTACGAAGATTCATCATGTGTTGCTTTGCTTGTGCTTGTGTCTGGCAGAGAATCAGCACGAATCGCTTTTGTTGTTCTCCGAGTATTGCCCACAGCGGGTATGACATCGTGAAGATCGTCGACTTTGCGGAACCGCGAAATGCGACCACAAACAGGTTCCGGATGTCTTGTCGTTCGGTGAGGTGAAATAGTTCTCGCTGAAATGGCGCGGTCGGATATTTTACATAGTGAGCAAAGTAGAAATGAAAGAAGAGCAGGTGGCTCTGTGTAGTTGCTGCACGTCGAACATCTCGGTCGCGCGACAGCGATTCAAATACATCATTCTGCAGTAAGTTCTCCATGGTCGTTGATGGTGAGGTTCGCCAGCTCAAGTGCTTTTTTCACCAGCTCCTTTTGCTCCGGCGAGAGTTCTTGAATGGTGTTAACCGTGCCTTCGATCTGCACCTTAGTCTTGTATGACGGGTGATGGTGCTTGAGCCACGCCATGACGGCGTGCATGTTGCGATCCTTGATGGCAGAGATGAGCTGCGACTCCGCGAGGTCGTTTACGAGTAGCTGCCCGTCGAGGAGTGCCTCGTCGACCTTTGCGGCAAATTCCTTGTCCTCTTGCTTCCAGCGATAGAAGGACATGCGAGAGATGTTCAACTTCTCGCACGCGATCTGAATGATCGGCGTCTTTCGCAGTTGCTCCAGCAGTGCTTGTTTGAGTTGGTCGCTTTTCTTTAGCATATGCGTTTCGCTTTTTTGCCGGTCATCTTTTCCCAGCGCCTTATGATCGTTTGGCAGTACTCGGAATCGAGTTCGATGCCGAAGCATCGGCGCTTTGTCTGCTCACATGCCAACAGGGTTGTACCGCTTCCGAGGAAGCCGTCGAATACAACCTTGCCGATCTGTGTACTGTTCAAGACGAGCCGCCTCACAAGTCCTATGGGCTTCGTTGTCGGATGGAGCTTGCTCTTGTTAGGGCGGGGGTAGAAAAGAACGGACTTATCCTTAGATCGTCTGAACAGATGGGTGCCGTGCCAGCCGTAGACGATTAGTTCGTGTTGTGGCGCATAGTCGAGGCGGCCGATGACTGATTGCTGCTTCACCCAGACCAGAAGCTGTGCAATCTTGAATCCGCTATCTGCCATACCGTCGCGCAGAGACCACACCATCTTGTCGGCGTTGAAGATGTACGCGCTGTTTTTCTTGGCAAGGTACGGCACGAGTGCCTCTAGCCACTCCTTGCTGAATTGCCGGTATTGGCTATCCGATTGCAACTGGTCGCCAACAATGTCCTTGTCTTTGGTGAGCATGCGGAAGTTGCGCTTGGATTCTGCGACGGCAACACCATATGGTGGATCCGTGCAGAGCACATTTATGCGCTCGTCGCCTAGGAGCTTCTTGAGAAGCTTCGTGTCACGACAATCGCCCTGCGCGAGGCGATGCTCGCCGAGTTGCCAAATGTTAACGGAGCTTTTTTGCTTTTTTTCCGGTGAGTTTTTCATTGCGGCGTATTACCAAGTCAACGAATATAGGCTCGCGTTCGACCAAGTACGCGGAGCGCTTTAGCTGTTCACAAGCGATGAGGAGCGAGCCCGAGCCACCAAAGCAATCCAGCACGATGTCGCCGGGCTTCGTGCAGCGACGCAATGCCTTTTCGTGGAGCACGGGCGGCTTCTCGGTGGGATGCTGGTAGTCCGTGCCATTGAGGCGTTTGACCATCCAAATGTCGATCATGTCGTAGATATCCTCTAGTGTGCGGTTGCCGGTGCCGATTTCCTTATTCAGCACCTCCGAGAGATTGAGTACTTTCTCGGAGAGGTACGGTTTGCCGACCGTGCCGTATACGCACGGCTCATACTGCTTGTTGAACGCCACTTGTGGAGTCGGTGTGCTGTTGTTTTTCACCCACAGGCACACACGTTTGTTGGTGATGCCGACCTCAGCGTACAGCGTCTGCAAGAGCCAAATGTACTTTTGGTCGCAGTACGTGAATACGTGTGCGTCTTTTTCGAGAACCGATAGCGCATTCTCAAGCGCAGTCTTGAGAAACTTTTTGTACTCTTTGTCCGGCTTCGCATCATCGACCGTGCCACCGTAGTTGCGCTTGCCGCCAATGCCTTTGTTGTAGTCCAAAGAAATGTTGTACGGAGGGTCTTGCAGAATGGAGTTTGCTTTTTTGCCACCCATGAGTTTTGTAATGACCGCCGGATCGGTGCTGTCACCGCAAATAATGCGGTGTGTACCGAGTTGAAACATCTCGCCGGGCTTGGTCGTTGGCTTCTTGATTTTCTCTAATTCCTTTTCGACGTCGAACTCGTCATCCTCGACTTCAAGATCATCGAAGATATGCACCATGTCGGTGTCGTCAAAACCCGAGGCGAGCATCGTCTCGATGTCGAAGTTATCTGCGAGTGCCTGCCAATCCCAATCGCCATGGATGCGGTTGCTACCGAGGAGGTACTGGTCGTATTCCTTTTGTGTGAGCTTGCGATTGGGCAGACGCACAGGAATCATATCGCTCTCGCGGCCCAAGAGTTTGAGCACCATGAGACGCTGGTGTCCGGCGATCACCGTGTTGTCGGTATCCACGACCGGCAGCTCGACCAAGTCGAACTTCTTGAGAGAGCGTTTGAGGTCGTCGATCTGCTTCGGCGACATCGTGCGCGGATTTTTAATATTGGGCACGAGGTCGGATACCTTTCTGTCGACCGTACGCCATGCTAATTTTTGTGCCATATTTTTGCTGTTAATCTGCTAAACAGACGCGAGGTCTGTATGACAAGCAAAGCAAAAATCGGTGTCAAAAAATACACCCTGCATATCTGGGAACGTTGCAAAAAGGCCCGAGAATATGGACTTTTCAAATACTGTCCACAGGGTAGATAGAGGGTGGCAGGTTATTTCACGCTATGCACGCAAAAAAATCTGTTGATGAAGTAACCACTACCTTTATTTGCGGTGATGAGCGGATGTGGGAGTTGTAAATCTTTCTCCAATTTT
This sequence comes from uncultured Flavobacteriaceae bacterium, assembly GCA_964390465.1. Classification (GTDB taxonomy): domain Bacteria; phylum Pseudomonadota; class Alphaproteobacteria; order Micropepsales; family Micropepsaceae; genus JADZAI01. The sequence goes on along the minus strand of CAYMIJ010000038.1, from coordinate 3,480 downwards.
GCGTTTATCGCCTGCACAATGTTTTGAATCTGCTTTTGTGTGCATTGCAAGTATTCAGCAAGTTTTCTTGTCGCAACTGGACTGCGACCGTGTTTGAGAAGTGTTTCCAACAGGAGCAATCGTTTATTTCCTTCTTTGTCCGTAAATGGCGAGGGTAATCGTTCACCGTATACAATTCGATACAGCTCTTTGGTTTTGCGGTCATACATGAGGTCCATGTAGAGAACATTTGGCGCGTCATTTTTCGTTTCCCGCTTTGTCAATTCAACAAACTGATCCGGTGCGATCCGAACAGTGCGGTCATAGTTGCGTGGAACCGAAATTACTTCTCCTCGTTTGGCTTGCATGCTGTTGAATGTATTCACCACCTCCACTGTGTGTTTGAGAGATGCTGTAATCATTGGGTTTGAAATGATTGGTTGAAGCATTTGTGCCATATGCTTCATTTTTGCCTCAGCGTCTTTTTGCATACTCACAAACAGCGCCACTGAAGCAGGGTGTGGTGGCAGCCCTTTTTCTCGTCGTTCTCGTTCGGTCATCTTTGAATCTGACATGGCTACATTTTACACCTTTCGGTCACGCTTTGATATTCACCGATCCCAGCGTGGTTTCCATCCATCGGGCATGGGTGTGCGCCCACCTCGAATGAGGAAGGGATTACTGTCTCTGCGCTCGCGCCACTTTTCCATTATGACGAGCTTTTCACGGCTATTGAGATGTCGCATGTCTTCCTCATTTGGCGGATCCCACGAGACACCATATGAACCACCGTAGCGATCTTTGTGCATGACTTGGTGAAGGGCGAGGGTCAGGGCGTCCACAAGGTCATCGTGCTTTTCAACCTCGAATCCCAACAGCTGGTTTATGAGCACTTCTGCCAAGGGCGTCTTTGGAAAGAAGAGCTTGCCCGTTTCAAAGAAATGAGTGACTGAAGCCAGTCGCGCATGTTTGTCATGTCCGCCCGGTGATATGCCGTCCACAGGATTGCCGCGCACTTTGAGTTGCTCAATAAGCGCCTGCTGGTATGCAACTTTCTCGGCATAGATGTGAGCAAGGCTGCCGTCACCAACGATGCGAGAGAGATTTTCAGTTTCTTGGATTGTCTCGTTGAACGTCAGTCGCTTGTTAATAATCTGCGGTAGCACAAATACTTTCATCTTCTCGCGAGAACCGTACACGCGCAGTGCAACAATCGCCGTGCAGTCCGCACTCGCTTCTTTTGAGATGGCGGGGTCGAGTCCGATGATCGTGTATCGCGCATGTTCGGTCGGCAGCGTGTCATATCGTTGTATCCACTGCGGCAAAATGAGTTGGTCATCATCCGGCAAAATCTCCAACAAATATTCGCGGTGCCAAGAAACACGATCCATGATGCGTTTGCGCTCCGCTTCGACGGCATCGAGATTAGGATATTTGGATAGCCAGAGCGGTACATCATCTTTGACGATTGGATACTCGCGATACACGCCGAGCGTGCCCAAGCTAATCTGCGTTTCGATGCGTTTCAGCAATGAATCACGATGTAGCAAGTTGCCAACGGCGAAGATACGCGTACCGTCCGAGCCGATGGGGAGGATCTCGCTCGTGAACCACTGCCATGCGCTGTTGCGATTTTCTTGCGTCTTTACCGACGCCGTATCTTCAACGTCGTCCAGAATAATGAGATCGGGGCGGTGTTCGAGGTGACGGAAACCACGAATACTTTGGTCTACCGACGCGATCATGATTTTGGCACCGAGCTTTTTGAACACGAGGGCTTGCAAACCGAACTGGCCATCCTCAGGGGTGAATGGTCCAAGGTCACTCGCGAGTATGTGATTGCTTTCCACCTCGTGACGGATGTTGCGAAGGTGCTGCTGCGCTTGCGCCTGTACGCGCGAGATGATGAGCACGAACTTTTTCTTTTGCTCACCGAGTATCGCCCAGAGGGGATATGAGGTCGTTACAATGGTGGACTTGCCCGATCCTCTGAACGCCACAATGACCGCGAGCGGCACGCGTGTATTCTCGGTCAGCTCAAACATCTCCTTGTGGAACGGAGCCGTGCCGTACTTCACATAGCGCGAGAAATAAATATGAAAAAACAGGAGGTGCGATTGGCGCACTGCAGCGATGCGAGCGGAGCGGTCCTTGAGGAGCCGCTCGAAGATGTCCTCTTGGGACATCTGTTTCTTCTTGGACATATTACTAATAGCTAAACGAATAATCCGTTTAGGTCGCAAGTTAGGTCTCTGTTTAGGTAGCAATCACGAATCCTTTTCAGGGGAGTCGTATAGGTTTACGAATATCGTATCACGAATTCGCTGGAGGAGGTGTGGACAGTCAATGTGACACTCATTGTTACAATCCTAATACCCGCAAATGGTGTAACATGGTGTCACATTGAATTTGAGACCATGACCCACATGCCTCAAATTCGCGAATGGAGAAATCCCTAGAAAACCCTTACACTGATTGACGCGGATGGGTACTTAACCCACCTGCACCGCAAATGAAACAACCGCTTAGGCGGTTTTTCATTTGCGGATGCGAGCAAAACCAAAGGTTTTGCGTGGCGAGATTCGAACGACGGAGCGGGTACCAACTCAGTAGAGTTGGTCGCGAGTCGGTGCCTAGACCAAAACTTTGCGACGGCAAAGTTTTGAGTCGAAGGAGAATCTCACCCCATCCGAGTTGGATTTTGATATACTTTTCATATGAAGAAAAAACTAAACGGAGTAACTCTTTTGGGAATAGACTGTGTTGATATTGATAGATTGATATTAGCTACAGAAATATGTTTGAAAGATTTTGAGTTTGAAGATGTAAAACTATTAACATCTCTGAAGTCAGATTACAAGGGTATTGTTCCTATTGATCCAATAACTTCTATAGAAGAATACTCAAAGTTTGTTATAGAAAAATTGGATGATTATGTAGACACACCCTTAGTGCTATTAATACAATATGATGGTTTCATATTAAATCCCAGTGCATGGTCCGATGAGTTTTTGAATTATGACTACATTGGAGCTCCTTGGTTAGTAAGAAATTCACATATTAATAAACTAGGTTGGTCAAAGGAATTGTTGGGACAATATGTGGTCGGCTGCGGTGGTTTTAGTATGAGAAGTAAAAAATTTATTTCTTTATGTTCAGAATTATCTAAGCAAGGTTTTTTCAAGAGGTACGATCCAGAAGATGTTGTTTTGTGTGTAGACAATAGAGAATATTTCGAAAAATGTGATATTAAATTTGCTCCAGTTGATGTTGCTAAAAATTTTTGTTACTCAGCTGAAGACATGGAAAAATATTCCTGGAATGATCAATTTGGTTTTCACGGGTTGTGGTATACAGATATTTCAAAATGGACTAGGGAACACCCTGAATATAAAATTGATAATACATTAAGAGCTGAGGGTAAAAAGCACCAATATATTTAATTTCCCATGCCTCACGCCCTTCCTCCAGATCTAAAACTTGCCTTAGCTCAAAACAAAT
>CAYMIJ010000037.1:0-9321 GCA_964390465.1 uncultured Flavobacteriaceae bacterium | reverse complement strand
GAGAAAGGGGAAATTGAGATTGTAGTGTTGATTGCATAAAATAGTTTTATTCACACATTGCATCATCTGATGCCGTAAGTAATTTTACCGGCCCTGAATATCCAGAACTGTCTACACAGGTAATATCTGTTGCCGCGGGGCCAACTTTCGCGGATACTGCCCATCGTACACCTGTGGACTGGCATCTATATAATGTAGGACTTGTTAATGTTTGAGTCATTTGAGAAACAAGATCCTTAAGTCCTTTCACGCTTGTGAACATTGATCCTGCACCTGTTCCGGTACACATTCCAACCTTTGTGTTAGAAGTTCCATATACGCCACTCCCCTCATTACTCCAGTAAAGTTCTGCCTGGGGTCGCATATTAGAAAGAATGGTTCTAAGTTTTGCAGCAACTGCTTTTGATTGAGTTGCATCAACAGGTGTTTCTACAGCGGTCGCAACTGGTGTAGTTTTTACAGAATCAGTAGTTGCATTCATATCACCCATGACTTCTTCGATTGTTCTAACATCAGCAGGAGTTTCAATTGTAAGCCCTTTGTTAATATTCGAAATTGTAATATCGAAACCTCCCGTTGTTTCTGTAGATGCCATTCTCATAATCGTCATCGTTTTTGTATCAATCCATACTTGAAACGGCTTTTTTGTAAGGCTTCCAATCGCCAACGCAATGTTTGAGCCCACCGTTGCGTTTATTGATGAATTAAGACTTACTAAGTAATGACTCATCGATCCCTCGGTCGGATATTGTTGACTTACCGTAATTGCCTTACCAGCGTTGAAATATGCTACGAGATTTTTTCTCGTCTCAGCAAAGTTTCCACTAAATACTTCGGGGATACTTCCCTCTCCTGGCTTTAGACTAATCCATTGTCCTGATGGAAATTCTCCGGTAGGTGTAACGGACTTATTATAAGAAACGCCTCCGATGATCCTTGTTTCCGTATCAAGTGACTGCGACTCATTCTTCATCGAAATATCAAGCGCCTGATTAGCAAGTGAAACGGCTCCTGATACGGCAATGGTTTGACCTTGCTCAGTTGTTGATGTTCCACTAAACGTAAAATCATTTGCGCTTACAAGGTTCGCAAACGCTTTCCCTGCATCCATTGAAGGGTTTACGGCGTAATATTCCTGATAATATCCGTATGCAAAATATCCCGCGATCGCAAGAACAACGATCACGAAAAATCCCACGACGAATTTAATCCACGTTTTTTTAGGAGGAACTTGCGCCATTTGTGGCGAAGCCGTAACCATATCGGGCGCACCACTTGTCATAGTATTCATACCGCCCATATTATTATTTGCAATTGCGGCATTCGCAGGATTATAAACAGGCTGCGCTGCCATCGTTGGGCGCATTACCGGCTCAGCCATGGATATCGGAGCTGTTTGTATTGCTGGTTCAACAACAGGAGCAACACTTGGTGCCGCTGCCGCAAACCCTTCGTCAACATCAGATGCTTTCCATCCGTTTTTTATCAGCATATCAGAAATTTCCATTCGACTTTTTCCTGCTGACAATTGTTCCTTAATAAAATTAGTAAGTTCTTGTGTGATCATAGGTTAAGTATATAAGATATGAGTTTGTTTGTATATAAAAATCCGCACATACCTGTGCAGATTTTTATTTTCTTACTTAATTAAGTATTTAATACGCGGCAACAACTGGGGTAACAAACGGTGCTACACCCATTCCTGTTGTATAAATATTCCAAGGGTTATTTCCCGACGTTGGACTTATAGCATCATAGAGAGCCCAATTAATATTAAGTAGCTTTGCTCGCGTACTGATTGCAGTCGATGGTTGATAGGTTGCCGACATAATAAATCTTCGTGTTTGCCCTGGAGAAATCTGATAGTTGCCATTAGCTGTAGGAGGCATTCGAACTGCGCTGTCATCGTAAAGCGTTCCAACTGCTCCAGACACACACGGAATAGATGCGTCAATACAGAATTGTATTTGGTTAGTAGCACTCACTACAGAAACACTTGCCACATTTTTAGGAATAAAAACCGTTTGATTGCAGGCAGTTACAGAAAATGGGACATCGTATCGCACTGTTCCATGAACCTGAGAACCTGACGGTGGATAGAACCATATTGCAGGAGCTGTTGGTGACGATCCGGCTGTAATTCCTGTTGTACATGCAACCGTTGGATTAATAGTAAACCGTCCATCTGATTCATCAAACATCGCACCATTTGATCCTGTAGCATAAATAACAATTGTGTACACAGAAGTCCCACCCAATGTTCCGCCTGACAATTGTCCCTGAGATTGTGGAATCACCCACTGGTAAGAGCCCGTGTTAGGAACTGCCATACTAATCTGCTCTTCACCGGCAGTCGTTGCGGAAGAGAAACGAGCATCTCTAATTGCGATTTGAACGGTTTGCCCTGCAAACTTGCAACCATTCCATGTAATGGTCATTGTGTGACCAACGGCAAACACCTCTCCTCCGTTTGGAGCAACCACCTTAACAAACGGGTTTGATCTTACGCCACACCGCGGAGAAATAGGAACATTGGCAGGCGTTGCGTTGGGAAATAATGTAGCAGTCGTAGGCACCGTCGGTGACTGGGCACCAAATGTTCCGGTTGACTGAGCTACAAGTACCGCTTGAGTTTGTGCAGTTGCCTTATAAAGCGCCGCTTCCTGGTTTGCTGGCTTCTTAAAGATAAGAACTGCTGCGATAACGATCACAACAACTGCGAGTAATGGGACAATTTTCCAAAGACTTGATTTTTGTTTCATATAATGAAGATTAATTGAATAAACGATATAAGTATAGGGCTATACTACTTTTTAAGCAACGAAAAAGACCGCCCAATAAATGGACGGCCGTGTTTTAAAAAATGAACGAATGTTAATTAGCCTAAACCTAAAACTGATACGATTTGCCTTTGAACTCCTTCGCATAATGCTCGTCGTCAGGTACCACTATTACTAGTTCTCCCTTCAGCTCCTTTTGCAAATCATCCAAATACATACCGCTGGCAAGTAATTTACCTTCATAAGTATATGCCGATGAAAGAATCAATGGTCTTATGTCCTTATCGAAATCCAATTCTTCAATACCTAGCGCGGTATTGTTAAAGAACTTCGACATCGAATGCGGGTTAATATCGCCAACTTTGGCAACTTTTCCACGCTCTTCGTAGTAACCAATCGACGGTAACGCATGGGTGTATGAGATCGTAAACTCTTCAGTACCAACCGCAACTGGATTTGAAAACTCCAGCAGACTTGGCGTACCGTTATTAATCAAAAACAGTTGCTCTGAGGCTTCTGAATTTGTCCCGTTTCCATTACCTTTTACTTCGCCCCATACACTGTTTGCATTATAGCTAGCAGTTACAAAATTTACCTTGCATTGTTGTGCGGCCAAGGTTGCAACCGTTAGTGGTAAGCTCTCCCATATCACACCGCTCGCATTTCTGCTCCACAACTTAATTTCGTAAGAAGATAGAACATCTAATGGTGCAATGATAATGTCAGCAAAGTTACCACTTCCTGTTTTAGTTCCTAATGGAATACTATCCCAGGAAAGGCTGTTCGGATACACCATGCGCTTAACTATTTTATAATCTGCACTTTGAGCTGGCACATTATAGGTGGCATATGGCAGTACGATACGAGCCGGATAGGTATCTGCATTTCCTAACGTACCAGTAGCAGCCGGATCGGGATTCACCATTGTCACCGTAATAGTAAACGGGCTTTTGTAACCCGCATGGTTTTTCACATAACCTGTAAAGGTTTGCTGCGAACCAGGCGTTAGCCCTGTTACTACAAGCGAGTAGGTACCGCTCATTGCTAAGCCTATCGGATGTCCAATAGCTTTAATAAGTGTGTCATTAAGTACCACCAAACTATCAATGATCGATCCTCCCCATGGGCCATTTGTTGAAATGGTGAAAGTAAGATTAACCAATGATTGAGTAGTTGCACCTGTAACGGTTACATTCGCAAATGGTATCGGCAGTGTATACAACACAATGCGCGCAGTATCTGTTGGCGCATTAGTTGCTCTATCAGCATGCTTATAAACATACTTTGTTCCCGGATCCAAGTTCCGCTCAGAAACTGAACGAGCACTTATTGCCGTAGAAGTAACGAAGCTTTGAGTACGAAGTGGTACTTCATTGCTGTCGCATAATACGTAGTCTAATTGCATTGGGCCTGTGTTACCAAGCGTATCAATAGAAACTACTTTAATAGAGTCTACATAAATCACCGTAGCAGCGAACGCGCCAATCTTTGGCCCTTTTACAGACCAAGTAGTAATGTAACGAATATCGCTATTCGTTACCGTATCCTGATCCTGGCTTGCGCCAAGTAATTGAACACTGTACGTTGCACCGGTATCTAAGCCAGTTAGCGAAACTAATGAAATAGTTCCACTGCCTGTTAAGTTCGAGCCCGCCAGTTTTAATACTGGTGACGCGGTAACCGGAGCAATCTTCGTAAGCTTTACAATACCAGTTCCGGTTGTGCCGGCAGGAATAGTGTAAGTTAAGTTTGTAACCGTTCCGGTTGTGAAACCAGTTGGTTGCGCGCTACCCCACGAAAGCGTAAATCCTGCTTTGCGTCTCGGCAATGTAATTTGCATTTGCTGGGAAGTTACTCCGGCCGCATTTGCTAAGTACAAATCAATGTAATTGGTTTGAGGATTTTCGCGAAGCTTATCAAGCAGGCTCGATATTCTTTGCTGTTGTCCCGTAATGCCAAAAATAGTATCGCCCGTGCGGATGGCACCAAGCGAATCTACCCACATAGGCCAAAACTTAGAAGTGCTCCCAGGCCATAAACCGTTTGTGCTTGCAGTAAACTCTACTTTTGTACTACTAAAACCTGCGGTAATAGTATCCGGTTGCGGATTAATAAAGGTTGCTAGCGGAACTTGCTTCGTCCTTGTGTAAGGCGTCTGCACAGAATCCGTACCTGTGGTATTCGATGCTTTTACGCGGTATGCATAAAAACTGTAAGTACTTAACAGGGTCTTCTTAACATCAAGTACCGTATCATGCGTAGTAGTAAATGTTACTGAAGGCGGAATAATCGAGCCCGTACTGTTTAAGAAATCAATTTTTACATTTGCACTTCCCGAATTTCCGGTCTTAATACTTGTAGTAAGCACTAATGAATCTTCCCCTACCGCAGTAATAGTTGCATATTCTACATCAGGCGATTGTAATCCTGGCACCGTATAATTCGGAGCAATAAACTCTGAATCTACGCCAATTCCCAGCACATTACCTACAACTACTGCAAACAAAATATTATTATTGTAAGCAGTATTAGGTACGTTGGGATTCGTTACAACGATACTTGTATCGCCTTCGCCTGTTAAGCGGATGGCATTTGTTAAGTAGTTGTAATTCTCGTACCAGAAATTCACATCGGCCTGGTAAGGCACAAACTTATAGTGAAAATTCACAAACGTTTGGCTTACTCCCGCATTAATCATAATGTTTGTTATGCTTAATGGATTCGGCAGTAGTGTATCGTTAGTGCGAAAGAATATTGAAGCCGACGTATCGGATACTCCATTCTTTATAACCACGGCACGTAATTCATAATCAGTAGAACTGCTTAAGCTATATACTCTTCTCCATAGTGGATTGGTACCCGTTAGAATGGCGGACGTGGCCGTAAATACAGTATCTCCTACTTTTTTGTAGAGGTCTTGGTGGCTAAAAATGCCACTAATACCGGTCGTGTACGTTCTAAAGGCTGCAGAATTACTCGAAATCGAGTCTGCAACCGAGAAAACGGTAGTGTGAATCTGGGCCGAAGCCGTAAGTGCCATAAAGGCAATAAACATAAGGGAAAATAACTGTTTCTTCATCTGCTGGTCGTTTTTGGTTTAAGTTAATTTAATTTACAAAGTCTCCCTATAACTATAGCATTTTTAAGGTGAAGTGTCAATGTAACACTTGACTTAATCCTCTATATAATAGATGTCATGAAATCACCTACCCTCACCCCATTATTAAACCCTCTTATTACGGTAATTTGCATCGCCGCTTTTGTGGCTGTGCTCATTCTTGGGAAAAACTTATTTATTCCGTTAGTACTTGCGCTTTTATTTTCATTTTTCCTCCTTCCAATGGTACGCCGACTCGAACGTAAGCGAGTCCCTCGAATTGCAGCAATTCTCATCATGATTATTCTATCGCTTGCAATTGTTATTAGTACTGGCATGCTCCTGTCCTATGCAGTTTCACAGTTCGTTGCCGATATTCCTCAGTATAAGGATTCAATTGTTACTAATACCCACACTATTCAGTTATTTATCGAGCGTGTATTTAAAGTTTCAATAGAATCACAACAGGTATGGCTTTCGGAGAATGTTAACCTATTTGAGTTGGGTACTCAGAATATTGGAACCATTGCCTCAGGGCTGACCACTGTTATTACTACGGTAGTCCTTATGTTTATCTACTCATTCTTCATTCTCTACTACCGAAACAAAGTAATGACCTTCTTCCGAAAACTATTGGGAACTCATGATGAGGCAGTGATCTTTGAAACAATGAAAAAGCTTGTTCGCATAGTTCCAAAATATTTATCAGGAGTATTTTGGGTGATGGCAATTCTCGCAGTAGTAAACTCTCTTGGCTTCTGGCTCGTGGGAGTTCCGAACCCAATTTTCTTCGGAGTGTTCGCAGCAATTCTTAATGTGATTCCCTACGCAGGACCTGTTATCGGATTTGGTATTGTTGTATTGTTTGCACTTGCAACAGTAGGACCAGCTGTCGCACTCGGCGCGATGATCCTCTTCATTATCGTACAATTCTTGGAAAACAATCTCCTTACACCAAACATTGCAGGAGGCACTATCAACATCAACCCCCTTACAGCAATCGTTGGAATCCTTATTGGAGCCTCTATGTGGGGAGTCATTGGAATGATTGTCGCGCTTCCTGTTATTGGAATGCTCAAGGTAATTGTTGATTCTATTCCAAAGCTTGAACCATGGGGATACCTTATCGGAGATGAAGGAACAGAAGAGTATGCACTGTCTTGGGAAAATATTAAGAAAGTATTTAAAAAGAAGAAATCTTAACACACAAAAAAGCGCTTTCCTGCGGAAAGCGCTTTTTATTTTAAATTAAAAATCTACGCACCTAATATAATTTCTCTCGGGCCACTAATCGGATTAGATCCTACCGAGGTTACTGAGGACATAAATAATCCTCTGTTTTGAAGCCAAAACATCACCATGCCGTGCCCTAATGGATTAGCTACCGAAAGCCTAGTTAGACTTCTTTCATCATAAGTACGTTTATTTCTAAACTCATACTCAGCATTTGAAAGCATGTACTCAACAGGGCCCATAAATGGAAATCCTTCTTTTATCGCTTGCTCGTACGACTTGCCACGATGGATTACATCGGGCCGCTGCCCTCCTTCATCCGCCCAAGCATAATCATCAGATGGACGAGGCTGACAGGTAAACAACGTTAGGGCTTTATCAATGTCTTCGATAATCTTAATACGTTTTTTGAATATGAACGATTTGCAAGCAGTGATACCGTAAAAAATATGATTCGCTGTCATTTCTTTTGGTTTTATAACCAAGTGCTGTAAACGATCAGTCTTTTCGGGAAGCTTGAACTTCTTCCAGTCAATCGTGTAATCAAAAACCGTTTTGTAATACTTCTCTAATTGTAATTTTTCCTGTTTCCACGGATTTGCGGTTGCTATGATATGCATACTATTTATTTTTAACGTTACGTAATAGTTCCCCGCGATATTACCATACAAAATTACAAATCGTCAACTATGCCACATCTTCCCTTCCTTGGTACAATACGTCTTATGGAAACACCTAAAAAATCATTTTTTGAAACGTATCAATTATTCATCGCGGTTGTTATTTGCGGAATCTTTATCGGAGCAGGGATTGTTGTTGCAAGCCTTGTTTCTAAAACTTCTGGAAGTGAGCAAGCTGCGCCAGTTGCGCAAAGTCAGGATCAAGTTCGAAAAGAACTTATCAAAGTTGCAAAAGATAACGGACTTGATCAGAAAGCATTTGCAGTATGCCTCGATTCTAAGAAAAACGAATCTACTATTAATGACGCTGTTAAACTTGCAGAAGCATCAGGCGTAAGTGGAACACCAACATTCTTTATTATCAAAAATGGCAAGCAATTTCCTATTCTCGGAGCTCGAGACAAGGCTACCTATTTGAAAGCAATTGAGGAAGGAAAAGCTCCTGCCGATCAGCCTGAACAACCAACGGGTCAGAAGATTGTCCCTACAGATGCAGACCATTCAATGGGACCAAAGGACGCAGCGGTTACGATTGTAGAATACTCTGACATTGATTGCCCATTCTGCAAACGAGCAAAACCAGTTATTGATGAACTTCTAGCAGAGCACCCAGAATACCGATTCGTATACCGACACTCTCCTATCGTTCAGCTTCACCCTTACGCAGCATACAAAGCACAAGCTTCTGAATGTGCGTTTGACCAAGGCGGTGAAGCAGGGTTCTGGAAATTCTTGGATATTGTTGCGAAATAAGTTACTTAAAAAGCCGAGCATTGCCCGGCTTTTTTGTTTTTAACTTAGTATTTTAATTTACTGACTGAAAGGAAATACCGCTCTTTCAATTGCCTTTTCCGGTTTTGGCTCGTTAAGCATAGAATAGTAAATTGCGAGCTTCTTAATCGAAATAACTAGCATTCCTTCCTCTTCTATCAATTTTGATATTAGAGGCTTATCAATAGAACCCTCGTATCTGCCTAGTCCGACATGAAAATGGTCTTCAGTGAAGAAATCGACAGGTACTTCATATTTTTTTGCCATTTCGACAACCTTTCTGGATATCTCATTAAACTGAAGAGTACTTCCAAGCTTCATGCGTACCGATGTGAACGTTTTCCCCTGCTCTGTCTTTTCCTTAAAAATAATTTCTGAAGCAAAACTTATTCCTCCACTAAACGAGCTAGCAATCTTTGAACAGTGCGATTTTACTTCTTCAAGTTCCAAATCACTTAATAAGTTTCCGAAAGATAGGGTGACATGCGGTGGAAATTGGTCCATATAGGGACTGCGTCCGCAATGTTCGGCAATCTTATTCTGCAATTTCACTATCCTTGCAGCGGTAGGAGGAGTAAATAATCCTATATAGGTATAATCTGACTTCATGCTTTGAAAATTTAAATGAGTTAATATCTATTCAAAAAATACAATATCACTTAAAATATTTTGTGTCAATAAGGCCTGAACGTGTATAATGATTCCCTATGAATAAAACAACACGATACGCAATTGTATTCGGCATTATTGCCATATTGGT
>CAYMIJ010000036.1:0-12773 GCA_964390465.1 uncultured Flavobacteriaceae bacterium | reverse complement strand
AGATGCTGCGCACCCCGAATTTCGGCCGCAAGTCGCTGAACGAAATCAAGGAAGTTCTCGCCAATATGGGCCTGCATCTCGGCATGGAAGTGCCCGGCTGGCCGCCCGAGAATATCGACGATCTCGCCAAGCGTTACGAAGACCAGTTCTAAGAGTTAGAGAAAGACACGCGCCATGCGCCACGCCAATTCAGGCCGTAAGCTCAACCGCACCGCAGCGCACCGCGCCGCGATGTTCTCCAATATGGCTGCGGCGCTCGTGAAGCACGAGCAGATCAAGACCACGCTGCCCAAGGCGAAGGACCTGCGTCCGATCGTCGAAAAGCTGGTGACGGTCGCCAAGCGCGCCACCGACGGCTCCAGGCTGGCGGCCCGCCGTCAGTTGATCGCCGAGATCGGCTGCGAGAAGTCAGCCGCCAAGATCATCGACGTGCTGGCACCGCGCTATGCCAACCGTGCAGGCGGCTATACCCGTGTGCTCAAGGCCGGCAACCGCTTTGGCGACAATGCGCCGATGGCCATCATCGAGTTCATCGACCGCGACGTCACTGCCAAGGGCAAGGATTCTGGTCCGGTTGAGGTGAAGGAAGACGCTGAGGCATAAGCCTCGCTCTCTTTGCAGCGAATTGAAAAGGGCGGCCTGCAAGCCGCCCTTTTTCATGCCTTGTCCCAGCCTTCAGGCACTGGAACCTTGCCACCCGTGAAGTGCGCATACAGCAGGGAGATATAGGTCACGAAGACGGCTGCGCCGAAAAACTCGATTGTGATCGCGCCAAGCCCCCCTAAAAGTGAGCCACTCATTGGCCCCAGATGAAAAAGCAGCGGAATGGCGACACGATCCCAAACATAAGCAATGCCCCCGAATGTCAGAAAGAGCAGCAATGTTGAGCCGCCCATGCGCCAAATGTTTTTGCCTGTGAGTGAGAATGAGCGTTCGATGGTCATGTCCTTGTCGCCGATGGCGATGGCCGGAAAGACTAGAATGCCGCGTAGGATCAGAAGCCCTAATCCGCTCACCAATGCTAGGGCAATAATGGTTCCCAACGTATTGGACGCAATGAAACGAGAAAATGGCAACAGGGCGAGCATGGCGATGACCGCGAGTATGCCGTAAGCGATCCATCCGAGTATCCAGTACCCAAAGTAAATCGGTATCGACTGGGCCAAACTACGCTGCATTGCTCTGGTGCGTCTGAGCACCCCTCGATGCCGCATCGTGGCAAACCCCGCCATCATGATCATTGAGAGCGTCTCTGACAGCCACGCAACAAGACGCTGTGCAAATGTCAGATCGCCGGTGGTGGCCTTCGCCAGTGCTGCTTCATGGGCCGTCATGGCCTCGGCGTAAAAACTGTCAGGTTGAAGAACGCGCCATACAATCAGTGCGATGATGGGAAATACCCACAGTGGCAGGGTTCTCAGAATTGCCCCAATATCAGAACGCACGAGGGCGAATGAGCGCGCCAAATAATCTGTCCCACTAAGAGTTTCTGAATACTCCAAATCTGGGACTGTACTGGCCATGGCGCATTCTTACCTTACGTCATGCAGGTTGAAAAGGGCGGCCTGCAAGCCGCCCTTTTTCATGCTTTGTCCCAGTCTTCAGGCATTGGAACCTTGCCACCCGTGAAGTGTGCATACAGCAGGGAAATATAAGTCACAAAGGTGGCTGTGAGTACAAATTCAATGAACAGTTTAAGCACTATTGCAATGCTGCTGGTACTAACACTGCCCAGCCGTGCGAGATATTCGCCTGCCAGTAATAACAGTTGCAAGGTTATACCCAGAAGCAGGCTTAATCCCAGAATGGATAGAGCGATCCGCCACATGCTCGCTTTGGTCAACAGGAAGGACCGTTCAATCGTCATGGCGCGGTCGCCTACCGCGATGGCCGGGAAGATCAGCATGGTCCGCACGGCAGCCAAGCCGATGAGCCCCTCCAGTAAAATAAGGATGACCACTGCAGGCACCGGCCCGGCAAGTTGAAGGAACATCATCATCACAAAGATGCTGATCACGATCAGTATAGTCGCAAGCAAACCCGTCAGCAGCCAGTATCCGACATAGATGGGCAGAGCCGTCTTCAGTGTTCGATCGATCTGGACGGATTGATGGAGAATCTGCCTGTGGCGCATCGCGGCATAACCAGCAATCATAGCCACAGTCAGAAGTGCGTGTGCATAAAGGGTAACATAAAAAGATAACGGCATGCGAGCAGCCCAACCCGATTGCAGGGCAGCTTGGGTTTGTGCCTTGAGCTGTCCTGCAGGACTTGCTGGATCCAGTAACGCCCATAATTCAAATGCGAAAAGAGGGGCAATCCAGGGCGCACAATCTTTGATGATAGACCGTATATCCTGCACTGTAAAAGCGCAGGCGCGGAGAACATAATCTGTTCCCCGAAGTGTATTGCGGCCCATTTGCTTTCCTTTGGGTAACCCTCAGCTTTTCAGCAGATTTTCAACCCTTCTGCAAGCCTGCGCCAGTTCCAGCACCGAATGCACGCCGTGTGTTCGAGCCGGAAGGAATTGAGGTATTATAATACCACACCAAAAAATCACAGATGTTCATTGACTTCGGGCCGTGCTCTTCGTATCCACCGCGCCTTCGCAGATGGCCTGATGCCATCTGAAATAACATCGAGATTGAGACCATGAGCACTTATTCCGCGCGTCCCGCGGACATCAAGAAGAAGTGGGTTGTGATCGATGCGAAAGGCCTCGTTGTGGGCCGTCTCGCTTCGCACATCGCCATGCGCCTGCGCGGCAAGCACCTGCCGACCTTCACGCCGCATATGGATACCGGTGACAACGTCATCGTCATCAATGCCGAAAAGGTCGTGTTCACCGGCAACAAGCTGGCTGATAAGAAATACTTTCATCACACCGGCCATCCGGGCGGCATCAAGGAACGCGTTGCGGGCAAGATCCTTGAAGGCAAGTTCCCAGAGCGCGTTGTGGAAAAGGCCGTGGAGCGCATGCTCCCGCGCGGGCCGTTGTTCCGCAAGCTGATGGGCAACCTGAAAGTCTATGCCGGCGACAAGCATCCGCACGACGCGCAGACGCCTGAAGCTGTCGATGTCGGCGCAATGAACCGCAAGAACAAGAGAGCGTAATACCCATGGCCACTGAAACACGCTCGATGGGCGAGCTGAAATCGCGCCTGGTGAAGGCCGACGACAAGAAGCAGGCGGCAGCCCCGGCGGAAGCCGCTGCGGCGGGCACTGGCAAGTCGAAGATCGACAAGCTGGGCCGCGCCTATGCCACTGGCCGCCGCAAGAACGCCATTGCCCGCGTCTGGTTGAAGCGCGGCACTGGCAAGATCGTCATCGAAGGCCGCGAGGAGCAGGTCTATTTCGCCCGCCCTGTGCTGCGCATGATGATCCACCAGCCGCTGGTCACCGCCAACCGCGAAGGCCAGTATGATGTGATCGCAACCATCGCGGGCGGCGGTCTGTCGGGTCAGGCTGGCGCGCTGCGTCATGGTCTGTCGCGCGCGCTTATCGTGATGGAGCCGGAACTGCGTTCAATCCTGAAGCAGGGCGGCTTCCTCACGCGCGACCCGCGCGTCGTGGAACGCAAGAAGTATGGCCGCCCGAAGGCGCGCCGCAGCTTCCAGTTCTCGAAGCGCTAAACCGCTTCCCGTTTTTGGAAAACGAAAGGGCGTCCGGCAGCGGACGCCCTTTTCATTTGACCTTTGTGTTGGCTTGAACTGTCAGCGCCGCACGATGGGCCGGTCGATCAGAACAGCCAGCAGCAGGGCTGGGCCACCATGCGCAACCCAGGCATGGTTGGTGGCGCGCTGGATGACGATATTGCCCGGCTTCAACCGCCGCTCATCGCCATCGAGCATCAGCGAGACATCGCCTTTCAGAAGGCAGATCACATCCAGCGTTTCGGTTTCATGCATGCCGGGTGCGCGGCTCTGGTCGTGGATGGCATCGCTCGCATGAAAGCGCGCGAAGGCATCGCGTGTTGCCTTATCGAGCACGTCTTTGGGCACGCCGGGCGGCGTTGGCTCCATCACGAACCAGCGCACTTTCACGCCGCCCTTGGGCGGGTGCAGGTTGATCGGTTCCAGATTGGCGGGCGTGTGATCCTTGGGATCAAGCGGTCCCATCGTGTCCGCCCAGATGTCGAGCAGGCCGCCCATCCCGGCCTCTGCCATCATTGCGCCCGGCCCGCCATCAATGATGACAACTGAAGTTCCGTCGGCGTCATCGCCGGTGATGATGCGGCGGATGGAGTCTTCAAAGCCGGGATAGGTCATGTCTGCCTCGTCTGTGTCAGTCCATCATGACGATACGCGGCGGTGGTTTGGATGCAACGCCATCCGCCAGCGTGCTGGCTACTTTTTCAGCGATCCCCATGAACGCCTGCGCCTGCGGACTATCAGGGCTTGCAACCATCACCGGCATGCCATTGTCAGATCCTTCGCGGATCGACAGATGCAGCGGAATCTCACCCAGGAACGGCGCGCCGATTTCCGAAGCCGCCGCGCGCGCGCCGCCATGGCCGAACAGATGCGCCTCGTGGCCGCAGTTCGGGCACACATAAAGGCTCATGTTTTCGACAACGCCAAGAATGGGCACATTCACTTTGCGGAACATGGCGATGCCGCGCCGTGCATCCATCAGGGCGATATCCTGCGGCGTTGAAACGATCACCGCGCCGGCCATTGCAACACGCTGTGCGAGGCTGAGGTGGATGTCGCCGGTGCCCGGTGGCATGTCGATGACCAGCACATCAAGCTCGCCCCATGCCACCTGCGTGAGCAGTTGAAACAACGTGCCGGTTGCCACAGGCCCGCGCCACACGGCGGCGGCCTCGCGGGCAATCAGCAACCCCACCGACATCGCTTTCAGTCCATGACGTTCCATCGGTTCGATGATCTTGCCATCGCGCGAGGCGGGCTGGCCGCTGAGACCCAGCAGGGTTGGCACCGAAGGGCCATAGATGTCGGCATCCAGCAGCCCCACACGCAGCCCCAGTCTGCGCAGGCCGAGCGCCAGATTGACGGCAACCGTGGATTTGCCAACACCGCCTTTGCCGCTGGCAACGGCCAGAATGTGTTTCACGCCCGGAATCGAAACAGTCGGAGTGGAGACAGATTGAGCAGATGGCGTGGCCTGCATTGCCTTTGCAGTGGCTCGTTCAGCAGTCAGCACCGCAGTCACCTGCGTGATGCCCGTCACATCTTTCACTGCACGGTCGCAAGCCGTGCGGACACTTTCGTAAAATTCCGCCATGCCTGCTGGCACATCAAGCACGAAGCGCACACGGCCATCAGCGACGTGCAGACCTTGCACCAGCCCGGCATCCATCACACCGCGCCCGGATTTTGGGTCGCGCACCTTGTTCAGCGATGCAGAAACCTGTTCCGGCGTAGGGGCTTGAGGCGATTTGCGGAAGATCACGGGCAGGGCCTGTTCTGCTTGATTTCAAAGGGGCGTGCCCCGATATAGGGGCAGATGCGCCGGTGATCGCTTACCTCACCGCGCGGGCAGAGGAAATGATCGTATGCCTTGGCAGAACAATTCCGGCGGCAACAATGGCGGCGGCGGTCGTGGCCCCTGGGGCGGACAGGGCGGCGGCAATCGTGGTGGCGGTGGTGATAGGCCCCCCAACCTTGAGGATCTGATCCGCAAGGGGCAGGACCGTATGAAGCAGGTGATGCCCAGCGGTCCGATCGGATCGCGCGGCATCGTTCTGGCGGGCTTCGTCCTGATATTGGCCTGGCTGGCCACTGGCATCTACACTGTCGAACCCGATGAACAGGGCATCGTGCGTAACTTCGGTGCCTATGCCTATCAGACCGGCCCCGGCCTGCATTGGCACGTGCCGTTTCCTGTCGAAAGTGTGGAAACACCTCAGGTCACCCGCGAGAACCAGCTGAATGTCGGCGTACGCTATGACGGCGAGCGCGCTACCGATGTGCCTGAAGAAAGCCACATGCTGACCGGCGACGAAAACATCGTCGACGTCAATTTCACTGTGTTCTGGGTCATCAATGATGCGCCCAAGTTTCTTTTCAACGTCGAAGACGTGGAAGGCACGATCAAGGCCGTGTCTGAATCTGCCATGCGCGAGGTGATTGGGCGTTCCAATCAGCAAAAGATTCTCACCGAAGACCGCGACCGCGTTCAGCGCGAGGTGTTGCAGCTCATGCAGAACATGCTCGACGCCTATGGCGCGGGCGTGATGATCCAGCGTGTGCAGCTCCAACGCGTCGATCCACCGCAGGACGTGATCGCGGCCTTCCGCGATGTGCAGGCGGCCCGCGCCGATGCCGAGCGTATGCGCAACGAAGCCGAGACATACCGCAACCAGACCGTGCCGCGCGCTCAGGGCGAGTCAGCTAAGATCAGGCAGGCTGCTGAGGCCTACAAGTCTCAGACCGTGGCCGAAGCACAGGGTGAAGCACAGCGTTTCCTCTCGGTCTATGACCAGTACAAACTCGCGCCGGAAGTCACCCGCGAGCGCATCTATCTCGAAACCATGGAAAAGATTCTGGGCGGCACCAACAAGATCATCGTTGATGGCGCGGGGCAGGGCGTTGTGCCCTATCTGCCACTCGATGAATTGCGGCCGCGCGCGGCCACCCCGCCTGCGCAGCCGGAAAACAACAATCCCGGTGGTAATGCTAATTCCCCGTTCGGAGGTCAGTGATGCGCTCGCTTCTTATTGTATTCGGCGCACTGATCGGTGGACTGATCCTGCTCTGGAACTTCGTGTTCTTCACCGTGGATCAGACAGAACAGGCCCTGGTGGTGCAGTTCGGTCAGGTGCAGCGTGTGGTTACCGAGCCCGGGCTGGCAGTCGCGTGGCCGTGGCAGAGCGTGCGCAAGTTTGAAAAGCGCGTTCTGGCGCTCGACGCGCCGTCTGAAGAAGTGACGTCCTCTGACCAGAAGCGTTTGGTTGTGGATGCCTTTGCACGCTACCGCATTGTGGATCCGCTGAGGTTCTATCAGACGGTGAACAACATCAATCAGGCGGAACAGCGTCTCAGCGCCATCATGAACTCGAACATCCGCGTCATCCTCGCGGGTAAGGCGTTTCAGGCCCTTTTGTCGGGGCAGCGCGCCGAGCTGATGCACATCATCCGCGACGCAACGAACGAGGAAGCCAAGACGCTGGGCATCGAGATCGTCGATGTGCGTATCCGCCGCGCTGACCTGCCGCAGGCCAATTCCAAGTCGATCTACGACCGGATGCGCACTGACCGTCAGCGTGAGGCTGCCGACATCCGCGCCAAGGGCGGTCAGATGTCACAGGAAATCCGTTCCGAAGCCGACAAGCAGGCGACGATCATTATCGCCGAAGCGCAGAAGGCTGCGGATATCATGCGCGGTGAAGGCGATGGCGAGCGCAATCGCATCTTCGCCGAAGCGTCGTCGAAGGATCCCGGCTTCTTCCAGTTCTACCGTTCGATGCAGGCCTACACGAAAGCGATCGGGCAGGGCGACACCACCATGGTCTTGTCGCCGAACAGCGACTTCTTCCGCTATTTCAGGGCAGGGTCTGGCGCGACCAAAGCACAGCCATAAGCGCGCCGTATTCTGATCATGATCGTGCGGTGAAGTCCTGCACGTCGACGAGGATTGCTGCATGAAACGCGCTTTGAGAGGATTGATTGTGGCGGCGGCGTTACTGGCCCCGTCCGCTATGGCTCGACCTGCACCTGACGGGTTCTCTGAACTCGCCGAGCGGCTTTTACCAGCTGTTGTGAATATCTCGACGTCGCAGAAAGTTGAACGCCCTGACATTCAGAACCAACCTCAGGTGCCACCTGGCTATGAGGACATGTTCAAGGACTACTACGAAAACGACAATGCGAGTCAGATGACCTCGCTGGGTTCGGGCTTCGTGATTGATCCATCCGGCATCATTGTCACCAATAACCACGTCATCGAAGGCGCAGACGAAATCACTGTGAACTTTCCCGACGGCCTCAGCCTGAAAGCCGAGATCGTCGGCAAGGACGAGAAGACCGATCTCGCAGCGCTGCGTGTGAAATCCGATAAGCCGCTAGCCTCGGTTCCGTTTGGCGATTCAAACGTGCTGAAAGTGGGCGACTGGGTGATGGCCATCGGCAACCCGTTCGGGTTGGGTGGCACGGTGACCGCTGGAATTGTCTCGGCGCGCAACCGCGACATCGAAGCGGGCGCCTATGACGCTTTTATCCAGACTGACGCGGCCATCAATCACGGTAATTCGGGTGGGCCGCTGTTTGATATGGACGGCGCGGTAGTGGGTGTGAATTCGGCGATCATCTCACCAACGGGTGGCTCGGTTGGTCTTGGATTCGCCATCCCGGCTTCAACGGTGAAGCGCACGGTTGAACAGCTTGTGAAGTTCGGCGAAACGCGGCGTGGCTGGATCGGCGTACGCACGCAGAAGATGACAGATGAACTGGCTGCTGGTCTGGGCCTTGATCGTGCCCATGGCGCGCTCATCGCAGAAGTTACCACGGGCGGCCCTGCGGATGCGGCCGGCTTGAAGGCGCAGGACGTGATCTTGTCCTTCAACGGACAGGATGTGAAAGACAGCCGCGCTCTGCCGCGCCTTGTGGCGGAAACCGATATCGGCGCGCAGGTTCCGGTCAATATCTGGCGCGACAAGGCGGCACAGACCATCACGGTGACGCTGGGCCGTCTGGAAGATTATGAAAAATCATCTGAAGGACAGGCCGCCCCTGCGCCGCCAGTTGCGCCAGAAGCGCCCCCCGTTGAAGCGGGTTCGGTCAGGATAGACACGCTCGGCATCACGGTAGCCGAACTGAACGATGCGTTGCGCGAACGTTTCACCATCGCCGCTGATGTGACCGGCGTGGTCATCACCGCGATTGCGCCGGGTTCGGCTGGTGCCACTGCGGAAGCCGATGGCCGCATCCGCGTGGGTGATGTCATCGTGCAAGTGGCACAGCAGGAAGTGAGCGCGGCGCAGGACGCTGCCGACAAGGTGAACGCTGCCGCATCATCCGGCATGAAAGTGGTCATGCTGCTCATCAATCGCAGCGGCCAGCTCACTTATGCGGCCATCCGCCTCGCGGAATAGTACGCGGCACGGGCACGGCATAATGGCAAGGCCATGAACCTGTCCCCGGTCAACACAGTGCTGATCGCCGGACCGACGGCCAGCGGCAAGTCGGCGTTGGCGGTTGCCATTGCGCGCGCCTGTAACGGTGAAATCATCAACGCCGACTCCATGCAGGTCTATCGGGAGCTGCGCATCCTGTCGGCGCGTCCGACCGTTGAGGAAGAAGCGGGTATACCGCATCATCTGTTCGGCCATGTCAGTGTGGTGGAGCCTTACTCGGTGGCGCGCTGGCTGGATGATGTGCGCGCCCTTCTTCCTGTCATTCACGCCCGTGGCAGAACGGCCATCATCTGCGGCGGCACGGGGCTTTATTTCCGGGCGCTGGAACAGGGGCTCGCGCCCGCGCCATCATCCAGCCCGGAAGGGCGCGATGCTGCCCGACATCTGCGTGACGAGATGGGCGCAGAAGCCTTTCACACTGAGCTGGTCAAGCGTGATCCCGCCTCAGCCGCTCTCGCTCCGGGCGACACACAGCGCGTGCTGCGCGCCTGGGATGTCATCCAGCAGAGCGGGCGGGGGCTTTCCGACTGGCATAGCGAAACGGCCCTGCCGGTGGTTGAACCCAAGCACACGGCGCGCTTCGTGCTGGAGCTAGACCGCGCAGCGCTCAATGCACGCATCGACGCCCGCTTTGATGCCATGATGATGGCTGGTGCGCTGGATGAAGCACGGGCCTTCTGGGCCTTGCAGCCGCCCGCCGATGGCCCGGCTGCCAAGGCTTTGGGTCTGCCGCAGCTTAGGTCGGTGCTGGAGTGCACGATCCCGCAGGAGGCAGCGGTGGCGGCAGCCAAGACGCAAACGCGCCGTTACGCCAAGCGACAGGGAACCTGGTTCCGCCATCAGACCTCCGGCTGGACCCGTCTGGATGCCACCGTGCTCGCCGCTCTTGAGGGGGTGATGTTAACAAATTTGCGTTCCAATGCGACGGTCTCTGCTCGGGTCTGAGGATGCCGTACTACTCATGAATGGCGATAACCGCCCGCCGGTCAGCATGGCGATCGCCTATGATTTCGATGGCACGCTGGCGCCCGGCAATATGCAGGAACATCAGTTCATTCCGGCCATTGGCATGAAGCCCAAAGCCTTTTGGGAAGAAATGCGGGCCTTTGCGCGTGAACATCAGGCTGATCCAATCCTTGCTTACATGAACATGATGTTGCGCAAGGCGGCAGAAGCCATGGTGCCGGTGCGCCGGGCTGACTTCCTCAAACACGGCCATGGGTTGAAGCTGTTTGATGGCGTCGAAGGATGGTTCAAACGCATTGACGCCTATGCCCGCACGCGCGGTGTTCATATCGATCACTACATCATCTCCAGCGGCAACGAGGAGATCATTGCAGGCACGGCCATCGCTGGATGCTTCCGGCGCATCTATGCCTCGAAGTTTCTGTTCGATCAGCGCGGCATGGCGGTGTGGCCCGCGCTGGCCATCAACTACACGACAAAGACGCAGTATCTTTTCCGCATCAACAAGGGCGCGCACGATCTGGCCGATAATGAAGCGGTCAACCGTTATGTCGCTGAAGAAGACCGCCCCGTGCCGTTCTCGAACATTGTGTTCATTGGTGATGGTGCAACCGACATCCCCGCCTTCCGGCTGGTGAAAGAACAAGGCGGCCTGTCACTCGCTGTGTTTGATGAATCAAAACGCGGCGCTCAGAAGGCGGCGGCGCAATACCTCAGCGACCGCCGTGTCCATGCCATCGCGCCGGCTGACTATCAGGACGGCGCTGCGCTCGACGGCATCATCAAGGCGCAGATTGCTGTCGTCGCCGCCCGCGCGCATCTGAACCACAGCATCGAGGCGCTGAAGCCAAAGCATGTCTGAAGGCGTTCAGTCCAGAACGCTGACCAGCCGCTCGATCATGGGCAGCGCCCTTTCGGCGGCCTGACCGCCCAGCGCGATCAACTCGTCGGCGCGGTGAAACTCCAGCAGTCCGATATGGCTGACATCGGGCTCGATCATCACGTCGGCCGGGTCAGCGGCCAGCCTTATGCGCGTGAGCCGATCCAGCATGATGTTCAGCGCGCCGGTCATGGTGTCGGAAATACCCGGCCCTTCCTTCGGCTTGCCGAAGATGAGCCGGGCCATCAGTTTGTCGATGCGCAGCCATTCGCCCCACGAGGACTCGGCCATCGTGTCACCAAGCGCATCAGGATCAGTCAGGTCACCATCCGCGCCCTGGCCATCGACATGTAGTCCGACACCGATGACCAGACGCGCACCCATCGCGCGGGCGGCGGCGGTGGGCACAGGATTGGTCAGCGCACCATCGACATAGAACCGGCCATCAATGTTGATGGCGGGGAAAACGCCGGGCAGGGCATAGGACGCACGCATCGCCCGGCTCAGCTGGCCTTCGCGAAGCCACGCTTCGTGACCAGTTTTCAGTTCTGTTGCGACGGCTGCGAAATTGTGGCGCAGGTTTTCGATCAGCACACCGTCAATATAGGTATCCAGCAGATCCTTCAGTTTGCGCCCGCCGATCAGCCCACCGCTGGTCAGCGACACGTCCATTAGTCCGCGCACTTTTTTCGGGGAAAGACCGCGCGCCCAGCTTTCAAGCTCGTCCAGATGCCCGGCCAGATACAGCCCGCCCACCACGGCACCAATCGAGGTACCCGCGATGATGTCCGGCTCGAAGCCCGCCTGAACAAGCGTGCGCAGTACGCCGATATGGCACCACCCGCGTGCCACACCGCCGCCCAGCGCCAGCCCGATATTCACCCGCGCCATGCCGTTCCTCTAAAGACCGCCTTAAACGATTGCGGCGACACTGCCGCAGCTGGTGCGCACATGACAATGACAGATATCATCGACGCGGCTCGAACGGGCAGGTGGCTAACACGCCAGCGCCTGCGCGCCTACACGCTCATCCTTCTCGCCGGCTATGCCGTCATCGTGGCGCTGCTGGCGATTGGCTCGCCCGATGGCCGCAGCGACGCCTATGGTCGGCCGCTGGGGTTTGATTATTCCAACATCTATGCGGGCGGCACATATGTGCTGGAAGGAAGCCCTGCCGCACCTTTCGATCCGGCTCTGCAATATCGCCGGGAACAGCAGATCTTCGGTTCTGAAACGCCGTTTCTGGGTTGGCACTATCCACCGTTCTTTCTGGGTGTGGCGGCGCTGTTCGCGTTGTTGCCCTATGCCGCTTCGCTGGTGGCGTGGCAGGTATCGACATTTGCGCTTTACCTCACCGGCATTCACGGCCTGCTCGGTGCTTCCATACGCAACCAGCCGCTCTGGTGGCTCGGTGCGGTGGCATTTCCGGGTGTCTTCATCAATATGGCCAACGGCCATAATGGCTTTCTGACCACCGGGCTGCTTGGATTGGCCTTGTTCTTTCTTGATCGTCGCCGGGTCTTGGCCGGGCTGCTGATCGCCGCGCTCGTCTACAAGCCGCAATTTGCTTTGTTTCTGCCGCTCGTGCTGGCTGTCTCAGGGCGCTGGACCACATTCCTGGCGGCGGCAGCTGGCGTGATCGTGATGATCGCTCTCGCAACGCTCGCATTCGGCATGGAAACCTGGCGCGCTTTCTTTGGGTATGCGTGGTTCACACAGAACATCATTCTGGAGCAGGGCGCGACCGGCTGGCACAAGATTCAATCTGTTTTCTCATGGGTGCGAATGTGGGGCGGCAGCATATCGCTGGCCTATGCAGCACAGGGCGCT
>CAYMIJ010000035.1:0-13539 GCA_964390465.1 uncultured Flavobacteriaceae bacterium | reverse complement strand
GGAGGACGAGAACCGTAGGCTGAAGTCGTTGCTGGCCGACGCCATGCTGGACAAGGCCGCGTTGAACGAGTTACTCGGAAAAAAATGGTAGGGCCCGCCGCTGTGCGCCAGGGCGTCGCTCATCTTCGGACGGTGTTCGAGATCAGCGAGCGGCGGGCCTGCTCCATCGTCAAGGCGGACCGCAAGATGGTCCGCTACCGATCCTGCAGACCGCCGGAGACGGCGTTGCGCGAGCGCCTGCGCAGCCTGGCGACAGAGCGACGACGGTTCGGCTATCGCCGGCTGTTCGTGCTGCTGCGGCGCGAGGGCGAGCCATCCGGCAAGAACCGCATCTACCGGCTGTATCGCGAGGAAGGCCTGACCGTGCGCAAGCGGCGGCCGCGCCGCCGCGCCATCGGCACACGGGCGCCGATCCTGGTCGAGGCCAAGGCCAACGCACGCTGGTCGCTGGACTTCGTGCACGATCAGTTCGCGGGCGGCCGTCGGTTCCGCATCCTCAATGTGGTCGACGACGTCACGCGCGAGTGTCTGGCGGCGATCCCGGACACCTCGATCTCAGGACGTCGGGTGGCGCGTGAACTGGCCGCGCTGGTCGAGCGTCGTGGCCGTCCCGGCATGATCGTCAGCGACAACGGCACGGAGTTTACGTCCACGGCGATCCTGGCCTGGTCGGAAGATCACCAGATCGCCTGGCACTACATCGCGCCGGGTAAGCCGACCCAGAATGGCTTCGTGGAAAGCTTCAACGGCCGGATGCGGGACGAACTGCTGAACGAGAGCCTGTTCTTTAGCCTCGATCACGCCCGCCAGAAGCTCGCCGCCTGGGCGGAAGACTACAACACCCGCCGACCGCACTCGTCGATCGGCTACCAGACCCCTGCGGCCTACGCCGCACACCTGAACGCAACAGGCCGACCCGCTGCGCAATGTGGAAGCTCCACGGCTCGGCCTGTTGCTCACACCGCGCCGGAAGGCGTAACCACCATCGCCGAGACTCTGGTCCGAGCTGGATGAAAGATCAGGGGCAGGGCAATCTGACTGGACTTGCGCGGCGGCTCTTGGCCAACACCGACGACGACCAAGGCGCGTCTCTGCAGGACGTCACTCTGGTGGCCGCCAAGCAGCTAACCGAGGATCCACTTCCATGGGTCGATCCAGCGAGCGCTGGTCTTGGTTGAGCTGCCCGGGCGACTGAGTGATAGCGATCAGGAGTATCTTAGGATGGGCCGCGGTAACGATGTCCTTGATGAGCTGGCGTTCGAGCTGGGCTCAGCCGAGGTCGCGGCGAAGGCGAACTCCCGGCGCAAGCAAGTGGAGAGGCGCTGCTGCGGACGGAGGGCGCACTCAGCGTCCGGTCACACAAGGCGTCGATATAGGCGCGCGGGGCGGTGGCGACCGCCGGCAACTGCGTCAGTCTCGACAATTTCGCCGCTCTCCAAGACAACCTTGCGAAAATTTCTTTTGTCGGCGGCCGTGCCCAACACCGCCTCGTAGGCGGCTTGCAGTTCATTGAGGCTGAACCTCTCGGGCAGGAGGGCGAAGATCATCCCGAGTTCCCGAGCCCGTGCGCGCAATGCCCTGAGCGCCGCCTCGAGGATTTTGCCATGGTCAAAAGCCAGTTGCGGCAATTCACCCATGCCAAACCACTGGGCCTCCGCCGCGTCCGAGCCCGCCGCCAGCGGAACCCCACTTGGCAAGAGCGCGAGATAGGCGACCGATATCACTCGTTCCCTTGGATCTCGTTTGGGGTCGCTGAAGTTGCCAAAGCTGAACAATACGGGGGCGTCGACCCCGGTTTCCTCGACCAGCTCTCGTCGCGCGCAGCTGTCGAGGTCCTCATCTGGCCCAAGGAATCCCCCTGGCAGGGCCCACCAGCCAGCGAAGGGCTGGCCCGCGCGGCGGATCAGCAACACCGACAGCGCCCGGTCGCGAACGGTGAAGATCGCGATGTCGGTGGCGACCGCTGGATGCGGGTGATCATAGGTGAAAGGCATAGTTCACGTCTTGACTACACTAACAGATTATGGTGATATTGTATTATCTACACTAAGCCCGTTCGGGGGGTAGCGTCAAACGTGGGGGATTAGCCGTGGCCAGGACTAGCAAGAGCGACCCGCTTCAGATTGCCGAGCTCGCCTGCGATGGCGGTCTGCTCGGCCTGACGTTCTGCCCAGGCAAGTGCGGAGAGAGCGTTTTTGGCGACACTTGGCGACGTGATCTGACGACCGATGTGGACGCCCTGGTGGCTTGGGGCGCGGTGACGGTGGTCACCTTGATGGAAGCCCATGAACTCAACGCGCTTAAAGTTTCCGAGCTCGGCACATCGATTGAAGCTGCCGGGCTCAAGTGGCTTCACCTGCCTATCCGCGACCTTGCGGCGCCAGGCGCCGAGTTCGAGCAATACTGGGTGCAAGCCGGCGCAAACTTGCATGCAGACCTCACGGAAGGCGGCAAGGTGGTGATCCACTGCCGTGGGGGGCGGGGCCGAACCGGCTTGGTCGCCGCCAAGCTCCTAATCGAATCTGGCGAAATGCCGACTGAGGCCGTGCGCAAGGTGCGCGAGGCGCGCCAAGGCGCGATCGAGACCAAGGCGCAACTCGACTATGTCCTTCAGCTACGCCCCCCGCCTCCAGCGAAGGGCTGGAGTGCTAGGGACAACCCGGAGGCCCGCGGGCGCACGGCTGCGGTGCAGCTTGACCGGGCTCGTGGAGCGCTTGTCGGCCTCGCCATTGGCGATGCGTTGGGGACCACTGTCGAGTTCAAGCCACGCGGGACCTTCGCCCGCCTCACCGACATAGTCGGCGGCGGTCCGTTCAACCTTCCCCCGGGCTACTGGACCGACGACACGTCGATGGCGCTGGCGCTGGCCGACAGCCTGGTCGAATGCAGCGGGCTCGACCCGCACGACCTCATGGCCCGGTTTGTCCGATGGTGGCGCGAGGGCGCCTACAGCCCGACGGGAACCTGCTTCGACATCGGCGTCACCACCCTCGAGGCGTTGGCGCGCTTCATGCGCGACGGCGACCCCATCGCCGGATCGCGTGCGCCGACGACCGCCGGCAATGGCTGCCTGATGCGGCTTGCGCCCGTCGCCATCTATTTCAGCTCCGCCCCGGTCGAGCACGCCCAGCAAGCCGCACGACGGCAGTCCGCGACAACCCACGGAGCTGAGGAATGCCTAGAAGCAAGCGCTTATTTCTGCACTCTGCTCGTCGAAGCGCTGAACGGCGCCCTTAAGGCGGCTTTGCTCGATGCGCGCCCCTGGCCCGCGCGAGGTCGGGTAGCGGACATCGCCGCAGGCGCTTGGCGGGCCAAGGCAGAGCATCAGATCAAGTCGAGTGGCTATGTGGTCGACAGCCTCGAAGCGGCGCTCTGGTGCGTTGCGCATACCCACACGTTCGAGGATGCGCTCGTGGCGGCGGTCAACCTGGGCGACGACGCAGACACCGTAGGCGCCATCACCGGCCAGCTGGCCGGAGCTCTCTATGGCTACAGCGCAATCCCCGAACGTTGGCTGGAGAAGCTCGCCTGGCGCGACCAACTCGTCTCCGCCGCCGACAGCCTTGCGCACCAAATGCCCGAAGTCCGTCTCCACCGACTGGCGGGCCTCGCCGCCTTCGAACAGCGGTTGTCCAGCCCTGGATTTTCGCCGGGCCACTACGTGACACCTGAGCTGGATCCCGAAGGGCTCATCGTCATGGGCTATCCTGTCCTGTCGGATGTCGAGGAAGGGTTCGTGCGGGCGGTCTATGATGAGGGCTGGATCCGGCCTTTCGACTGGAACAGCTGGAAGACCAGCGCGGAGGCCTTGCGCTTGCTCAACGAGCCCCAGGCACTCGCTGTCGCCGACGACCAGCAGCTGCGCCGGCTGTTGACCGCCATCATCCGCCAAGACCGCTTCTGCGAAGGCGTGCTTCTGGAGGAGTTCCAGCGCGGCACCATGCACCGAATAGCCGCCCGCGCCGCAACTCTGATGGCGGAAGCTTGAAACAAGGTTCCGCCATCCGCGCGAGCGCAGAATGATCCGACTGGACTAAGGCCGCCAAGGAAGCGGTGGTCCGGTCATGGATAAGGACCGCCCCCTGGACCCTGAGAGCGCCAGCCTGGCTCAACTGAGCTTGCTGGAAACCATCACCGGCCTGGTCGAGGCCGCGCATGAACACTGCGCGTCAAGGGCGGCGGTTGCGGAGATCTGGCGTCTGCAGGCTCTGCTGGCCGACACCCAGGTCCTGGCCCATGCCGTGGACATCATCGCCCGGCGCACCGGGCCATGACCGCCTCAGCGACTCTTGGTCAGATCCTCAAGATCGATATCCAGCGCCGCGGCGATCCTCTGAAGCACCAGGATCGACGGGTTCCGCCGACCACGTTCCACGCCGCTGAGATAGGTCTGATGGATGTCGGCGCGATGGGCGAGCTCCTCCTGTGAGAGCGCACGCTCCCGCCGGAACGCCTGCAGATTCAAACCGACTCGCACCCGCACGTCCATGGGGGCATGGCGAGGTCAGACTTGACTTCGGCCCACAGACTATAAGTCATAATCGCCAGTCCAGGGGGGTATGTATGCGGGCTTATTCAAAACCTATGATCGTCACCGCCATGGGCGCGCCCGATGAACAGTGCCTGGCCCTGGAACGCCTTCCGCTCATCGCGAAGTCCAAGGAGGCCCCCGAAGCGCTCTATAATGAGCACTGGCTACAGATGCTCATCCAGCGCAACCCGACCTTGCTGCCGGTCGATCAGATCGAGCCGGCCCTAACCCCGCTGGTCCCGATCTGCGTCGAGCTGCCTGTGCCCTCAGGCTTCGTCGATAATCTGCTGCTGACGCCGGACGGCGGCATCGCGGTGGTCGAGGCCAAGCTCTGGCGCAATGGCGAAGCCCGGCGAGAGGTGATCGGCCAGGTCCTGGACTACGCTAAGGATCTGTCGCGTTGGACTTATGATCACCTGGAAGCCGCGGCTCGCGTCGCCACCAAGACCCCGAGCCTCAACCTCTACCAGCAGGTCTATGGCCAAGACGCCGATCCAGACGGTGAGGCCCGCTTCATCGATGCGGTCTCCCGCAATCTTCGTCTCGGCCGGGTCCTGATTATCATCGCCGGCGACGGTATCCAGGAGAACGCCGAGGATCTGGGCGGCTTTCTGCAGCGCCATGTGGGTCTGCACTTCACCCTAGCCATGGTGGAGATCTCGCTGTGGCGATCGCCGCAGGGCGGAGCGGTGTTTGTCCAGCCTAAGGTGGTGACGCGAACGGTCCAGATCGAGCGCGCCGTTGTGCGCCTGGAGCAAGGGGTGGCGCTGGAACCCGCCCGGATCCAGCCGGCCTCGCCAGCTGCCCGGCCCATGACCTTGTCAGGTGAGGAGTTCTATGAGGGGCTAAAGGCCGTCAACCCCAGCCTGCCGGACCAGCTGAAGGCCTTTCTCGCCGAGGTCGAACCGCTGGGCGTCTATCCCGACATACGCCGCACCCTGACCTTGAAGTGGAACGACCCGGAAGGCCGAACCTTCCCGCTGGGCGCCATAGACCGCGAAGGCCTGCTCTCGACTGACGTCGCCCATTGGGCGGCGAGCGCGCTGGGCCGGGTCGATCTCAGCCACGCTTACCAAGCCAGGCTCGCCGATCTCGTTCCAGGCGCCAGCGTGCGACAGACCCCCGACCCGAAGGGCTGGCGGGTGGTGCTGGACGGCCGCAATCTGCCGACCGCCAAGCTGCTGGATCAGGCCCAGGGCTGGAAGGCGGCGATCGGTGACTACACCGCCCAGCTGCGGGCCTTGAGCGCTGCCGAGGCCTAAGGCGGCAAGTCCTCGTCAGGGATCTTCTCGCCGGTGTCGTACTGCGCCAGCTCCTCGCGGATGTCGTCGATCATCGCGCGCTCGTGCGGCGTCACCGTCCTAACCAGCTCGTCCGGGGTCATGGGGCGCTGCCCGAAGGCGTCGGCCTCGGCCAGGATCTCCAACGCGAACTTCAGCAGCCTGGGATTATTGCTGGTCAGGGCGTTCTGCAGGGCCCGGCTGACCAGCAGCTCAGGCAGGGCAACGATGCGCACCTTGTCACCGTCTTTGACCTTGAAGGTCTTGCGCGCGGCGAGACGCACCAGATCCGCTAGGCTCTTGTTGGTGGTCCACCGGCCTCTCGGCGCTACGCCCCGCCCTCGCGTGCGCCCGGATTCCCCGGGCTTGAACTGGCTGTGCTTGGGCGGCTTCTTGTAGCCGACCTTATAGGCGGCCTTGGGCTTATCGGTCTCGTCGCTCATTGGGAGGCCTCCACCACAGCGGTGGCGTCGTCCTCGACAAGGGAGGCCGCGCGTTCCTTGCGGACCTCATCGAAGGTCTGGCCGGTTTCCTCCAGCATGGCGATCTTGCCGGTCAGGCTCTCCCAGCGCTGAACGATGAGATCCACATAGAGCGGGTCAAACTCGATGCCGCGGCATCGGCGCCCCGTGGTCTCCGCCGCCATCAAGGTGGAGCCGGAGCCCAGGAAGGGATCCAGCACGATGTCCTTGGCGTGGGTGATGTCGCGCAGCGCGTCCTCCAGCATGGCGACCGGCTTGGGCGTCGGGTGATCAGCCAGCCGGGTGTTGGCATCGGAGCCCGCGATATTCGCGCCGGGATAGGTCCAGAGGTTGGAGCGGTAGCGGCCGTGGCGGCCCAGCTCGACGTTGTTGATGTGGGGCTGGTCGCCCTTCTTGAACATCGGCAGGAGCTCATGCTGGGAACGCCAGAGCGATCCCATGCCTCCATTGGTCTTGGCCCAGACAATGACATTGAGGAGGGCGAGGTCGAGGCTTCGCCCAACCCGGATCACCAGCTCAATGCTGCGCCAATCGATGAAGGTCCCAAAGAGCCCGCCGTCGCGCAGATAGGCGTGGCAGGCCGCCATCCAGCCGGCATTGAAGGCCTCGAACTCAGTCTCGCTCATCTCGCCGGCCGCCATCGCAAACTCGCGATGGTGGCCGGAGGTGACATGGCCGACCACAGGGACATTGTAGGGCTCATCGGTCAGGACCAGCTGGGCCCGCTCCTCTCCCATCAGCTCCCTGTAGGCGGCCGCGTCGCGCGCGTCGCCGCAGACGACCCGGTGCGAGCCCAGCCTCCAGGCGTCGCCCAGCCGGGTGACGGGCAGGGCCCTGGGATCAGGCGCCTGGACTTCTTCCCTTTCGGGCGGCGGCTCCTCTTCGGTGATGAGTCCATCGATCTCTGGCGTCGTGAAGCCAGTGACCTCGAGCGTGAAGTCCTCTGCCTGCAACTCGATCAGATCAAGCTGCAGCGCGTCGAAGTCCCAGACCCCGGTCTCGGCGGTCCGGTTGAGGGTAATCTTCAGGGCCTTGAGCTCGGTGTCGCTCAAATGGTCCACGACCAGGCAGGGGATTTCCGTAAGCCCCATGCGTCGAGCGGCCTCCCAGCGGATGTGGCCGTCGATGATGTGGTCCTGCTTGTCGACGAGCAGCGGGATCACGAAGCCGAACTGTTGCATGGACACCGTCACCCGCGCGATCTGGCCTTCATCGGCCTTACGCACCATCCGCTTGGCGAGCTTCAGATCCTCGGTCCGTTTCAGGACCTTGGGGATGTTGGGCAACAGGTCGTTTCGAGGCGGCGGCGCGGTGGCCTGGACACCCGCGACGGCCTTGCGCTCCGCGCGACGTCGGCGGTCCTTGGCGCTGATCGCCTGATAGATTTGGTCACGTCCACGGTCTCGGTGGATGTTCACGGTCATGAGTAGCCCCTGCTTCGAGTTTCGACGCGTGGCGTCTTTCGAAGTCGGGGCAGGCGACCCTCGGGGATACATCCACGCCTTCGCGTCGATGTCTCCCCTCCATGTGAGACCCGATGGGACGCTTCCCAATTCGGGACGTCCACGATTCGTCAATCGCTCTGGTCAGGGTGAGTCGGCAAGTGGAGATGTCAAAATCCGCCTGGACATTCTGCCGCAGCGAAGCGTTTGTCCCTTCACCCGGCTGGTCCCGGGCTCGTCTTGGTAGCGGCCGCCCCACGCGGCCGCCTCAACCGACGAGGATCACATGACCAAACTCACCGAAGCTCAAACCCGCCTGCTGACCCAGGCGGCCGATGGCGGCGTCGTGGGCCTGGAGGCCCAGCCCGAGATGAAGGCGACGGCCACAGCGCTCATCAAGCGTGGGCTGATCATCTCTCTGCCCAAGCTCAAAGGACCGAGTCGTCTGCTGGTCACTGACGCCGGTCGGGCGGCGATCGGGCGTGAACCGCAGGCCCAGCCGCTGGTATCTTGTAAACCTGCCATGCGACCGATTGAGGCGCCTAAGGCGCCCGGAAAGATCGATCTGATCGTCGATTTGATGGGCGATCCGCAGGGCGCCACCATCGAGGCAATGATGGCGGCGACCGGCTGGCAGGCCCATTCCGTGCGGGGCGCGATCGCTGGAACGGTAAAGAAGGGGCGGGGCCTCGAGGTCACTTCGGCCAAGGTCGAAGGGGTGCGAGTCTATCGGATCGGCACCCAGCCCAAAGTTCTGCCGCAGGCTTGACTTCTGAAGCGAACCGTCGAGGTTCAGTCTCGCTGAATTCATGGAGGGTCAGTCGCCGAATGGCGTTGGCCCTCCGCCAGCAGGTCATTGTGCGGCTGACCCCGGGTACGATCCGGAGACAGAACAATGGCCTTAGACACCTCGGAACTTCCGCCACCCACCCCAAAAAGCCTGATGCAGGACGCGAGCCTGCTCACCGGTGAGACCCCGTCCTTTGTCGCCTATCGCATGGTGGCGATGGCGCTCTCCATGCCCGAGCCGCCGCCAGATCTCCTGGGCGTCCTCTGCGATCATACGGGCATGACGATGGCGAGGCTCAGGTCAGTCGAGGCTCACATCCAGCGCCATGTCACCTTCAAGCCCAGCAGTCCGGCTGCCGCCCTGGCCCTCGACACTTTGGCCCAACGATATGAGTTTGGCCTGCATCTGGCTGTGAATCCCGATCGCAGCCTGATGGAATTTGTCGGCACCCACTGGTCGGCGATCAGCGACCATGACCTGCGCGCTGCCATGACGCCGATGGTGCTCCGGCGACCTGACACTTATGGCGGTTCGGCCTCCATCGTCGACCAGGCGGTCAAGCTGGTGAAGGACCTGGCCCCCTGCTCGGCGGACATCATGACGGCGACCCCGCCGCCGGTGATCAACACCGAAACTTGCGAGCTTTGGATCGGACCCAAGGGCGAGGTGAGCCGCAAGATCCACCGGCCGGAGACCGGCATGCGCTACGTCTCGCCGGTCCGATATGACCCTGAGGCCAAGGCCCCTCTCTTCGCCAAGTTTGTCGAGGATATCTTCTCGCCCCTGGCCGAGCCCGCCCAGGTGGCGGCCCACGTGCTGGAGCTGATGGGCTATGCGATCCAGGGGCGTCGCGACCTGCCCGTCATCCTGTTCTTCTGGGGCGCCGGCTCCAACGGCAAGTCGAGCCTGATCTCGATCCTGGAGGCGGTCGTCGGTCGCGCCCAGATCTGGAGCGGGTCGCTCGGCTCGCTATCGGCCGATCGCTTCGTACTGGCCAATCTCGAGAACAGGCTGCTCTTTGTCGAGGACGACGGGGAGGAGGGCGAGAACCTCAAGTCGGGCCTCCTGAAGAAGATCTCCGAGAACAAGGCCATCGACACCCGCCGGGTCCGCTCGACCCACGGCACCTCCTTCAACTCCATGCTGATGCCGATCGTCGCCACCAATGGCGTGCCTCAGCTGGAGGACACCTCCCACGGCATGACGCGGCGGCTCCACGTCATCCCCTTCAATCGGAAGTTCAAGCCAGAGGAGATCAAGCCGGGTCTGGCCCAGGAGATCATCGAGGCCGAGCTCTCCGGCGTCCTCAACGCCTTTGTGGCCGGGCTCTCTCGTCTGCGGGAACGCGGCCGCTTCGAACCGCCCAAGCCCTGTCTCGACGCCAGCGACGCCTTCCTGGGCGCCGCCAATCCCTTGCGCGCCTTCCTGGACGAGAAGTGCATGGCGGCGCATGGCCAGCGCGTGAAGATCACCGAGCTCTATCTCGCTTTTGCTCACTGGATCCGCAGCCAAGGCCAGCGGCCGCCGTTTCCGGCCCGCAACCTCAAGGCCCGGCTGGAATCCATTGGCTATGTGGTCCGCAAGAGCAGCGTCACGGTCGTCGAGGACATCGCGTTCAAACCCTGAGAGCTGTAGCCGGCAGAAACCGCGCAAAGATCCTCCCAGATCTCCCAACTCCACTGGACTTCAGCCGCCCGGGAAGCGGTACTGGGTCGTCTCCACCCGTGACTTCGCCTCGGCCGTGTAGGGCGCGCCGAGGCTCAGCCGGTAGGGGCGGCGCTTTGGCCGACCCCTTCATGGAGACGCTGCATGGGCGATTTGGCGGAGAGCATCACGGCGGAGGTACGGGTCCTGGAGGGGCTCGATCTTGAGGGGCTGCGGGGGGAATGGCGGCGGAGATATGGGGAGCCGCCGAAGCTACGTTCGACCGACCTGCTCGCCCGCATGTTGGCATGGAAAATTCAGGAAGCCTGGTTCGGGGGGCTCACCCCGGAGACGTTTAAGCTGCTCGGTCAACGGGGCGCGGCAAGCGGCCCCACCCTGGCGCCAGGTATGCGGCTGGAGCGGGAGTGGCGCGGCCGGCTGCAAACCGTTGAGGTCGTCGAACTTGGCTTCCGTTGGGAGGGGCGCAATTATTCGAGCCTGTCCAAAGTCGCCTTCGCCATCACGGGGGTGAAGTGGAACGGGCCGCGGTTCTTTGGTCTGCGTGACCAGGTCGCGGGGCGATGACCCAGATGCGCCGCTGCGCGATCTACACCCGCAAATCCTCCGACGAGGGGTTGGAGCAGGACTTTAACAGTCTCCACGCTCAGCGCGAGGCCTGCGAAGCCTACGTCAAGAGCCAGGTCGGGGAAGGCTGGAAGTTGATCCCGACGCTCTATGACGATGGCGCCTATTCCGGCGGAACCATGGAGCGTCCTGCGCTTGCACGCCTGTTGGCCGACATTGAAGCCGGGCGTGTCGACATCGTGGTGGTCTACAAGGTCGATCGGCTGACGCGGTCGCTCGCCCATTTCGCCAAGATCGTCGAGATATTCGACGCCCGGGCCGTCTCATTCGTATCGGTGACCCAGTCGTTCAACACGACGACCAGCATGGGTCGGCTGACCCTCAACGTGCTGCTCTCATTCGCCCAATTCGAGCGTGAAG
The DNA here is from genome assembly GCA_964390465.1 of uncultured Flavobacteriaceae bacterium. GTDB lineage: Bacteria > Pseudomonadota > Alphaproteobacteria > Micropepsales > Micropepsaceae > JADZAI01. Next base: position 2,365 of record CAYMIJ010000035.1, on the reverse strand, counting down.
TCACAAGCGAGCGGATCCGGGACAAGATCGCGGCCTCAAAGGCCAAGGGCATGTGGATGGGGGGCATGCCTCCGCTGGGCTATGACATCAGCGGCAGGTCGCTTTCGATCAACGAGTCAGAGGCGACGTGTGTCCGGTGGATATTCGAGCGGTATCTGGTCGTGAAGTCCGCCCGCTTGCTCGCGGCGGAGTGCAAGGCCGACGGTGTCCGATCCAAGCGTTGGGCCACGCGCGCGGGCGTCGAAAAGGGCGGGGCGGTCCTGTCCCGAGGCGCGATTTTCCACATCCTGACTAGCCGGATCTATGTCGGCGAGATCGTTCACAAGGGCCAAACGCACCCGGGCTTGCATCCCGCGATCGTGCCCCACGAACTCTTCAATGCGGTCGCCGAGGCCTTGAGGGAGAAAGCTTCTGATCGGCGCGAAGGGCAGATCAAGGCGGCGTCCGGGGTTCTCGCCGGGGTGCTGGTCGATGCGGCGGGCAAGCCTATGAGCCCGAGCTTCGCCTACGGCAGGGGAGGCCAACTCTACCGCTACTACATCTCGATGGACCTTCAGGTTGGAGCGCCGACAGTCCCGGCAGCCGACGTGATCAGACGGATTCCTGCGGCAGCAATTGAGGTTCTTCTGATTGAGGTGCTCCAGAGGTTGTCCGGGCACCGGGATCTCCAGATCGCGGACCTTGGTCACCACCTGCACAAGGTCGAGGCGCGAGCGGCCGAAACCCATCTGGTTCTGAACACCCTAACCCTGTTTCATGGCGATCATCCCGAGCTCGCGCTGGCCGCTGTGCGTCAGGGCCTTCGCGTCGGCGAGCAAGCTGTTCCGGAACTGGGTGGCGAGGCGTTGATCCGGGTCGTCCTGCCGCTGCGTATGAAGCTCCGCGGGGGACGCGGTCGATTGCTCGGAGCGGATCGGTCTGATCGGCGGGCCACCAATCCAGGCATCGTGTCGGCGATGAAGCGAGCGCATCGCGATCTGGCCAGTCTCAATGCCTCGCCGCTTACGCCGGCCGAGCAGCTTGTCTTGGCGCAGGCGCCAGCGACTCAACATGATCGCCAGGTGGGCCGATTGGCCTTCCTCTCCCCGGAAATTCAGCAGGCGCTGCTCGAGGGACGCCACCATCCGTGCCTTTCCCTGAGGTCGCTCCTCAAGACCCCGATGCCCTTGGCGTGGGCTGATCATGCCGAGTGGGTCACGTCGCTCGACCGCAACTGAGCAAATTCCCGATCAGCGCGGGAAAATTCCCTATTGCTGCCTGAGAAATTCCCTATGGCAGCATAGGGAATTTCGGCCTTCGACGTCAAAAATTATGCGGCAGGTCAGGGTGTTAGCGGCCAGCTGTCGCGAGCAAAATTTCAGAATTCCCTATCGAGATCCCTATGACAGGGAATCCGTCACGCATTTCAGGGGGCAGAGACGGGGCGGCAATGAGGCGCTGAATGCCGGCCTTTGAGGGTCTCGTTCGCGGAGCGAATGACGGATATGGGGTCCCTAAGTCCGGGAATGTCGGGACTTTTCCCGAATGAGGCCGCGATGGAGACTGATCGGGGCGACTGTCTGGCGGCCCGGGAGGGACTCGAACCCCCGACCTTCGCTTTAGGAAAGCGCTGCTCTATCCTGCTGAGCTACCGGGCCAGACCGGTGGGGTGATAGCGCAAGGGCGCATGGCGGCGAAAGGGAAGATGCGAATGGGGGCTCTGCGCCATTTCCGGCTGCTCTATGTTCAGGTGCTCATCGGCATCGCGCTTGGCGTGCTGGTGGGGTGGCTGTGGCCCGAGATCGGCGTGCAACTCAAGCCGCTGGGCGACGCCTTCATCAAGCTGATCAAGATGGCCATCGCCCCGGTGATTTTCTGCACCATCGCGGCGGGCATGGCGCGGATGAGCGACATCAAGGCCTTTGGCCGGCTGGGCGCGAAGACGCTGATCTACTTTGAGGTGGTCTCCACCATCGCCCTGGTCATCGGCCTGGTGGTGGGCAAGCTGGTTCAGCCGGGCGCCGGCTTCAATGTCGATCCGGCCAGCCTCGATCCGAAGATCGCCGCCGACTATGTCGAAAAGGCCCACCACAGCCCCGACATGGTCACCTATCTTCTGAACCTGATCCCCGACACCTTCTTTGGCGCCTTCGCCGACGGCCAGTTGCTGCAGGTTCTGGTGATCGCGGTGATCACCGGCGTGCGCTCGCCCGGTGTACGCGCCGCCACCAGTTGCGGGTCGACCGGCTCTGCGGGGCGCAGGTGGGCCAGGCGCAGGTCGAGGGCGCGGGTGGCGCGGTAGCCGGCGTCAATCATCTCTTTGGCGCGGCCAAAGTCGGTCACGCCAAAGGCCGCCAGGGGTGGCTGGCTCAGCACGTCCCTGGGG
>CAYMIJ010000034.1:0-14791 GCA_964390465.1 uncultured Flavobacteriaceae bacterium | reverse complement strand
TGAAAACTGTCGCCTGGGTAACTGGGCCGTGAGTTCGAATCTCACCCCATCCGCATTGACAACTTAGTATCGGGGACGACCCACTATCCTATGAGAGTGGTGCGACCCAGATACCTGAGTTGAAACAAAAAAAAACGACTTAAGTCGTTTTTTTTGTTAATGATTTTTAGCTAACCTTTATTTGAAAGTTATACATCCCCATTCCACACACTCCCTGCACCTTGTCTCCAGATTTTGGAGTACCTAAATCTATAACTTCTTCACCTGTAGGTTGTAGTATTTTTTGGAAACCAACAGAACGAATCACAAGAGATGCTGAACAATCATACGTACCATCTGTCTTCACAACCAACTTGGTAGGTAGACCCCCTTTGATTTCCGTGACACGTGGAGAGTATCCTCCTTTTGCGGTTACAGTCACATACTGGACGCCGTCCCTGATTTCAACGTTCTGTGATTGTGCAATTTCACTTTCTGAAGATGTTGGCTTATCAGAAATAAAGTAAAGAGTTCCTCCAATGAGGATGATGCTGATGATAATGGATATGATTGTATTTTTTTGCATAGGATTAACTAATAAGATTATATGTTAAATAAGGGTTCAATAATGCCTAGCCCAGCAAGCCCTGCAAGCAGTGCAAAAGCTCCAAGACCTATCACCAGTACACCTGCAGATTTGAAGAAAAGGGGTGCGTGTTTTGATTGCGCAAATGAAGCCGAGCCAAATGACAGAAGCGCAAGCATTGGCAATGTTCCAAGAGCAAATGCTCCCATAATCAAAAGCCCTGAAACAAATGAACCACTTGAAAGTGCGGCGACCTGCATTGCCTGAGTAAAACCACAAGGCAAAAAGAAGGTACCCACACCAATAAGAAATGGTGCGATTGTCTTGTGTTCAACTTTACGGAAAAAGCTAAATACTCCTGATGGCAGAGCAATCATGTTTTTCTCAAATACTCCGACCAAATTAAGCCCAAGCACAATCATCACGATTGATGCAATAACTCCAAGTATTGCAGTGAGTGTAAAACTTATACCAATTGCACTCCCAATAGCACCGAGGACTCCACCAAGTACAGCAAAACTGATAAGGCGACCTCCGTGGAAAAGTATCATCGGCTTTACGTCACTTATTTTATCTTGAGATACTGTTGCAGAAAGAGAAAGAACTAGTCCTCCGACAACTGCGAGACAACTAGAAACGGAAGCAACGAGACCAATGATAAAGCTAGTGACTGGTGTTACTGTCCCACCTAAGCCAAAATTTAATACTCCTGACTTTTGCACAATGAAAAAGATAGCGAGAAACGCTAAGCCAATAGGCAAAGCTTGCCAAATGACGCCATTGTCTTTCTTCTCTTTAGCTTTCTTCTCAACTGACAGTGAGTAGCCATTGTGCCTTATTTTCTCAGTCAATATCTCTGCGAGCTTATGCTGGCTCTCATCAAGAGTAGTTTCAAGGGAAACTGTTTCGTTCTTTAAATCAACTCTCGTTTGCTCGATACCAATTTGCTCATTCAAAGTATCTTCAATGAAGATTTTGCATGATGGGCAATGAGTGCCTGAGACGTGGAATGTGTAGGTTTTTGTATTCATAAATGTTATTTGTACCACTGTGTGTACCAGCCCTGCATTTGTTGAATCTCTTTTGATTGTGAGGTGGTTATGTTCTTTGCAAGCTGAAGCATCTTGGGTTGATTCGTTCCTGATTCCAACATTTGAACCATCATGAGGGCAAGTTGATGATGCGGAATCATTGCCTCAAGAAATGCTTTATCAAAATCAGTAGCGTTTTCGAGCGTCGCCATGTCTTCTTGCCCACCCATGTGCATTCCGCTTGAGAACATCATGCCTCCACCCATTATTCCTGTACCTACTTTCGGCACATCCTTTCCAAACCACTCCTTATACCATCCCGTCATATCTTGAATTTCCTTCGTCTGACCTTCAATTATTGCAGTGGCAAGTGTTTTAATCTCTGTGCGCTTTGACCTTTCTAATGCCAATTTAGCCATTGCGATAGCACCCTCGTGATGCGGAATCATCTGCTCAATAAAGTGTCTATCGATATTGTTTGCTACCTGAGTATTTCCAGTAAGTCCTTGATTGGTGGTGGAATCATTTCTCCAACCCATCATTCCGAAACCACCGTTCCTATATGGAAATATAGTTGATGTAAAAAATGTCGCTAGAACTAAGCCGATGATTATTCCTCCGATTCCAAATGTAATTTTATTATTCATATTATTTATAGTTAATTTTTATAATTTCTTCGCTTTAATACGAAGCGAGTTTGATACCACCGACACTGACGACATTGCCATGGCAAATCCTGCAAACACTGGGTTCAAAAGCCATCCGAAGACTGGATATAAAACTCCAGCCGCAAGAGGAATACCGACGATGTTGTAGATGAATGCCCAGAAAAGATTTTGTTTAATACCTCTCATAGTTATCTTTGAAAGTTTGATTGCCTTAACGAGTTTTGAAATGTCCCCACCTAAAAGGGTGATACCTGCTGACTCAATGGCAACATCTGTACCAGTCCCCATAGCGATACCGACATCCGCCTGAGCAAGTGCTGGAGCGTCATTCACACCATCACCAGCCATGGCAACAATCTTTCCTTGTGACTGTAGTGCTTTTATCTTCTCAAGCTTGTCTTGAGGTAGGACATGAGCAACGACGTCATCAATACCAACAAGCGATGCGATATACTTAGCCGCTTTTTCATCGTCACCGGTGAGCATTACGACTTTGATACCCAGCTTGTGAAGATCGTCTACCGCTTGTTTTGATTCTTGCTTAATCTCATCAGCGACCATCACGAAGCCGAGCACCTTTTCTTTTGTGGCAAGAATAACAGGCGTTTTTCCTTGTGAGGTGAACTCATTCAACTTCGTGCTGTCAAACAAAAGCTTAAGGTCGCTTGTGAGTCTTGCATTGCCCGCGAAGTATTCAGTGCCATTTATTGTTCCCTTAAGACCCTTGCCTTGTATTCCTTCAAAACCTGAAATGTCAGACACGGTAATGTTCTTTTCTTGTGCATAGTTTACGATTGCATGTGCAATTGGATGTTCTGATTTTTTCTCAAGCGAGGCGAGGATAGATACCAACTCGTCATCCTTCAGACTTGAGAGATTTTGTATATCAACAAGTGTCGGTTTACCCTTAGTTATCGTTCCAGTTTTATCAACTACAACCGTGTTTACTTTGTGGAGCTTTTCAAGTGTCGCGGCATCTTTTATGAGAATGCCCTCCTTAGCTCCCTTGCCGACCCCAACAATAATTGCAGTCGGTGTAGCGAGTCCAAGAGCACAAGGACATGCGATTACGAGAATACCTACGAACGATACGAGACCAAATGAAAGCGCTTGAGAAAATCCTAGATACTGTGAACCTACAATGAGCCATGTACCAAGTGTGAGAAAAGCAATCACGAGAACAATGGGTACAAAGACTGCTGATATTTTGTCTGCGAGCGCTTGTATTGGGGCACGACTTCCTTGAGCGTCCTCAACCATTTTTATAATTTGAGCGAGAAGTGTTTCAGAACCGACTTTTGTCGCTTTGAATGTAAACGAGCCACTTGTGTTGAGTGTTCCTGAAACAACACTGTCACCAATCTTTTTTTGTACAGGCATTGGCTCTCCGGTAACCATAGATTCATCGACGAAAGAACTACCTCCGGTTATCACACCGTCCACAGGAATCTTCGCTCCTGGCTTAACAACTATTAGGTCGTCGTGTTTAACGTCATTTATAGAAATTTCTATCTCCTTTCCCTCGCGAATCACCAGCGCTGTCTTTGCCTGAAGGTTGAGAAGTTTTTCGATGGCATCTCCAGTCTTAATTTTTGACCGCGCTTCAAGATATTTACCAAGTGCGATAAAGGTAATGACTACGATTGTGACATCGTAATACTGATACTCGACGTTAATGAAAGGTCGAAGAACTTCTTCGAAAGCGGTTACGACAAAGCTGTATAGAAAGGCGGCAGTGGTACCAATACCGATAAGCGTATCCATATTCGCTTTGCCATAGCGGAGAAATCTATAAAAACCGAGCAAATATGGTTTACCAACCACAAACAAAATATAAGTGGCGAGTATTGGAAATAGGTGATGGATAAATTCTTTGAGGGTATAGCTCATCGCAGGAGCGATACTGTACTGCGCAAGTATGTCCCAACCCATGACGAAAGCGGCAAAGATTGCAATTGGAATAGCCGAGAACACTTTTGTTCGCATATCAGCTACTTCTGCGAGCTTCTCCTTTTTGGATTGATTAAGACCTAAGTGCGCCGCATGCTCATTTTCGGACATACCCATTTCTTCTGCGCTTGTTGGAACTTCTAGTGAGTATCCAAGTGGTTCAATATGTTTTGAAAGGTCGTGAGGATTTGTTTTTGATGAGTCAAAAGAAACTTTTGCTTTTTCCGTGCCGTAATTTACTTCTGCAGAATGCACACCCTCCACTTTCTTAAAAGTCTTCTCGATGACCGAGGAGCATGAAGCGCAATGCATTCCTTTTACGTTGTAGGTTTGTGTATGCATATTATTTTCTCTTTAACTTATAAACTTTGATGATTTCTGCCTTTGCTTTAGCGGTCTGACCTGTTTGCATCTGATGATGCACACAATGGTCTAGATGGTTCTCAAGGAGTAAGTCCTCGACATTGGATAGACCCTGCTTAACAGCAGATGTTTGGGTAATTACATCGATGCAATAAGTATCGTTCTCGACCATCTTCTGAAGACCTCGAACCTGTCCTTCAAGCAACTTAAGGCGACGAATGACTTTTGCCTTATTTTTATCGTCCATATATTTCATATGGACTAGTATACCCCCTAGGGGGTATACTAGTCAAATGCAGTTGCTGTGTATTAGACCAGCTATTCCTCAATCATCGTTATCTTTTTGTCTTTGTAGTTCAGTCGACTTCGCAAGTTCCCAAGCAGTTCTCGCTTGTCCGACGTGCTTCCTTCTTTGAGCAGATACTTCGCATACTGTCTTATGTTCACATCGTCCTCTTCCACCAGTGAGTTACCGCTTCTACCATTCACTATTTTCTGTAGCTTGTTAAATCTTCGTATCTCATCCTCGAGCTTTTGTCTCATACCCAGCTCGTTGATATTTACTATGTCCATAATCTTGAGAAGCTCGTCGATGAGTTCCTCTTCGCGTATGTATTTATTCTTGCAATTGCGGTCTCGTGCTCGACTGCATCCGTAGTAAATGTAGTGTGCCGACGTCCCATCCTTCAGTGGTTTCCATTTCTCTTCAGCTGATATACCTGATTGGCAGTATCCGCAGGTAAATAATTTAGTGAAGGCGAATTCTTTGTTCTCTCGCACTATCTTGTCGCGCTTCAGTTGCGCTTGAGCTTTCTCGAATAACTCTTGTGTGATAAGTGGCGTATGTTTCCCTTGATACCAGTTTCCACTTTCTCTTGGGTACTCGAACGGTCCGTAATAGAAAGGGTTATCGATAATACGATACACACCACTTAAGGTCAGTGGTTTGTTTCCTCGCGTATGGAAGTTCAGTTCAAACTTCAGCCAGTTATATATCTTTCTCCCAGAATAATGTTCGTACGCAATCTTCTCGAATATCTTCTTTACTATCGGCGCTCGTGCGGTATCGACTGCAATCTGACACTTTTTATCAATAAGCTTTTGATTCAGGTATCCGAGCGGTGCCACTCCAGGCCACAATCCCATCTCCACTCGCGTTCGTAGTCCACGCTTCACGTTGATGCCTCGGTTGTCGTTTTCTAGTTTTGCCTGACTTCCGAGAATCATCAGCAGGAATTTCTCGCTTGGGCTATTTGTAAATCTTTGACCGAAGGTGCGTATCTCTATTAAGAGCTTCGCATCCATGAGGTCGACAATCTTTCCAAGGTCACCAGCGTTTCTGCTGATACGGTCTGGAGCCCATGTCAGTATTCCCGTGAACCTGCCTTGCCGTATCTCTTCAACAATTTCATTGAAGACTGGACGTTGCCCTGTCTCTTTTGCCGAGTGTGATTCTCTTTTGATTTCGACTATCTCAAGACCCTCGCGTTCAGCGAGTTGAATCATCTCCTTTATCTGACTATCTATTGAGAGGACTTGTCGTTCCTCACTCTCTGTCGACTTTCTCGCATAGAGGCAGTATTTGACTATGGGTGCTGGCTCAGCCTGCCTCACGCCGAGGTTCACCCTTGATGTTGCTATGTTTTCCATACCCTTAAGGAATGACGCAACAGCCCCAAGGAGTCCAGAGCGTCCCAAGTCCCTCGAAGTAGGTAACTAAAACGCAGACAGGCCCCTCATAAGGGCCTGTATTTTATCAGGAGTGACGATCCATTTTGTTAGTGCAGCGGACTGCGTGAAAGATTGTGATCCTTTTCCCGAATACTGCGTGGGGAAACCAGATTAGTTCTGACCAGTTTCTCCTGCTTCGTTCTGACCATCGGGACCGTCGTTGGTCTCAGTGCCAGGTGCTTCGTTTGCATCTGCTGCTGATCCACCCTTGTCCTGGTGTTCAACACTCTCTTGGTCAGCTGCTTCTACTGCGACGGCACCAGTTTTTGCATCGACTGTGACCTCGGTCTTGTCTGCGAGCTTTGCTCCGTAGACGATTGTCCCGTTGTTGTCCTCAAGTTCGATGCGCTGGATTGCAACACTCGGATATTTTGCTCCGATTGCTGCACGTGCCTGCGTCTCAGTAATACCACCAGTCGGAAGTGTTACATTTTCGTCCTGAGCATCCTTGCCGGTATCAGCCGTATCTGCAGAATCCTGTGCCGATGTCGTGATCGCCGCAGGCGTGTTGGATGCGGTTGGTGTTTGAGCAAACGCCTGCATACCGATGGAAGCGACTCCTCCCGTGGCCATGAGGCCCGCCGCAAAGAGAGCTAATGTTGCGCCTTTTCCTAGTCTTTTATATGGTTGCATAGTTTTTTAGTTTAAGTGATTAAGAATGCAGTGATTCACTGCGAACTTCGTGCGCGGAATGATTATTACTAATGATCGCGCTCGAACCAGAAGTTATGTACCAATGGTATCGAGTCAGGGTTAAATCCTGGTAAAGAAAGTGATGTTATGCGCGAGCAATTGGTAACATGACTCGGACGGTAGTACCGACCCCCAGTTCACTTTCTATAGTGAAACGCCCTCCATGTGCTTCGATGGTCTCAGAGACGATAGAAAGACCGAGCCCCGAGCCATCCATTGAGGTGCGTGCAGCGTCTGCCCGGAAAAAAGGCTCCGTCACGTGGGGTAAATCTTCAGGGGAGATCCCTATGCCAGTATCACTTACTTGAATTAGTACCGATTCACTCTTGCCTGTTAGGGATACCTCCACGGAACCACCTTTTTTTGTGTATTTGATCGCGTTTTCTATAAGATTCTCAAATGCGCGAGCTAGAGCGCCTTGATCTGCACGCACACTGAAAACCTTCGCCGGTTCCTCTGCGACAAGCGTTAGCTTTATCTGGCGTGCGTGAGCAATTGATTCAAGTTTCTTTACTACTCCGGACAGCACATGGAGTACATGCACCAATGAATCCTTATGTATGGTTTTCTCCTTCTCGCTCACAAGCGATAGCAGTCCGTTTGCGATGCGCGTGAGAGAATCAATCTCTTCTACGTTTTCACTTAAAAGTTTCTTTAACCGTGGTGACATGTCAGTTTCACCGCGTAGTACCACTTCATTACCTGACTTCATGACAGAAAGCGGGGTACGCAATTCGTGCGCGGCATCAGCAAGAAAACGTCGTTCACGATCGCGTGCATCGCGGATCGGGCGGAGCGTTATTCCTGTAAGAATGTACGCGCATGCCAGTACAAAAATAAGTGTAATAGCGTCTGCCATTAAGATCTGTGATTGCAGCGCTGAACTCGCTCGTTCAAAGAAGAGCTCTTGCGCCACAACGCTTAAAATATCTTCGTTGATGGACTCCTCAAGACGAGCCAAAAGTGCTCCATAGAGGAGATAGCTAAAAATGGCCAGTATGACAGCGGAAACTCCAACGTATGCTACGGTAAGTTTTACGCGAGCACGCAGAAGGAGATCATGCCTCCATCTTGTAGCCAACGCCTCGAATTGTTTGTATATGTGTTCCATCGTCATGTAATTTCTGTCGCAGATTTTTTATATGCACGTTCACTGTATTACTAAACGAATTGTCCGCATAGTCCCACGCATGATCGTACAGAGCATCCCTTGTTATGACCTTATTCTGATTTCTCATTAAGTACTCTAACACCATGTATTCTTTGAGAGTGAGTACCACCCCTTTTGAGTTGCGCTCGACCTTGCGACTCACGGTGTCGAGAGTAATATCGCCGACCTGTAACACCGTCTTCTCTGTAACAGGAGGGCGACGCAAGAGTGCACGTATGCGAGCCAAGAGTTCTTCAAAAGCAAATGGCTTTGCGAGATAATCATCTGCGCCCGAGTTCAATCCTTTTACTTTGTCATCGGTTGCGTCACGAGCAGTAAGCATCAAGACGGGAACCGTCACTTCCTGCTCTCGCCATGAGCGGCACACGGCGACACCGTCCTTGCCAGGGAGCATTATATCTAGAACGACCACATCATAATCATTGCGATTGATGAGAATACGTTTTTCTGCCGTAATACCATCAAAGATACAATCAACAGCAAAACCGTCTTGTTCTAAGCCCTCTTTAATGTTGGCGGCCAGCTTTTGGTTGTCTTCGACGACTAAGATTTTCATAGTATAAGTATATGCTTTTTTGGTGAAATCTTCATAAAGAGGCTGACGATTTACCCTTTACATACATCCCGATCAAGATGCTTAGGAATCCTACAAGATAGCCAGCAACAATATCACTGAGATAATGAACTCCGAGATATAGTCGGCTCAAGCCAATGAGGAGTATGAGCGTCACAGCAATAAATATGAAGATCTGCCGCCATCGAGACGAGTATATATGGGTTGAAGCGATGTAAATGAGAGTCCCTAAAAAAGCCATTGCAATCGTCGCGTGCCCACTTGGAAATGAAAAGTCATTCTCAATAAGTAGCCCTTCAAGAGGACGCGGACGCGATACGAATAGTTTTAACGTGTACGTGATGACCTCTGCACTTACAAGTGTTACCCATAGTGGAGCAATGTAACGCTGCAAATCTTTTTTGTAAAAAAACCATATACTCAGAACGACTGCGGTCGGGATAATAAATTGCCAATTACCAAGGATGGTCACGAATTTGAAAAATAGTATTAGTTCATCGTCACGCACAAGTAGAAACCAGTTTTGCACGTTCATATCGATCATCGGAACTGACTCTCCGAGAAAAACCACGTCTGCCATTTGATACACCAAAAAACCCGAAAGGAAGATGACGAGTGGTCGCCAAAAACGCAACACAAGTTCTGATTGCTTTACAAATACCCAGACTATGGCGAGTATGGCGAGCGATCCCAGCACGAATACCGTTACCAGAAGCGACCACTTGTGAATAAACGCCAGCGATCCACCAAAGAAATATCCGATAAAGATGTGCGAGACAGCCCATGCAACTCCGCCAATGACGTTCCAAAAAAGAAAAGACTTCTTATTCATTCCAGTAAGTCCAGCGACAAACGGTACGATTGAACGTAAGGGGCCAAGAAAACGGCCGATAAGAACACTCTTGTCTCCATGTTTCTTAAAAAACGCTTTCCCACTCGCGAGATGATCTTCTTTCAGAAATCTATTTTCGTTTTTAAATAGATGCGTTCCTTTTGAACCTAAGTAGTAGCTCGCCATATCCCCAAGAATTGCACCGACGGAAGCGAAGATAATCATGTCGCCTAAGTCGTACACTCCCTTCGAGACAAGTATTCCCGCAAAGACTACAAAAAGTGCCCCAGGAACAAACGACCCGACAATGACCAGCGCTTCGACAAGCGAGATGAGAAGAATAAACCAATATCCCCACACCCCAAAGCTCCCCAGTGTGGGGAGCAGGTGTGAGAAGAAATTAGTTATATTTTCCATTTGTGATAGCAGGGTCAATCCTTGAGCTCCGCACCGCCAGCGTCTTTAGTGAGTTGAATATGGGCAATCTGAAACCCAGCCGCGCTGACCTGCACATCGAATTGCAGTTTATTTTTTGAAGTAAAGTAAAGACCATCTTTATTCACTCCAAAATGGTCGACGTCAGTTTTTCCATCAAAGTGTACTGATTTTGATTCTCCACTTTTTAGTGCGAAGCCCGTCAGTTTTTTATAGTACCCTTCGTTTTTCCCTGTCGTAAGATCGGCAATCGTGTAATAGACCTCGAAGTTACTCATGTCTTGCACGGAAGTATTTTTGAGAAGCAATTCGAGGTGGTCGTCAGCTACTTTTCCTTGTGCATCGATATTGTTTTCGACAAAACCAGAGACTATTGAAAGACCACTCGCCGTCGCAGTATTTTTTATTTGGTTTGGATAGGTGCCTGGCACGATGTCTTGCGGATCACCCGACACCCCCGCGTCTTTTGTTGTGGTTGTTACAGGTGCTGGTTGCGATGTGCCGTTTGATTTAATGAGCACAAGCCCTGCAATGAGAACAATGCCTACAATTCCAATGATGCTGTACATTATTTTATTTGTCATATTTTTAAGTTAATTTTAATTAATATTTGAATAATTATTCTACTCGACCTTTTGCCACAGAACTTGGCTTCTCGCAAACGCATACACTGATGCGAAACCAAAGGTAAGGAGAAATCCCATGAGCCACACAATTTCCCATACCTTATCTAAAAATATATAACCCAGCGATTTGCCGTTGTAGATATCTTTGATACCAAGAAGAGCGAATGTAAGGCGTTCATAATGCTTGGTAATAGAAGTCTCTTCTGTTCCGTTACGAAGCGCCTCATACAGAGTGAACTGCTGTAAAATGATTTTTGATTGCGGTTTATCAACATGTATGGCGTTAAAGAATCCGCCTGGCACCTGATTATCAGTGTCCATCGTATCTCCGATCTGCGGCACGATAAGCACAAAGAACATCCAGACGACAAACGTGAGGATGAGTGCATTTGAGGGAAACCTCATAAGGATGGTGCACAGTGCCGCGAACAGAAAGAATATAGAAAGATATATGAGAGTGGCCAAAGCCGAGAGTAGTATTTTTGCAACCTCAAGGAGAGAGAGGTGAACGCCTCCCACGAGCACAATGACACCAATGATAATGAAAAAGAGTAGTCCGCACACAGATGTAAGAAGTGCGGCATTCCCAACTAACTTACCTACGTAATATTTTTTTCGAGTGATCGGCCGCGTAAAGATGAGTGGTAGGGTGTTATTGCCTTTTTCTTTCGCGATACTTAAATAGCCGAGCGATATTGCCAAAATTGCTCCGATGATTTCAAGATATTCTATGGTGGCTCGTAAAAGCTGAAGAGGAAAAAACTCCGGTCGCGTGAGATTGCTTACCGGCTGACCTCCCGCAATAAGAGCTTGATAGGTTTTCTCAAACAGTGAGACCTTCGCCTGAAAATTGAGCGCTCCTACATACATGGAGACGCCCGTCAACACAGCGAGAAATATGAGAAATGTGACAAACACATAATTTCGCATTGCGTCGCCATATTCTTTTTTTGCAACAGTTAAAATTTGTTCCATAGGATTATTCGTTTACATAGTCTCCGCGTGGATCAAATCTTCGTAGAGCAGTCGCCGAAAGAAGACCTAGCGTGAGTATGGAAATACACAGGGTTGCCATTTCTATCCAATGTCCTCTAAATACTTGTCCGACGGGGAGGCTCGCACCGAATGAACTTCCCAAAAGCTCACCACTTATGGTCGTGTAATGCCAACCAAGGGAGATTGGAGACAATATGTGTTGTGCTGTACTAAAGAACCCTGTGAGCGGAGGGAGCTGCAGTATGGTAACCGGATTCAAAAGTGCCGTTGGCGTGAGACCTGTTGCAAGCTCGGGCAAGACAAAGGTAATGCCGACCCAGATACAGATCGGTATAAAGAGAGCGAGCGATTCGCTTTTCGACACAATGGCAAAGAAAAGACCGCACAGAGCAAAAAACAACATGTAAAAAAAGGAGAAGAGGAAAAATATGAGTGCATGGCCAATATCCCCCATAGTTATGTGCTGAAGAGGGAGAAAAAATGACAAAGCAATACTGATGATTGCTGTCATGCTTATAATGCTAAAAAGCACTAAGCCAAGTCCAAGTATTTTACCTAAAACAAATGATCTTTTGGGAACCGGCCTCGTAAATAGAACTTGTAAAATACCTGATCGTTGCTCACGCATAAAACTGCGGTGTCCAACAATAATTGCTAGCAATGCTCCAACCAATAAAATGTAGACGATTAAATTATCGAAACTCGCAAGCGTCGGAATGGAATGGAGTGGGTTTTCAGGAACAGTGCTGACGCCCTGGGCATGGAGATAGACTACCGAGGCACGATACACCGCTTCAGCGGTCGTAAAAGTAGACCAGCCGATAAATGAAGAGGCTGCTGTCATAAGCAAAAATACCACCGTAATCGAGTACATTGTTTTTTCTCGAAACAGTGCTCGTATTTCTGCGTTTGCAATGGTTAGTGTAGTTCCCATGGGATTAGTGTTTTTCACCAAGGGTGAAATATATTTCTTCAAGAGATGACTCGTCGTGGAAACGTTCCATCGTATGTGCAAGTGAATCACAATAAATCAGTTTCCCTTGATTGAGGACACCGATCGTTGTGCATGTTTTTGCCACCTCTGAAAGAAGGTGTGTATTCATAAAGATAGTCATACCTTTTTCTTTATTCAGCTTGATGATGATGTCACGAAGTCTTTTTATTCCCATTGGGTCGAGTCCGCTCGTCGGTTCGTCAAGAAAAAGCACTTCTGGATCGTGAAGTATCGCTTGCGCGATACCGATACGCTGGCGCATTCCTTTTGAAAACTCACCGAGCTTTTTATGCTCTATTCCCGTGAATTCAAGGAACACAAGCACCTCATGGATTTTTTCTTTTGGATTTTTAACGCCCGAAAGCTTTGCCAAATATTCGAGATTTTCGTACGCCGTGAGGCTGTCATAAAACTTTACATTTTCTGGTAAATATCCAATACGCTTCTGCACTTCAATACTTTCTTTCTGTGTGTCGAACCCGCACACCGTGGCATTTCCTGATGATGGAGCAATAAGTGTGGTCAAGATACTGACAGTGGTCGTCTTCCCGGCGCCGTTGTGGCCAAGAAACCCAAATATCTCTCCTTTGTTTATAGAGAGGTTTAGAGTATCAAGAGCGATAGTATCTTTGTACTTCTTGGTAAGATTGCTCGTAGTGATTATGGGTTTGATTTGCATGTTCATATATTTATTTTAGACCAATGAGTGAAATGCATACCAAAAACAGTGCGAGTAGTCCGCCTAAGAAAATGTAGTCCGCAATGGTTTCAAACACTTCGCTTCTGTGCTCATTCTTCGACCTGATCGACGCAAATGAAAACGTACTACTTAGTATGAATGTTACAACGGAAAACGCGGCAATTTCATCAGCGTACGAATATTGAGCAAAGTTGAGGACTTTTAAAGATGTGAGAATGAGGAACGAAAATCCGACGAGATTTGTAGATGCGTTTAATATGTGGCTTGCTTTAACGGGGCTATTATTCATAGTGAATTAGTTGAGCGTGGTGAGTAGTGCTTGAAGTGCGGCCTTCTCGCTAGTCACGTTTGGACTCACTGCTCGTAATTCACGCAGTACTGTATCGATCTTGCCGTCGATTTTGGTCCACGCTGCTCCGTCTTTTGGATTGAGTCGAGACCTCGCTTTGTCCCATTCGTATTCGAGATCGCCAATACGGGTCGTTGCGCCCGATTGGTCAGCAGTATTTAGCTTGTCGAGGGCGTCCTGCGTAATTGTCCGAAATACCGATAGATCACCGAGTGGCGAAGTGGCTGTTGCTCGTGTCGAGGTTGCACTGCTTACTGTGCTTGTTGGCACAGATATGTCTGCCTGAAGAGCTGCGTGACGCACGCTATATCCTGTGCCTCCAGCGATGAGAAATAGAACAGCAACAATTGCGGTCTGCCATAGGCCGCCTTTTTCTTTGGACTCATCAGTGCGTTCCGCAGCTGTGGCGGCGATTACGTCACGTCTGGTGACAGTGAGATACGCGACAATTCCCAGAATCCCCCCGAGAAAGATTATGCTGGTAACAGTTGCCCCTAGACCTAACCCTCCGTGGTTTCCGGGTTGAGAGAGGAAGTCGCCAATAGACGCTCCGAGTGGTCGAGTCAAAATGTATATTATCCAAAATGAGAGAATAGAGTTGAGGCGGAATCTCCATGCAATTGCCGTAAACGCAATTACTGCCGCCACTATGATGCCCGTTAGTAGATAGCCGAGCCCGAGACCCTCTGCCATGAGGTCGCCTGATGCAGTACCGAGTGCAAAAGTAAAAAGGATTGCGAGCCAATAGAACGCTTCTCTGCGTCTAGTAAAAATAGAGTGGATGGAAAGTGTTTTTTCACTTATATACCAGGCTAGAAATGTGAGTGCCAAAAGACCACCAAAAATGAGGGTACTTACTTCGAGCGGCAATCCTGCTTTATCTGTCAGGTTATCTGTTACCAAAGTTCCAAAAACGCTTACTAGTGTGACCGCTAGCCAGTATGTCCCTGGAACGTACTTACTCGATCTGAACTGAAAAAACAGCACGATTGCAAGCAATACTCCCGTGACGATGGAAGTACCGGTCAGTCCGGCGTTAAGATTTACATTAAGAAAATCTGCGGCGGTTTCTCCTACGGTCGTGCACAAAACTTTGATGATCCAAAAATACAG
>CAYMIJ010000033.1:0-16397 GCA_964390465.1 uncultured Flavobacteriaceae bacterium | reverse complement strand
ACTCTGGATGTTGTTATCTAGGTTCGAGTCCTAGTCTCGCAGCAAGTTTGGACTAGCAACGTATGAGGGTTCCATTTGCATTGCAGTGGAGCCCTTTTCCGTTGGTTCGAACGCATTTATGGAGACCAGAGATGCTTCTTTGACCTCTTTGATGGCAAAAAGCAAATCATCAGCTTGAATCCTGATCATTTTGTCCTTGAGTACGTAGTTCGAACCGAGCATGGCAAAAACCTCCTTTCGCACGTGTAGATCTTCAGAAGTGTCATTTGCGAAGCGAGTACGTGCCGTCTCAGCAAAATTAAAACCACGTTCTGCAACCTCGAGCCAATTCTCTATACGCTTATCGGTATCGCCGAGCAAGGCATAAACACGATCCTTCTCTTTGAGTAGGATCTCTTTCTTTCTTCGGTATTCATCCTCATCTATTTCTTTGCCTGCTCTCATGTCTATGAGATTGTCTATCTTCTCAACCACTGCATCGTATTCTTTTCGCTGCGCCTTCAATATTACTTCGCGATCAGCAGACTCGTTTGCATTTTGTCGTTTGAGTACATCAAGCGCCCAACCTCTAAAGTTTGGTGATATCTCAAGCTGTGTAAGCTCTTTGACCAGTTGACGTTCCAACTCGTCTTCGTTGATGCACCCTTGCGTGCAGTTAGGGCTTGTTCGCTTTGTACAGTGGTACAAGATGTAGTCCCTCGTGACAGGGTTCTTCATATGTTCCATGTCGGTGTGGCACTTCGGGCATTCAGTTGTGTGGGTGTAGGAGAACTTGTGCTTACAGTTTGTGCAGACACAATGATGCTTTTCTTCGGCTGTTACAGCGCCCCCACATTCGCCACAATGAATGGGGCCACGGTACACAAACGAGCGTGTCTTTGGTCGGGGTCGCCCTTTACGGCCAAGTAACATCTGAACACGATCATATTCCTCGCGGGTGATCATGGGTTCGTGAGTACCTTTATAGAAGTTCTCACTACCAACAGGAAACTCGAATTCGCCGCAATAAAATGGTCGGTTGAAAATGATGTAAGTCAGTCCCTTGGTGAGCTTCTTGCCTCCGCCTCCGCCTTTTCGCTTTGGAGTACGTAATCCTAACTCATCATTGGTAATACGCATTATTTCGGCTACGGAGTAATTACCAGAGAGCATGAGTGTCCACATATTCCTCACGAGTGCGAACCGCTCCGGATCTGGCACAATACTTTTCTTGCCATCTTCGTGAGTGAAGTTTTTGTATCCAACGGGTGCAGGGCCAGAGCGACCGCCACCAATCGCCTTCTCTTTGAGCCCTCGCTTTACGTCCACGCCCTTGTTGTCGTTTTCGAGTTTCCCCTGACTACAAAAGAGTTGCAGAAGGAATTTATCATTAGGCGTATTGCGATACACCTGTGATGGTGTCCGCACCTCAAGTAATAGTCCTCGATCCATGAGGTCAATGATGTATGCCGCGTCTATGGCGTTACGTGATATACGGTTGGCACTCCATACCAGCAAGGCGTTAATTTTTCCTTTCTCGATTAAGCCTAGGAGCTCGTTGAATACGGGTCTCCCGGGTCGTTTTGCTGAATGTGACTCTTCAAGACAGAGCGCCGGGGAGACGATGATCCTTTCGCGTGAGGCAAGTTCACCCAGTTCGCGCTTTTGAGATTCGATGGAGGCGGCCTGTTTGTCGTCCTGTTCGGAAGACTTTCGCGTATATTGCCCCCATTTAAGTTGTTTGTTCTTTTCCATAGATTCGTTTGCTATTAATTATGCCTTAGCTGAGACCTTAGTACTGAGGACAACTCAAAACGGAATATCTTGATCCTCTGGAAGATGCCCATCTTCCTCCAAGACGCCCTCTAACTTGTTGTGGGCATCTTCGTCTGCAGGGGCATCTTCGTGTTTCGGTAACTCCCACATCCATCCGCTATTGAAGCCAGTCTTTTTGGGTGATATTCCCAATTTCTTCCCAGCGCGACGTACCTGCTTTTCACTCAACCCGGCCTGCTTACACTCTTTGAACACGTCTGGTGCATTCATTGGACCACCGGAGAGTACATGCTGAAGAACCATAACTGCCCAGTTGGTATCAGTTCGCTCTTCGTCCGACTCCATGCTGGATAGCACCTCACTGGCTGTGATATTTACGGGATCAGGTTCCCACACAATGACGGGTGTTTTATTGGCGTCACCGATAACGGTATATGCAAGGCCAGTATTTTCTTTTGCGATGTTGTTTTTGATCGGAATGACCAATCTGCGTTCGGGCTTGTTTTGGTCCTTTGAGACTATGTAGACCGCACGTGCAGCCGCCACAAAGCCTAGTGACCCTCCAGCACGGTAGAGAGAGTTCTTTTCACCGCTATTCTTGTTAAGGTGATCCACAGCAATAATTGCTACTCGTCGTTTTGATGCTAGTGCCGATAATGGAGCAAGTAGTCCGCGCACAGCGGCGTTTCTGTGACTGTCAGTGTCATCCAAATACGCAGATATTGGATCTACTATCACCACTTTGCATTCCGGTAATGTATCCAGCATTTGCTCAAGCGCATCAACGTCACGCTTTAGTGAAAACATGCGTTCAGACAAAGACCCATCAGCATTGGTTTCTCTTACCGCCTGCAGGGTGTGTACTCGAGAACAATCAGCACCAGCGGCCTCGAGTCTCGGTTTAATGGTGTCGGCCGCGTCGTCCTCTGCAGAAAGAAGGATTACGTCGCCCATGGGTGATAAGGGTACGTTATCTACCGGCCATGCTCCTCCTTTCGATACTGCTGTAGCTACAGTGCCTGTGGTAATGAGACTTTTGCCAAGACCTGGATCACCAACAAGCATCGTAAGTTTCCCGATGGCGATACGATCTTCCCATAGCCATTCAATAGGTTGCGAATGAATCGTCGCGTACGAGGCAAATATAGCCCGTGACGAGCCATGTGCGGGGGCGGGGGTACTCCTTCTGTCTGCTGTTGATTGTGGTTTCTGTAATTCTTTCGCTAAAATACCCTCGAAAGTGTTATCGAGCTCACGTTTACGCACTTCCCACGGTTCTGGTGACTTATTCTTTTCTCTGTCCCACGCATATAACGCCGTTCGTGCCATCTCTATCTCTTCTGGCGTACGCGCTCGACCGAGGAAGAATCCTGCAACTTGTGCAATCGCCGCATGTCTTAGTCCTGCGCCAACCGGCACACCGGCGAGTACCGTATTCACCGAAGATGCCGACTTCGTTCTCTCTCCGAGAAGGGCATCTAGGGCATCTTGGGGAAATTCAGCAATACTGTCCGGCGACAACTCTTCTAAATCCCAAGTGTAGCTATTTCCATTGGGATGTACTGAGGGTGGAACAAGCACTTGTCCTGCAAAACCTTTAATATCAATCAATGCGCGTGGCTTGCTGTTGCCAACGTGATAGCCCAAAGGCGCCCAGTAGAAGAACTGTTTACCGCCGGACCCAGTTGTCTGTGATACGGTCGGTGGACATCCGTGTATATCACCCTTCTGTTTGAAGGTTCCGTCCTCATTCAGCATTGGAGCACCGTTTGTATCTTTGAGCAGATCTTGATCCACAACAAATAGGTGACGACCATCAACACCATTTGCGGGTCCGAGCGCGATACCTATGTTTGCGTCGGGTGTATCTTTCCACCAGCGTTCAATTTCTTCCTTTGTAGATCGGGTAGTGCTGTACTTCTGCCAACCGCTTGGGATGGGGGCTTTGTTTCGTGGACGCACGGGGATGATTGAGAACCCTTTGACGTTATATTCTAATGCCGCCTTTAGTAATTCATTTTGCTGTTCCATACGATTTATTCTGATTCCAAAACACCTCGTATATGCTCCATGGGACTATCAATATCCTCTACGTCACTTGCGGACCGTATCTCTACGCCTAATTTCTGTAGATCAATTCTGCATCGCAAGTACTCAGCAGTATTTGTCCCGAGTAGATCGCGACTCGCCACAAGCAAAACATCAACTTTTCCCATATGTTCTGTACAGTATTCGAGCACATCATCGAATCCGGGGCTTTGATATGTTGCAAGACCAGTAATGTGCTGACTCTCATCAGTGAATTCATCTGTAAGAAGTTCGATATTATTTCGATCCCGATAGCTTTCGCATACAATTTTTTGTGCAAGGAAGCTGTTACCCCAAGGTGTAGAGCGCAAATACATTATTCCGCGACGATGCGAAACTGATGGATTCCGCAAAGAGCGAATTACTACGCGATCTCTTTTTTGATTCTTTTTCATATATTTTCTGTGTTAAGTGGTAATGTCTTTTGGATCGCCCTCAAGCACCACACGCATAAGGCGAACGAGTCGGAGACCCTTCTCGAGCGCCCGATCCTTTGTGAGCTCTATGCCGTACTCATCCTTAAAGAGCCGCTGGTATTCAGCGATCTCTCTGTCGGTAAGAGTTGCTCCTATTGCGCGTGGTGTATCGACCATGCACACATCAAAATCAAAACCACCGGCCTGTTACAGTCGGTGGGAAAATAGATATCGCAGTGGGTTTTTATGCCCTCGTCTTTCTTGGTCGCTTGGTCTCTCTGGTGTTTTTCGAGCTAGAAGGAGAAACCACTTTGGCTTCTGGAAGAAGTGCATCGAGCATGAACTTCCATGTTCCACCAAGTGAATCGGCGGTCTTTATCAGTTTTATCCCTCGCAAGCCATTCTTCTTGAGGGGCCTATTGATCTCTTTCATAGCATCCGTTATTTGTTGTCCCGTAGGACGCCCTTCCGTGGCCTTATGAGTGACCGACTTCTGCAGCATGTCATATACCACCTCTGCTTTGCGGGAGGCACCCCATGCCATACCCAATACACCCAGCAATTCACCAGCCAGTGTCCCTTGCTTTGCAATACGTACGTCCTTCTTTTTCGGCATTGAGACAATCCACCAACCCCTCGCAAGCATTATTTTCGGCCTCTTATCAAGCGCAATTCCGCGCGGTATTAGGTCTTGGCTTACAGCTATTCGATAGCAATCGCGACCGGCCTCAGCATCAACTGCCTCGAGCTTAATTAGCCCTATATATTTCGGGTCCTCTTCTATTGAGAGGAGAATCTTGCCTAATTCCTCAAAGTTGATACCCGCTCCCTTGGGTATGTCGTCCGCGTGGAGGTATATATCTGCACCAGCTTGACCATCTACGCCAGCTCCTCTGCAATGGGAGATATAGGCCCGCTTGATACGGTCAATGACGGTACGCTTTTTAATTACCTCATCCATACCTAAACAGTACAGGAAATCGTGCCCAAATGGTAATAAAATTATTTTTTCTCTGTCCTCGACCTGCAAGTTAGGTAAATTGGCTCGATAAAAAGAGATCGATTAATTAATTGAATTAATTCGAATTAATTGGAGGCGGTGGCATGTGAGAAAGCATCTGTATCTTCTGCCGCTGGTTGAAATACTCCCGAAAAGTTGATCTAGGGTAGAACTTCAACACCTCCATGCCATCAATTACGCCGTGCGAACGACCAACCCATGCAGGCCGACTCTTTTGCCGTATAAGTGCAAAATCACCGAGTATGGGTAGCCGTATGAATTTGTGCTTATTCAATTCCTCCGTAATTACCGCTACCACGCTGAAATAGATCCTGAGGGCGACTTCGGGGTCAATGTAATTAGATCGCTCCGAGACAAGACGGTAGAAACGTTCATTATCGAGTAATTCTTTCTTTCGCAGATGCTTTGTTGGTGGTGTCCATGCCATATCTCTCATCCTACCTGAGTCCCTGTAGACAGAGGCAAATCTTGAAAAATTGCGGAAGTTTTTTGTGACCATTGATATTCAGGAATGAAAAGGGACCCAATTCCTATTTATGTCCGCCCCGCGTGAAGGTAGCCTCCCATACCTCCTCTCGCCCTATACCTCCTGACTTGGAATCACCCCCCCATAGCCCAAATGCTTACTACTTGATTGGTATAGAAGGAATTAATTAATAACGCCAACCACCTTCATAGCGCGTCTAGTCGAGCGCTGCTTTGGCATATAAACAACCATGAAAAGCATTAAAGAAATCACTGTAATTAGCCCTTATAGAGGTAGTGAAAAGACGTACGAGGATGTGAAATCCCAGATTCGAGAGCGATGGGGGGAAGAGTGTGCAAAAGAGTACGATCCATATAAAGATTGTGCCCCATTTAGCACATGGCTCTCCGCGGGGTTCGTCGTTTCTAAGGGCCAGAAGGCTCTCAAGTCCGTCACTTTTGTCGAGGTGAAGGATGAGAAAGACAACGTCGTGCGCAAGATAAAACGTACGGTGAACCTCTTCCACAAGCGTCAGGTAGAGAAAGTCGCATGACCGGCAAGCGAATGACCGTGGTACGAGCCCCGAGTACCAACGACAAAGCGATGATTCGTATCGTAAACAACCTGCTCCCACGAGCGGGTTTTTCGATAGGGACAGCCATAGAGGTCAGTTATCAACCGGGCATTATCACCATTAAAAAGTTAAACAAACATCATGAACACCGCATACAAAAGTAGAATTCCGTCACCATTCCAAGTTAGTAAGAAGCCGTACACACCGGCGAATGTATCGGACTCGGACACCGTGCGTGGAGAAGTAAGCAAGCTCCTCGGAACGCATCAATTCACTGCAATTTTCGAGGAAGATCTCCAGACTGCTACCGCGCTGAAGCATATACCCGGTATCGTTGCATTCCTCTGCACGATTAAGAAAGGTGACAAGATCATAGGACAGGGGCGTGGCACCACTGCCATCAACCAAGTGAACCGTTTTATAGTTCGGACTATAAACTACGCTTGGAACGCTTCACTCGTCGATGCAATTGTTCGGTCCACTAAAATACTCGATGTTTTTCGTCCGGACGCTGTCCCTCATCCTTGGGCTAACAGCCAGTCTCAAAAGCAGGACGACTACGCCGGTGAGACACCCATAACGGCAAAGCAGAAAGAACTGCTGACGTCACTCATCTACCAGCACATAGGTAATGAAGACGAACAGGAGCGGAGACTTCAGGAGGCCGAGTCGCTTTCCAAGGACGATGCGGGAGAGATGATATCGAACCTACTGGCGGCTTCACGCCGCTAGACGCGCGGTGGCTATGACGAAATATCGAATCTGGCTCTCGGAGTCGGAATTGCTTCCGGTAGAGATTGAGGCGGACACAGCAGAAGAAGCACGAATGAAAATCGAGGCACATATCTACCTCGGCACACTTTGGGAGGAAACATCAATCGAGATGAGCGAAGGAAATCTCGAAGTCCACAGCGTCGAGAGGGTCGAATAGGTAGGTCTTCAACATTAAGGCGGTATCCATATCACGGGTACCGCCTTTTTTGTTGGTGCTGTTTGTAATTAACGCTTTGTCAAGTTATAGTAAGTTACGTATATGGAGGAAAACCCAGACATTCTGACACTAGAGCAAGCCAGTAAGCTCCTGAATTGCCACCCCAATACGTTAAGGAATTGGGACAATAAAGGAATCCTGAAGGCCATTCGCATTGGCACGCGGAAGGATAGAAGGTATCGAAGAAGTGACATCCTGAAGCTACTCAAGCACAAATAATTTTATGACAACAAACTACCGAGAAATATCAAACACCATTTGGAACATTGCAGGCCACCTGCACGGCACCTTTAAGGCCCATGAGTATCAGGACGTCATTTTGCCCCTCACAGTCCTGAAGCGACTCGATGACGCGCTTGAACCAACGAAGCAGAAGACGCTCGAACGTTTCAATGAACTCGATGGTAAGGTCACCAATTTGAATATCTTGTATCGCACTACCGGCTACAATTTTTATAACACCTCTCCCTATACTTTTAGAAAACTTCTCGAAGCACCAACACAAGCAGCACCGAACCTTCGCAAATACATTGACGGCTTTTCGCCCAACGTGAAGGAGATTTTTGCGAAGTTCGAGTTCGACAGAGTATTGGACAAGCTACACGAATCAGAATTGCTCTATCTTGCGCTCAAAGAGTTCAACAAGATAGACCTTCATCCCGATAGAGTGGAGAATCACGTCATCGGTCTTGCTTTCGAGGATCTTATTCGTCGTTTTGCAGAGCAATCAAACGAAACAGCTGGAGAGCACTATACGCCTCGCGACGTTGTGCGCCTCATGACCTCACTTCTATTCACTGGCGAGGAAAAAGAATTGGCAAAGCCAGGTGTAATCAAGGAAATTTATGACCCCGCCTGCGGTACTGGAGGCATGCTCACGGTAAGTAAGGACTACATACAGACTCATTTCAATAAAGACGCCAAAATATTCCTCTATGGTCAGGAACTCAATGCCACTACGTACGCTGTTTGTAAGGCAGACATGCTCCTCAAGGGCGAAGATATCGACTACATCAAGGGTGGTGACAAAGAGCACAGTAAGGCAAGTACACTCTCAAACGATCAGCATCATGGGCAGCGCTTTGACTATGCGATTTCGAACCCACCATTTGGGGTAAGTTGGGAGAAGGATAAAACTGCTGTTGAGAATGAGTCGGAGCGTGGCTTCAGTGGTAGATTTGGCGCAGGTATTCCTCGCATTTCAGATGCGCAGTTTCTTTTCATGCAACATGTGATCTCAAAGCTAAAGACAAAGGAAGAAGGAGGCGGTGAGGCAGCGGTTGTATTCAATGGCTCCCCACTTTTTACTGGTGATGCGGGTGGAGGCGAGAGCGAGATTCGTCGCTGGATATTGGAGAAGGATTTACTTGATGCCATTGTTGCTCTTCCTGAGAAACTATTCTTTAACACCGGCATCTCTACATACATCTGGATATTCTCGACAAAGAAGTCAGCGGATCGTAAGGGTAAGGTTGCACTCATAGATGCCCGCACTATTCGTACGCAGATGCGAAAGAATCTTGGAGAGAAGCGCTATGAAATAACTGATGAAAACGCACAGGAGGTTCTGGCGCACTACGCAAAGAACAAAGACTCTGAAAACGTAAAGATATTCAACACCGCAGACTTCGCATATCGACAGATCACCATCCAGCGGCCACTCCGTCTAAGGTTTGATATTACCGACGAGGCAATTGCTCGACTCAAGGATCACAAGGACTTCTTAAACGATGTACCAAGTAAGAAGAGTGGAGAAAGAGGCGATGCAGAGAACAAGGCATGGCAGGAGCTTCGTGCGGCGATATATGAAATCCTCGAGGGTATGCGCGGGAAGGTGCTCACGTCTCGCGCAAAGTTCATAGAGAAACTCGAGAGCGAACTCAAGAAGCAAGAGCTTAAGATAACTAAGAAGACACTCAAGACAGTCTGGCAGCAGATCGGCGAGCGGGACGAAGGAGCAGAGATTTGTCTTGCTGCAGACGGAAGCAAAGAAGCTGACAATGATCTCAAGGACTTTGAACGCGTACCGTGGGGTATGGATGTAAATGTGTATTTCAAGAAGGAGGTAGAGCCCTATGCGTCTGATGCATGGATCGATGAAGATGTGCGTGACGAAGAAGATAATGAGGTCGGAATCGTCGGCTACGAGATACCGTTTACACGATTCTTCTACAAATACGAAGAGCCACGTAAGGTCGAAGATATTGAGACAGACATCAAAGCAACCGAGACAGAAGTCGAGAAATTTCTGAAGGATTTAGGTATATGACAACAGCACAAAAAACATACCCGAAATATAAAGACTCAGGAATTGAATGGGTGCGTCACATTCCCGTTGATTGGACACATGACAAGATTGTCTCTCTCTTTAATTTTCCAAACGACAAAGTCAGCGACGTGGATTTCGAGCCTCTCTCCGTTACGTATGGTGGAGTCAAAAAACAGGTTGAAGACGCAGCAAAGACTGATAACGGTTCAAACCGGAAATTACTCAAGATTGGTGACATTGCATTCAACGGTCGTTCGGATCGTCGAGGTGCATGTGGAATGTCAGAGTATGAAGGTTCTATATCGGTCGTGTATCACGTTTTGAGAAAGAGATCGTCTGTAGTCCACGTTCCGTATTTTCATCACCTCTTCAGGAACACACTTTTTTCACAAGAATTCTACCGTTGGGGACGCGGCATACATGACGATATGTGGACCACGAGGATACTTGAGATGAAGCGGATTCAGGTCCCGGTGCCTCCTCTCGAAACACAGAAGAAAATTTCCAACTTTTTGGACGAGAGAACAGAAGCGATTGATGAGCTCGTCGCAAAGAAGGAACGGATGATCGAACTACTGCGTGAAAAGCGGGAATCGCTCATCACACAGATTGTTACCAGGGGGTTAGATCCAAGCGTAAAGATGAAATCTACTGGCAGTGATTGGCTGGAAAAGGTGCCGAGTGGATGGGAGAAAATCCCATTGAAATTCCTGTTCTCCTATCAATCAGGGGGTGTTTGGGGTGATGAGGCGCGAAACGATGAGAACGATGCTATATGCGTTCGTGTCGCAGATTTCGATTTCATCGAGTTTGTTGCTCACTCGGATGATTTCACCTACAGAAACTTACCGGACCTGAAGAAGAGTCTTGTTCTCGATGAGAACTCAATACTGCTTGAAAAGTCTGGCGGTGGCGATCAGCAGCCAGTAGGTAGAGCGGTACGTTATTTAGGAACAGAAAGAGCAACCTGTTCAAATTTTATACAGAAACTGCAGGTAGATAAAAAATATAGCTCCGAGTTTGTAATTTTGCTCCTATCGATGCTCTATTTCAATGGAGTAACGATGAAGGTTATTAAGAAAACAACAGGCATTCAAAATCTCGATCTAGGTGCATTTCTACGTACAGACGTATTTCTACCATCAGCCGACGAGCAGCGACGTATTGTCGAGTTTATAAATACAAAATCCTTAATAATGACTGCTGCAATGAAGGAGACCAAGAAGCAGATCGAGCAATTGAAAGAATACCGCTCGTCACTCATTTACTCCGCGGTCACGGGGAAAATTAAAATATAAATATGGCAAACATTCACCAAAACCTGAAGGAGATTGAGTTCGAGAAACACATCGAGAAGGAGCTCGCTCTCCTACATGGCTTCCGCAAACGTAATGCCGAGACTGACTATGATAAAGCGACCACTTTCGACACTGCATTGCTGTTCGAATTCCTGAACAACACTCAGGCTGACAAGGTGGCCAAGCTCAAGGAAATATCTGGCAGTGCCTTTGAGACTCGTCTCGTTCGTAGAGTTGATGATGAGATCACCAAACGCGGGATTATTGATTGCTTGCGCAAAGGTATCGATGAGGGGCCGGTAAAGTTTGACCTCATGTACTTTAGACCGGTGAACTCGGAGAATCCTGATGTTGAAGAACGCTTTAAGGCAAATATTTTCTCTGTCATACGGCAGGTGAAGTTTTCGCAGACCACGGAGCAGTCAATCGATGCTGTGTTGTTTGTGAACGGTATTCCTATCGTTACTACTGAACTCAAGAATGAACTGACTGGGCAGAATGTGTACCATGCTATCCGCCAATACCAAAATGACCGCGATCCAAACGAGAAGCTCTTTGCCTTCAAGCGTTGTATGGTCCACTTCGCAATGGATACGAGTGAGGCGTTTATGACCACGGAGCTTAAGAGTGAGCGCACGTTCTTCTTCCCGTTCAATAAGGGCTATGAGCTTGGGGCTGGTAATCCTCCAGTGGAAGGTAAGCACAAGACCCACTATGTATGGGAAGAGCTTTGGGCACCTGATTCTCTGGCTGATCTCCTTCAGTTCTTCGCGCATGCATATGACGAAGTACGCGAAGACCGTCTGGGGAAAGAGTACAAACAACCGGTACAGTTATTCCCTCGTTATCAGCAGTGGCGTACAGTCCTCGATCTTCTATCGATCTCTCAAGAGAATGGTGCTGGACAGAACTATCTCATTCAACACAGTGCCGGTAGCGGAAAGAGTTTGACCATTGCATGGCTCGCTCATCGCTTGGTAAATCTTTTTGATAAGGACAATAAGCGAGTATATGACGCTGTGATCGTTCTTACCGACCGACGTGTTCTCGACAAGATGCTTCGAGAAATTATTCGTGCACTCTCTTCAACTCCGGGAGTGTTTGTGCCGGCTGGTGAAGATGGTGTTCGTCTAAAGGACGCTCTTGAAGGTGATGCTCAGATCATTTCTACGACCATTCAAAAGTTCCCGTTCGTAAATGGGCTCGTCAACCAACTATCTACGAAGAAATTCGCACTGATTGTCGATGAGGCGCACGCTTCTCAGTCAGGAGAGCTTACTCGTGCGGTACAGGATCGTTTGAGCGCAGAGGGTTCTGAGGATTGGCTACTTGAACAGGTAAACAGTCGGCAGCAGCCAGAAAACATCAGCTACTTTGCATTTACGGCAACTCCAAAGCACGAAACGCTTGAGCGATTCGGACAGAAACAACCTAACGGATCGTTTGCACCGTTCAGCTTGTACTCTATGAAGCAAGCGACAGAGGAGAAATTTATTCTCGACGTGCTTTCTAACTACACAACCTACAAGACTTACTTCAAGCTTCTGAAGAAAGCGGCTGAAGATCCTTCGGTCCCACGTGCACGCGCTCTCTCAGCCATCTTGAGTCATGTCAATCTCCACGAGACCACTATGGAGCAAAAAATTGATGTGATCATGGCTCACTTCGAAATGACCGTGAAGGAGCTTTTGCGTGGTGAATCTAAAGCAATGATCGTTACTTCGTCACGAGAAGCAGCGGCTCGGTATAAGCTCGTCCTTGATCGCTACCTGCGAGACCACAACTATCCTCACAAAACACTCGCCGCGTTTACAGGCTCGATAGACATAGATGGCACGTCATACACTGAGACTTCTATCAATGGAGGAATACCGGAGGACAACACTGCAAAGGAGTTCAAGAAGTCCGAATATCGATTCTTAATTGTGGCAGAAAAGTACCAGACGGGCTTCGACGAGCCTTTCCTATGTGCAATGTATGTAGATAAACGTTTGTCTGGCGTACAGGCCGTTCAAACACTCTCACGTCTTAACCGCACCACAAGAGATAAAGACCAAGTGTATGTTCTCGACTTCGTAAATGAAATTCAAGAGATCAAGGAGTCTTTTGAGCCGTACTACACCAGTACGATAATTTCCGAGGGTACTGATATCAATGCACTCAATGACCTTCGCACTGCTCTGTTCAATGTGTACCCAATAGACGATGACGTCCTCAATAGCTTCGTTGGGATGATTGATCCTGAGACCGAAGAGATACACCAAAATACAAATGCATTCTTGGATAAGCTCGCAGAAGACATCAAGGCTGAATTACCTCATGGGACTGAGAGGGATGTAGTGGCCGAGAACAAATATGGCGAGTTCCTATCAATAGGTAATGTGTATACGAAGCGATACCCTTATCTCGCGCAGGTGGTGGGTTACTCGGATGTCGCACATGAAAAGCTATACCTACTTCTAAAGTATCTCCTGAAGAAATTGCCAAAGGATCCGAAGAAGCCACTCATCGAGGTATTGAAGTACGTCGACATGGATTCAGTTCGCGTTGTACGTAAAATCCAATCGAGCATCACTCTCTCTCCTGAAACTGGAGATGTACATCAAAAAGAAATTGTACCGGGTGTACCTTTTGAGGAAGCAGAAGATTTACTCTCCCAGATCATTGGTGACGTTAACAAGCGATGGGGACTAGACTTTGGGCAGGAGCAACAGAAAACCCTCGACGCTATTGGCGAAGAACTGATCGGTGATGAGGAAGCTCAGAATGTTGTCTACAACAACAACTCAATGCAGGCTGTGGGCCGATGGTTCCATAAGCCATTTGAGAATAAGGTGTTCGACAAATACGACACTGATAAGAAGTTGTATGAGACCCTCGCTAACAACAAGGAGCTCAATGACTACATTGAAAAGAAAATGCTCCGCTACGTCGTCGATAAAGTCCTAGCCTTACGAGAAGAATAATAACTCCATGAGCCAAATCGTATACATCTTAACGAATGAGTCGATGCCTGGGTACATCAAGATCGGTTTTACTCACGGCACCGTTGAAGAGAGGCTGAAACAGCTGGATAGAACCGGTACACCGTTACCGTTTGAAAAGCACTACGCTGCAGAAGTTGAAGACTGTGAGAAAGAAGAGAAGTGGCTACATGCAATATTCGCGGACAGACGAGTGAGAGACAATAGAGAATTTTTTAAGATGAACCCTGAGCACGCTACGCTCGCGCTAAAGCGTATCGAGATCAAAGAGGTTGCCGTCGAAAGCAATCTAACACCGGAACAAGAGAAAGAAGTTGCTGAGGTGAAAGAGCGTCGCTCTCGTTTCCACTTCGCACAGTACGGTATTCCAGTGGGTTCTAAACTTACATTTACCCGAGATCAGAACGTTGTTGCCGAGGTGGTAACCAACGACAAGATAAAAATTGGCGATAAAGTAGACAGTCTTTCGAGTTTTGCTCGAGATCTTCTTGGATATCAGCGACGCCCGCAAGGCACACTGTACTTTGAATTTGAGGACGAAATCCTCGACGATAGACGTCGCAGAATGGAAGGTGACGAATAAATATGCTATAATATGAGAGTAGTTCATTGAATTACCAATACTGTAGTCCGTGCAGCCAATTCGGACCGTGTATGTCTCTCGAAAGAGTAGGTAACCTGGGAAATCTGCGGGAAGCCAGATGACATCACACGACTGATCGTTAAGGCGGTTGGGAGATTTCTATCAGCAGTCGAGCTGGTGTAAATCTCTTAGCCGCTTTTTGTTTGCTTAGTCAGCTACAAACGGCGAAGAGCTGTTAAAAGCTATAATGTAAACAAGTATGAGAATTAACGAAGACAAAACCACTTACAAGCCCCCATTTACCGTCATCCTGTTGGATGCCATGGATGCGTACTACTACGCCGACGTGATGGACAAAATGGAGGAGGTGGCAAAGGAAGAAGATTTAGATAAGGCAATCGCTCTCGCGGACGCCCTGTTCGTAGAAAAGAATAAAGGTTGGGAGAGCTTACAGGCCATGAATGATGTTGATGGAGGGTACGACGTGCGTGTGTATGACAGCGAGTTTTCTTGCGTCTATGCCGCGCACACAAAGTACATAGAAAACTGGATCGATAAGACACCAGCTGTAATGACTCCTGTTGATCACGAAGAGACGTACAAGGAGTTCCAAGAACGCTTTAATGCTATGAGTGATCAGGAGCTCGTTGAAGCGTTCAATCGCGAAGTGGGTAACCCCGGCTGGACAAGCTCACGAGCAATATACCTCGCTCTTCTTCGTGAGGAGTTTGAGAAGCGAAAGTTTGACCACTCTGCTGTTACCGGTGGTGGCGGGCTTTCATTAAAACAGAAGGTGAAGCTCGTTGATGGAAAGCTTGTTGTTGAGGAAGACTTTCAAACCATGTTGGAATCAGTGGTAAAAGATATTCCGGGTGCCAAGATCGTTGCGACTACACAACATTACCACCGCACACTATTAGCGTCGGGTGAACCAGACGTTGCAGATGCATCAAAACCATTCAGAGTGCTCTGCGACGATATGTTCCACTATCAAGATACCGATGCACGGTTGTTTATTGGATCATTCGCCACACGAGAAGAAGCCGTTGAGAAATGCCAGGCAATCCTTATGGAAACGTTACTAAATCTCTACGACCCCGGAATGACTGAGAGTGAACTCATGACCAAATGGTGGTCCTTCGGAGATGATCCATTTGTCTCTGGTCCAAACAATAGCCCAGACGACATTCCGTTTTCTGCAGCTAAGGAGGCGCCTGCGTTTGCTAAGTACATCGTTGAACAAAAAGAAAAGAATTAACCGATAACAAGAAAGATATATGATTTACACCAAACAAATAAAGGACGCCATTAGATTCTCCATTAAAACGCACGAGGTCTACCAGAAACAGAAGCGGAAAGGTAAAGATATCCCGTATGTTACGCATCCGCTCACGGTCGGACTCATCCTTTCTCAGGCAGGCGCAAGCGCAGACGTCGTTGTGGCCGGTATTCTCCACGACACAATCGAAGACAGTACACCAGAAAAGAAGGTAGCAGCGGAAATGATTGCCAAACGCTTTGGAGACAAGGTTGCAGAGCTTGTGCTGAGCGTCACTGAAACAGATAAGGAACTAACGTGGGAAGAGCGAAAGGCCGAAGCTCTCGATCATATCAAGAGCTTCTCAAACGACTCACTCCTACTGAAGTCTGCGGACATCATTGCCAACACATCTGAGCTTATTGAGGACTACAGCAAGGACGGCGAGGAGATCTTTACCCGCTTCAACGCCCCACGGGAGAGGCTTTTGGAGCAGTCTATCCGTACCATCAGAGCAATATACGACAAGTGGCCAGAAAACCCCCTTGCGGCCGATTTAGTGGCATTGGAGGCTCAATTAAAAGAGATACAATCTAAATAGCGACCGCAAAACGGCTAAATACGGTGTTTCCTGACATCGCAATAGTTCGAACTTCGTTCAAGAGTCGCAGCAATGGGCATAAATCGGCGATAG
>CAYMIJ010000032.1:0-17424 GCA_964390465.1 uncultured Flavobacteriaceae bacterium | reverse complement strand
TTGAAAACTGTCAGGGGTGAAAGCTCCTCGTGAGTTCGAATCTCACCGCCTCCGCGAGCAAGTGCTGAGTTATCCCGCACGAGGTGTGCAATAACTTAAAGCATTACAAAAAAACACTGTAAGGTGTTTTTTTTGTTTGGAGATTGATTAAAGTTTCGAATATAAATGTTTTTGAAAATCAAAAAAAGTTGAACGAATTAAATCAACATCTCCTAAAATATTTATGGCATCAGAGATAGCATTGTATTTCAAATTAAGTAATTGGGGTAATTTTTCTTCGTCTAATTCTTCAACTCCTTTTTCTTCATATTTGGAAAGCACAAAATCTAAAAATTCTTTATTTTTTTCATCAACTCCTGCAAAAATACTTTCTTTAGTATTACTTATTCTTTGTTGTCTAGTAATTAATGGGGTGTTATATGCTAAGTAAGAAAGCACATCAAACAAATCACAATCTTCTGCATTAACTACCTTTTGAATATTATCTAACTGTTCTAAATCAATTCCCAAATCAAAAAGTCTTTTTAAAAATTCTTTTCTGGTTACTGGGTTAGACCATATTTTTCTTAACTCTTCTTCATCCTTAAACAAATCTGGGAATACTCCATATATTTTAGTTATAAACTCTTCAGAAGAAAGCGGTTTCCCGTCTGCACCCCAAAAAGAAGTAGAAATCATATGTTGAATTTCTCTTTCTTTTCCATCTCGAAGTTTGATCTTTAATTTCCTTTTTATAGGATTTTCACATACACATGGTGATTCTCCGCATATTTGACACACTTTGGGTGTTTTCTCGCATTTACATGGCTTTTTACCGCATATAGGGCAAACCTGAGATACACTTATCTCACATTCACATGGATCTTTTCCACATTTTGAACAAATTTCTGATACTGGATCACCATCCCATTCTGGGTCAGCAAAGTGATGATATGCGTCTACAAAGTCATAAATTGTGAAGTACTCTTTTCCGTCAAATAGTCTAGTTCCACGACCAATTATTTGCTTAAATTCAATCATGGAATTTACTGGTCTCATTAAAACAATATTTCGTATATTGCGAGCATCTACTCCAGTTGAAAGTTTTTGAGAAGTAGTTAAAATTGTTGGAATAGTTTTTTCATTATCTTGGAACTCTCGTAAAAATTGTTCTCCTCTAGCACCGTCATTCGCTGTAACACGAACACAGTAATTTGGATCAGTGCTTTTTTTCATTTGATTTATTAAATCACGTACAGCCAAAGCATGATCTTGTGTTGCACAAAAAATAATTGTTTTTTCATTTTGGTTTATACTATCTAACATTACTCGCACTCTTTTTGCCTCACGTTCTTTAATAACAATTATTTTATTAAAATCTGCTTCCTCATAAATTTTTCCTTCTTCAACTTCACCCTCAATGATTTGGTCATCGGAAGTATAAACATAATCATCGAGTGTAGTTTTTATTCTTTTAACTTTAAACGGGGTTAAAAATCCGTCATTAACACCCTCCTTTAGGGAATAAATATATACTGGCTCGCCAAAATATTTATATGTATCTATATTGTCTTTTCTTTTTGGGGTGGCAGTAAGACCAAGTTGAACAGCGGGAGAAAAATATTCTAAAATTCCACGCCAATTACTTTCGTCGTTGGCTCCGCCACGGTGACATTCATCAATAATAATAAAATCAAAAAAGTCTTTTGGATAGTCCCCAAAGTATGGCGTATCATTTGAACCACTCATGAAAGTTTGGAAAATTGTAAAATAGATACTTCCACTCATTGGCACTTCACCCTTTTTACGGATATCTAAAGGATTAATACGAACTAAAGCATCCTTTGGAAATGAAGAAAAAGCGTTGTATGCTTGATCAGCTAAAATATTTCTATCGGCTAAAAATAAAATTCTTGGTCGGCGTTCACCCTCACGTTTTAATGTCCAACGAGTCTGAAAAAGTTTCCAAGCAATTTGAAAAGCAACTGCGGTTTTTCCTGTTCCCGTTGCCATTGTTAAAAGTATTCTGTTCTTTTCCTCTGCAATAGAATTTAAAACATTGTTTATGGCAATTTCCTGATAGTAACGCTTACCATACTCTCCCTCATTTGGCACATTATTAAATTTTGTTTTCCATTCATTTTGGTCAGAAAATGTTTTATTCCATAGTTCATCTGGAGTTGGAAAATTAGGAATATTCCTCTCATTTCCAGTTTTCATTGATATCTCATATATTTCTTTTCCGTTAGTTGCATAAGTATAATCAATGTGTAATTTTTGTGCATAAACTTTCGCTTGTGTCACCCCCTCAGTAGCTTCTAGTTTTTCTGATTTTGCTTCAATCACACCAACCTTACGATTTTTATATACTAAAACATAATCAGCTATTTCTGGTTTACTACGTATTCCACCAGTATGAATTTTACCGTCAGTAATTCTAAATTCACGAAGAATTCTTGATTCTTCAACTTCGCCCCAACCACTCCCCTTAAGCATTGGGTCAATATATTCAGCTCTTGTTTCTGACTCGTTCATATCTTATTTTTAACACATTAAAGCATTCCTGTAAACGCTTTTTCCAGAATAGATTTTTTAAACTCTTCTAAATATGCTAATTTTTTCTTATAAATTACTTCTAGTTTTTTAGTTTTATTTGAAAGCTCGTCAAGTTTTTTGACTATAGTTTTTTGTTTATTTAATGATATTGGGTATGAGATATAAATTTCATTAAAACTATAATTGTTTATTTGAGGAATAGATGTTCCATTACTTATGTCATTTAGATCAATTAATTGAAACCAGTGATAAAAATAATTTTTATCAATTTTCTTTCCTGGTATTATAGCCATAGTATTCAAATCAACAATAGTCGGCTTAATAATCTTTCTTTTTTTATTTGTAGCAATAGCACCACCTCTTTTAGGAAAGATAACAGCACCCTCTGGAATAATTTGATTCATTTTAATTTCATTACTATTTACAAATCTACTTGAAGTATTTATTTCAACTAAATTTCCAGGTAAATTCATGTCCGCAATCTTTGTATAAAGAACATTTCCTTTTAATCTTTCAAGTAAAGGAGAAATAGTTGTTCCACTTTTTAATTCACAAACATCGATTATTTTTTTCTTTTCCCATCCATCACCAGAACTATCAAAAATACTTTTTAAAGATGTTTCAAAAAGCGTTTTAGAATTTTGTAGGTTCTTTTCGATATTTTCCTTTGTTTTTTGTACTTTTTCAAAAACCTCGTCGAGAACTTTTGTGATTCGTTTTTGTTCTGAAAGTGGTGGTAACAGAATTTCAATATTTGAATATTCAGAAATCCAATATCTTTTATGAATACCTGTATAATCAAAATTGATATTTTGCATAAAATAATAAAGAAATCTAGCGTCAGATATATTTTGAACAGGATGTAATATCTTCATTGCTGATGATTTCACCTTAAAAGGAAAATCAACAAATTTAGAAGCAGTTGTAAAATCATCAAATATAATTACAGGTAATTTTTCTTGTGGAAAAATTCCATTTTTTTCTTTAGTCTTTCCTAAAATAAAAGATTTACCAGCAGTTAAAACGGGAATTTCATAATCGTCACAATATTTTGTAGATTTTACAATATATTTACTTGGTTGTTCGTATTTTAAAACATCTTCAAGTTTTTTTGTTTGCCAGTTAGTTTTCATAATATTTGTGACATTAATTGAAGTAAAAATCCAATAGATATAAGTATCATACCAACGATCCCAAAATTTTTTTGTTTAATACGATCTTGAACTTGAGGAAGTTTTATATTTTCTTCATCTTTATCGCTTGCCCATCTAGAAACACCAAGTTTTATAATTTCTTTTTTTGACATGAAAAGATTTAAGGTAAAAAATATACTGCCAATAAAAGATATTACTAGCCCGATTGTATTTAAATAGTTATTCATTATTTTTTATTTTTTTGCCTTTACTGTTTTTAAGATTTTTTATTTTTACTAGCGAAACTTTAAACCCAAGATTAGTTAAACTTCTCGAAACATGCATTAGTGTTAAGCGACTAAAAAATGGTATGTTAAGGTTAGATTTTGTATTACTTATGATAGCAAAAATGATTTCATAAATTTTTCCATCCATATTAGGTCTTTTACTAATGTTGTCTATTTTGAATTCACCACTTAACAGATTTTCGTTAATTTTTTTACGAAACTTTGGATCAAGAAGAAAATTAGCAGATACATAGCCTTGATTAAAAAGATGGCTTAGTACGCTTGAACCAGAGTATCTTTTAACATGTATGATTTGTTGATCTTTTGTGTAAACATCACAAAACTCAAACTTACTTCTACCCTCCACTTGAATCTCTTTTCTATCTAAACAAAGAGCGGAATTAGAACTCGCAAGTTCTTTATTATAATGTTCTTCGTCGTCATGATTATAATCGATAAAAGAAAATGCCGTAATATTTTGTGGAATACTCTCATAATATTCATTAACGTCCTTTACAAGATTGTTGTTGACTGCATACCATTTACCCCCAGTTAAAAAATATGTCTCAGATCCTTTTGAATATTCAAAATATAAACATTCATAAGTCATCCAATGTTCTTTTGTGTAACCATTGTCTTGATCAAAATGATAAACATGACTATTTTTTAAATCGTCAAGTGTTATCTCTTCTTTTTTAAAATCTTCTTTAAATGTTGAAATATGAAGATCATCTAGTATCTCATCTTTTTGTCTTGAAGAATATTTAAAACCACCATGATTACTCCAATCTAGAATTTCTGGAACCGTTAGCCATAAATTGTCTGGAGATTTTTTATTAATTTCTGCAAGTAATTTATTCTCTAAGTCGCCAATAACAAAAGGATCTTTGACTTCTTTTAAATTGTCTATCCATGGAAACTTTTTTTTATAATCTTTCTTTTGATAGTTAGTAAGAAAAATTTCTAAAAAGTCATTCAAGTCATCTATATCACACTTAAGCGATGCCCGTAGAGAATCTTTACCTGCTAATGTTTTTCCAAGTTTCTTGTCTTCAGACTCACCAGCAACACTTTTTAGTAAATCTTTTTCAACATCAAAACCAAAGGTATCAGCAGAAACTGGATGTGATGATTGTATTCGAGTTTGTAGCCCCTCAGTCTCTAATGTTTTTAAGTCTATACTTCTTATAGATTTTTCTTTTACAGAATTTAGAGTTGCAATAAGACCAAATCTTTCTTCCATAACACCTTTCATCATAAAATACCTACCCTCTGGACCAAAAGCTAATGCAAAAAATCTATCTTTGACTTTGGTAATAAATAAACCAGAAGCACTCGAAGATGTTAATGGGAAATTATGTCCTGTAAATAAATTCAACCACTTGGGATGATTAGAGTTAGATCTTTTGTAGAAAAAGAATCCATTATCATTTATTTTTTCTTTCTCTAGCCCGTCCACGACGACATCTTTTAAATCAGAAAAATCTTTTTTTATAAGATAAATTGTCAGTGGATAGGTTTTCTTTTTTATTGCCATAAATTAAATATAGGTTTTTATCTTTTTTAACAATTCCTCACTTTCTTTATCTAGTTTTTTTATTTCTTCTAAGATTTTATGTGGTTCTTGTAAAACATTTTCTTCTTTTTTGTTTGGGTTCTTAACCGATAAATCAAAAGTTTCCTTATTTACATTCTTAATATCAACACTCCAAGAATTGCCACTATTAGCTTTAGTTTTTTGTAACTTAACGAACTCCGCTAAATCACTTTCATTCAGAGGATTACCTTTGCCAAGATTACGATCAAGATTAAGTTGGTAGAACCAGACTTTCTTTGTCGACGTACCTTTCTCAAAGAATAAAACTACAGTTTTAACTCCCGCACCTTGGAACGCCCCGCCAGGCAAGTCTAATACTGTATGTAAATTACAATTTTCAAGTAGTAGTTTTCTTAAAGAGACAGAAGCGTTGTCAGTATTTGAAAGAAAAGTATTCTTAATAATTATACCTGCACTGCCACCAGCTTTTAGTATTTTGATAAAGTGTTGAAGAAATAAAAATGCAGTTTCTCCAGTTTTTATAGGAAAATTTTGTTGAGCTTCTCGCCCTATCCCTGCTCCAAATGGTGGGTTAGCTAAAATAACATTGTAGCGATTTTTTTCTTGAATATCATTTATATTTTCTGAAAGAGTATCCATGTGTTTAATGTTTGGTGCTTCAATCCCGTGTAGAATCATATTCATGATACCTATAACGTATGCAAGGGATTTTATTTCTTTACCATAGAAAGTTTTATTTTGGAGAGTTGCCATATCTTTTGAAGAAAGTTTTGATTGATTTTCTGTAAGATAGTTATAAGCTTCAACTAAAAATCCTGCACTACCGCAAGCACCATCATAGATGGTATCTCCAATTTTAGGATTAACTACTTTTATAATTGTTTTAATAAGTGGGCGGGGCGTGTAATACTCTCCACCATTTCTACCCGCATTACCCATGTTTTTTATTTTAGCTTCATAAAGGTGAGAAAGTTCATGCTTTTCTTCGTAAAGCCTAAAATGCATTCCGTCTACGGCATTTAAAATTTCTCGCAACTTGTATCCGCTAGAAATCTTATTTTTTAATTCATGAAAAATTTCACCGATTTTATATTCAATCGTATTTGATTCTTCTGATCTAAATTTCTTAAGATATGGAAAAAGTCTTTTATTAACAAAATCATTTAAATCATCACCGGTTAAAGCTTTGTTGTGATCTAATTTACTATCACCGTTCTTAGGACAAGCCCAACTATTCCATCGGTACTCTGGGGACAAAATATATGTATATTTTTTACCAGCAAGTGCTGATTCTGTTTTTTTAGTTTCCTCTAAATCATCAAGATATTTTAAAAATAAAATCCATGAAGTTTGCTCAATGTAATCAAGCTCAGTTCCGCAACCAGAGTCAGTATGAAGTATACTGTCGATATTTTTAAATGATTGTTCAAACATAATTTGTCTTTTCATTATAGCTTAATTTAAGGTTTTTTCCAATTAAAAATTCTTAGTTTTTAAGAGAAATTTTCTTATTATTTAAAGTAATTTGACTCTTAAAACAACCGAGTAATTCTCTTTTTTCTAAAGGAGACCCCTCTCTCAAAATAAATTTTGCATAATTTCGTATATCAACATCCGCTATTACTATTTTCTCTTTATTACCTAACACCATATGATTAAATTTTTTAATCTCCTCAACTTTGGTTTTTACCTTTTCTTTAATTTGAATTTCATTAATATCAATTTTTTCAAGCAAATCTTCAAATTGTTTTATCAAATCCTTTTCTTCGGTATAACCACACTTACAATCAACCCCTCTAGCTTTAGTACAACCATAATAAACATAACGATGAACATTACCATTTTTTTGTTTTTTGAATTTTTCATCGGCAGAAATACCTGAACCACATAACCCACATGTAATCATTTTTGTGAAAGCAAATTCTTTATTTTCTACTCTAATAAATTGACTCTTTACTTGCTCTTGGACTAAATCAAAAAGTTCTTTAGTGATTATTGGTTCATGTTTTCCTGTGTACCAATTACCTGATTTCTTGGGATACTCAAATACTCCATAATAGAAAGGATTGTCTAAAATTTTATATAAATTGCCTAAACTCAAGTGTTTCTTTCCAACCGCTGTTCTAAAATTTAAATCAAATCTTAACCAGTTATAAATCTTTCTTCCACTCCAGTGTTCATAAGCTACTTTCTCAAACATTTTCTTGATAGTAGGTGCCCGCTCGGGGTCAATTATGGCTTCGCATTTATGATCCATTCTTTTTTCTTTTAAATAGCCAGTCGGTGCGGAGGCAGGCCATAATCCCATTTCACATCTAGTTCTTAAACCTCTTTTAACATTTACACTTTTGTTATCATTCTCTAGTTTTGCTTGAGAACATAAAATCATTAGTAGAAACTTTTCATTTGGAGAATTCTTAAAATGTTGTCCGTAGGTACGAATTTCTAATAATAATTTTTGATCCATTAAATCGACGATACTCCCTAAGTCGCCAGCGTTACGAGAAAGTCGATCAGGTGCCCATGTTAGTATTCCATTAAACCGCCCACGTCGTATGTCCTCTAAAATTTCTTTGTATACGGGTCGCTGTCCTGATTCTTTTGCCGAATGTGATTCTCTTCTAATTTCTACTATTTCTAAACTTTCTTTTTCCGCAAGCTCAAGCATTTCTTTAATTTGCGAATCAATTGAAAGAACCTGACGTTCTTCTGACTCAGTTGATTTTCTTGCATACAATACATATTTAATTTTTTCGACTTGGCTAATAATTGGACGCTCAAATTGAGCTGTTGTATATGTTTCCATACCTAATGATGTCAGAGAAAAGGTCTTCTGCTAAGCTATCGCTTGTTGGCAACTTGTTGGTAACTTTCCTCTGTGATTTTAATGTTCTGCGATAGAATGGGCTTTGAATAATATGGTCGAAGTGATATTATTTAATTACAATTAAATATAAAAGAAAGTAGCCTAAACCCTTGGAAACAAAGGCATGGTGAAAATGAGTCTCGCTAAAGCGTAAAGAACCTGTAATTAGGATTTTGCTTTAGCGAGCCACGTCTGGAAACGGACGTGAGTGGTCGAAAGACCGCTGACCTAATTGCAGGCTTTTTGCGTCCTACTCTAGGTTTTTATTTCTAATACGCAAAATAAATGACTATGAGTGATCAAACACATAATGAAAAAGTTTGGGACAAAATCTTAAGTACTAATGAAGAAGTTAAGTATGAGTTTTCAATTGGGAAGCAGTACATAAAAACATATTTGATAATTTGGGCAATAATTAGTTTACCTTTTGTTTTTGCAGTTGTTGGAGTATTCATGTTTGCTTTAGCATTCCTCTATTTAAAAATATATTTACCGAAAGCTAACATTTACGGATTTACTAATAAGAGAGTACTGATACATAGAGGATTCTTTTCTACTGATTTAGTTAGTGTAGACTACAATAAAATTACCGATGTGACTGTTCGAGTATCTTTTTTAGATAAGACATTCACCAAGAGCGGACAGATATGTATTAATACAGCAGGAGGAATGGGTAAAGAGATAATCTTACAACATGTAGCTAATCCATATGAAATTAAGAAAAAATTGGATGGGTTAAGAGATGATAAGTAATGAACATTATCTTAACTTGGAATATACGGCACGGCGGGGGCACAAGAATCAGTAAGATAATTGAAACTCTCAAGGGTCATACTGACGCTACGACCATTATTTTAACTGAGTTTAGGAATAACGATAACGCTAAGGTAACACAAGAAGCACTACATAGACTTGGTTTCATTTATCAATTTAAGGCACAGACTGAAATCAACAAAAATTCAGTTCTAATTGTTTCCAAAGAAAATTTTAAATACAAACTATTTCCTGAACTCACGAATCACTCCGAGAGAGTAGTGAAAGTCTATAATGATAACTATTCAATCTATGGGTGTTACTTCCCTGGAATGGATGACAAGAAATATGTGTTTGATTTTTTGTTAAATGAAATCAAAGAAAATCCTAATGAGAAAATTATTATCACAGGAGATATTAATACTGGGAAACATTATATAGATGAACAAGGAGCAACTTTTGCTCACTCAGCGTATATCAACAAGATTGAAGAAAGTAATTTGTTTGACGCATGGAGATATATTCACAACGACAAAAAAGATTTTAGTTGGTACAGCAGTGCAGGAAATGGTTTTAGACTTGATCACTTTTTTGTTCATAATGACCTGAAACCAAATGTTGTAAGTTGTGAATATATTCACCAGTACAGAGAAGATAAAATTACGGATCATTCGATGATGGTGCTGACGTTAAGTGACACTATACACAGACAGCAATCGGCTGATTTAGCAAACTCTCAGTAGCATAATTAATAGCAAGCGTAAGAGCGTCGACTAAATCATCGTGCCTTTCTTTTCCAAACCCTGTTATTTCCGTAACCATTACACCCGACTCATTTCTGGGAAAGAAAATAGATCTACTTGAGAAAGTTGGTTTAGTTGTCCGTAATCTAGTTTCCTTATCAAGATTTGTATTTTTTTCAACTATCTCTATGTAATTTTTGTCTTTTGCTTTTACTGCTTGAGCAAGAGCTTGTTGATATGCGACCGTTTCAATGACAAAAATTGTTTTCGTCGCTCCGTATACACTAAGTGCTTTGTTAAGAGAAATAATCGCATCGCAAGTTTCATTGAAGTCTAACCTTTTATGGATGAAATCTTTTAAGACATAGGCATCGTAATTATTCTTCTCTCTGTTTTTTATATAGAGAATCGGAATTATTGCAGTATAGTCAGCACTATCATTTTTTGATATCGCTAAATCTACACCAATAACAATATATCGGTCATCAAAGTATCCAGATCTATTTTTAACTCGTAGAGGTATCTCGTCGTAGTATTGGATTTCTTCATTTTTAATAATCTGCTCATTTCCAGAAATT
This sequence comes from uncultured Flavobacteriaceae bacterium, assembly GCA_964390465.1. GTDB lineage: Bacteria > Pseudomonadota > Alphaproteobacteria > Micropepsales > Micropepsaceae > JADZAI01. The sequence continues at coordinate 6,971 of CAYMIJ010000032.1, read as the reverse complement.
ATTTTAAGCAAATATTCCAAACTCCACGCAACGTCGTCATTCACTTTTAATCTTTCTGTTTCAATTTCTTCTAGATTACAAAACTTTCCAGTCCAGTATATGAGCCCTGTGTCATCAATGATTGGATATTTCCTAAAAATTCTTGTATCATCGTTTTCTTTGAGTTCTCTGGAAAGTCTCATAATGAGAGAATTATCATGAAGCATATTACCAACATGAATTATTCTTGTACCTTTATCGCCGAGCGGGACGATTTCTCTTTTGTATTTCTCATATGTTTTCTCTCTCATTTCATACGTCTTGGTTGATTCGTTATCTTCAATATCGTCGAGAATAATTAAGTCAGGTCTATATTGTTTATGTCTTAATCCCTTAAGACTTTGCTCGATAGATACAACAGTAATTCGTGCATTTTGTTTAGGAAATACAATTGATTCAGAACCCCACTCTTCAGACTCTTCCTGAAAGGGACCAAGGTCATTTCTTAATTGTTCGTTTGATTCAAGCTCAGCCTTAATGTTTGTCATCATCTGTCTTGCTTGAGGTTTTGTCTTTGCAACGATAACAATATATTTCTTTTGGAGGGTACCAATAATCGCCCACAGCGGGAACGCTGTGGTAACGATTGTTGATTTCCCTGAACCACGAAACGCCATGATGAGAGCAAGTGAGATAGATTCATTCTGACATATTGCCATTATCTCTTTGTGCATATTTGCAAAGGCATATTTCATGTGGTGATAGAAATATATTGTGAAAAACAAATAGAAATCTGCTTTAGCTACTTCTTTTCGAATGACAGGATCATCTAGCTTTTTTATCGCATCCTCTTTGGTTGTAATTTCTGTTTTGTTATTCATCGTCATCTTTCAAAATAGAAAGTGTCTTACTGATAATTTGTTTTTGTTCTTCAGTGAGAGGAATATCGTCTACATAACCATGTTTTACCTCTATCTTGTTTTTGTAGTTATCATTTCTATGACGTAACCAAAAACTAATCGCTGAGTAATTCTTTTCTTTAATCATTGTGAGTAATTGTGATTCACTCATGTCATTTACAAAAGACACTCCGTCGGTTAGTGCTTTATCCATTTTGGTAGAAAAAGTTTTGTCTTCTTTTTTCCAACGATAGACACTGTTACGAGATACACCAGTTTTTTCACAAGCAATTTGCACAATTGGTACTTTTGATAGTTCTTCGAAGAACTGATCTTGGAGTTTATTTTTCTTCATAAAAGTTTTTTACTATCTTAGCTTTACGACCAGTTAATTTTTCGTATCTCTTTATCGCAAGATCACAAAAAATTGGCTCAATTTCAAGTGAATATACTTTACGTCCTAATTGTTCAGCGCAAATCATGGTACTGGCAGAGCCAGAAAATGCATCAAAAATTATGTCGCCAGGCTTGGTGCAACGCATAATAAATTTATGATGTAATTCGGGGTTCTTACTTGTCGAGTGTTCCATTTGGTTTGACGGAAGTCTTTTTGTCATCCACAAATTTGAGATGTCTTCAAAGAGTTGATTTCCTGTACCAAGATTTTTGTTTTGAATTTCATTTAAATTTTTAACTAAGTCAGACAAGTATGGTGACCCTGTAGTGCCGTACACACAAAACTCTGTGCATTTATTAAATGCAACCGTAGGTGTCGGTGAGGCGTTGTTCTTAACCCAAACATTTAATCGTCTATTTTTAATACCGAGTTCCATATATAGAGTTTGAAAGACCCACGTCCAAGCTTCATCTGACCAGAATGCAACGTGTAAATCTTTAACAGATACAGCAAGAGCAGACTTCATAACTTTTCTAATAAATTCCACATATTCCTTTGGCGATTGATTATCGTCAAAAGTTCCTCCGTAATTACTTTTATTACCTACACCTTTATCATATGAAAGCCCGATGTTGAATGGAGGATCACTATAGATGGCGGTAGTTCTGTCGTTTCCAAATAGTTTTTGTACTGCATGTATATCAGTTGAGCTAGAACAGAGCAACTTGTGATCTCCCATTATTATGAGATCACCTTTTTGGACTACTAGATTTTTAATCTTTTTTAATTCTTTCGATACGTCAAACTTATCATCCTTGGTGTCCTTGTCTTCGTCCCAGAATTTAGCAATTTCCATGTCAGAAAATCCTGCAAATTTAATTAGTCCTAAATCGAATGACTTTAACTTTTCAAAATCCCACTCACCGTCATTAACGTTGCTTTCAAGAGCAATTTTAGTACGTTCGTCGTCGGTGAGCGTGCGGTCGGGAACGAGTACATTTACTTCCTTAATCCCTAATTCAATCAGGGCTGTTTTTCTTTGGTTGCCTGATAAAATCGTATTATCAGTATCAATTACAATCACGCTGTGGAAACCATTTTGAGTAATTTTGTCTTTTAATTTTTCGAGAGCTACTTTTGTAATTTTTCTTGGATTTTTATTCCAGTTGTTAATATCTTTAAGATTTCTTTTTTCAATACTCCAGTTTAATTTATTCATAATATTTTTTATTAATTAGTAATAAAAAAGCCCGCTTCGATTGGAAGACTAAGCATACTAGACGAGCTAATATGATAAGGCTTTTTTCGAAACAGGCGTGGTATTAAAAATACGGGTTTCTGTTGTATTAAGTTGTACTAACTAGTTGTGACAAACCCTAGTAGGATTCAATTTTAGTTTTATTTGTTCTCTTGCTTTCCTCTCTGCCTCAATGCAAATTGCTGAGATTTCGTTATTATCGAAATTGATAGTCCCATTTTTCATCCCTTCTATGATTTCAGGAGGAAAGACTGCTTTGAATACAGGATTATCATTTTCATCGAAATCTACGGCAAGAAGAAAACTACCTTCTCGGATATTTATAAAACCATTTCTATATATGGACGGCTTCTTTAGAATATTCTTCATAGACTGACTAAATCTACGTACCTTGGGACATATCTCAAGATCCATCATGCAATATTCTTTTTTATTTATAATATTTTCGCCCATATATTAAATGTAACAGTATCTTTAAAAGCGTCAATAAAATAGGGCTAAAATCAGCATTAGAATATACTTAATCAAAAATAGCAAATATTTTGTATCGGATACAAAGAAAATACCTATAAGGTATATAGATAATTACTTAGGTGACATTGAATGACTTTATATATTTAAAAAAATTAAAACATAAACAAATAGTAAAAACAGTTAAACGAGTCTTTAATAATAAAAAAAGTTTTAAAAGTCACAAAGGATAGAAATAAAGCAAGACTAGAAAAGTTAAAGAAAATTACCACTTAAGTATAAAATAATTCTAAAAACTTCATATTAATTTTTTCTAAACATACTTGTTTGATATATGTCAATATTTGTGTAGAATTTTAATATGTGGGTTTATGTAAACAACAAAAAAGCCACTGAAATAGATACCCTTACAATCAAGGGGCTTTTAAACATATATAGCGAAGAGAATCTACTGGACAGACAAATCTTTAAAACAGCCCTAAGAAATAACCATATTGAATTTAAGGATCTAAAAAATGAAAGCGGAAAAATTCTTATACCATGGCAACTTTTCTTTTTAAATAGCACAAAACTTAAAAAAGAATTAGATCATATTAATAAAACGAGGTTGGATAAAGTTTCTTCAAAACTTGTTGCAAAAAGAAAAGGTATTGGAAAGATAACATCAAAAAGAATAATAGACAGATTGATTAGATTACAAAATTTTGTTTGTGATAGTCCCAGTATCCCCATAAACAAGTTCTGTGGATCCTTGATAGATAAAAAAGACAGAGAAGCAGTTGATCACATACTGTCATATTTTTCAATTGATATAAATAAATTTAGAAGTTATAAAAATAAAGCCCCAGCCCTAGATTATCTTATTAAAAAAATAGAGGACAAAAATATAAATATTTCACAAGGTGTTCTTGCAAACAAAATGCTTCCAGTTTGGCAAGTAGTCAATAACTCTATTTATAAAAATACAAGTGGTTTTGTAATCAAAGATGAAAAAATTCCTTTTGTATTTTTACCAAGTGAAATTAATCCAGACGAAACAGATGGAAGACAGATATATACTCTTATCTATCTACTTATAATTATAGGTTTAAATGAATACAACTTTTTTATTGAAAAAGATTTTAAGACAAAAGCAATTATTGCAAAAGGTCAACAAGCAAAACTATACCGTTTAACATCAGAATTATTGTTACCTAAGGATGATACTGATAAACTTAAAGGTCAAAATATAACAGCTCAGGTAAGAGATGATTTATCTTTCAAGTATAAAATAACGCCAACGGCGGTTTTAGTTACTTTGAGAATTAGAAAGATAATATCTAAAGAAGAATATAAACTTCTGTTGCCACCCGAATATAAGCCTAAAAAAATTAAAAAAATAATGCATTCTCCGGGAATCGAAACTTCAGTAAGAAAATTCTGTGGTAAATATTCTTTTGATTTTATAAATTCAGCTATTAAGACTGGAACGGTTAAGAATATTCAGGCACAGTATTTATTGTTCGGTGGAGTAAATAAAAAAGGATTTAAAAAATATCGTTCTAATTTACAAATATGAAATTAATTGATACCAATACATTAAATCATATATTTAAAAATAATCTTAAACTAAAAGATACTTATTATCTTGCCCCTGATGTTAAAGAAGAATCAGAAATAGTTGAACAAATTTTTGGAAGAAGATTGCCTGAAAATATTAAAGATATTTCAGGCGAATCAATTTTTGATGAAAGTGTTTATATTAAAAATTACCAAGAAATGATTAATAAATATGATGGAAGATCTTTTTATAACATGACGGGTTTCGGAGATATTTCTATACTTGCTTTATTAAAAACATTAAAAGAATGCTTTCAAAACAAACCGAGAAAGTTGTTTAAAGATATGGAAGAAGAGCTTATAATTATTACCGAAGATGGTCCGTTAAAAAAGAAGATTGAAAAAGAATTTAATACAAAAGATTGTGACACCTTGTGGAAGATAAAGATATTAGATAATTCTTCTCTTTAAAATAAATAAATAATTTGAATTAATAGAAAAAATTAATCTAATTTGAGGTTGTATTTTCAATAAAAAGTTTTTTATCCCTTAAGATTATTTTTCCTTTTAGGTGTTTTAATATATTTAATTTGTCTTCTTTTGTCCCGTCTTCAAAAACAATTTTTGCATATTGTCTTAACTCAAAATTCCTTCTATCTTCTGTTCTTTCGGGCACGGGTTCTTTGGTTAAGAAACTTTGATACCCATGATACCAATCAATTTTTTTATTCATCTCATCTTTCATTCCAATAAGATCAACATTAACTGAGTCAATGAGATTCAAAAACTGATTAATTAAATTCGCTTCAGTTATATAGCAACCTTTGCAAATACGATCTCTGCTTCTACTGCAATGATAATATAAATGTCGATGTGTAGTACCATTTTTTTGTTTTTTAAATTGTTCTTCTGCAACAATATTAGAAGTACACAATCCACACCTCATGAAAAGAGCAAAAGTAAAAGGAGCCGTTCTGGTTCTTACATAACTTCTAAATTGAGAATGTTGTTTTAAAACTTTTTGAACCAAATCAAATAATTCTTTTGTTATTATTGGTGTATGCTTTCCTTTATACCATTTACCACTTTTTCTAGGATACTCAAAATAACCGTAATAAAAAGTACGGGTCAGTATGTCATGGATAGAACTAAAATTAATATCCTTATTGCTGATAGTTTTAGCTCCTTTTTCTTTCAACCAAAAATATAATTGCCTATTTGTCCAACCCTCATATCCAACTTTTTCAAACATTTCTTTAATTATTGGAGCACGTATTGGATCGATAACTTTTTCACATGGATGATCTCTGAGATTTGAATTCAAGTATCCTGTTGGTGGAGGAGCTGGCCACAATCCTGATTCTGCTCTAGCCCTCATTCCTCGCTGTACATTTATTCCTCTATTATCATTCTCTAATTTAGCTTGTGACCCAAGAATCATCAGTAAAAATTTCTCATTCGGATTGTTTGTAAAAATTTGACCGTATGTACGAATCTTAACAAGAAGACCAATATCCATAAGATCGACCATCCGACCAAGATCTCCAGCGTTTCTGCTTAAACGATCTGTATTCCAAGTTAGGAGTGCGTTATATTTTTTATTTTTAATATCTTGTATTACTTCATTAAAAACTGGACGTTGACCTGAGTCTTTTGCTGAATGAGCTTCAGTTTTAGTACAGACAACTTCTAAATTTTCACGCTTAGCAATATCTTCCATCTCTTTAATTTGAGAATCTATAGAAAGTGCCTGACGTTCTTCTGCTTCCATAGATTTACGAGCATAAATACAGTATTTTACTTTAATGGGTGTTAAATTACCAAAAGTCCTTTTCATACATATATAATACGAAAAGTACACAAGAAAGTTAACAGTGAAATCAACTAAGTTTAGGACTCTGATATAATTAAGCTATTATCGGCTTAATAATGAAAACAAATATTATGAAAAACATTAAAAATATCCAAGAAGGTGACGAGGTTGGAATTATTCTTAAAAAAGTAGCCCAACCTGTAAACGGTAGGGTGGTCGAAAATAATTCAAAAAAATCATATATACGAATCAACGAAGAGTCGTGTGATACAACGGTTAGATATGAGGACATAAAATCTCTAGAAAATTTTAGTAATAACGAAAAAATTGATCAGGGCGCCGGACAATTTGCCGATATTTTATTGTCAATGATTGACGAACAAAAATCCAATAAAAATAAAGACTTATTGAATAATAGTGACAGTGACATGTAACTTTAACTATCGTTTCGTGTCACTTTTGTCATTTTTCAATTCGCACGAGGTGCGTCGATTTGATATAATAAAATTATTAGAAATAACGTTATGGGGCTTGTTATCAAAAGTCTCTAACACGAGGATCTCCGCAAAAAGTAGAACTAATTTCTAATTGGTGTTAAAATTAAAGCATGGAAAC
>CAYMIJ010000031.1:0-18809 GCA_964390465.1 uncultured Flavobacteriaceae bacterium | reverse complement strand
ATAAAAATGTTTCTGGTAAGTATATACTTCTTATAGACGATGTTGTTACCACAGGCAGCACACTAAACGAAGCCAGAAAAACACTCTTAGATAAAGGTGCTATGGATGTATTTGCTTTTACGATCGCCCACTAAATTTCTCCTGCGGAGCCGGATGGACTGCGAACTACTGGGAAACCCACGGTTTTCCCAATCCTTCCTCCACGGGAGAGAGCCTTCTCTCCCGACCCCACTCTGTTCGAATCCATCCTAAAAAATCTCTGGCGAGATTTTTTCTCCTGCGGAGCCGGATGGATTCGAACCATCGGTACCTTATTAAAGGGTACACCTCTTTAGCAAAGAGGCACGTTAGACCACTCTGACACGGCTCCAATAAGGCCAGATTATCACAAATAATGTGTTTTATAAAATTTATGTTATATTAGTTTGCACGGATAGGTGGATGAGTGGCTTAAATCAACGGTTTACTAAACCGTCGTAGGGTAAAACCTACCGAGAGTTCGAATCTCTCCCTATCCGCATTGACAACTAAGTATCGGCGTGTCCTTATTACCTATGGTAGTAGTGCGACCCGCAAGCATATGAAAAGTTGAAACAAAAGCAGCGATACGAAATCGCTGCTTTTGTTTTTCCTATTCCTCGATCATCGTGATCTTTTTATCTTTGTAGTTCAGGCGACTTCGCAGGTTTGCTAGCAGCTCTCTCTTGTCTGACGTACTTCCTTCTTTCAGAAGATACTTCGCGTACTGGCGGATGTTCACATCATCTTCTTCAACCAATGAATTGCCGGATCTACCGTTTACTATCTTCTGTAGCTTGTTGAAGCGCCGGATCTCATCTTCAAGCTTCTGTCTCATGCCGAGTTCGTTGATGTTTACTACGTCCATAATTTTGAGCAACTCGTCGATGAGTTCTTCTTCGCGTATGTACTTATTCTTGCAGTTCCTGTCTCTCGCACGACTACACCCATAGTAAATGTAGTGCGCTGACGTGCCATCCTTGAGTGGCTTCCATTTCTCTTCAGCTGATATACCTGATTGGCAGTATCCGCAGGTGAATAGTTTCGTAAAGGCGAACTCTTTGTTCTCGCGTACTATCTTGTCGCGCTTTAGTTGCGCTTGAGCTTTCTCAAATAACTCTTGAGTGATAAGTGGCGTATGTTTCCCTTGATACCAGTTACCACTTTCTCTCGGATACTCGAATGGCCCGTAATAGAAGGGGTTATCGATAATGCGGTACACACCACTTAAAGTTAGTGGTTTGTTTCCTCGCGTATGGAAGTTCAGTTCAAACTTCAGCCAGTTATATATCTTTCTGCCTGAATAATGTTCGTATGCTATCTTCTCGAATATCTTTTTCACTGTTGGCGCTCGCAGTGCATCAACTTCAACCTGACACTTCTTGTCCATGAATTTTTGATTCAAGTATCCAAGCGGAGCCACTCCAGGCCATAGTCCCATTTCTACTCTCGTTCGCAGTCCACGCTTTACATTGATACCTCTATTGTCATTCTCAAGTTTCGCTTGCGACCCGAGAATCATCAGTAAGAATTTCTCACTCGGGCTATTGGTAAATCGTTGCCCGAAAGTGCGAATCTCAATAAGTAACTTTGCATCCATCAGGTCCACGATCTTTCCGAGGTCACCAGCATTTCTGCTAATACGGTCTGGTGCCCACGTGAGTATTCCTGTGAACTTGCCTTGTTTAATCTCCTCAATAATTTCATTGAAAACTGGACGTTGTCCTGTCTCTTTCGCTGAGTGTGATTCTCTCTTGATTTCGACTATCTCAAGACCCTCGCGTTCGGCGAGTTGAATCATCTCTTTGATCTGGCTATCGATGGAGAGGATTTGTCGCTCCTCACTTTCAGTCGACTTTCTTGCGTATAGGCAGTACTTGATAATGGGTGCTGGCCCGGCCTGCCTGACGCCGAGGTTTACCCTTGATGTGGCTATGTTTTCCATATCCTAAGGAATGACGCAGACCCCCCTAGGAGTCCAGAGCGTCCCGAGTAGATAACCTGTAGGTAACTAAACGCAAACAGGCCCCTCATAAGGGCCTGTGTTTCCATCAGGAGTGACGATCCATTTTGTTAATGCAGCGAACTGCGTTATAGATTGTGATCCATTTCCTGAATACTGCGTCGGTGACTGGCTAGTTGTGGCCAGTTTCACCTGCTTCGTTCTGGCCATCGGGACCATCATTAGTCTCAGTGCCAGGTGCTTCGTTTGCATCTGCTGATCCGCCTTTGTCTTGGTGCTCAACACTCTCTTGATCAGCGGCTTCGACTGCGACGACACCGGTCTTTGCATCGACGGTAACTTCGGTCTTGTCCGCAAGCTTTGCGCCGTAGACGATTGTCCCGTTGTTATCCTCAAGTTCGATGCGCTGGATTGCAACGCCTGGGTATTTTGCTCCAATTGCTGCACGTGCCTGCGTCTCAGTAATACCACCTGCGGGGAGTGAGACGTTTTCATCTTGCGCCTCCTTGCCGGTATCAGCCGTGTCCGCAGTGTCCTGCGCTTGTGTTGTGATCGCCACTGGAGTATTGGACGCGGTTGACGTTTGAGCAAACGCCTGCATACCGATTGATGCGACTCCGCCCGTCGCCATCAAACCTGCGGCGAAGAGTGCTAATGTTGCTCCTTTCCCTAGTCTTTTATATGGTTGCATAGTTATTTTAAGTTTAACGATTAAGAATGCAGTGATTAACTGCGAACTTCGTGCGCGAAATGATTATTACTAATGGTCGCGCTCGAACCTGAAGTTATGTATCAATCGTACTCAGGCAGGATTAAATCCTGATAAAGAGAGTTATGTTATGCGTGAGCAAGCGGCAACGTAACACGAACAGTAGTACCAACTCCCAGCTCACTTTCTATTGCAATGCGTCCCCCGTGCGACTCAATGGTCTCAGAAACGATGGAGAGACCGAGTCCGGATCCGTCCATTGAGGTGCGAGCTGCATCGGCACGGAAAAAAGGCTCTGTAACGTGCTGTAAGTCATCCGGCGAGATTCCTATGCCCGTATCGCGCACCTGAATTATTATCGATTCGCCCTTGCCGACTAGCGATACCTCTACGGAACCATCCGCTTTAGTATATTTAATTGCATTTTCGATCAAATTCTCAAATGCTCTGGAAAGAGCGCCTTGATCCGCGTGCACTGCAAATACCCTGGTGGATTCCTCGGCGGTAAGAACGAGTTTTACCTGACGCATCTGAGCGATTGGTTCCAGCTTTTTCACAACTGTCGAAAGTACTTGGTGTACATGGACACGCACACCCTTGTTTACGGATTTCTCTTTCTCGCTCACGAGAGATAGAAGTCCGTTTGCGATGCGCGTGAGAGAATCAATCTCTTCGATGTTTTCAGTGAGAAGTTTTTTCAGCCGTGGCGACATTTCTGCTTCGCCACGTAAAACTACTTCGTTTCCTGACTTTATAACGGAAAGTGGTGTGCGAAGTTCGTGTGCAGCATCGGCAAGAAATCGCCGCTCACGATCACGTGCCTCACGAATGGGTCTGAGCGTTATTCCGGTCAAAAAGTATGCAGATATGCAAACAACAAAAAGAGTTATTCCGTCGGCCATTAAAATCTGTGACTGCAAGGCAGAACTCGCTCGTTCAAAAAATAGTTCCTGCGCTGCGACGCTCAATATATCTTCATTGATGGACTCCGCGAGACGACCCAAAAGCGCGCCGTACAAAAGATAGCTGAATATAGCTAATATGACAGCAGATACCGCAACGTATGCCGCTGTAAGCTTTACGCGGGCACGCAGGAGGAGATCACGCCTCCATCTTGTAGCCAACGCCTCGAATTGTTTGTATATGTGTTCCATCGTCATGTAATTTCTGTCGAAGATTTTTTATATGCACATTCACTGTATTACTAAACGAGTTGTCCGCATAGTCCCATGCATGATCATACAAAGCGTCCCTCGTGATCACCTTGTTTTGATTCCGCATTAAGTACTCCAGCACCATGTACTCTTTGAGAGTAAGTACCACCTCTTTTGAGTTCCGCTCGACCTTGCGACTCACGGTGTCTAGTGTAATATCTCCGACCTGCAACACGGTTTTCTCGGCCACAGTGGGGCGACGAAGAAGTGCGCGTATGCGAGCCAGTAATTCCTCAAAAGCAAATGGCTTGGCGAGGTAGTCGTCCGCGCCTGAGTTTAGTCCCTTTACCTTGTCATCAGTTGCGTCTCGAGCCGTGAGCATCAAGACTGGAATTGTTACTTCCTGCTCGCGCCATGAGCGACAAACTGCGACGCCGTCTTTACCGGGGAGCATAATATCAAGTATCACTACATCGTAATCTGTACGATTAATGAGAATACGTTTCTCCGCCGTAATACCATCAAAGATACAGTCAACGGCAAAACCGTCCTGTTCTAGACCTTCTTTGATGTTCGCGGCCAGTTTTTGGTTGTCTTCGACGACTAAGATTTTCATGTATTAAGTATATGTCTTTTTGGTGAAATCTTCATAAAGATGCTGATGACTTACCCTTTACATACATCCCAATCAAGATGCTTAGGAAGCCTACAAGATAGCCTGCAACAATATCACTGAGATAATGCACTCCGAGATACAGTCGGCTCAAGCCGATGAGGAGTATGAGCGTCACTGCAATAAATATAAAAACCTGTCGCCATCGAGACGAGTGTATATGGATTGAGGCGATGTATATAAGAGTCCCCAAAAAAGCCACGGCAATCGTTGCATGCCCACTTGGAAATGAAAAGTCATTCTCAATAAGTAACCCATCAAGAGGACGCGGACGTGCGACAAATAGTTTTAATGCATATGTTATGACTTCTGCACTTATAAGCGTTACCCATAACGGAGCGATGTAGCGTTGCAAGTTCCTTTTATAGAATAACCATATACTCAGAACAATGGCGGTTGGAATAATAAATTGCCAGTTACCAAGGATAGTCACTAATTTGAAAAATAGTATGAGTTCGTCGTCGCGCACAAGGAGAAACCAGCTCTGCAGATGCATATCGATAAGCGGAACTGACTCTCCGAGAAAAACCACGTCTGCCATTTGATACACTAAGAACCCAGACAGGAAGATGACGAGTGGTCGCCAAAAACGCAACACAAGTTCTGATTGCTTTACAAACACCCAGACTATGGCGAGCATGGCCAGTGACCCAAGCACAAACATCGTTACCAAAAGCGACCACTTGTGAATAAATGCCAGCGATCCGCCAAAGAAATACCCGATAAGTATGTGCGAGACGGCCCATGCCACGCCGCCGATAACGTTCCAAAAAAGGAAAGATCTTTTATTCATTCCCGTGAGCCCTGCGACAAACGGTACGATTGAACGCAAGGGTCCCAGAAAACGACCGATAAGAACACTCTTGTCTCCATGTTTCTTAAAAAACGCTTTCCCGCTCGCGAGATGATCTTCCTTCAAAAATCTATTCTCATTTTTAAATAGATGCGTTCCCTTTGAACCTAGGTAGTAACTCGCCATATCACCAAGAATTGCACCGACGGAGGCGAAAATAATCATGTCGCCTAAGTCGTACACTCCCTTTGAGACAAGTATCCCAGCAAAGACCACAAACAGGGCCCCGGGAATAAATGATCCGACAATAACCAACGCCTCGACGAGCGAGACGAGTAGAATAAACCAATATCCCCACACACCAAAGCTCCCCAACGTGGGGAGCAAATGCGAGAAGAAATTAGTTATATTTCCCATGTGTGGTTATTAAGATTAATCTTTGAGTTCCGCACCACCAGCATCTTTAGTAACCTTCAAGTGAGCTACTTGGAATCCTGGTGTGCTCACTTGGATATCGAACTCTAATTTACTTTGTGACGTGAAGTAAATGCCATTCTTATTTACTCCAAAATGGTCAACCCCGCTCTTTCCATCAAAGTGTATGGATTTTGACTCTCCACTTTTCAAGACGAGACCAGTCAACTGTTTATAGTATCCTTCCGTTTTATTAGTCAAGAGGTCGGTAACCGTGTAGTACGCCTCAAAGTTAGTCATGTCTTTTGCGGACGTATTTTTAATCAGCAGCTCAAGATGATCGTCTGTTATTTTCCCCTGAGTATCGACGTTGTTTTCTACGAGACCAGAGACAATTGAAAACCCGCTCGTTGTCGCAGCATTTTTTATTTGATTTGGATACGTGCCTGGCACGATGTCTTGCGGATCACTCGACACGCCTGCATCTTTCGTTGTGGTCGCTACGGGGGCAGGTTGCGATGCGCCATTTCGATTGATAAGTGCAAGCCCAGCAACGAGAACAACGCCCACTATACCGACGACTGCATATATTATTTTATTGTTCATATTTTCAAGTTAATTTTTAATTAATACTCGGATAATTATGCTACTCGACCTTTTGCCACAGTGTCTGACTTCTCGCAAACACATAGGTTGATCCAGCTCCAAGTGTGAGTAAGAATGCCGCGAGCCACACTAATTCCCATACTTTATCGAAAAAGATGTATGCCAAGGATTTTCCATTATAGATGTCTTTGATGCCAAGGAGGGCGAAGGTCAACCGCTCATAATGCTTGGTGATGGATGTCTCCTCAGTCCCGTTGCGAAGCGTCTCATAGAACGTAAATTGTTGGAGAATAATTTTTGATTGCGGCTTGTCAACATGTATCGCATTGAAGAATCCGCCTGGCACCTGATTATCAGTATCCATCGTGTCACCAATCTGTGGTACGACGAGTACGAAAAACAACCACACTACAAAGGTGAGGATAAGCGCATTCGAAGGAAACTTCATTAGGATGGTGCAAAGCGCCGCAAAGAGAAAAAATATGGACAGGTATACAAAAGTTGCGCCTGCAGTGATGAGTACTTTTGCAATCTCGAGCGAAGATAGGTGAACACCAGCAACAAACACCAACACAACGATAATTCCAATAAATAAAACAGCGCATACCGAACCAAGAACCGCAGCGTTACCAACCAACTTACCGATGTAATATCGTGTGCGCGTAATCGGTCGAGTAAATATCAGTGGCAATGTGTTGTTGCCCTTTTCTTTTGCGATACTGAGATACCCGAGGGAAATAGCCAGTATTGCGCCAATAATCTCAAAGTATTCTATCGAGGCGCGTAAGAGTTGTAGAGGAAAAAATTCGGGTCGTACAAGGTTTGCTGCAGATTGTCCTGACGCAATGAGTGCCTGATAGGTTTTTTCAAACAAAGAAACTTTGGCCTGAAAATTGATTGCGCCCACATAGAGCGATACGCCCGTTAATATGATTAGAAATGCGAGAAATACTATAAACACGTAATTTCGTAGCGCATCACCATATTCCTTTTTTGCGACAGTTAGAATTTGATACATAGCATTATTCATTAACGTAATCTCCTCGAGGATCAAATTTCTGCAACGCAAGGGCTGAGAGTACTCCGAGCGTTGCGATTGAAATTATCAACGTTCCTATTTCTACAATATGCTTGGCAAGCACATCCGATATGGGAATGTTTGGTCCAAAAGAGCTGCCCAAGAGTTCTCCGCTCATGATCGTGTAGTGCCACCCGAGAGAGACGGGAAACAATACGTGTTGAGCCGAGTTGAAGAATCCATCCAATGTGGGTAGCTGTAGCATAGTGACGGGATTCAAAAGTGCAGTAGGAGTTAGGCCTGTAGCAAGTTCGGGTAATACAAATGTGATACCGACCCAAATGCAGATTGGTATAAAAAGTGCGAGGGACTCACTTTTGGTAACTATGGAGAAGAATAATCCGCACAACGCAAAGAAAAGCATATACAGAAGTGAGAGCAGAAAAAACATGAGGAGGTGGACTATATCTCCCGTGTTTAAATGTTGAAAGGGCAAGAAAAAAGACGATGCAATACTTATCATTGCGGTCATGCACACGATGACAAAAAGTACAGAACCGAGTCCGAGTATTTTGCCAAATACAAACGATCCTTTTTTAATCGGTCTTGTAAAAAGTATCTGTAATATTCCTGACCGTCTTTCCCGCATGATACTGCGATGTCCAATGATGACCGCGAGCAATGCTCCGATGAGCAGTATATATACGATGAGGTTATCAAAACTTGCAAGCGTTGGGACAGAGCGAAGGGGGTTCTCTGGAATGGAAGAGACGCCGTTCGCATGAAGATAGACAACCGAAGCCTTGTAAACTGCATCGGTTGTAGTAAGGGTAGACCAGCCGATAAACGCCGACATAGCTGCCATGAACAGAAAGACACCAGTAATTGAATACATGGTCTTTTCACGGATAAGTGCGCGTATTTCTGCACCTGCAATTGTGAGTGTTGTAGGCATATGTTTACTTCTTATCTCCCAGCGTGAAATATATTTCTTCGAGCGATGACTCATCGTGGAAACGCTCCATAGTCTTCGCGAGAGAATCACAGTAAATTAATTTGCCTTGGTTTAGTACTCCTATTGTCGTGCATGTTTTCGCCACCTCTGAAAGCAGGTGGGTGTTCATGAAAATAGTCATTCCTTTCTCTCGATTTAGCTTGATGATAATATCTCGAAGTTTCTTTATACCCATTGGGTCGAGCCCACTCGTCGGCTCATCGAGGAAAAGTACTTCTGGATCGTGAAGTATCGCTTGCGCAATACCGATACGTTGGCGCATCCCTTTGGAAAACTCGCCAAGTTTCTTGTCTTCAATACCCGTGAATTCAAGAAAAACGAGTACCTCGCGGATTTTCTCTTTTGGGTTTTTGATACCCGAGAGCTTTGCGAGGTATTCAAGATTCTCATAGGCGGTGAGGCTATCATAAAACTTTACGCTTTCGGGCAGATAGCCGATACGTTTTTGCACCTCAATACTCTCTTTCTGTGTATCGAATCCACATACCGTGGCATTTCCTGACGTGGGTGCGATGAGGGTGGTTAATATACTGACGGTAGTCGTCTTTCCGGCTCCATTGTGGCCAAGAAATCCAAATATCTCCCCTTTGTTAACGGAAAGGTCGAGCGTATCAAGTGCGATAGTATCTTTGTACTTCTTTGTAAGGGCATGAGTAGTGATTATGGGTTGTGTTTGAATATTCATATGTTTATTTTAATCCGATTAGCGACACGCACACCAAAAATAAAGCCAGTAATCCTCCCAAGAAAATGTAATCCGCAATTGTCTCAAACACCTCACTTTTATGATCATTTTTTGATCTAATAGATGCGAAAGAAAACGCGCTACTCAATATGAAGGTCACTACGGAAAACGCAGCAATTTCGTCAGCGTAGCTGTATTGAGCAAAATTAAGAACCTTAAGAGAAGTCAGGATGAGAAATGAGAACCCGACAAGGTTTGTCGATGCGTTTAGAATGTGACTCGCTTTAGTGGAATTATTATTCATAATGAACTAATTGAGCACGGTGAGTAATGCTTGGAGGGCAGCTTTCTCGCTCGTTGAATTCGGACTTACAGCTCGCAACTCTCGCAGTACGGTATCGATTTTGCCATCAATCTTCGTCCACTTTGTTCGGTCTTTAGACTTTAGACGAGATGCCGCATTGTCCCATTCATACTCAAGGTCCCCGATACGCGTCGTGGCTCCGGACTGATCTCCCGAATTCAACTTGTTGAGCGTATCCTGTGTGATTGTCCGGAACACAGAGATATCACCAAGTGGCGAGGTAATTGCTTGTGTAGAAGTAGCACTGCTCAACGTGCTAGCAGGAACAGATGTATCTGAAACAAGAGCAGCATGACGCACCTGATATCCTGTGCCTCCCGCGACGAGAAACAGAACTGCGACGACAGCGGTCTGCCACAGACCACCTTTCTCTTTTGATTCATCGGTATGTTCAGCAGCAGCCGCAGAAATTACGTCCCGTCTGGTGACTGTGAGGTACGCAACAATTCCCAGAATTCCCCCGAGGAAGATTACGCTGGTAATGGTTGCCCCTAGACCTAAGCCCCCATGACTTCCGGGTTGAGAGAGAAAATCGCCAATAGATGCTCCGAGCGGTCGAGTCAAGATGTATATGATCCAGAATGAGAGAATTGAGTTAAGGTGGAATCTCCACGCAATTGCCGTAGCGGCAATGACTGCCGCCACAATAATGCCAGTGAGTAAGTACCCGAGCCCGAGACCTTCTGCCATTAGATCGCCTGATGCGGTACCGAGCGCAAAGGTGAAAAGTATTGCAAGCCAATAGAATGCCTCTCTTCGTCTTGTAAAAATAGAGTGGATGGAGAGTGTTTTTTCACTCACATACCATGTCAAGAATGTGAGTGCCAAAAGACCACCGAATATGAGAGTGCTTATTTCGAGCGGCAATCCTGCTTTATCCGTCAGATTATCGGTCACCAATGTTCCAAAAACACTTACGAGTGTGACCGCTAACCAATACGTTCCTGGAACATACTTACTCGATCTGAACTGAAAGAACAGCACGATCGCAAGCAGCACTCCTGTGACGATGGAAGTGCCTGTCAATCCAGCGTTGAGATTTACATTGAGAAAATCTGCGGCTGTTTCGCCCACGGTCGTACATAAAACTTTGATGATCCAAAAATACAGTGTGATTTCTGGTACTTTGTTCAGCAATTTCTGACCAAAAGTCGTGAGGTCGCCTGTTTCGCTTTTTGTCGTACTCATGAAATGTTGTTTTTAAAAAATATCGAAAGTTAATAATCTGTCACAAAGTGAAGTGCCGAGAAGGGGTCAATTAAATCTCGGCACTTCGACTCGTTCGACGCTGTTTCTAAATACTATCCTGACAAAGGTGAAATCTTCAT
The DNA here is from genome assembly GCA_964390465.1 of uncultured Flavobacteriaceae bacterium. Lineage (GTDB taxonomy): Bacteria > Pseudomonadota > Alphaproteobacteria > Micropepsales > Micropepsaceae > JADZAI01. The sequence continues at coordinate 8,069 of CAYMIJ010000031.1, read as the reverse complement.
AAAGTCTTTCGAAAGCGGCCTGTTGGCAACCCCCCTTCGCAAGCTCCTAAACCTAAGCTAAGGTGGTCATGTGATAGCGTTTTCTGCTATCATGTACTTGCAGAAGTAAATATCAGCCGACCTAACCCCTAGGAAGTCAAGTTCCCAAGGCACGGTCGCAAAACCTAGTAGAGATCAAAGGACTCCCAGTCAGAGTCACTCTACTAGGTCATATCTGGAAACGGGTATGGGTAGTTGCCGAAAGGCGCTATCGCGATGGCTGGGAGCCTTTTGATTATCTCGAGGGGCTCTGCCACATAAATCCTAGTAGATTTTATGAATAAATATGTTTCGCTCGGTGTAGTAGCGATAATACTTTTAGGTTTGGGTGCAGGCTCCTATTTCTTTATTGGACAAAAAGACGGTAATCAATCTGGACCACCCAACGAAGAAAAAATGTCTGCTGACATTGCGGGAACTAACGAAAAAACAACTCAGGAGACTGATTCAGTTTCTGATTCAAGTGCGTCAGCACCGCTCACTGCCGTTGAGCAATTATCCGCATCCGCCTTCGCGACGAAAGTCGAGAGATATACCCAAAAACTTGATTTCGCAAAAATGTACGAATTAGTTTGCGAGCAAGATAAAGCCGGTGCGACAAAGACGGAATACGTAAAAGCTATGACCAATGTGTGGGGATCCAATAAGTTAACAGGTTTTGAAATAAAAAGTGTTCTTGAAGAAAATAATGGCGCCACAGTACAGTTGGTCGAGAATACTTCCAACGGCGCGAGTTCCGCCGAACTCATGACGCTCGAAAAAACTGGATCGAGTTGGTGTTTCCGCTCAAATATAACCAAAATTATTGGTCAGATTAAGGATTTCAAGAATATATCCCTCAGTGTTACGAAAGTCGATCGACTGTATAGTGAGCAGTATCAAGGAACACCGACAGAAGGGATGGAGCGAGTGCGTATTGCAATGTCAATCACTAACAAAGGTGACAATCCACTTGTCTGTCATGCTCTCGATGGCGGAGAGACGCAATGTGGTGAATTCTTTTTTCACCTGAAAGATAGTGCTGGAGCAATATATACGTCAGCGTATGTAAGCAAGATCGGTATGCCACAGTTTACTCTTGCACCACATGCGACAGTGTCTGGCAGTCTCGGTTTTGAAATCCCAATGGGATCAAGCGGCTACACGCTCGTATTCAAGGACCTCGGCTATGGCACGGATATCACAACAGTATCCGCGGGATTTTAAGGCTCTAAAAGCGAGTGTCCATCCGCAATGGGTGCCAACTTTCGCCGTCATCCCATCTGCTTGGTCCGAGGTCGATGACTAAGAATTCGGGTGCACCTCGATCGAATTGAATTGCGTGGTGTGCTACAAGCGTGAATGCATCAACAAGATCGTCGTGCCGCTCCACGCCGAAGCCGACAATTTGTCTAATGAGAGCTTCGGCGCCATGTTTCGGAAATTTGATCTTGCCACACTGAATCATTGCCGAGATGGATATAAGACGTGACCGTTTGTCAGTACTTATTTTTACACCCTCGACGTTTACTCCGTCGTGCGTAAGTTGGTCAACGACTGCTTTTTGATATCCAACTTCTTCAACGAGGATATGTGACGAATACATTTTCTTGTTGGTAGCGTCGATCTCTTTAATTTGTTTGATCGTATCGGGGAAATTCATTCGCTTGTTTATTATGTTGGGAAGAATATATACACAAAAGTTTTCATCGTGGCTAATAAGCGCACTCACCATGGCGGTGTAGTCTGCAGTCTCTTTTTGAGAAATTGCAAGATCGACGCCCGTAAATACTCCATGGTAGGTATCTCGTCTTGTGGGAATATTTTCGTAGTAGTGAATCCATTCGCGCTGGATAACCTGATCTTCGTCAGGCACGATACGCAAAAGATATTCTCTCTGCCAAGCATATTCGTTACCGCTTTTCTTTTTCTCTTCCTCAACGCTAACAAGGCTTGGATATTTCCCTGGCCATGCAACAGATCCGTCAGCTAACAACAAAGGAAATGCTCTGAACTCTCCGTCTCGCTGTCCTTCGGTGATGTCACGTTTTAGTCGCATTACCAGTGAGTCTTCGTGGAGTAAGTTGCCAACCACAACAAAGCGCGTGTTGCGATCACCAAGCGGCATCACTTCGCCACAGAGCCAGTTGTATATTTTTTGACGGTTCTCGTAGGTTTTCACCGAAGCCATGTCCTCAAGGTCGTCGCAAATAATGAGATCTGGGCGGTGTTGATTGTGACGCAATCCACGGATACTCTGTTCGGTTGAGACAGCCATGATCTTGGCTTTGAGTTGTGGAAACACCAAAGCAGAGGCACCCCACTCACCGCTTTCTTCTTGAAAGGGTCCGAGATCATTACGGAGTAGTGCATTGCTTTCGAGCTCACGTTTGAGGTTTATTAAATGTTGCTTAGCTTGCGTTTGTGTCTGACAAATAATCAGGACGAATTTCCTTTGTTGAACGCCTAGCATCGCCCAGAGCGAATATGAGAATGTCACCAACGTTGACTTACCCGATCCACGAAATGCCACAATCACTGCCAGTTTATTCTGTATATTTTCCGTTATGCGAAAGATGTCTTTCTGAAACTCCGCTATCTCATACGTGACGTAGTGCGGAAAGTAGACATAGAAAAACATGAGGTGACTCTCGCGGGTAATTGCCCGACGCACCGTGCGATCTTTTGTGATTCGCTCAAACATATTTTTGTCATGCGCCAAGTTTTTCATGATTGTTGAGTGTGAGCCTTGCCAGCTCAAGCGCTTTCAACACTAATTCTTTTTGTTCCGGATCCATTTCTTCTATTATTTCTAGTTCACCTTCGATTTGAATTTTGGTCTTGTATGAAGGATGGTGATGTTTGAGCCAGTACATGATCGCAGCAAAGTTCCTATCTTTCACCGCACCAATGAGCTGGCTTTCTGCCAAATCGTTTACAAGCAAACAGCCATCTAGAAGAGCCTCGTCCACTTTTTTGGAAAAGTCTACATCTTCCTTTTTCCAACGATAGAAGGTCCAACGGCTAATACCAAGTTTTTCGCACGCAATTTGCACTATCGGAGTTTTACGAAGTTGTTCGAGCAGTGCTATTTTATTTTGATCAGTCTTTTTCATATACGTTTCGCTTTTTTACCGGTCATTTTTCCCCAGCGCTTGATGATGGTCTGGCAGTACTCGGGGTCGAGTTCGATACCGAAGCAGCGACGCTTGGTCTGCTCGCATACCAAGAGAGTCGTGCCGCTCCCAAGGAAGCCGTCGAAGACGACATCGCTCATGTGGGTGCTGTTGAAGACGAGACGGCGCACCAAGCCGATGGGCTTGGTCGTTGGATGGAACTTGCTCTTGTTGGGTCGAGGGTAGAACAAGACGGATTTATCCTTTGAGCGTCTGAAGTGATGCGTACCGTGCCAGCCATACACAATGAGTTCGTGCTGTGGCGCATAGTCCAATCTGCCGATGACTGATTGTTGCTTTACCCAGACCAAGAGCTGCGCGATCTTGAATCCACTGTCAGCCATCCCATCGCGCAGAGACCAGACCATCTTGTCGGCGTTGAAGATGTACGCGCTGTTTTTCTTTGCGAGGTACGGTACGAGCGCCGTTAGCCACTCTTTGCTGAATTGGCGGTACTCGTAATCCGTCTGCAACTGATCGCCGACGATATCCTTGTCCTTGGTGAGCGTGCGGAAATTACGTTTGGATTCCGCGACTGCAACGCCATATGGCGGATCCGTGCAGAGCACATTGATGCGCTCGTCGCCAAGTAGCTTCTTGAGGAGCTTTGTATCACGACAATCGCCCTGCGCGAGTCGATGCTCGCCAAGCTGCCAGATACTAACGGAGCTTCTTTGCTTTTTGTCCGGTGAGTTTTTCATATCTGCGGATTACGAGTTCAACGAATATCGGCTCGCGTTCGACCAAATACGCGGAACGTTTGAGCTGTTCACATGCGACGAGCAAGCTGCCTGAACCGCCGAAGCAATCCAGCACGATGTCTCCGGGCTTGGTGCAACGGCGCAGAGCCTTTTCGTGGAGCATGGGCGGCTTCTCGGTAGGGTGCTGGTAGTCGGTGCCGTTCAATCTCTTGACCAACCAAATGTCGATCATGTCGTAGATATCTTCGAGTGTGCGATTGCCGGTGCCGATCTCTTTGTTCAACACCTCAGACAAGTTCAATACTTTCTCTGAAAGATATGGCTTACCGACTGTGCCGTACACGCACGGCTCGTATTGTTTGTTGAAGGCCACTTGCGGAGTCGGGGTGGAATTGTTTTTCACCCACAGGCACACTCGCTTGTTTGCAATGCCAAGCTCTGCGTACAGCGTCTGTAAGAGCCAGATGTATTTTTGGTCGCAGTATGTGAATACGTGCGCGTCCTTGTCGAGAACCGAGAGCGCGTTCTCAAGCGCAGTCTTGAGAAACTTTTTGTACACCTTGTCCGGTTTTGCATCGTCTACGGTGCCGCCGTAGTTGCGCTTCCCGCCGATGCCTTTGTTGTAGTCGAGCGAAATATTGTACGGTGGGTCTTGAAGGATAGAGTTCGCTTTCTTTCCGCCCATCAACTTTTTTATAACCTCCGGATCGGTGCTGTCGCCGCAAATGATGCGATGTGTACCGAGCTGAAACATCTCGTCCGGCTTCGTCGTCGGCTTCTTTATTTTCTCCAATTCTTTTTCAACATCGAACTCATCATCCTCGACTTCCAAGTTGTCAAAGATATGCACCATGTCAGTGTCGTCGAAGCCGCTTGCAAGCATGGTCTCGATGTCGAAGTTATCCGCGAGTGCCTGCCAATCCCAATCTCCGTGGATGCGGTTGCTACCCAATAGATACTGGTCGTATTCCTTTTGCGTGAGCTTGCGGTTAGGCAAACGCACAGGAATCATTTCGCTCTCGCGTCCGAGGAGTTTGAGCACCATGAGGCGTTGGTGACCGGCGATCACAGTGTTGTCGGTATCAACGACCGGCAGCTCGACCAAGTCGAACTTCTTGAGCGAACGCTTGAGGTCCTCGATCTGCTTCGGGGACATGGTGCGCGGATTCTTGATATTGGGCACGAGGTCGGATATTTTCCTCTCGACGGTATGCCATTGAAGTTTTATTGCCATGTATTAACAATGACGCAAGCGACAACATTTTTACATGGAACACATCTGGAATGGTCATCACAAAAAGTCCCGTAGATTCGGGGCGACGGAGTCAGTTTTCCACTCCGGATGTGGGAAGTATCAGTTTGTGATGACTACGTTATATAGCGGATTGACGCGATACCCAGAAGCACGCTTGCTCTCGAGCACTTTTTCTCTGATAGGCAATTGAAGTTTTGTTTTCAAAATAGTATTGATGGCCGCGATTGTTTTTGAGACCGATTCCGTACTCTTTGACCCTATCCGTTGCTTGATTTCGCTCGTGGGTATGTAGCCATTACTTTCGATAAGCGCAAATAGGATTTCTTTCTTAAATCCGTCACTCTCAAAGTTGTGCTCACATGTGTTGCTATCTACGGCACGGGTAATGCGGCCGCTACGGGAGAGCGAGAGAACGATGATGGGAACATCGTTCTGGTACTCCAGAATTTTAGCGTTGAGAATTTTGAGCATGTCGGCCCACTTTGCATTTTTGTCGCTTTTTTTGAGATAGACGAAATGCGTGCCGAAGGGAGTATCTTTCAGCCAGTCCCCAACGAGCATCATCGCGTACACGATTTTTGAGCGTCCGTACTGCTCGATGGCGGGAAAGGGCTGCAATTGGGTGAGTTTGTCTAAGTCGTGCCTTGCCATTTCCACCTCAATGGAGGCACAGATGCCTTTGATTTCAGGAAGGTACTCGGTGATGGTGTGTCGGGAGAATTGGCTCATATTTAGTATTCTAGCACTGGTTGACAGTTGTGGACAGAGGTGTATTATTCACCATATGAACCGGACGACAAAAAAGGATTTGGAGGGGTATTCCCTTATCCGCAATCAAATCATTCATACCGGCGTTACGCCGTCCCTGCGCGAGATTGGGAGGGCTATTGGATACGTGTCACCACGTTCGGTACAGCTCATGCTAAAGCGACTACAAGACCGCGGCCTTCTTTCGTATGAAGATGGCGTGATCAAGCTTTCTCCGAGAAAAACGCCAACGATGTCGGAGCAGACAGTGAATGTTCCATTGGTGGGTTCAGTTGCGTGCGGTCTACCATCGCTCGCCGAACAAGACGTTGAGGCACTTATTCCAATCTCAACGCGCATTGCGCGACCAGGGCACACCTACTTTCTTCTCCGCGCTGTTGGAACATCGATGAATAAATCCGGCATCAATGACGGTGACTTGGCGTTAGTTCGTCAGCAGACTAGTGCGAACGACGGAGAAAAAGTAGTGGCTCTCATCAATGATGAGGCGACAATCAAACATCTCCATCACGAAGAGGGGGTCATTGTCTTGAGGCCAAACTCAACGGACTCGTCACACAAGCCGATAGTTCTTTCAGACGAATTTATTATTCAGGGAGTCGTTGCGGCAACACTTCCCGCTAATCTTTATTAAACGTATGGCAAAGAACATACACACCGTTTACAACTCCAACCGACAAATGTGGGAGAACAAGCGTGAAGGCAGCGATGCGCCGCTTTCATCACATCACACCAAAGACAATGCGCTCGATCGAGGCGAACATATCGCAGAGCAACGCCACGTCGAACATTTTATTCACGGCAAGGACGGCAAAATTCAGGAGCGCAATAGCTACGGTAATGATCCGTTCCCGCCGCGCGGTTAATTATTATTAATATCAAATACAAACATTATGGATACAGTCTTCGTTAGTTTCGATTATGAGAATGATAAGCATTATAAGTACCTTCTAGAGGCGTGGCATGCCAATCCCAAATTCCAGTTTGTTTTCGACGACGGTACGCCAACCGAAATCGACAGCAATAACGTTGGGCGCATTAAAGCGGCACTGACGACGAAGGTTAAAAACGCAACTCATACGCTCGTCATTGTCGGCAAATACGCGAATCAACGGCATTCGAAGAGTCACTTGATTGGTTACAAGAATTGGATCAACTTCGAGATCCACCAGAGCGCTCAGGAAGGAAAACGTATCGCAGTCGTACGTCTTGACCGTTCAAACGAGCTGCCCGAGGAACTTTCGAATACACAGTATTCAATTGTGGAAGGTTTTAGCGAGGCCAACGTGATGCAAGCCCTAAGCAACGCGCCTTATCAACGTTATCGATATGCCAACTGACCCCACTTCAATTCTCTACGATCATTACAAAGATACCTGCTCAATAATCGGCGATGCGGTGAAGCGACGCGACCGAGCTATGCTTTTTGTAATTATTGCGGCAGGCTTCTTTGCATTCCAGACGATATTCCCAAGCGCGGCCGATCATGCTGTTACCGACTATCTCAGTTTCAAATTCGGACTAACACTCCAAATCAACCTTTCGATCATCGGCAATATCGTCTGGTTGCTGGTTCTACTATTTACACTACGCTACTTCCAGACAGCCGTGTTTGTCGAACGACAGTATACTTATCTCCACCAACTTGAAGACAAGCTCAATAGTGCAATCGGACAGAATCTTGTTACGCGGGAAGGTAAATCGTACCTTGCCACATACCCTTGGTTTTCAGATTGGATGTGGATGCTATACACGATTATTTTTCCCACACTATTGTTTTTCGTGACGTGCATGAAAATTAGTGGTGAGTGGTTACAAGTAGCAGGCAACGGGTATTCCTTCGGTTTACTCCTCAATACAGGTCTATTTTTGCTCCTTACGATCTCAATTGCGCTGTACGTTGGGATGCTGCACCTCAAGAAGAAAAAGTGACATACCTCAAAGGTCAGAATAGTGTCACTTTTGTCACTTTCTGAAATACAGACCCAGACCCACATGCCTCAAATTCGCGAGTAGAGAAATCGCTCAGAAACCCTTACAATGATTGATACCTGTGGGCACTTAACCCAGATGCACCGCATAAAATAAAACCACCCTTTCGGGTGGTTTTATTTTATCTATCTCTGACCTGCAAGATTCTCTTGTAAGTAT
>CAYMIJ010000030.1:13237-18950 GCA_964390465.1 uncultured Flavobacteriaceae bacterium | reverse complement strand
GGGTGAAAAGAATTTTACCTTTCTTTGTTTCTTGTTTTACATCGTTTTGAAGAACGGAAATCTTTACATTTTCTAGACTGACACCTTGCAGAGTCTTTACCCATTCGTCCTCAACAGACATGGGTACTAGGGATGCTGTCGGTTCTGTGACCTTGTGACCAAGTTCCATGAGCCACTTAAAGCCATCTCCTGTCGAGCCTGTTTCTGGGTGAGACTTACCACCAGTTGAAAGCACAAATGATTTTGCTTTGATTGTCGTTTTATCTTTAAGTTTAACTGAAGTTATTTTATTTCCTTCTTTTTCAATCCCGATAACATTGCAGTTAGATTGAACGGTGACATTGTTTGTTTTTAGGTACTCGAGTAGTACATTCCAAACAGACTCAGCTTTGTTTGTAATAGGGAAGACTCTGTTGTTCGCTTCGACTTTTGTTTCCATTCCTCGAGAGTTAAAAAATTCTAAAGTGTCTTTGTTTGAAAACTGAGAAAAAGCCGAAAACAGAAACTTATCTGAGTCTTTAAATTTAGATAGTAGAACCCTCAAATCCTCCTCAGCATTTGTTACATTACATCTGCCACCACCAGTTATAAGTAGTTTTTTACCCAACTCTTCATTTTTTTCCAGCAGTAAAACTTTTTTACCAAGAGATGCGGCTCTTCCAGCGGTCATCATTCCTGATGCTCCACCACCAATAACAACAACATCCCATACTGTTTCATCATGTTTGTGCATAAGTTTGTGTTTACTGAATTAAACCTTGATATAATGAATATTGCAAGGTGTACTGTTTATTGCCGACGTAGAGCGAGTGAAATGAGAAAGTAATCTTTCTCATTTCCAAGCCGAGGAGGGCAAAATAGGGATGAGTACCCTGCAGCTTGCTGCGGACTCGCGTGAGTGAAGCGAAGTCCCCGCGAGTACAGGGCTCGCCCTAGGGTTTAATACCCTTTATTATTTAGCTCATTAAATATGAAAACTTTTTTAAATCCAATTTTTAATAGTCCAAAACTTTCTTGGATCTGGCTTATTGTTCGTGTATATATTGGTTGGGAATGGTTGCATGCTGGATATGAGAAACTTATCAACCCGGTATGGATTGGGGAAAAAGCTGGAGTTGCCATAACTGGTTTTGCAAATGGAGCTTTGGCAAAAACTACAGGTATGCATCCAGATGTTTCAATGTGGTATGCGTGGTTTCTCCAGCACGCAGTACTTCCGTACGCAAATATTTGGTCTCATGCAATAACATACGGAGAGATACTTGTTGGACTTGGACTTATTTTTGGTGCACTTACTTTCCTAGCAGCTTTCTTTGGTGCATTTATGAACCTCAACTATCTTTTAGCTGGAACAGTGAGTACAAACCCTCAGCTTTTAGTTTTGGCGATACTCCTAATGCTCGCTCATAGAACTGCGGGAATGATTGGTCTCGACTACTATCTAGATCATGCAAAGAAATCCTGGGCACTCTTTAGGTAAATTTTAAATATTGAAAATGGCAGACCTTGTGGGGTCTGCCATGTCGAGCGGAATGCTCTACCTGATGCCGTCAGGTGGCGTGTGTTTCTGTGCTAACTCAGCCGATAGCGAATGACGTGTTCGTCACCGCTGTGCTCGACCGAGTGGACCACGATGCCGCCGTTCGTACGGATCATGGCAGGGTTGCCGGCGTTCTGCGGATGGTACTGCAGGCGCACCCTTGCTGGTCCGCCTTCCTGCAGCGTGTCCCCCGTAGCGGCTTGTGCCGTCTGCGCAGGTGCGGCTGGGGGCACACTCGAGGTGTTTCCAGCAGCAATACCTCCTCCAGGCAGGTTGAGCTGGCGGTCTGCCCGAGCCGCTTCAATTTCCTCCCTGATCAGCCAGTAGATGGCCCAGATAGCGAAGAGGATGAAGAGGATGAGAGCAGACCATCCGATGAGGTGAGCAATTGGCCGGAGTAGGTCGACCACTCGCTTCACGATGAGCTTCATCGTGTCTGCCACCGCTGACCGGAAGGCCGGTTTCTTTCCGATCAAGTCTTGTGGTGGTGTTGCCGGAGGCTGCGGTGTGGGAGGAACCGGCAACTTGACCGATGAAACGATCCCTCGAACGAGCGCCTGGTTGTTGAACTCCACCAGCCGGTTACCACAATCCTCCTTGTAACGGAGGTTCTTGTTGTCGTCGACGAGGACGAGCGTGCCCTTGGGCAGAGTCTCGACGACGAAGCGGCCCTCCTTCCCGTGAAGGCCTCGGAAGTGGTTCAGCACCACCGTCGGCTTTTCGAGTGGGACCGGATGCAGATGCATCTCTGCGATCTGCAAAACGGTGAGCGGCTTCTCAGCTGCGAAAATAGGGAACTTGTCGAGTTCCGCATTCTCCGCGACAGCAAACTGTCCCTTCTGGGCCATCGCCGGCGTGCTGAGAATCAGCAACGCCATAATGACCAGTGCGAGCGATCGTGCAATACGCATCTATCTACTCCTTGACAGAGAGCTTCGCCTGCAGTCTCACCCCGTCATCGGGGCGACCAACTACAAACGAATCTGAGCGCGATTATAGAACAATATATAATATATGTCAAGCAGTATAATTGACAAAAATGAGCAGTTGGTATATAGTGCTCGTATTGAGTCTTCTCTACTTTATTTATTTAATTGAGATGAAGGACTAAAGGTTGCCTCGCTCTCTACGAGAGCTGTACACCTTTCACATTCTGATTACAGAATGATCAAGGTCTTGCGAAATGATGATCATCATTTCTCACTCAATTAATTAAATGCAATCAAAAATACAGAAAGGTGTCCTTTCACGGACATTTAAGAAACCTTCCTTTGCCGGAAGACCTACTCGTAGCGCATATGGTGCTAATTCTGGAGGACGTTCACGTTTTCCAGTTCGTGGAGGTAATAGAGGTGGAGGTGGTAGAGGCCGAGGTGCGGGGGCTAGTATTCACCCATCAAAGTTTGTTAACAAGGCAGTTATTACAGAAACTGTTGAACAGTTTGTGCCTGAGCACAAGTTCTCAGACTTTCTTATAGACGAGCGACTAAAAAACAACATCATAACAAAAGGTTATGTTGATCCTTCTCCGATCCAGGATCGGGCTATTCCTCATATACTTAAAAATGAAGACGTAGTTGGTATCGCAAACACGGGTACTGGTAAAACAGCTGCGTTTCTTATTCCGCTTATTCATAAAGTGCTTTCAAATCCAAAAGAAAATATACTTATCATGTGTCCTACGCGAGAGCTTGCGATACAGATCGAGGATGAACTAAAAGGTTTTATCACTGGCATGCAACTATACTCTGTTTGTTGTGTTGGAGGTGCTCCGATAGGCTCACAGATACGACAGTTAAGATATAGAAACGAGTTTGTTATTGGCACACCTGGAAGATTAAAAGATCTTATCGAAAGAAAAGTTCTAAACCTTTCATATTTTAAAACAGTTGTTTTGGACGAGGCTGACAGAATGCTAGACATGGGATTTATAAACGATATGAAGTTCATGATGGCCATGATGCCGAAAGACAGACATACTCTGTTTTTCTCAGCAACACTTTCTCCTGAAATTTCAGCACTTATCAAGGATTTCTTGAAAAATCCTGTGATGATATCTGTAAAAACTCAAGATACATCAAAAAATGTTGATCAGGATGTAGTCAGAGTTCAGAGAGGCGAGAACAAGTTGGATGTTTTACATTCAATGCTTATTCAGCCAGATTTTAATAAAGTTTTGATTTTCGGAAGAACAAAACACGGTGTTGAGAGGCTTACAACCATGCTAAATGCACGAGGTTTCAAAGCAGAGTCTATTCATGGTGATAAAAACCAGTCAGCTCGACAGAGAGCATTGAAGACTTTCAAAGATGATAAAGCTCAGGTGCTAGTTGCAACAGATGTTGCTGCACGAGGATTGGACATCTCTGGAGTTTCTCATGTAATTAACTTTGATATTCCAGCTACATATGAGGACTACGTGCATAGAATTGGAAGAACGGGAAGGGCGGGTAAAAAAGGCAAAGCTTTTACGTTTATAGAATAAATTAAGTATCTATTATTTAGACACAAAACACTACGATCGCATTCGTGGTGTTTTGTGTTACAATATCCCTCATGGAACATTTGATAGGTCTTATAAAAGACGTTGGTTACTACGGATATGTGATTCTTTTTATAATTATTTTTCTTGAGTCTTTTCCTCTCACTTTCTATTTGCCAGGCGATTCTCTTTTGTTTACTACAGGCTTTCTTGCATCACAGGGTTATTTTAGTATGGCTATACTTCTGCCGACACTTTTTATCGCCAGTATTTTGGGTTACAACTTTAGTTACTTTATGGGAGAGAGACTTCGTAACTTTATAATCAATAGCAAAGATAGATACTGGTTTAAAAAGAAACATCTAGACTACACACAAGAGTTTTTTGATAAATATGGAGACAAAACTTTGATAATAGGGCGTTTTGTCCCTATCGTTCGCTCATTTTCACCAACTATGGCTGGTGCAGTAAAAATGCCATTTAAAAAATTTAGTTTTGATTCTATTTTGGGAGGAGCTATATGGACACTAGGGGTTACTTCTCTTGGATTTTATCTTGGCAGAACGATACCTGGTGTAGAAAAGTATTTGCACTATATGGTAGTGCTCATAATACTGGTATCACTTGCACCATCTATTTACGAATATATAAAATCTAGAAAAAGCTAATAAATATGAAGGATAAAGAGATTATTTCAGTAAGTTTATATTTAGATAAACTTAACTCGGCTTTAAAACAAGAGCGAGCCCGTATTGTCGGTGAAGTTTCAGGTGTTCAGATGTACGAAGGCCGTTCATACTTGTATTTCAACATCAAAGATACAAAGGACCAATCAACATTAAAATGTTTTATGTGGAAGAGGGATTATTCGCTTTCTGGTGTCCCGCTAAAGGATGGTTTAGAGGTGATAGTTACAGCATACCCAAGTGTTTATAAGCCAAACGGCGGACTCACAATGCAGATAGAGGCTGTTGAGTTAGTCGGAGAGGGTGCTTTGAAGATGGCATATGATCAGCTAAAGTTAAAACTCGACAAAGAGGGTCTTTTTGCCGCTTCAAAAAAACGTGAGATACCTATGTATCCGCACAAAATCGGTGTGATAACTTCAAAAAGTGGTGCGGTTATAAATGACTTTCTAACTAACATAGGAAAGTTTGGTTATGAAATACTTTTTGTTGATTCAAAGGTTGAAGGTGTTGATGCTATAAAAGACCTCTTGAGCGCGATAGAAACGCTCAAGAAAGCAGAAATAGATGTCCTAGTCATAATGCGTGGAGGAGGCTCTCTGGAGTCGTTTCAAGCCTTTAACAATGAGGTTCTAGTTCGTGCGGTGGCTGACTTTCCAGTACCGGTTTTAACTGGTATTGGTCATGACAAAGACGAACCACTTGTCTCCATGGTTTCTGATAAAAATGTTTCTACTCCTACAGCTGTTGCTAACCTTTTGAACTCAACGTGGAACGAGGCATTGTCACTAGTTCAACTAGGAGAGGAGAGAATTTTCTCAAAGTTCCAGGCTGTGCTTCGAGAGAAACACTCTGCTGTAGAGAACTCCATTGTCCACATGGAAAACAGTATAAAAAGAGTTTCTGACAGAGTTTCAAACATCGGTATTGAAATAGTTAGAGGATTTTCCAAAATGTTAGAAAGCAGTACGGAGTTTTTGGTTCAAACAAAAAAGATGCTGGATA
>CAYMIJ010000030.1:9974-13137 GCA_964390465.1 uncultured Flavobacteriaceae bacterium | reverse complement strand
AAAATGTTAGAAAGCAGTACGGAGTTTTTGGTTCAAACAAAAAAGATGCTGGATATTTCTAACCCGGAAAGACAGCTGGCATATGGATACAGTATCGTAAAAGTCGGTGGTAAAATAGTAAAAAGTATAAAAGATGTGAAAAGTGGAGAGGAGTTGGATGTTTCTGTTAAAGACGGTATTATAAAAACAATAACAAAATAATATGGTTACAAAAAAAACAGCAGAGGGAGCAAATCTAAAGGATTCATTGAAAAAACTAGCAGAAATAGTTTCTTGGTTTGAATCTCAGTCAGAACTAGACGTCGAAAAGGGTCTAGAGTATGTAAAAGAGGGCGCAGAACTAATAAAATCATCTCGAGAGAGACTTTCTGAAATAGAAAACGAGTTCAAGGAGATCAAAAAAGAGATTCAGAAATAGCTAAAAGTTATCAGGCTTTACTTCACCTATGTGAGGGAATTTTACACCGTTGTGTACGGGTGCATTTCTTATTATTTCTATAACTTCATCAACGTTATCAGATATTTTAAACAGGCTTAGCTCATCATTGCCTATAACACCTCGTGTTAGTAGTTCAGCTTTCATAAAAGCATCAAGTTTGTTCCAATAGTCACTGCCAAAAAGAACGATAGGAACTTTCTCAATTTTACCAGTCTGCACTAAAGTGATTATTTCAAAAAATTCATCGAGAGTTCCAAAACCACCAGGGAAAAATATGTATGTTTCAGCTGCAAAAGAAAGCGCCATTTTTCTAGAGAAGAAATAATGAAAGTTTATTGTGTCAGTTTGATACTTGTTTTCTTGTTGAGGGGGATCTAGCTCTATTTCGAGACCAAGAGAATCTCCTCCTGCTTCAAAAGCTCCTCTGTTTGCTGCCTCCATTATTCCTGGACCTCCGCCGGTCAATACAGCGTAGCCAAGTTTCTCTACAACAGCAGATCCCAGTTTTCTTGCTTCTTCATAATATAAGTTAGTCTCTGGAATGTGAGTTCCTCCAAAAACAGTAACAGATTTCGGATATTTTCTAAGGAAATTAAAAGCGTCAGTAAATTCCTTTGCTACAAGGTGTACTCTCTCAACAGCGGTGTCATGAAGTTCTTTTCGTGTAAGTATTTCTGATGGAAATCTATTCTGCATGTTTTTTCTTATTACTTATATCTGTCTATTTTACTTTGCCAAAACACTATCCGCAAGGAGCCTATTCCAACCCAATACTTTTTAGAAACTCTGTTCTCTCTTCGCCTTTGATTTCTCGATAGGTATTTAAAGGCATTTTATCTAGTAAAATGTTTTGTATTCGTATTCTCTGTAAGTCTCGCACAGTAAAGCCAAGTTTTTCAGCCATTCGTCGGATCTGTCTGTTTCGGCCTTCTGTTAGTGTAAGTTTGAAACGTATTTCATCTACCTCCTCTACCTTTGCAGGTTTTGTCATTCCATCTGTTAGGTTAACTCCGTTTTCCATATTTCTAACAAAACCAGGAGTGTATCTTCTATCGAGTTTTATTAGGTATTCCTTTTCGTGGTTTTTATCTGGACTCAGTAGTCTATCTGTAACTCGACCATCATCGGTTAAAATGATGAGTCCATGTGACTCCTTGTCTAGTCTGCCGATAGGAAAAACTTTGGCTGACACTTTTACATTGTCCATTATGCTTTTCTCGTCGCCCTGTGGGTTGGTACTAACAACACCCATACCTTTGTTATACGCGAGATATGTATATTTTTTATTGTGAACACCTCGAACTTCTACTTTGTCAGCCTTTGTTACTTTGTCTCCAAGTTTTGCGATGTTACCATTTATGAGAATTTTATTGCTTTTTATCAGTTCATCAACACCTGTACGTGTGGCTATGCCCTTGTGAGCAAGGTATTTGTTTATCCGCATAGGGTAAACATCCGGTGCTTTTACGACTGGTTTTTTAGATTTTGCCATGTTTGGCATTATATATGTCTTCAGCTAGTTTTCCTAATCAAAAAAGGCGGTCGGGGATACGACCCAAACCGCCATCATGTTGTGCATTGCCAGCGCTAGAGCTTAGTCGGCGAGTCGGATTCCGCTTTGCATCATCCGAGCCTTCCACTTGTCGTGCTGCCAGATGATCTCCTCGACGAGATTTGCAGGTGCCGCCTCTTCTGGCTCAGTAGACAGGACAAGATCGAAGTCCTGTGTCACCCAGTTGTGGCCGCTGTAGAGTTCGCTGTACCTGGCCTCGTTGGCCAGATCACGTTCCTCGATGAGTCTTGCCACTTCATCGACTGAGAGGTGGCAGTACTCCGGATCTGTCTGGCGCCGTCGTGCTCGCACTTCGACAGGGCAAGTGAGAAGAACGTGCATCGCGCCAGGGACGAGACCGTGCGCGAGCCGGCTCTCCATTACGAGTCCGTTCGTCTCGCCCGCTTTTCTGAGCATCTCGTCGACCTTGCGGTCGTACCCCTTTTCAGGGTGCTCCCTTGCATAGACTGCAAAGTCTTCGATCGACATTCGCAGTTCATTGGCGAAGCGCCTCATGGCCACTCCACCACTTTCGAACCGAAAGTTCTGTCCCTCGAGTCTCTGGCGAAGATGCCGAAGGGTGGTGCTGCCTCCCACACCACTCATGCTGGTAATGGTGATAGAGCGGCTGAATCGCCACTTCATCATGCGGTTGCGCGAGAGGTCCCACTTTCTAGTGGGGATTTCTTTTGAATCCCACATCCTAACTTTTCCTTTCTCCGCCGCAATAGCGGGGTCTACATAGAAAGCTAACAAAATTCCAGCTTTCGTCAACGAGCAATATTTACATTGCTCCATCAAGATAATATAATGTTGAGTATGAAAAAATTAAGTCAAAATGAATGGATAGCTGTAGTCATAGCTGTCTTTGTGGTAGGATTCTTCTTTGTGTTCGGTCAGACACTTATCTCGGCATTTAATGGTAATTCACAAAATAATATAATGGATAAAACACCAAATGTATTTGTTCAGGACGAAGTAATCGGAATAGGTGATGAGGCAGTTTCAGGTAGCATGGTAGTTGTTCACTACACTGGTAAGTTTGTAGATGGAAAAGTTTTCGATAGTTCGGTCACACGGGGAGAGCCTTTTCAGTTTGTACTTGGTGCAGGACAAGTGATAAAAGGTTGGGATGCAGGAATTGTTGGTATGAGAGTTGGTGGAAAGAGAAT
>CAYMIJ010000030.1:8025-9874 GCA_964390465.1 uncultured Flavobacteriaceae bacterium | reverse complement strand
CTCCAATGGCGCCACTCAAATTTGAAATACACAAAGAGTTAGAAAACGGACTAGGAAGGGTTGGAACAATACATACACCACACGGGGATATTCAAACGCCGGCTTTTGTCGCTGTTGGAACAAAGGGAACAGTAAAGAGCCTGACTCCAGAACAAGTCAAAGACTCTGGTGTGCAAACTATCATCGCAAACACATACCATCTCTATCTAGAACCTGGTGATGAAAATATAAAAAAGATGGGAGGACTTCACAAAGCTATGAACTGGCAAGGACCACTCATGACCGACTCCGGTGGTTTTCAAGTTTTCTCTCTTGGTGCTGCCTATGGAAAAAATGGAGTGAGTAAAATATCTCACGGAAAAACAGAAGAGCTTATACTTCCAGAAGTAAATGATATAGAAGCGCCAAAGATTGCTCGTATTGATCCTAACGGCGTTACTTTTCGTGCGCATGACAGTGGTGATGCTCACTACTTTACTCCAGAAAAATCAATAGATATTCAACACAATCTCGGTGCTGATATTATTTTTGCATTTGATGAATGCACGTCTCCACATGAGCCACTTCACTATCAAAAAGAAGCGCTAGAGAGAACACATCGTTGGGCAAAAAGAAGTTTGGAGCACCACAAATCAAAACCAAACGCAGAAACACAAGCGTTGTTTGGTATTGTCCAAGGTGGAAGAGACGAAGCTTTGAGAAAAGAATCGGCAGAATTTATCGGTTCACTCGACTTTGATGGTTTTGGTATTGGAGGATCTTTTGATAAGGAAGATATGGATAAGGCTGTTGAGTGGTGTAACAGTATTTTACCAAAAGAAAAACCAAGACATCTTTTGGGAATAGGTGAGCCAGAGGATTTGTTTATGGCAGTGGAAAAAGGCTGTGATTTGTTTGATTGTGTTGCACCAACACGCATTGCTCGTAATGGAGGTTTTTATACAAAAGAGGGAAAGATGAATCTGCTCAATCAGAAATTTAGAGAAGACATGGAGTCACTTGATTTTGGATGTGAGTGCTACGCCTGCAAAAACTTTTCTCGCTCATATATCGCACACCTGTTCCATGCAAAGGAAATGCTCGGCTCTACTCTACTTTCAATACACAATATTTATTTTATTTCACACATGGTTGCCGACATGAGAGAGGCGATTTTAAATAATAATTTTTCAAACTATAAAAGAGAGTTTTTGAGTAAGTACTACAGTTATTGATTAATATGCCAATATAATGTATTCTGTGGAAAGCGCTGGCCAGTTGATTTAGCACCACGGTGTAACACCAACGCCGGGGAGAAGGCTCCCAACCGTGTAAATACGCGAACATCAACTGCCCAGCGCCATATGCCTGAAATTTGATTTCAGGTAGCCCACAAGACTACTTTCTGCTTGCAGAGGGGTCTTTTTTTGACTAGTTCGCAATTTAATATTAGATTAAATGTGTGGTGGGTGCGTGACTCGACACTTGTCCTTAGGACAACCGTCTGGGCATGCTCCAGTTGTTCCCGCAACTGGATCGGATACGGCCTAATGTATCAAAGCCAAAAGGGTCTCACACCCACCACACAAGGCCTCTTTTTAGAGGCTTTTTGCTATTTGAAATTTATATATTGACTGACATTGTTTTAGTATGTAATGTTATTGCCAGAGTCCTTGGAGGGACCAAAATGAAACTGATTTGCATGCTCGTACTGGCCATGCTTTTTGCTGGCCAGGTCTCGGCACAGGGTCGAGACCAGAAATTCATCGAGGAGGAGATCCCTGGCGCCGAAACTATGATCTTGAAACTGAATGATCTGTGGGCCGCTGCCCACAACATCGCGAGGGTCAAGTCGGCTCGGGGCTTTCTC
>CAYMIJ010000030.1:0-7925 GCA_964390465.1 uncultured Flavobacteriaceae bacterium | reverse complement strand
TCTGTGGGCCGCTGCCCACAACATCGCGAGGGTCAAGTCGGCTCGGGGCTTTCTCCGCCTCAACGCACTCGAACGTCCGATCAGCGCCTACCTCGACATCGCACTCGCGTGCGACGAGGGCAAGAGGGATGCAGATGCACATATCATCTTCTCGGACGCCTCATCGGCGTTTGTGCCAGATGGTCTTCGTGCGAATCTGGCTCAGAGAAGGATCGAGCCGGTGACGGAACTACCCCGCGCGTTTGCTTGGGTTCAGGATCATCCAGCTGCACAGGTAGAGCTGCTCGCGCAGCTCATGCCGCTCGTCGCAGGCGGGTGTCTCCCTCGGCCAATTCCAGACAGGGGTTATCACCTTTCCGTCTCACTCTGGCTGGGTCCAGGGATGCAGACGCACTTCTTTGCCGTGCAGAGTGTGCCAGCACGGCTTTACGAGCAACTGAAGTAGGTGGGTCGGGTGGGTCGCTTGCGGCCCGCCTTTTTCTATATCCAAATTTATTGTATAGTGTGGCAATGAAGTTCGAGATTAACCGACAGTATCCGCCAGCTGGTGACCAGCCAAAAGCCATCAAGGGTTTGGTTGATGGTATCAAAAAAGGTCTGAGACATCAGACTCTTTTGGGAGTGACTGGATCTGGAAAAACTTATACTGTGGCGAACGTGATACAGGAGGTACAGAAACCAACTTTGGTTATTGCTCACAACAAAACTCTCGCTGCTCAGCTCGCTCAAGAATACCGAGAATTTTTCCCAAACAACGAGGTTCACTATTTTGTTTCCTACTACGACTACTATCAGCCAGAGGCGTACATGCCAGTTTCTGATACATATATAGAGAAAGAAGCCATGATAAACGAAGAGATAGAGCGTCTAAGGCATGCATCGACTCAGGCGTTACTTACTCGAAAGGACGTTATTATCGTAGCGTCTGTTTCTTGTATCTACGGTCTGGGTTCACCAGTTGAATATGAAAAAGTAAATTTGAAAATAAGCGCAGGCGAAAAAATATCTCGTGCGGAGTTCATACGAAAACTTATTGATATACATTTTGAAAGAACAACGGCAGATCTTTCACCGGGAATGTTTCGTGCAATAGGAAACATGTTAGAGATAATGCCAGTTTCAGAAAAGGTGATTTATCGTATCGAAATAGATGAAAGTAAAATAAAACAAATACTGGTTATTGATGCGATAACACGAGAGATAATAAAAGAGGTAGAAGTTTTCTTTTTGTTCCCAGCAAAGCATTTTATCTCTACAACAGAACAGAGCGAGAGAGCTTTTAAGACAATAAAGGCTGAACTAGCAACACGACTAAAGGAGTTGGAGAAGGAAGGGAAAAACCTAGAGGCGGAGAGACTAAAGAGGCGAACAACATACGACCTAGCTTTGATAAAAGAGATGGGTTACTGCAACGGAATAGAAAACTATTCACGTCATTTTTCTGGCAAAAAACCTGGAGAGGCTCCTGACACACTGCTTTCATACTTTCCACATAAAAAAGACGGTACACCTGACTTTCTAACTATTATAGACGAGTCACATGTCTCTGTTTCTCAGATAGGTGCTATGCACGGAGGAGACTCTTCACGAAAACAATCATTAGTTGATTTTGGTTTCCGACTTCCAAGTGCAAAGGATAATCGACCTCTAAAGTTCAGTGAGTTCGAAGAGAGAATAGGTCAGGTTATTTATACTTCTGCTACACCAGGTGACTATGAACGAGAGCATTCAGAACAAATAGTAGAACAGGTTATACGACCAACAGGACTTATCGACCCCGTAGTGGATGTAAAACCTATTGTGGAAAAGGGTAATTATCCTGGGCAAATAAAAGATTTTATAAAAGAAGCAGAAAAATCTATCAAAGACGGTGGGCGAGTGATAGCTACAACTTTGACCAAGAAAATGGCAGAGGATCTGAGTGAATATCTAAAAGAAAAGGGAATTAAGGCAGAGTATTTGCATAGTGACATAAAAACGATAGAGCGAATAGAGATTTTGACTAACCTTAGACGAGGAACTTTTGATGTACTTGTTGGAGTAAACCTTTTGCGAGAAGGTTTGGACTTACCAGAAGTAAAACTGATTGGAATTTTGGACGCTGACAAAGAAGGATTTCTTCGAAGTGATACGTCACTCATACAGATTATTGGTCGTGCGGCGAGAAATGTAGATGGGCGCGTGATCCTATATGCTGATACTGTGACAAAGTCTATGAAGTTTGCTATGGACGAAACCACAAGACGCAGAACTATACAGATGGAATACAACAAAAAGCACGGCATCACACCCAAAACTATTATTAAAAAGATACAGGATATTACAGATCAGCTACGAAACGAACACCAGAAAACCGTAGCGTCACTACTTGAGGTAGATAAAAAAATGCTTGAGAAAGATCCGGCTAAACTCATAAAACAAAAAGAGAGACAAATGGATGGGGCTGTAAAAATACTCGACTTTGAAACAGCCGCTATTTTGCGTGATGAAATACTAGAGCTACAGAAAATATTGGAAACAAAACGAATAAAAAAAGAAAAGGAAGCTAAGGTTAAAAATCCGAGAAATAAAGACATGTTGATGTAGGTTTGACATAAGTGTCCAAATCCAACATAATATTTGTTGAAAATCTCACCCAAGGAGGGGTGGATAAATGCCAGATAGTGCTTACGCTATTCTCATGATGGCCTGGAAAGCCATCACCACGTACTCTGAGGCTACCTGGCCTCAGAAGATCGTTATCGGCGCTTTCCTGTTGGTTGCGCCTGCTTTCTCGGTCGCCGTCGTTGCCACGATCGTCGAGGCTATTCGCAAGAAGCTTCTCAGGATCCGTGAGAACATCACCGGTCTCCTGGGCTGGTGAGAACTTACAAAGCGACACGCCGGTGGTCCTCGGACCCCCGGCTGTTCTATTATCTGCTATTTCTTAGTTTGCTCAGATGTGGTATTATACTTTTCGTACACAACACCTACGAGCAACTCGAGGTGATGTTCGCGTATAAAACCAAAAATATGGTCAAAAGAGAAAACAAAACAGATGATAAAATAATAGTTAAGGGTGCTAGGACCCATAACTTGAAAAACATCACAGTAGAAATGCCACGTAACAAAATGGTGGTTTTTACGGGTCTCAGTGGTTCTGGAAAGTCATCTCTTGCTTTCGATACTATTTTTGCCGAGGGACAGCGTAGATACGTTGAGTCTCTTTCTTCATACGCGAGACAATTTTTGCGACAAATGCAGAAACCAGATGTGGATGAGATAGTTGGTCTTTCTCCAGCTATTTCTATCGACCAGAAAAGTCGCTCAAACAACCCACGTTCAACTGTAGCAACCATAACAGAGATATACGACTATCTGCGTATTTTGTATTCACGTGTCGGCCATCCACACTGTCTTGTTTGTGGAGATGAAATAACAAAACTTTCAAACGAAGAAATAAAAAACTTTGTGCTAGAGAAAGTAGAAGCAAAGAAAAAAACTTTTGTAACAAATTCAAAGAAAATACAGCTACCTATGTACGTTGAGATTTTTGCTCCTGTAGTAAAAGGTAGAAAGGGCGAGTATTACCAGCTTTTGTATGATTTACTAGGCAAGGGTTACTCTCATGTTCTGGTGGATGGCGTACGAAGTTCTCTTCGCGACAGAATAGAACTTTCAAAATCGAAAAGACACGTTATCGACGTGCTGGTCGATAGTATTTCTATACTCGATTTTAAAACAGATCCAAAAAGCGCCGAGGAGAGACTATCAGAGGATCTAGAAAAAGCACTCAACGAGTCAGATGGACAGGTTAAGATAATGTTCAGAGATATGGCACAGGAGAAGGATAAAACATATGTGCCGGAAGAGTTTTTCATGTCTTCAAAACTTTCTTGTCCAAAAGACGGATACTCATATCCAGAGGTAGAGCCAAGACTTTTCTCTTTCAACTCTCCATATGGTGCATGTCCAGAATGTAACGGTTTGGGAACTCGACACTTTTTTGGCAATGAAGCGTGTCCAAAATGTAAGGGGGCTCGTTTGCGAGAGGAGGCTTTGCATGTTTTGATCGGCAAGAAAAATATTGTTGATCTAACGGCAATGTCGATAAAAGATGCATACGACTTTTTCGAGAACTTGAAAATGACAGAGCGAGAGAAAAATATTTCAAAAGTTGTTTTGCGAGAAATAGAGTCTCGGCTTTTGTTCATGTTAAACGTAGGTATTGAGTATCTCTCACTAAACCGACGAGCACATACTCTTTCTGGTGGAGAGGCTCAGCGAATACGACTAGCATCCCAGCTTGGTTCTGGCCTCGTAGGTGCACTTTACGTTTTGGACGAACCAACTATCGGTTTACACTCTCGAGACAACGATAGACTGATACAAACACTCATTGACCTGAAAAATCTTGGTAATACGATACTAGTTGTGGAACACGACGAGGATACTATTTTTGCGTCTGACTACATTGTCGACATTGGTCCTGGTGCTGGAGTTCATGGTGGTAATGTCGTTGTAGCTGACTATCTAGAAGATTTGTTAACTGCAAAGAAAAATACATCAGGATCACTTACACTCGACTATTTGCGAGGTGACAAGGTGGTGGAGGTGCCAGAAACACGACGGACAGATCCAAAAGGGGAAATACAAATTCGTGGTGGAAAAGTTTTCAATATTAAAAACATGAACGTTGATATACCCCTCGGCCGTTTTGTTGCTGTTACTGGAGTGTCAGGATCAGGAAAATCATCTTTTGTGTATGAGATACTTCACAAAAACCTCCAGGCTAGACTTGAAAGAAAATACAGAACAGCAGAGACTTTTAACTGTGGAAGTTTTGCAGGTACAGAGTACCTCGGACGAACTATACTCATCGATCAGTCTCCGATAGGCCGAACTCCTCGTTCAAACCCTGCGACATATACTGGCTCATGGTCATTCATCAGAGATTTGTTCGCAGAGACGGCTGAGGCGCGTGCACGAGGTTGGAAAGCAAATAGATTTTCTTTTAACGTAAAAGGTGGCCGTTGCGAAACTTGTCAGGGAAACGGAATGATAGAGGTTGAAATGCACTTTTTGCCAACAGTATATGTGCCTTGTGATGTTTGTCGCGGAAAGAGGTTTATGAAAGAAACTCTAGAGGTTCAATACAAAAAGAAAAATATTCACGATGTTTTGAAAATGACAGTCGAGGAGGCTTTAAAATTCTTTGAGGACATCCCAGCTATATATGACAGGCTAAAATGTTTAGATGATGTAGGACTCGGTTATCTCGAACTAGGTCAGTCTGCAACAACACTGTCTGGTGGAGAGGCTCAGCGTGTAAAAGTTTCTTCTGAACTATACAGACCACATTTGCAAAAAACTATTTATCTTTTGGATGAGCCTACTATTGGTCTCCACTATGAGGACGTAAAGAAACTTATTGAGATTTTGCAAAAGTTGGTAAACAAAGGTAACACTGTTGTGGTTATTGAACACAACATGGATATTATAAAGTCAGCTGACTATGTTTTGGATATTGGTCCAGAAGGTGGGGCTGGTGGAGGACAGCTCGTTGCAAAAGGAACTCCAGAGGAAGTTGCAAACAATGAAAAGAGTCATACAGGAAAGTATTTAAAGAAAGCCTTGAAGCAGTATCGTGCATATAGAAAGTAATATATAAGGCGAGGGCGCCGATACATATACTGTACGGCGCCTGAAGGGGAATGTGCGGCGGGTTCGCTGGGGATGGTCTATGGAAGGATTTTATTGAGAAGGTGGTAGAATCCGGTGACCATTAGCAGCGTTGTTGTTATTGATGCCGCCACGACCAGAACTACCTTGGTGGTTTCGGTCATCGGAGCCTCCGTATAAAGTATAATATAAATTAATGAATAATGTAGGTATTAAAAAAATAATAAGTGGATTACCAGATGCACCAGGAGTGTATCAATTTAAACGCGGGAAAAATATTTTGTATATTGGAAAGGCGACTTCACTCAAGGATCGTGTTAGAAGTTACTTTAGCAAAGATATAGTTGTGACTCGGTCACCGCTGGTTTCCAAAATGTTGCAAGAGTTCGACAAGATAGATTTTATACAAACCGATTCAGTTTTAGAAGCTCTAGTTTTAGAGGCCCACCTCATAAAAAAGTTTCAACCGGAAGCAAACATAAAGGAAAAGGATAACAAAAGTTTCAATTTTGTTGTTATTACAAAAGAGGATTTTCCTAAAGTTATGGTTGTTCGTGGTAGAGAGCTTTTGAATTCGCATTTTACAAAAGATAAGGAATTTGAAATCGCATATTCTTTCGGTCCATTTCCAAATGGAAGTCAGTTAAAAGAAGCTATGAAAATAGTTCGAAAACTTTTTCCGTTTAGGGATAAATGCGTGCCAGCATCCGAGTTAAAGCCAACACAGAAACCAAAACCATGCTTTAACAGGCAGATTGGCCTTTGTCCTGGTGTTTGTTCAGGAGAAGTTACAAAAGAGCAATACGCAGAGCAGATAAAAAACATTATCCTATTTTTCGAAGGTAATAAAAAAGTTTTGATAAAAAATCTAGAAAAGCAGATGAAGGCTTTTGCTAAAGCAAAAGAATTTGAAAATGCAGATAAAATAAAGAAAACTATTTTTACACTTAACCATATTCAGGATATTTCTCTAATAAAAGAAGATGTTAAAACTGGGGAGGCTGGCTCAACCGCTTTTCGTATTGAGTCATATGACATAGCACATATGTCAGGACAAAACGTTGTGGGTGCTATGACAGTTGTAGAAGATGGAGAAGTAAAACTCGCTGACTACAGAAAATTTAAAATAAAAGATAACCCTGGGGTTAATGACACAAAGGCCTTGTCAGAGGTTTTGTCACGCAGACTTGCTCACATTGAGTGGCGTTTCCCGGATTTGATCGTTGTTGATGGTGGTGTGGCCCAGAGAAATATTATAGAGAAAATTTTAAAAGAAAATCATGCAGATATTCCTGTTGTTTCTGTCGTAAAGGACGAAAGGCACAAACCAAAAGAAATTTTGGGTGACAAAAAGTGGTTAAAATACGAAAGGGAAATATTGCTTTCTAACGCAGAGGCTCATAGATATGGCATAGCTTTTCATAAACAACTTCGTGGGAAAATAATATAGATATTGACGAAAATATATATCTAATTTAGAATTTTACCTCGGTGCCCGATTAAGGGCCTGTACATGGGGGTGCTCTCTGAGTCACGATATTATCTGCTTCTTTGGTAGACCCGCCAGTGGAAAGACTGGCCCGGTGAAGGATGCAGAACTTCACGGGTACGAAACGCGAGTGTGCTCTGACGATGTCAAGGCACACTTCTCTGATCCGTCCATTGTCGCCACCTCTGACGCTGGCGCGATGTGGTCGGACCATACTGTCACCTCGGTCATGGCCCTCCACCTCAACAAGGAGAACCCTGATCGTGTGGGTTTCGGACTCGACGGCTACGTTCGTTCACCAGGTCAACTTGAATTCCTCATGGATTACATCCAGAGGAAAGGCTGGAGTATCATGGTTATCTGGGTCGATACTCCAGCTGAGATCTGCAGCGAAAGGGCTGCAACGCGCCGTCAGCAGTTCATCGACATGGGTCTCAAACCCCGTCGGGACGATGACCCTGCCGTTCATGCTCGTCGTCTCCGTGAGTACGACGAGTACGGACCAGCTACTCTGAAGGCGTTCGAGGACGCTGGTGTGCTCGTAAAGCGCATCGACGGAACGATGAGCCCTGAAGAAGTAATTCGGAAGGCTCACTCTGCCATCTTCGGGTAGCTAGAGGCGGGATATCTGGGGTGGGTTGCGCGATGCGCGGCCCGCCTCTTCTTTTTATATTGAAAGTGGGAAATTATTTAAAAGTTTTCCACATTGCATACATTGTTTATGTTTTGTATATTGGAATCTTGTGGGAAAAATTCTGCTAATTACAAAATTTCC
>CAYMIJ010000029.1:12419-19214 GCA_964390465.1 uncultured Flavobacteriaceae bacterium | reverse complement strand
ATAAGTGATATATCTGACTCATGATGCTCTGCTGCTTTCTTCCAACGCCTAACAATCTCCTCTGTTATGTGAGGAATGGCCTCTACACATTTACCTCTATAGCCGAGGTTTCTTTCTTTCTCTATCACGTGTTTATAAACCATCCCAGAGGTCATATAATCGTCTGAGATGAGATCCATCTCCAGAAAGCGCTCATAGTTGCCCATATCCTGATCTGTCTCAAGGCCAGAGTCTAGGACGAACACTTCACCGTGTTCAGTGGGATTCATATTTCCAGCATCCACATTTAAATAAGGGTCAACCTTTACTGGGTTGACCTTGAAACCTTTACTCTGAAGGATCTTTCCGATTGAAGACGATGCTATACCTTTTCCGACTCCTGACATTACTCCACCGATGACGAAAATATACTTGTGCTGTTTTCCTTTTTTCATTCTGTATCTCTGGTTATTACATTTTATTTTTATAAACTAGGATTTGAGATACTTGCGAACCGCGAGATAGCTGGAGACGGAACCAATTGCAATACCTGAACAAATCAAAATGAGGAAGAACTCACCAAAGTTGCTAGCATAATAATGGAATACATTAAATCCGACAAAGAAACTTTCGGTCGTACTACCCAGCCACAGAGTAAGTGGATAAAAAAGAATCAAAGTAATAATTGCTGATACAAAACCATACAGGGCTCCAGCAACAAAAAATGGGCCTTTTATGTATCTGTTTGATGCCCCTACAAGTCTCATAACAGATATCTCGTCTTTTGACATGAAAATAACCAGACGAAGTGTGTTAAAAGTGATTAATACTGATATGAATATCAGCACTATAGTCAATGCGAAACCAAGGCTATTAGCTGAATTTATAATTTTTGTTAGCCGGTCGATTGCATCTTTGTTTTGATAAAAGTTAACTTTATCTATAATAGTTTCTCCATCTTGTGAAAGTGCATTTTTGCCCTGCAAAAACTGAGCTATACTTTCGTATTGTGAAGGATCTTTCGCCTTAATGTTAAGAGCTGCACCCAGAGGATTCTCGCCCAACTCATCTAGAGCTTGAAGTGTAAACTCATCAGTTTCGTGTCGTTTTTTAAACGCAGCTAGCGCATCCTCTCTTGAAACATATGATACTGGAGTTTTAACCTCTGGAAGCTGTTCCAGCTTTTTCTTCATCGCCAGAATGTCATTTTCGTTGGCGCCAGTTACAAAATAAACATTTATATCAACTTTGTCTTTGATTTGATCTAGTGTGGATCTGAGGACTACTCCACAGAACATAGTTGTTCCAATAACAAAAAGAGTAACAACCATTACCAAAACAGAAGACAGCGAAACAAAAGCGTTTCTCCAAAAACTAAAGAATCCTGCACGTATTACTCTTTTTACTTTTATCCAAAACATATCGTTTTTATATTACATATTTACCCTCTTTATCATCACGAATTATTCTACCATTTTCCATGGTAATAACCCTCTTCTTTAATGAATCTATTACTCCCTTATTGTGAGTGGTTAGAATAACTGTTGTCCCAAGATCATTTATCTTCTTCAAAATCTGAACGATGTCATAGGTATTTAGTGGGTCAAGGTTTCCTGTAGGTTCATCCGCTATCACAACGTCTGGCTGGTTAACTATCGCTCTTGCTATAGACACTCGTTGCTTCTCGCCTCCAGAGAGCTCGTGAGGAAAGTTCCATATCTTTTTTTCAAGATCAACAAGACTTAAAACATGTGGCACATCAGCCTCTATTTCTTCATCTGTCTTTCCAGCGGCTTCCATAGCAAAGGCAATATTCTCATATACATTTTTGTGAGGAAGAAGTCTAAAATCTTGGAAAACGACTCCGATCTTGCGCCTAAAATCATTTATCTGATTTTTTTTGAGTTTAGATATATCAGTTGACTCAAAATAAACCTTGCCTTTTGAAGGCATTTCTTCACCCAAAAACATTTTAAGCAGTGTTGTTTTACCAGCACCCGAGTGACCAACAATAGAAACGAACTCCTTTGGCTCTATAGAAAAAGACACTTCGTCTAGAGCAACAGAGTTGTCTGTATATACTTTTGAAACTTTATCAAAGTGAATCATTACTTTTTTATTATAGCTTATTAGACCCTCGGAGGAAAGACTTTTTACAACCCTTTTTCTGCCTCTATAAATTCATCCAAATCTCCATTTAAAACACCATCTACGTTGCTGGTTTCCACGTTAGTTCTGTGGTCTTTTACCATTTTATATGGGTGTAAAACATAAGAACGTATCTGGTTTCCCCACTCTATCTGAGTTGTTTTACTTATATACATACCCTTTTCTGTCGAAATTCTTTCATCCTCAAGCGCTTTGTATATTTTACCCTTTAGGATCTGAAGAGCTTTTTCCTTGTTTTGTGCCTGAGAACGCTCGTTGTCCGACTGAGCAGATAGGTTTGTTGGTATATGAACTATACGTACGGCCGTCTCTCTTTTATTTACATTTTGACCACCTGGACCACTAGAGCGAGAAAGTTCAACCTTTAGGTCATCTTCTTTGAGATCTATACCATCCGCTCCGCCTTTCACCTTCTCAAATTTTGGTATCACCTCAACCATTGAAAAAGATGTGTGACGAAGAGACTTTGCGTTAAATGGAGAGATACGAACGAGACGATGAACTCCGGACTCTTTTTTTAATTCGCCATAGGCATTCTTACCAGAAATCTCAACTGTTATGTTTCTATACCCACCATGGTCGTTTTCATTTTCATGTAAGATGGTAAAACCATATCCTTTTCTAGAACAAAACTTCATATACATGTTCAAAAGCATCGCCGAGAAATCCTCTGAGTCATCCCCTCCAGCTCCAGAAAAAATAGTCATGACAGCATCCCCAGCGTCGTACTTACCAACACCGGCTATTTCATTTTTTAGCTCTTGTAGACGTCGAATAGTCGCTTGAGCTCTATCTTTATTCATCCAAAAATCCGGTTCGAGCATTTGGTTTTCAAGCTCCAACTGTTCGTGCTCCAGTTTTTTCTTTTCTTCATCCATAAAAACATTATACCAAAAAACTACGAGGGTGCGCCCTCTAGTTTTTTCCTAAAGCCTTATCTATCTCATCCAAATCACTCTCAATACCTTCTTTTATAATTTTTTCTTCTTTAGTTAGTATTCTTTCATGTCGTGTTTTCTGCAACAGTTCCAAATGTTTTTCTAATCTCTTCTTTAGTAGCGTAAGAGCCTTTGAATGGTTACCTGTAGATATGGCCTCCTTCATTTTCTGTCGATGTACAAATGCTTGATACAAAGGTTTTATTAAATACCAAAGCATTACCAACAACACAAACACAGCTAACGGAACAATTCCTTTAGAGACATTATTTATTAACTGATTTTTATTATTCGTCTCTATTTGTGGTTCAGGAACTACAAATACGCCGTTTATATAAGTTGAGTTTCCAGCCTTATCAAAAACAGACAGTTTTATTGTGCCACTACCTTTCTTCTCGTAATCAATTTTATACTGTCCACTAACAAACAAAGATGCTGGAACTGTTTTAACAAAATCATTATTTATATATATATCATAATGATCTACTCCAGAGGTTACGTCAGAAACATCTGCATTTATATTAATTGTCTTTGAAGATACATCATAGTAAAAATCAGTTTTGTTATTTACAGGAGCCACAGTATCAACTCTGACGGCAAAAACACTAACTGGACCCCAAGACCCGTTTTTTCGAGGCCTCACCTTAAAATACCAAACGCCTTCTCCCAAATCGTTTACGGACTTTTTGTTTATTGCAGGACTATATGAAACAGTAGGGACGTCAGTAGAAACATCACTTATACCTGTTCTAACAGCATCCACACCAGAAGGCAGATTCCAACTAAAAACCGGATTTGAATTGTTATACCAAACATCTTGGTTTGGATGTGATTCAGATATTATTTGCAGACCGGGTATTTGAGAAACAGGCTCAGCAACTTGTGCTGGCACAGGAGCAGGAGTTTCGTCCTTCTTTATTATAGATATGATTTTCCCCTGCTGACTATTTAAAACATCTGTCCCTAGACCATCATTTGCACGGACAGCAGCACCAGAAAAAGTGAATTCTCCTTGTCCAGACTTTTTAGCTCTAGCTGATATTGAAATAACTGATCCAGATGAACCATTAAATCCAGGTGTTGGTATACCGCCATTGAAAGTAATCTCGCCGGAAGTGTTTGAGAAAGACGGCTCCTCTACCCACAGAGAAAATATAGAGCCGCTTTTACTAACAGAGACAATATCAAATAGATCCGTTGGGAATTTTATTGTGGCATCAGCATTGTTTATGGCTATACCTTCAGAATTAACGTTAACGTAAAGAATAACCGTATCGCCCGCAGAAATCGTAGAGGAATTTGAGTTTATTTGTAGTGTTGCCGCGCTAACTACCCCGACTGGAACAAATAGATAGGCAAAAATATAAACGCCTGTCAAAAAAATAAACTTGTTTTTATGTATTTTTTTTATTTCCATATCTAAATAGAGCAAAAATAACTATCGATATCAAAATAATTATAGCACTTGCAAATAAAATATTCCTTATATATGCACTCGAGTTATCACCAGATACAGATTTAACTTCTACATCAATCTTATTTGATTCGATACTTTCCAAAGTTCCCTTTCCATCATTTAAATATGCAGACGTATCAGACAAGGAAACTTCGACTTGGCCAGATACACGAGACGATAATTTTATTTTTAATAAAGTTTCATCACCGGTAAAACCGTTTGGCACCCCACCCACAAAGTGTAATGTTTTACTTTGTTCGTCATACTGTGGCGGATTTGGCCACAATGTCATTACAGACCCTGTAGTATCTGGATTTAGATACAGTCTACCTAGTTCAACACGGGGCTTAAAGAGAATAGTTCCCTCGACTACATTTATATTTTTACCCTCAGAATTTATTCTCACCAGCAAAACTGTGCCATCTTTTGAAGAGTCATCCTCTAAAGACACATCTATCTTTGCTGCAAAAGTAGATAAAGGTAATAGTGCCAATAGAATGTAAATGTAGAATTTTTTCATATTTATGAATTATAGCTTATTTTCTTATTTGAATCGGCTTCTTACCCCATTGATAAAGTAGTATTGAGAAATCGATTGAGTTCACTTGGTTGTCTTGGTTCGTATCTACACAATCATTTTTTACTGGTGTTCCGCCTTTCCAGAATGAAAGCATGATTGAGAAGTCAACGGAGTTTACTTTACCGTCATGATTAAAATCTGCTCCAACACATGATGTGTTTATTTGTGCTGGTGGTGCAATATAAGCCCCAGCTCCGCCACCACCTCCTCCTCCACCACCCCCACCAGATGGCGGAGTCACAACAACTGTAGCTGTTGGAGTTACTGAGTTTGATGAGCTTGATACGGTACTAGTTCCAATAGCATTTGTTGCTGTAACACTAAATGTATACGCCTGGCCGTTTGTTAAACCAGTGAGAGTTACAGGAGAACCGTTACTATATTTTACAAATCCACCTGTGTTGGAAGTTACAGTATAGTACGTAACCGGCGAACCGCCATCATACGCAGGAGCTATAAATGTAACTGTCGCCTGGCCGTCACCAGCAGTTGCAGTTCCAATAGTTGGAGCGTCAGGAGCAGTAGCTACTCCAGAAACTGCTGTGAATGATTGCGAAGCCACTGATGAGTCAGAACCAAAGTTTACTGTTATATGGAACCAATAACTTCCTGTTGTAGGAACTGTTGAGTTGAGAGTAGTATCAAAATTATCACCAGCGTTTATCAGTTTCGCTGCTGTGGAACTAAATACATCATCTCCACCTCCACACTGGTTTGAAGATGAATCAGTAATACACCATGTATATTGATACTCATATGTAATAGATCCCTCGTTTGTTATTCGAACATCAGTTCCAATACTTGGTGAAGTTAAATCACTAAAGCCTTGTACTATAACTTGAGCAGGAGCACCCGGTGTAGCACTCACGATAGATGACGCAGTACTTGTTCCAACTATATTTTTTGCATAAATTCTAAAGTCATATGAGTTGTCGTTAGACAAACTTGTAACTGTTGTTGCGGGTGTTGTTCCAACACCGTCTGAAAATACAGACCATGTTCCACCACTAGAAAGTTTGTACTCTATTATATAGTCAGTAAGAGATGATCCTCCGTTTGAAGCTGGTGCTGACCAAGAAAGATCTATACTGCTATCCTGAACAGTTGCTGCAAGGTTTAGTGGCGCAGTAGGAACCGTTGCGGGTGTTACACCGTTACTTGTTCCAGATGCAGTACTTGTTCCAAGTGCGTTTGTTGCTGTAACTGTAAATGTGTAAGTCACTCCGTTTGTAAGGCCTGTAACTACAGCATTTGTGTTACTTGTAGTTGTTGAGTGTCCACCTGTATTAGATGTCACTGTGTAATAAGTTATTGCAGATCCTCCGTTAAATGCAGGCGCTGACCAGGAAACATTTGCAACTGTGTCACCAATAGCTCCCGCAACGTTTGTTGGAGCATCCGGAACAGTTGCTGGAGTTACAGAAGTAGTTGCAGATGAAGCGGTGCTTGTGCCATATGAATTTGTCGCTGTAACAGTGAACGTATATGCCTGACCATTTGAAAGTCCTGTCACTGTTATTGGTGATGAACCAGCATAAGCAACATGCCCTCCGGTGTTAGATGTCACTGTGTAATAAGTTATTGCAGAACCTCCGTTTGAAGCTGGTGCTGAAAATGAAACTGTAACTTCTCCGTTTCCTGCTGTGGCGGTTCCGATAGTTGGAGCGTCAGGA
>CAYMIJ010000029.1:9841-12319 GCA_964390465.1 uncultured Flavobacteriaceae bacterium | reverse complement strand
AACTGTAACTTCTCCGTTTCCTGCTGTGGCGGTTCCGATAGTTGGAGCGTCAGGAGCAGTAGCCGGTGTTACAGAACTAGTTGCAGAAGATGGTGAACTTGTACCAACTGCGTTCGTAGCTGTAACACTAAATGTATACGGCTGACCGTTTGTTAAACCAGTAACAACTATTGGTGAAGATCCTCCGTATGCAATGAAGCCTCCAGTGTTAGATGTCACTGTGTAGTATGAAATTGCCGCGCCCCCGTTTGAAACTGGAGCACTAAATGTAACAGTAACTTCTCCGTTTCCTGCTGTGGCGGTTCCGATAGTTGGAGCGTCAGGATTTGTTGCTGGCACAACAGAGTTACTTGTCGCAGACTGTGTACTTGTTCCAAGAGCGTTGCTTGCAGTAACGGTAAACGTGTATGTTGTTCCGTTTGAAAGTCCTGTGATTGTTATTGGCGATGAACCGCCAGTTGCAGTAAATCCTCCGATGTTTGATGACACTGTATATGTTGTGATAGCTGATCCACCATTACTTGCTGGTGCACTAAATGAAATAGTTGCTTCACCATTTCCACGAACAGCTGTGACACTTGTAGGCGCATCTGGAGTTGTTGCTGGTGTTACAGAGTTTGATGCACTAGATGCTGTACTTGTTCCTACAGAGTTTGTAGCTGTAACAGTGAACGTGTATGCCTGTCCGTTTGTAAGTCCAGTTACTGTTATTGGCGATGAACCACCTTCAGCTGTGAATCCTCCAGTGTTTGATGTGACAGTGTATCGTATTATTCCAGATCCACCATTTGAAGATGGAGCTGTAAATGAAACTGTTGCTTGACCATTTCCACGAACAGCTGTGACACTTGTAGGCGCATCTGGAGTTGTTGCTGGAACAACGGAGTTACTTGTCGAAGACTGAGTACTTGTTCCGTATGCATTACTTGCTGTGACCGTAAATGTATAAGTGGTTCCATTTGTAAGCCCTGTAATTGTGATAGGTGAAGATCCGCCTGTTGCTGTAAATCCTCCTGTGTTTGATGACACAGTATATGTAGTAATTGCAGATCCTCCGTTTGAAGCTGGTGCTGAAAATGAAACTGTAGCCTCACCGTTTCCACTAACTGCAGTAACACTTGTTGGAGCGCCTGGCGCAGTAACTGGCATTACAGAATTTGTTGCAGTTGATGGTGAACTTGTACCAACTGCGTTTGTTGCAGTTACAGTAAAGTTATAAGTTGTTCCATTTGAAAGACCTGTAACAATTACAGGTGAAGCTCCACTATAAACTACAAACCCTCCAGTGTTTGATGACACAGTGTAATATAATACTGAAGAATATCCATCACTCGCACCAGCACTAAATGTAATAGTTGCTTCCCCGTTACCCGCTGTTGCTGTTCCTATAATAGGAGCATCCGGAACAGTAGCCGGAGAAACGGAATTACTTGCAACTGATGCAGTACTTGTGCCAACAGAGTTTGTCGCTGTTACTGTAAATGTATAAGCAGTTCCATTTGAAAGTCCTGTTACTGTGATTGGCGATGCACTACCGTATGCAACAAGTCCACCAGTACTTGATGTAACTGTATAGTATGAAATCGTATCACCCCCGTTTGATGATGGGGCACTAAATGAAATTATTGCTTCCCCATTTCCTCTCACTGCAGTAATAGAAGTTGGCGCATTTGGAACAGTAGCTGGTGTTACTGAACTAGTTGCAGCTGAAGCAGAACTGTCACCAACGGCATTTGTAGCAATAACAGTAAATGTATAAGCCACACCATTTGTGAGTCCTGTTACAGTTAGTGGTGAACCACTTCCAGTTGCAGTAAATCCACCAGGACTTGATGTAACTGTGTAAGAAGTTATCGCAGATCCGCCGTTTGAAACTGGAGCACTAAAAGTAATAGTTGCCTGACCATTTCCACGTGTAGCCGTTCCAATAGTTGGAGCATCTGGAACTGTTGCAGGTGTTACAGAATTACTTGTTCCAGAAGAAGTACTTGTTCCAACAGAGTTTGTTGCTGTTACTGTAAAGCTATATGAATTTCCGTTTGTTAAACCCGTCACAACTATTGGTGAAGATCCCCCGTATGCAATAAACCCACCAGTGTTAGAAGTCACTGTGTAATATGAAATCGTATCCCCTCCATTATTTACTGGCGGAGTAAATGTTATTGTTGCTTGTCCATTTTCTCGAGTTGCAGTTCCGATTGTTGGCGCATCTGGAACTGTTGCTGGTGTTACTGAGTTTGAAGTACTTGATGGAGTACTTGTACCGACAGAGTTTGTTGCTGTAACAGTGAATGTATATGCTTGGCCGTTTGTTAGACCAGTCACAACGATTGGTGATGAGCCACCGTATGCAACAAAGCCTCCAGTGTTAGATGTCACTGTGTAGTATGAAATTGATGCTCCTCCGTTTGAAACTGGAGCTGTAAACGAAATAGTTGCTTCCCCATTTCCTCTCACAGCAGTAACACTTGTTGGAGC
>CAYMIJ010000029.1:2282-9741 GCA_964390465.1 uncultured Flavobacteriaceae bacterium | reverse complement strand
TAAACGAAATAGTTGCTTCCCCATTTCCTCTCACAGCAGTAACACTTGTTGGAGCATCTGGAACTGTTGCAGGTGTTACAGAATTACTTGTTCCAGAAGACACACTTGTGCCATATGCGTTTGTTGCGGTAACAGTGAAAGTATAAGTTGTACCATTTGTTAGTCCTGTGATTGTAATTGGAGAATTTCCTCCAGTTGCAGTTACTCCACCCGGACTTGATGTAACTGTATAACTTGTAATAACCGATCCTCCGCTATTTACTGGAGGAATAAATGTAATGGTTGCCTGTCCGTTTCCACCAACAGCAACGACACTAGTTGGAGCATCTGGTGCTATTTGATAATGGAAATATGGATATGTTGTTGTATCAACTATTGACCACACAAGTGATGAGAAATCCCAACCAGTAAATGTAGACTGGGCTTGCATTTGAGTTGTAGTTTTTCCAGTCATACCACTTGGATCTGCACCGTTTCCAACACCATCACCTGCTGCAAAACCCGATGTTGTAGTATCCCAATAGTTTGATGAATATGTTCCACCAGTTGGAAGACCAGTTACCCCTCCGGCATATTGAACTGAAGCGGATGAACCAGCTGCACCACTCGCGCCTGCTGCACCTCCTGTTCCTCCTGTTCCAGCAGCGCCACCCGATCCACCAGAACCGCCAGAAGTTTTTGATGAAGAAGGAACTCCGATAGCATACGTATTTGTAATAACTGCTGTGTTGTTACTTCCCAAAAGTCCACCAGAATAAGCGTTTGCGCCAGCACCACCAGTACCTCCAGCGCCTCCTGTTCCGTTTGTACCAGCAGAAGCACCACCGGCTGCACCACCGTTGCCGCCAGCTCCACCAGTACCTCCTGTTCCCGCACTACCAGCTATCACTGTTACATTTCCAAGTGCATATGCATTAGTAATTGTTCCAGTATTTTGTCCAACTAAAGCACCACCAGTTACATCACCTCCTGCTCCAGCTGTTCCTCCAATACCACCGTTTGAGCCAGCTCCACCATTACCAGCAGATCCTCCGACTCCTCCAGCACCACCCACAGCACCATTACCGCCATTTCTTCCAACACCTCCAGCCATTGTCACATTTCCTGAAGCATAACTCGTGTTAAATATTCCTGTTGTTAAGTTTGCACCAATAAATCCACCTGCAAATGATGCACCAGCTGCACCGCCGTTTCCTCCTGTCACCGATGCTCCTCCGGCACCTCCAGCCAAACTTCCACCGTTACCTCCTGTACCACCTGTTCCTGCTGTACCTGCAACACCACCATTTCCTCCTGTTGTTGTTACGTTTCCAGATGCCCAAGATCCAGAAATAATTCCGGCTGTAAAGTTATACCCAGAAAAACCTCCAGCATATAATGCACCTCCAGCACCAGCAGTAGCAGTAGCACCAACTGCGCCTCCAGCACCTCCCGCACCAGTTGCACCACCATTACCACCATTACCACTTGTTCCTTCGTTACTTGTCGCACCTCCAGCTGAACCATTTACAGTAACTGCCCCAGTTGCATAGTCAGTGTTTAAAGTTCCAATGTTATAACCAGAAAAACCTCCTCCATAAACTATTCCGCCGACAGTACCAGCCGTTCTTGCTCCGGAAGCACCACCAGTTCCTCCTGTT
Organism: uncultured Flavobacteriaceae bacterium; assembly: GCA_964390465.1. Classification (GTDB taxonomy): domain Bacteria; phylum Pseudomonadota; class Alphaproteobacteria; order Micropepsales; family Micropepsaceae; genus JADZAI01. Next base: position 8,101 of record CAYMIJ010000029.1, on the reverse strand, counting down.
CCAGCAGATGCACCAGCTCCTCCGTTTCCACCATTACCTCCTGCACCTCCTGCACCACCAGCACCACCTGTTATAGTCAAAGTTCCTGATGCGTATGAGTCTCGAATAGTTCTAGCAGTGTTGTTCCATCCAACAAAGCCACCGCCATAACCTATACCTCCATTACCACCAGCAGATCCCGCAGATCCACCAACACCACCATTTCCTCCACCAGCAGTTGTACCGGCAAAACCATTTGCGCCATTACCACCTGAACTAGCCAATCCTCCTGCACCTACATTACCGACAACATTTCCTGTTGCGTATGATCCAAAAGAAATATTTCCATCATTATATCCAACAAAACCACCAACATAAAGTGTTCCACCTGCAGCAGAAGATCCCGCTCCTGCACCACCTGCACCACCCGCACCAACACTACCTGGAGAACCACCAGCTCCTCCTGTTCCAGCAACTCCTCCAGTACCAGATGTTCCAGTTACATTTCCTGTAGCATAACTTGTTAGTATAAAGTTTATTGTGTTTATGTTGTTTCCAACTAAACCTCCTGCATATGCGTTACCTCCTGCACCAGCAACTCCTCCAGTTCCACCTGTTCCACCAACATGGTTTCCTGTTCCTAGAGATCCATCTCCACCTGTTCCACCAGTAGCACCACTTCCACCATTAGATGCAAAAGAGTAAGCATTTCCAGTTGCATGTGAATTCAATATGACTCCGTTAGCTAAGTTGTTTGCAACAAGGCCTCCTGCATATGCAATACCACTTGCACCTGCTGCTCCACCTGCACCGCCAGATGCAGCTGTACTTCCAGAAATACTTCCGGATGGACCACCATTACCACCTTGTCCGGGTGTTCCAATCACACCAGATGTAGAGAATACATTTCCTGTTGCATATGATTCTGATTCTATTGTTCCAGTGTTGTAAGCAACCAAACCTCCAGCGTAAGAAATTCCACTTGTTCCAGTTCCTCCACCGATTCCTCCAACTCCTCCGATTGCTCCACTTCCGCCTGATCCACCGATAATTCCAGTTCCTCCACTTCCACTTCTTCCACTCGTTGAACTAGCAATTTTAGTTGAATAAACTGTTGAAAAAATTAAGTTTGATCCTCCGGATGCACTTGTTTGACCCACAAAACCTCCAGCATATGCTGAACCTCCGTTTCCAGAAGAACCACTAGCTCCTGTTGCTCCTCCTGCAAAAGTTGCACCTCCTGTTCCAGATGTCCCAGCATTTCCTCCGTTACCAGATCTGCCTCCTATAGAACTTACAATTCCATCTGCAGAATAAGAATCGGCATAATTACTTTCACCTGTTGTGACACTACTATAGCCAACCAATCCTCCAGCGATTGCATCACCTCCTATTCCTCCGGCACCACCAACTCCTCCTGCACCTCCTGTTGTTCCACCATTAGCACCGTTTCCACCCTGACTACCCAAACTTCCTATTCCCCCATTTGCTGTAACATTTCCTGTAGCAAAAGAATTTATAATATTATTTTGACCTGTTGTAACTCTATCGTTTCCAATCAATCCTCCAGCATATGCAAATCCTGCTGTAGATGCCGTAACAGCACCTCCTCCTGCCGCGCCTGCTGCACCAGTTGCAGACGAACCACCATTACCACTTGTTCCACCGTTACCAGCTGTACCACCAGTTGAGGTTGCATTACCTGTTGCATATACATAACTATAGTTGGATGTTCCGGTTGTTAAGTTACTCAAACCAACCAATCCTCCTACGTTTGCATCACCTCCAATACCCGCCTGTCCACCAAGCCCTCCAGGAGCACCTGCGTGTGTAGCACTTCCAGTTGCACCACTTCCACCGTTTCCACCAATTCCTCCATTTCCTCCGTTACCACCAATCACTTCTATATTTCCAGTTGCAAATGAATTTAATATATTAATTATCAAGGATGTACCTGTAATACGACCAATCAATCCTCCTCCGTATGTCGCTCCACCCGCTCCACCGGCACCTCCAACTCCAGCAACTGCTGCGGTTCCAGTAGACTGTCCACTTCCAGAAGTGCCTCCCGTTCCACCATTGCCACCATTACCACCGTTTCCACCATTAATTAAAAAACTCACTCGTGAATAAGAATTATTTTGTATCGCTCCAACAGTTGGAGCATAGTCACCAACCAGACCCCCAACTCCTCTTAGTCCACCTGCACCTCCAGCACCACCAATAGTTCCAACTCCTCCGTTAAACGCTCCAACACCTGTACCTCCTGCACCACCAGCACCGCCGTTTCCACCAACTCTTTCAGTAACTGAGATTGTAAAATTTTCGGAATATGAAGTTGTAATAACTCCTGAACTAAAACCTAAAAGTCCCCCAGTAAATCCTCCCAATGATGCTCCGCCAATAGCTCCAGTTCCTCCTGCACCACCCGCACCATTACCAACCAAGCCAGTTCCTCCGGCACCTGCATCACCACCATTTCCAGCGACACCTCCAGTTACAATGATATTGCCTTTTCCTGTGCCGGTATCAAAACTAGCATAGGAAGAAATAACATCAGAAGTTGTGTATCCTGCGACTCCACCAACATAAACTATACCTGATGCACCACCAGCACCACCATTTGAACCTGCAACTCCACTATTTGTTGCACCACTTCTACCATCAGAACCATCTGCACCAGATCCACCTGTTGCACTTATTTCTGTTTTTGAATATGAAAACTCAACAACACCCGTTGTGTATCCAACTACACCTCCAACATATATTGCACCTCCTGCACCTCCTGCTCCACCCGCACCACCAATACCAAATAATGCTGTACCAGTTCCTGTTCCTCCAGCACCACCCAACGCAGAAGTCCCTCCTGTTCCTCCAGTCACTGTCAGCGTTCCAGTAACTGCATATGAATCAGTAATCGTTCCCAAAACATTTGAACCAACAAGTCCTCCCGCCTGAAGGGCTGAAGCTAATGTTGTTGCACCTGCTCCACCAGCACCACCCACTCCTCCAGCACCACCAATATGGTTTGTTCCAGCTGAACCGTCACCACCGTTTCCACCCGCACCTCCTGCACCACCGTTTCCACCCAAAGCAGTAACACTTGTTGTTGCATATGAATCATTTATCAAAGCAACGATAGTGTTGTTTCTTCCAACAAGACCTCCAACATGAAGCGCACCGCCAACACCTCCTGCAGCACCTGCTCCACCAACAGCAGCAGTACCGTTTGTTATGTTTCCTGAAGCACCGCCAGAAGCTCCTACTCCACCCGCACCACCGTTTCCAGAAGTTCCAGAAACTGCACCGACAACATGTCGAGCTTCTTGAATGGTTGAAATATTGTCTCCAACCAAACCTCCAACAAAAGCAATTCCTCCAACTGCACCAATAGTTCCTGCTCCACCTATACCTCCTATAGCACCACTACCACCCGCACCTCCCGCTCCACCACTTCCTCCTGCGCCTCCATTTCCAGCTGTTCCAGAAATAACTCCCATAGTATATGCATCATCAACTGTTCCAGACGTTGTAAATCCAACCATACCTCCAACGTACGCAGTACCACCAACACCCGCTGCTCCACCAATAGCTCCGGCACCACCAGCAGATGAAGTTCCTCCAGCTCCCCCCGCTCCGCCATTACCACCTATACCACCTGTTCCAGATGTTAATGTTACATTTCCATCTGCATGAACATCACCCAAAAATGCGTTGGTTGATGTAAAACCAATTAGGCCTCCTGCATACGTAAATCCTCCTGCACCTCCCGCTCCACCAATACCAGCAGCACCGCCAGTTATAGAACTCGCAACACCACTACCACCATTACCACCGATTATTCCAGCTCCACCATTTGCACCAACAATAGTTATATTTCCAGTTGCATAAGAATTTGAAATAGAAATTCCTGCACCAACACTGTCTCCAATAAGACCACCTGCGTTTGCTGCAGTTGCTTGAGTAACACCTCCAGATCCACCAGCCCCACCAAGGCCCCCGATCGCACCGTTTGTTCCAGCAGCGGCAGATCCACCGGCACCTCCTGCTCCCGCTGTTACAACAACGTTGTTTGTAGAATAAACTAAATCAATTAAAACACTCGTTAGTGTACTGTGACCGATAGCACCTCCAGCAAAAATAGCACCAGCTGCACCACCTGTTCCTCCGGCACCACCTGTTCCGTTTCTTCCTGATCCACTTCCTCCCGTTCCACCAGTTCCTCCATTACCTCCGACTCCACCAGAACCCCCAGCTGTTACCGTAATAGTTCCGCCACTTACATGTGATGTAGAAATATTTCCGTTACCTTGTCCAACAAGTCCTCCTATGAACAAAGCGCCTCCTGCTCCAGCTGTTCCACCAGCACCTGCAACACCTCCAGCATGACCTCCTGTTCCAGCTGAACCGTTACCACCATCACCACCATTTCCTCCCAAAGCTCCGTCTCTTCCAGATGCTGTAATACTACCGTTTACAACTGAATTCAAAATAACACCGGTGTTATCTCCAACAAGTCCTCCAATATAAGTTGCGCCTCCAGCTCCCCCTGTTCCGCCGGCACCTGCAGTAGCACCAGTACTCGCAGCAATATTTCCTGATGCTCCACCGTTTCCTCCTACTCCTCCTGCTCCAGCAACTCCACCAATAACTGAAATTGAGGTTACGTTATATGTTAAATCTCTTATAAGTCCAACGTTTAGTCCCATAACTCCACCACCAGCAGCAAGACCGCCTGCACCACCTGTTCCTCCAGTTCCACCTGCACCTCCAATAGCACCAGTAGTACTTCCTCCAGTTCCGCCAATACCTCCATTTCCAGCTGCACCACCTGTTCCTCCTGTAACTGAAACTACTCCAGTGTTATTTGCAATACTAATAGTCACACCCAAAACTGAGTTGTTACCAATCAATCCTCCTCCATACGCAGCACCTCCAGCTCCACCGTTTCCACCCGCAACGCCAGCGACTCCAGCTATACCAGCACCACTACTTCCTCCTGCACCAGCAACACCACCGATACCCCCAGAACCTCCAACTGCGTAGGCGCTTCCCGATGCGTATGAATCTGTATCAACTGAAGCAGAGTTAAAACCGACAAGACCTCCTGCAGCAGCTACTCCACCAGCAGTTCCAGCACCTCCTGCTCCACCCGCAGCGCCGGCAACAGCACTACTTGAGTTACCTCCATTTCTTCCAATATAAATATTATAGCTTGCACCAGGACCTCCAGTTGCAAATGCACTACCGCTTGCATGAGATGCTCCTTGAATCACCCCGTTTGTAGTATTAAAACCAACCAATCCTCCAGCATATGCAACTCCTCCAATGTTTGTACCAGCAGCGTTCGTACCAAATGCACCCACAGCACCACCAGTTGATCCGTTTCCTCCACTACCTCCATTACCAACTGTTCCTGCGATACCACCGTTTGCAGATGCATTTCCTGTTGCATAGGAATCATCAATGATTCCATTGTTTAGTCCAACCAGACCTCCGGCATAACTTGCAATACCAACACCGTTACTTGCGTTGATAGATCCACCAGCACCACCAGCCGCACCAGTTCCTCCATTTCCGCCAACCCCACCAATACCGACAGCACCCGATGTGGATGTTGCATTAACAAAAGCATGCACACCGTCGACAATACTTGTGACATTGTTTCCAACTGCACCTCCCGCATAACCAATACCTCCAGACGCACCAACTCCTCCAACTCCACCAGCACCGCCCAATGCTCCGGATCCTCCTGTTCCTCCGGCACCACCAGAAACACCAGCGCCCCCTGCACTTCCTACTGCGATTACTGATCCCGATTCAATATAAGAATTAATAAT
>CAYMIJ010000029.1:0-2182 GCA_964390465.1 uncultured Flavobacteriaceae bacterium | reverse complement strand
CCCCTGCACTTCCTACTGCGATTACTGATCCCGATTCAATATAAGAATTAATAATAGAAGAAGAAGTATTTAAACCTATCAAACCTCCGGCATATGCAGCTGCACCAGCCCCTCCTGCACCACCTGTTGCACCAACAGCACCTACGTGCAAAGCTCCTCCAGCACTTCCGTTACCCGCAGCACCTGCTGCTCCTCCTATTTTTCCTGCAGTTGAAGTTGCCAAAATATTTCCTGTGGCATAAGAGTCGATGATTGTGTTTGTATTGTTTCCAACCAAACCTCCCGCGTATGCAATCGCAGCAGCACCACCAGTTCCACCTGCACCACCAACACCTGCAGTACCAGAGTTTAAGGTTGCAGTTGTTGCTCCACCAGTTCCTCCAACACCTCCATTTCCAGGGTTTCCTGAAATTGAAGTGATGTGACCAGTTGAATATGAAAATTGAGAAATAACCGCGTTACTCTGACCAGCTATTCCTCCAGCAGAAGAAACTCCTCCAGCACCTCCTGCTCCACCTGTTGCACCTGCTCCACCAGTTGCACCGCCCGCACCTCCATCACCACCAGATCCACCTGTGCCACCGTTACCACCATTTCCAGCATTAACCGTAACGCTTCCAGTATTGTATGAAGTAACAACTGTTCCTAAAACTAACTGACCTGCTACACCTCCACCAAAAGCAGCACCTCCTGCTCCACCTGTTGCACCGGCAGCTCCAGCACCTCCAGTCGAAGCAGCATTTCCAGTTCCTCCTGTTCCACCATTACCGCCCAGTCCGCCAGCACCAGCATTTGAAATAATAGTTCCTGTTGAATATGAATTTACAATCTCACCGTTGTTGTGAAAACCAACAACTCCTCCTACATAAGCTACACCTCCTACTGCCCCAGCAGAGCCGGCAATACCAGCAATACCAGTAACACCAGAACCTCCGTTAGCACCAGCGCCTCCTGTTCCAGAAGTTCCAGTTATGTTTCCAGTTGCGTAGGAATTTATTACAGAAGGTCCTGTGTTGTTTCCAACAACACCTCCTGCATAAATAATTGCACCTGCAGTTGCAGTTCCCGCGGCTCCAGCAAGTGCCGCACTTCCTCCAGATCCACCGGCACCAGCAGCTCCACCATTTCCAGCAACACCAGTCAGAGATGCTCCAGTCCAGTATGAATCAGAAACTGATAAAGTACTGTTTCCCGCAACACCACCAGCGTAAAGTATTCCGGCAACACCACCAGCACCTCCTGCTATACCAGCTATACCAGCAAGACCACTTACGCCAGTTCCTCCGGCTCCTCCATTTCCTCCTGTTCCAGAAAGAGTATTTAATGAATATGAAAATTGAATAAGACCAGTATTACTTCCAACAACTCCACCAATATAAGACGAGAGTGTGTTTGCTGTACCACCAGCTGCAGATGCTCCACCAGTTCCGTTTGAACCGGCAGAACCTTTTGTTCCACCAGCTCCACCAGTTCCTCCAATACCTCCATTTCCTGCCTGAAGAGTTATTATTCCTGTATTTGAATATGCATTTGCAACCGTTCCTGCATTTAAACCAACAAGGCCTCCACCATATGCGGCACCTCCTGCACCTCCTGCTCCCGCAGCACCTCCAGTACCTCCACTATGAGTGGTACCAGCAGAAGCATTTCCTCCAACTCCACCAGAAGATCCGTCTCTTCCATTTGAGCCAGTAACCGTAATGGTTGTTGAAGCATAAACAGCTGTTGTGGTTCCTGTGATGATACCACCCAAGTTATTTTGTCCAACCAAACCACCAGCATATGCGACTGCACCAGCACCACCCACTCCTCCTGCTCCACCAGTTGCAGCAAAACCAGTTGTTGACGCGGCACTTGCTCCCCCAATACCTCCAGCAGATCCAAGCGATGGTGTTCCTCCTGTTGATGATATTGTTCCAGTTGCAAAAGATCCAAGTTCTATTGTTCCAAAGTTGTTTCCAACTATTCCTCCAGCATAAGCAACACCACCAACAGCACCTGCTCCACCCGCTCTGCCAACTCCGCCAATTAATGTACCACCTCCCGCTCCGCCGTTGCCCGCTAGGCCAGCAGAACCCCCTGCTCCACCTAGAGCTATAACACTTCCACCATTTAGATAAGCAGATGCAATAGTTCCAGAGTTTAGCCATCCAACCAAACCTCCAACATAACTTATTCCTCC
>CAYMIJ010000028.1:0-19592 GCA_964390465.1 uncultured Flavobacteriaceae bacterium | reverse complement strand
CTATCGCCGATTTATGCCCATTGCTGCGACTCTTGAACGAAGTTCGAACTATTGCTATGACGGGAAACACCGTATTTAGCCGTTCTGTGGTCGCTGTTTAGATTGTAACTTAGCTTTCTTCTTCTGGTCTTCGTGATACTGGCCCATGGTCTCCTTTGTGTACGACACTCCGTCTGGGCTGATCCAGATACCTGTCTTCAGGTCTATCTTCCAGCCCTCTGAAATGAGACGTTTGTGTATGCCATACAGCACGTTTCCGAGATCTACAAAGCCTTGAATCTCCTCGTCGCTAAAGATGCGACCAGATCCCTCCGGGGTCTTTTTCGTTGAGTCGTCTGAGGGTTTCATCGAAAAGTATGTCATAGGCTTTTGATACGTTATCCTCCTGAATCTTACGCTCCTCCTCTGTCTTTGGCTCTACGTAAGTGTAGGTTACCTTCATCTCTGGTTTCTTTTTCATTTTGTACCGATGGTCCTTAACTGCTCCTCTAGGGCAACCAGATCTCCTGCTAGAGGGCTTTCCGGCCACTTATCACATATTGCCCTAATGGTGCGGATAGACTGCTCTAAAAGCCTTTCCTTCGGAGCGTTAAAGCGCTCAAAGATCTCCTCGCCGTCCTTGGCGTAGTCCTCGATAAGCTCAGAAGTGTTGGCAATGATGTCTGCAGACTTCAGTAGGAGTGAGTCGTTTGAGAAGCTCTTGATGTGCTCGAGCGCCTCTGCTTTTCGTTCCTCCCACGACAGTTCCTTATCTGTTTCAGTAACGCTAAGTACAAGCTCTGCGATCTTGTCTCCAAACCGTTCGGCAATCATTTCCGGCGTTACCTTCTTTTCTGGAGTACTGTCCTCGATTGTGTCGTGGAGGATACCGGCTATGACAACATCTTCACTAGCCCCTGCACGTGCAAGAATAAGTCCGACCGTGAGCGGATGGGTAATATACGGAATGTCTTTTCCTTTTCGCTTCTGCTTTTGATAGACCTCATGCGTTTTGATGGAGAAGCGAATCGCTTCCTGCATCTTCGAAGTGAAGACTCCGGGCGCCGGGGTTTTATCGATCCAATTCTCTATGTACTTTGTGTGCGCGGCATAGACGCAAGAAAACTCGCTGTCATACACTCGCACGTCGTACCCGCCATCGACGTCATTCATTGCCTGCAGGCTCTCCCAACCTTTATTCTTTTCTACGAACAAGGCGTCCGCGAGTGCGATTGCCTTATCTAGATTCTCTTCCTTTGCCACCTCCTCCATTTTGTCCATCACATCAGCGTAGTAGTACGCATCCATGGCATCCAGCAGGATGACGGTAAATGGGGGCTTGTAAGTGGTTTTGTCTTCGTTAATTCTCATACTTGTTTACATTATAGCTTTTAACAGCTCTTCGCCGTTTGTAGCTGACTAAGCAAACAAAAAGCGGCTAAGAGATTTACACCAGCTCGACTGCTGATAGAAATCTCCCAACCGCCTTAACGATCAGTCGTGTGATGTCATCTGGCTTCCCGCAGATTTCCCAGGTTACCTACTCTTTCGAGAGACATACACGGTCCGAATTAGCTGCACGGACTACAGTATTGGTAATTCAATGAACTACTCTCGTATTATAGCAGATTTTGACTGATTTTACTACCTCCAACAAACGTTCGGTTTGTCATTGATGTCGGCCTCCAATTTCTTCCATACCTCTTGTTTGGTCCCGAGCTGGTCGATAAGACCGTTCTTAAGAGCCATGGCTCCAAGCATTGAAGATCCATCGGCAAGAGCTGTAACCTTCTCCACTGAGAGGTGGCGATTGGTAGCAACTGCTTTTATAAAGTTCTGCAGAGTGATGTTGAGATCACGCTGTATTAGGGAGCGCTCGTCGGCAGTAAGGGCTCTGTCTGAAGTGCCGGTGTCTTTGTATTTGCCGGTGGTCAACTGATTGTATGTGACTCCATCTGTCGCATTCTTTTTAGCGTTGTCGGTATATGACATAGTGACTCCGATACTTCCTACATCAGAACTTTCTGAAGCAATGATGGTGTCAGCCGCACTCGCAATCCAATATGCCGCAGAGTCTGCACTCTCACGCACCCAAGCGATAGAAGGTTTGCCTAAAGCTTTCATGGCGGCCGCTATTTCTTGAGCAGCTGCTGGCGAGCCACCACTTGAATCAATCTCCAGCACGACCGCCTTTATCTTGGGATCGCTCGCAGCGCTTTCAAGAGCCCATGTCACGGCTTCTGAAGATGTGATGGTGGTGCAGGGGCTGTCGACTGAACTGGTCACGCTGTCGGCGTTGTCTGGCTTGTAGGTCATGATGCAACCACGTATCTCTATCCCTACGGCGTTGCAGTTAGGATCCTCACTTGCAGTGCTAGTGCCTGAGGAAGAAACATCTGACGCCGCGTTTGATGAACCTCCGCTTGATCCCCAATCTCCAATAGCGGCGACGGTTAAGATGCCAACACCAGCCCCAATTGAAGCAATCAGAAAGATGGCCACGACGAGACCAATACTTGCTGTTTTATTCTCCATCCATGTGAATGGCCAAAGGAGGCCTGTAAAGAAGGACTTAATGTATGACCAGCAGTTTTTGGCGTAGCGAGCGAGCATTAATGTGAGTATAGCACCGGCGGTTTTTAGCACTGGGTACAGCTTTTAGCTGGTCCTACTCCCTAACAATGGCATCCAAAATCCTCCATATCTCAACCATCACGAACGTGTCTTGTTTGCAGTACTCCGTGATGAGGTGGATCTTTTCTGCACGATCTGGCGCATGTTTCGATATGATGTCCTGCCACCACACAAAGCCCACATCTTGTCCTGTGTAGGGCAAGTGGTCATACGACATATCAGGAAGTAATACAGTCATGATTGCTTCAATAGAAGCACTACCTCGGAAGCCGTGGTGCACGTAATGTTGCTTTGTAAAAATATCCATCAAGTCCTGCATCTGATCGCAGATCCGACGCAATGCATTTGCATATGTAGGTAGTCGTTCCGCCAGTTCATTCGTCACACTTCGCTCAAACCCGACATTCCAAGCAAGTACTGTTCCCTTAGAGTCTATGTCTTCTACCAATCTTTTTGCAACAGCTTCAGAAGGGTCCGAATTTTCTAGATGCACATAGTCTGTGTGGAGCAGTGGGCCACCCTCTTTCTCAATGTAGTGCAGAGAATACTGAATAGGCATCCTCTGATACGGTGAATATCCGTCATACAGCGGGACGGCGGGAGCGAAAGTCTCGTAATCAAAGAAATACAACGGGTATGCGTACCCGCGAAGCACATTCGCTATCTCGTCTTTAACAATTATTTTCTCTTTTGTTTTATGAGTTTCAATTTGGTTCTGCTGCCTATCAGTAAGATCAGACGTGTCCTCTATGTCATGTAGGTGGTAGATGTTCTGTTCGATAAGCTTTCTCAGTTTGTTCGGGCTCTTACCAATGTATGAAATATCGTGGACCGAGTACTCCGGCACGTGAGGGTGAGAACGAGCGAACGTCTCACAATGGCTGCTGCGACCATAGTAAAGGCAGTCGCAACCATTCTTCGGTTCTGTTTCTTGATTCAGGTACTCTTTGGCTTCCTCCATTTCCACAGCAACCGTTACTCTTCGTGCATCCACCTTCGCCGTACTGTCATTCTGTACAAACAAAGCCTCGGTATCGAGATCTCCCTGGCGGACATATTCGCCGTTCAAATGCACGATGAACTTCCTACCGAGCGGAACTCCATAGCGTTCAAGTACGATAGATTGAAACGCGGCATCCGACAGATGGTCACGGTCGCCTGAGTCATGTCTCTTGGTGGACGATTTAATTTCGTAGAGATCCCACTTCTCGGTCTCTGCATTCCATACGAGCATATCGCAACGAATAATGAATCCGTCTGCGATAAACGTAGGTTGAAAAATGGCAGGTACCTTCTTTGCAAGTAATGCATCGACCTCTTTCTTTGTATCAGCTCCTCTCGCTGTGACCTCTACATACCCAGAGAAGATCTTGAGGTGTTTTGCATAGTCTTCTGCCTCATATCCTTGGTCGAAGATATGTTGGAGCGTCTCCGACACTTTGAATTCCTCGAGGTCAGGTTGGTGTATGCGAAACCACGCATCCTTAGGACACGTGAGATAGCTCAGGTATTGTGATTTGGATATTAATTTCATGCGGTCTTTTTCTTCTTATACGGGGACCATGTGGGATTTTTAGCGATGTATTCCTTCATGTAGTTCAGGGCTTTGTCGCTGTATTTCTTGGTAGTGGAACTCTTGCCGGTCTTGATTGCAGTGTAGTAGTCACGATTACCTATCATGCTGAGCTGTACAGCAAGCTGGCGCACAAAGTAAGTCGACTTGCCGAGTGTTTGTGCGAGATCTGAACTCAGGTGTGGGTAGTCACGTTCAGGGTCACTGGTACGCGTCAAAACCGTCATGCCTTCGGTGGCTCTATTTGATCTCTCAACGACAACCTCTGCTTTATACCCCTTCTTGGTCTCTACTGGAACGAAACGTACATTGTCTTGATTGTTCGTGTAGTCATAGATAGCAAGATGCATCGCGATGCGAGACTTTCTGGGTTTTGAACGGATATCGCCAGCCCATGAATCATATTTAACGAAAGCAGTTGCCCCAGAGTCCGCTGCGAATTTACATGCACGGTCCAGTACGTACAACGCCCTATTCTTTTCAGAAGAAAATTTCTTGGAGTACCCAAATAGTTTTCCTACCTTGTGTGAATAAAATGTATGTTCTTTGAATGATACCGAGAGATAATTCTTGTCGATCTTCGGTAAGTAACTCTTGAACTCTTTCTCAATTAAATTTCGGAAACTCTTGAGCGAGTAGTAAATAAGGTGAATGATGATTTCTTGGTCTAGCTCTGGGTAGATATTATGAAGAGCCTCGTTCCTCAGTGAGATGATTTGCTGAATAGTTTGGTTCTCCTCTCGGGAGATCTTGTGTAGGACATGTTCTAGTCGCGTCACCGCCTTCTCACCAGTTATGCTTTTACCATCTGACTCAGCAATACCTGCGTTGTGCTTGATAAGAACAGCCTTGGCAAGAAGTTCCCATGCCTGTGCATTAAAGATGATGGCCGCCTGATCCGAATGAGTACCGTCCACACGGTTAAACATTTCAATACTAAGCTTGGCTGCATTAATAGCGGTTTGCACATGGTACTGATATTTCATCCGTCGTGATCGCTTCTTTTTCTGCATATCAAATTTTGCCAGCATCTTTTCTCATACGGAGCTTAGCGTTTAGTGCAACGCGTGTTAGTTGAAGTAGGTCATACCCTAGCTCCGCGGCTTCCTCATCTGATACGATCTTTCCGTAGTCCTTTTTTAGGATTGCTTGGAGTTCTTTGATTGCTTTTTTATCAGTGAGGGACATATCATATTTACTCGTTCTCACTACCAAGCTGTAACTCAAGGGATTGACGGACGAGTCCAATGACATATGGCAGTTCATCCATGCTTGAGAGTCCAACCTCTACGTCACCATTACCCCAGCGACCGACCCCAGTGATGTCTTTGCATAACCCCTTAGGATCAATCACATCTGCAAAGCGCATATTTAGTGACAGACGCAACCGTTTCGCCTGCGGGACCACATCCACAAAGTTGGTCTCAGCCTTGTATGCGACATAGAACTTCAAAAACTCCTCTGTCACACAAGGGTCGAGAGCAAGTAACGCCTTACGAAGTGCATCAAATAAAGCGCGTACTCCATCCCCATACATTTCACTACCTTTCGACAAATATGGATGATCATCGATGGTATATTCCACTGAAACGTTAGGCTTCGGGCGATAGGATTCAAGAACATCTGCCGGTAGTGCTGGAGAAGACCAAACACCAACAGCAAGCGTCGCCAACTTTCCTGCACGTGCTTTTATTGTGTCTTCATTCCATGCATCAAGTGTGGCAAGTCCCTGATTAAGCTTGAGAGGGCTCTGCTTCAATCCTTTCTCTGGGGCATCTGGCATATCCCGTTTGTACGCAAAGGGACGATCACTGAACTCAGAATTGTACGCGGTGAGTGTAAGGTTGCCTAGTTTATGCAGCCAAGTCTTTTGAATCCGCTGCCAATCTGGGCCAAGTGCTTCACGCCACTCGGATGAGAGGTTTTCGTTCTGTGGAAGAATATGCTCAATGGTGAATTCGTCTACCATCACGCGCTCTTTGCGGTCATAGTTTTCTAGACGACGTAACCAGTAACTACGACTGCGGAAGTTATATAGATCACGTATTTGTATATCGCGATTGAATTCCTCGTCTGTGGGAAAGCGTCGGTATGATGGTAGGCCAAGGAAATGTGCCTGAATGCTTTCAAGGTATCGGTCCTTCTTCAATGATTTAGCGAAGGTCGCGAACGTCTTGTTCATGGAGTTGGTAGGGATAGCACAAATCGCACGGCGGAAAACATATGCCTCAACCAATCGGACAGCTTTTAATAGATCATCTTTTGATAGTGCCCCCGCCTTATAGTCGTTGTATAGCTCCAGAAGGAATGGATACGCCACATCTACCTTTAGTTGGCGTAGGTCATCGAATGCCATGTTGAGGTCTGTATCAGACTCAGCATTAAGCGCCATCGCACAGAAGTGCTTGGCATAGTCACGGATATCTTTTACTACCGCATCGACACCTACAGTAGCCGATGAATGGAAGTATTCCTTAAATGCTTCGTATACGTCATCTAGGCGGGGAATGTCGCCAGTCTTTACGGTGAGATAGTGTCGCATAAATGCGTCAAAGTGGGTCCCGTATGCCTCTTGCCCGAAATCCTTTTCCATAGGGCGCCAGAACTGTTCATAGAGACGCGTCTGCTGTCCTTGTTCAAGTCCCATGAGAATGAAGTTGCGGATGAGGTCCGCTTGACTCAACTCTTTACCGAGTGAGTTCATGCTCTCGAAGATAAGCTGCGGATTGTCCTCACCTCGTTTGAGCTTTATATCCACCATGAGAAGTTTCTTGAGTCCTTTACATACAGCAACAAGATCATCGGCACTACTTGCAACCAGCTCCTGGAAGAGCTTGAAGTTCTGATCAATGCGCAGAGAGTGCTCGGTAGGCATCTCTTGTTTGCCCACGACAGCGGTCAGCGAGTCTTTATCGGTCTGTGATAGTAGGAGTTTGAAATGGCGTTCTCCTGTCTCCTCCGGATTCAATAGGTAGTAGTTTTCAATCTTGCGACGAGAGAAACCATCAAACGGTTCTGCTTCTGCTACTGCACGAGCAAGAGCCGCGAGTAAAAGAGACACAGACGTGAGTCGCTGTTGGCCGTCAATCACTAGTAGCGGTTCCCATGATGTGAGGTTTGCATCTGCCTTATCTATGTAGACGATTGAGCCAACGAAGTGGACCGAAATAGCATCATCGGAGCCAGCACGAACAATGTCATCCCAAAGTTGGCGACACTCCTTCTCTGTCCACGAGTAGGTGCGCTGGTAGATCGGAATAGCGAACTGCCGTGAGCTGTGGAGGAAGTCGAGTAGTTTTGTTTCGCTGGCTTTCATAATATTTATTGTGCAGAGCTATCTTCAAAAGATTGGTCATATTCTTTTGCGCTAATAACGGTGTCGTACAGACCAACATCCTCACCTTCGTGCCTATTGATGCCGGTGTACTCAAGACTCGCGTCCTCGTAACGCTTAAACTTATACACAGCGTCGTTCATAAGACCACTATTGAACACACCGAGACTCACAAGGAGTTCGAAGTCCTTCACCGATAGACCCGTCACTTTTTTGAATAGTCCCGGCTCAAGCTGAGTGATGACATCTTTCAAGCTCTTTTCTCGGTAGTCAGTAAGGTACATAAACACTGGCACGCGAGTAGCAAACTTAATCAATTTCTCTTGGATCTGCTTTCTGAGACCTTTGTACTCCTTCTCCTCTTCACTTAACTCTTTCTTTTCTTTTGCTGTCAGCTTTCTGTCATTCGCTTCTTTCTTTGTTTTTTGTACTGCCTCAGATTTATTGATGATAGTCTCTATATCCGCGTTCAAACTACGGAAACCTTCAATACTCATGAGTGCGTCCATGGCGTCTTGATTGTTCATCAAACGTTGCAGAGTGTTGTTGTCTACGTTCACCAATAACGCGCTCTCCCAGCGTCTCGCAAGGAGGGTCGCTGTCGTACCACTCATCGCCATATCAAGAATGCCAGCCGCATCTATCTGCTTCATTGCACTACCGTCATAGGCGAGCACTGGCAGGAAGTGAATAAACTCTGCAATTTTCTTTTCAGGGTTTGACTCATTTACATTGAGACGGCAGCCATAGTCAGCAATTTGTCTGAGTGCTCGATCGGGAGCGAAGTCAAAGACATAGCACTCCTGTTTGATGACCTCCTCTTTGTTTGGTGATTTGCTATCAGGATTATTTACCGTCCATGGTGTTTGTACACGAAACGCCGCCTGGAAGTATGTCTCTGGGCTCGATGAGTTGCGTAGCATAAAGATACCTGTCCATGGCTTCACTGAGACTCCTGTTGTGAGCTTGCCACAGGATAGAGTGATGGTCTTTGAGTGCAAAGGATCTTCCATGGCTTTCTGCACAGGTGGGAGAGCGGCTACGCCAATACCTGCACCAGTTCCTGCGGCGACAATGACCTTATAGTCGTGATAAAACTTGTTCTGCTTCTGTTCAAGTAAATTCCGCATCGCATGACATGATGCGACGCTCGGCAGAAACCAAAACGTGTGAGACAAGACATTGAGCAACGGCGCATGCGAGAATGGCAGTGGTGGCTTTTTTGCACCAAGTTTTAAGTTATCGATTGTTGTTTCAGAGAATGACCCACGAATCAGATCAAGCCACTTTTGCACCTCATCTTCATATTTAAATTTTGCACGACCTCCTTCACCATCAGCAGCAAAGAAGAGATTAAGATCAAACTCATTGAACTCGCCCTTCATGGCAATCTCGCGAATGGAGTCCGGCAACTGATACGTGAGCATCACCATTCTTGATAGTGAAGAGTAAGGATTTGGTTCACCCTTCCAATTCTCCTTTGCTCTTTGTTCGTCGGAATAGGTCCAGTTAAATATCTGCTCTTCAATAAACTCACCGGACGCTATGGCACGAAAAGGTGTACCTGAGAGATAGAGATATGCACCTGTGGTGATAGGCATCGCGCTTTCATCGAAGTATTCAATGCCTTCTCCCTCACCGAACTCTTCCTCTTTTTTACTCTCTGCCTCAAAGAGATCCTTAGCATTTTCACGCCAAGCCCCGTAATGATACTCATCCAGTATCACGCAATCCCAATTGGTAGCATGTACCCATTCGTTTTTCGTCTTTATGCCACCGGTCGATGTATTTTTACCGAGATAGTCCTGAAACGAACCGAAGCATACAAACGGTTTGCTCTTATTCGCTTTTCCAAACGTCAGGCCATCCTTTGCGATAAACTGCCACCCCTCAAAGTCTATGTGTGTTTGTAGGTCTTCATCCCAGGCACTCTGCACCGCTGGTTTAAAGGTGAGCACAAGGATCTTCTTCCATCCCATTTTCTTTGCCAGCTGGTACGTGGCGAAGGTCTTTCCGAAACGCATTTTTGCGTTCCAGAGAAAGTGCGGTGTTTTATTTCCGTTCTCTTTCTTGAAGCTCTTAAAATACGCCATGGTCTTTTCTACCGCTGCTTCTTGTTCTGGACGCATGCCAAAGCTAAGGGTGCGATTGTCTTCGTTTTTAACTCCACTCTTGATTGAAAGAATGGCGGCCTTAATTTCTTTTACCGTACACTTGAACCATTCACCTTCAGGATTTGCGATGTCTTTTTTTCGCAAATAACGGTGTACTTCATGATCATCAAACGCAGTGCCATCGTTCCGCATTGCTGACTCCTCAAAAACGATCTTGTACGGCAATGCTCCCGGACGTAGAGTCGGGTACTGTTGAGCCACTCGGGCTTGAGCATTGGTAATAGTAAATCCAACTTTCAGCAGACCCTTGTATTGCGGGTGAGTATCTTCATAGGCGTAGATCGTTGGATTTGCCTCCGGTCGTTGTGGGAAGAATTTGTTCATGTTTATTTATCCATCGGACGAATCAGTGACTCGATGAATTCGATTTCTTTCTTGGTGATACCGTATTTGTTGTAGAGCTTCTCATCAGTCCACGGCTCTTTGAAGTCTTGTACTGGAACGAACTGGTACACCTTACTTGTGGCGTGCTGGGTATTTTTCTTTAACAATACTAGAAACCTTAGGAACCGCGTAGACAGATACGAGACGAGATTCTGGCATTCTTTCTGATTCTTGAACGCCCCCGCTACTACATACGTTTCCGTACAAGCTGTATTTGGACCTACAACAAAAGGTTTACCAAGAATTGGGTGCGGGAAAGCATCACTTCCGCTCCCCAAAGCAGGGATTAATACTTTGTGCAGGTTTACGAGTTCCAAATTACTATTCAGGTCTTTGGCAGAAACATATCCAATACCACCATTTTGGTAGAGGGTTATAGAATTATTGAATGGTTTCTTCTTACCTTTTTCAAATGTTCTTAGCCCAAAAGGTTTTGACGAGCTTACCTGTTTTGAGAGTGATGGTTCTTTGAATGCCTGTACTTTCTTAAGGATCGATATAGCTTCGTTGTATCGAATGAAAGTCTCGCAACCCTCCTCAAGTAATGGACGTGTCATTTCTGAAACATGTTCACCTTTTCTTGATGTGATCACAGTACACTTTCCCTTGTTGTCGCGGTCCCAAAGGAAATAGAGCACACCGCCTTTGATTTGAACGCCGGGGAAACAGTCACTCGCCTCTGGGAAGTCCACAATTTTCCGGATGCTTGTGTCCTTGAGCATATTGTCTCGGAAACCGTCCAATCCCTTTCCGCCCGAGTACCAACGAGCAGGAATGATCATCGACAGGTAGCGAGGGTTTAATTTCTTGGCTTGCTCCACAAAACTATCGTAGATAGGTGCAGCACTTGTGCCAAAACCGCCGTCGCTCAATTGATAGGGAGGATTTCCCACGATTACGTCAAATTTCATATTGGTAAATATTTTATCTGGTGCATCCGTATGTATGAATTGATACGCATGCGTTTCTAATAATTCTCCCCGATCATACTCGGCCTTGTTTGCATTACAGTACTTACATTTGCCACCGATCCACGTGTGCTCTGTGCGGTCGAAAATGATATTGCCTTGTTCATTCTTGAAACTATCTCCCACTGAATACTTACCGTTCGCCGTCTTGGAGCAGTAGACGCTTCTACGCGACAAGAGTGCAGTAAGCTCAGTGATAGCAATACCGTAGAGCTGATTCTGAAAGATGTGGTTGATACGTTCTTGCTGATCGGGAATCTGCTTCTCCAGACCGGCAATCAATCGTTGAGCAATCTCACGCAGAAACACTCCCGACTTACTTACGGGGTCAAGGAACTTCGCATCCTTATTACCCCATAGATCACTTGGCAACATATCCAGCATTTCATTCACCAAGCTGGGTGGTGTAAACACCTCGTCGTTGCTCAAGTTGGCAAGACAAGAGAGCACGTCTGGATTGTAGTTAGTTTGTGTTTTCATGTGCGAGATTTAAAACATGTGTCAGTGGAAACTCTTTTACCGGCTTGGGTATAAACACCGGCGTACCGATGTCTGATACGTTCATATCGGCAAAGAGACCGCCATTTTTGCTACCATCAGGAATAAGCTCGGCGAACGAATAATCTCGCCTCTTTACCATGCTACCTCTCACAAGAGACCACTCTGAGAAGACAATTGGTGTTGGTTGTTTGGAAACAGTCTTTAGAGAAAGCGCATCTCCCCAGAGAATGTTCCTGCTGAGGACATGACGAATTGCATCTCTGTATGAATCCTTGCACTTCTTCTTATAGAGCGCGGTATACACATCGTTAAAAATGGTAAACAGTCTCTCACGGCAATGACGTACGTTGTCTTCAAGAATATCAACGCCATAAATAGAACCTGTTGCGACAATTGCATATCTTTCAAACTCAAGCTGACTCTTACCGTACTTACGCTTCATCACGGCCAGCTTTTTCTCTAGGATGGGTGCGAGGAAGTTTCCAGTCCCACACGCTGGCTCAAGAAAGCGAGAGTCGACACGTTCTGTTTCGTGATGGACAAGATTCAGCATGGCGTTCACCTCACGCTCAGCAGTAAGTACCTCACCGTGGTCGGCGACTCTTTGTTTTGAGATTACTTGGTGTGCTGTTTTGGTTGCGTTCATATTATTTTTGTTTGAGCAATTTCAAGATATCGCTCCTCCTGTATCGGCGATCCTTCCGCGTACCAAAGCGAATGGCCTTCAGGATTCCTTTATTGTCCCAATTTCTGAGCGTGTTGGGGTGGCAATTCAGAAGCTTGCAGGCTTGCTCTAGGGTCAGAATGTCCGGATTTTCCTCCATATACATGACTTACTATAACTTGACAAAGCGTTAATTACAAACAGCACCAACAAAAAAGGCGGTACCCGTGATATGGATACCGCCTTAATGTTGAAGACCTACCTATTCGACCCTCTCGACGCTGTGGACTTCGAGATTTCCTTCGCTCATCTCGATTGATGTTTCCTCCCAAAGTGTGCCGAGGTAGATATGTGCCTCGATTTTCATTCGTGCTTCTTCTGCTGTGTCCGCCTCAATCTCTACCGGAAGCAATTCCGACTCCGAGAGCCAGATTCGATATTTCGTCATAGCCACCGCGCGTCTAGCGGCGTGAAGCCGCCAGTAGGTTCGATATCATCTCTCCCGCATCGTCCTTGGAAAGCGACTCGGCCTCCTGAAGTCTCCGCTCCTGTTCGTCTTCATTACCTATGTGCTGGTAGATGAGTGACGTCAGCAGTTCTTTCTGCTTTGCCGTTATGGGTGTCTCACCGGCGTAGTCGTCCTGCTTTTGAGACTGGCTGTTAGCCCAAGGATGAGGGACAGCGTCCGGACGAAAAACATCGAGTATTTTAGTGGACCGAACAATTGCATCGACGAGTGAAGCGTTCCAAGCGTAGTTTATAGTCCGAACTATAAAACGGTTCACTTGGTTGATGGCAGTGGTGCCACGCCCCTGTCCTATGATCTTGTCACCTTTCTTAATCGTGCAGAGGAATGCAACGATACCGGGTATATGCTTCAGCGCGGTAGCAGTCTGGAGATCTTCCTCGAAAATTGCAGTGAATTGATGCGTTCCGAGGAGCTTGCTTACTTCTCCACGCACGGTGTCCGAGTCCGATACATTCGCCGGTGTGTACGGCTTCTTACTAACTTGGAATGGTGACGGAATTCTACTTTTGTATGCGGTGTTCATGATGTTTGTTTAACTTTTTAATGGTGATAATGCCCGGTTGATAACTGACCTCTATGGCTGTCCCTATCGAAAAACCCGCTCGTGGGAGCAGGTTGTTTACGATACGAATCATCGCTTTGTCGTTGGTACTCGGGGCTCGTACCACGGTCATTCGCTTGCCGGTCATGCGACTTTCTCTACCTGACGCTTGTGGAAGAGGTTCACCGTACGTTTTATCTTGCGCACGACGTTGTCTTTCTCATCCTTCACCTCGACAAAGGTGATGGACTTGAGAGCCTTTTGGCCCTTACTCACGACATAACCGTGAGCAACCCATGAGCTATAGGGCATTGCATCGGTGTGAGGATCGAACTCCTCTGCACACGTTGCACCCCAGCGTTCTTGTATCTGTTCCTTCACCATTTCGTAGGTTTTTTCACTACCTTTATACGGACTGGTGATGGTGATCTCTTTAATGCTTTTCATAACTTATTTGCATGCCAAACACGCCTCGACTGTGCGTGCTATTGAAGGTAGCTGGCTTAATTAATTAATTCCTTCTATACCAATCAAGTAGTAAGCATTTGGGCTATGGGGGGGTGATTCGGTAAGGGGTGGTAGACAGGGAGAGGAGGTAGCGGAGGCTATCCTCGCGCAGGGTGGATATAAATAGAAAATTGGGTCCCTTTTCAACCCTGAATATCAATGGTCACAAAAAATTTCCGCAATTTTTTCAAGATTTGCCTCTGTCTACAGGGACTCAGGTAGGATATGAGATATGGCATGGACACCACCCCTAAAGCATCTGCGGAAGAAGGAGTTAATGGGTAATGAGCGGTTTTATCGCCTTCTTTCTCAACGTTCAAATTACATGGACCCTGAAGCAGTCGCCATGGTCTATTTGGCATTAACAATGGTGATAGTGGATGAATTGCGTGCACATAAATACATACGGCTTCCGATACTTGGGGAATTTGCAACCGTGAGACAGAAGAGTCGCCCCGCCTGGCTTGGGCGATCACACTGCATTATTGATGGCCTTGAGGTACTAAAGTTCTATCCGCGACAGGACTTTAGGCAATTCATCCGCAATGGTCAGAAGGCCAAAGCACTTTCTTCTATGCCACCACCGCCAATTAGTTCGAATTAATTGAATTAATTCAATTAATTAAGCCATCCCTTTTTATCGAGTGAATTTACAGTACTCGCAGGTCGAGGACAGAGAAAAAATATATTTAATACCATTCAGGACCGATTTCCTGTAATGTTTAGGGATGGACGGCAACAAAGCAAACCCCCTAAAGAGAGATGACCAAACGAAGGATCTTGCTGATGGCAGAAAAGAGCAGGTGACCTTCGACTTACAACAGCAGGCGGATGGCGACAGTTATTCCATCTCCGTGCCAAAAGATCATCCAAAGGCGAGAGAAATTCGTGCACTATTTGAACAGATGAAAGAAGAAAAAATGACCCTTAGAGGATGCAATATTCGCTTCGATGAAAAGGACAGGGGTATTTTGATAGGTGATGTGCTGGTACCTTTTCGCTCCACTTCACTTCGGTCGCGGCTTGCACGGATTTTGCTGGAGCATCCCCCTGGTAAACGCGTGAGTTGGGACCAAATACGTGAGCATCCACTTATGAGCTATACCGACACATCCCCAGAACTAACGAAATACGGTATTGCAGTGTTTAAGAGGAAGGTCACCGATGCTGTGGATGCTATCAATGAAAAGGTTCAGCAAGTCCTTAATACGAACGACATCCTTTTTAGTAGAGACGACAATCAAATCTTCAGTTATTTCATCAGGAATTTCTAAATAGTCCCAAAAGGTCCCTTTTCGTCCCTGAAGGTCACCATACCGTTCTATATCGTAGCGTGCATGGTCGATACACCACGCACAAAGCTACAACCCAAACCTCCACAACAGGAGGCGCATGGCGCGTCGCTGACAGATAAAGAAATCGCTGAATACCAGCGGCTCTTTAAGGTTGAGTATGGAATAGAACTCACAAAGGATCAGGCGCTCGAGAAGGGTCTCCGTCTCGTGCGCCTTTTGCGCGTGGTGCTTAAAGGAGATGAGAAGGAAATTAATACTTAATACATAAACTTATGAAGAAAAAGAGCGAGAAACAAAAAGAAGTATTTAGATTAAAAGTGAAGTCAGCGGGTCGACGGCGAGGAGTAATCTTCCTGCGGTCAAACCATTGGACAGACCATCTTTCAGCCCAAGAAGAACTCTGTAGGAACTTCTGCGGGATAAATAACATTGAGGTGGTCGACACATACAACTATCTGGGTGACAACGTGGCAGAACCAGCACGATTCAATAGTTGGGGCATCGCTCCAATTCTTGAAGACTGCGAGAGCCACAAAGGTGAGATCAACGTGCTAGTTGTGGCAAGCAGAGCATGTCTGGGGACAAATACCGCAGACTATTTGAAGTGCAAAGTTGATTTACTGAAAGTGGGGGTCGAGATTCTCACGGTTACCGATATTGAGTCTGCTGACAGCTCGATTCAGGAGATTCAGGAAGCCATCTCATCAACAGAATAAATCATATGGAAACTCAAAATGAATTACTTAAGACGGCAGTGGAATACAGCACCAAGGGGTTCTCCGTTATTCCCGTACGTCCACGAAACAAAGCCCCTATACCAGCTGGCTGGCAGAGATACAGCACTACTCGTGCGACAAAAGAAGAAATGGAAAAGTGGTGGAGAGACACGCCTGATGCAAATATAGGTATCGCGCTCGGACCGGCAAATGGCACTGATGGTCGCCACCTCTTTGTGGTGGATCAAGACGTACTTAAGGACGACACAGGAACGCCAATACGGAACGAAGACGGTAGTTTCAAGGAGAAGGGTGATATACGTGGGTGTCCTCCAACAGTGTCACAGACGACTGGATCAGGTGGAAAACAATTCTTCTATTGGGCACCTTTGGGTTATCACATAGGCAACAGCAAGCCACGGCCCTTAATCGATATTAAAGGCTTCGCCGGACAAGTACTGGTACCGCCTTCAATACATCCAAACGGAAATAACTATACGTGGGATATGGATGAGTTGTCGCGGGATAGCATTGCAGAATTCCCCCAAGATGCCCTAGATGCCCTGCTTGGAGAGAGGGCGAAAACGGCATCTTCGGTACAAAAGGTTCTCGGTGGCGTGCCGGTTGGTCTTGGATTGAGACATGGAGCGATAGCCCAAGCGGCGGGCTTCTATCTTGGCCGTGCACGATCACCGGAAGAGATTGAAATGGCACGAATTGCACTCTATGCATGGGATCGAGATGTAAACAAATCTCCAGAGCCATGGGAAGAACGTAAACGTGAACTCGACAATACCTTTGAGGGTATCTTGGCGAAAGAGATAGCAAAACCACAGATACAATTTTCCAGAGGGAATGTCCCCGTAGCCACGCAAGGACCATCGAAGGCAGTTTTTGCCTCTTATTCCACCATTACAGCGCAACCCATAGAGTGGCTATGGGAAGATCGTATCGCAATCGGAAAGCTAACAATGATTGTTGGAGATCCAGGTCTGGGAAAGAGTCTCATTACAACAGGCACCATCGCGACAACGGTATCGAAGGGCCTGGCCTGGCCAGTAGACAACGTACCCCCATCTCCTATCGGTGATGTCATCCTATTATCCGCAGAGGATGACGCCGCAGACACAATTAAACCCCGCCTCGAAGCCGCAGGAGCAGACTGCACACGAGTACACACCTTACAGGCAATAAGAGAAACGAAACCTGATGGATCGCCGTCGGAACGCATGTTTTCACTAAAGCGTGACGTCGACGCATTGGAGCAGATGCTGGAAACGTTACCTGAATGCAAGGTAGTGATAGTAGATCCAATATCAGCTTATTTGGATGACACTGATAGTCACAGAAACGCTGCGGTACGTGGTCTACTGGCTCCATTGGCTGCACTGGCATCAAAACGAAGGGTGGCGATTATTGCAGTGGACCACCTAAACAAGAACAGTAGTGAAAAGAACTCCCTATATCGAGCGGGTGGCTCGCTGGGGTTTGTTGCGGCTGCACGCGCTGTCTACATTGTCTCGAAAGATCAGGACAAGCCGGAACGCAGACTGGTCGTACCAATTAAAAACAATATAGCAAAAGAAAATACAGGTCTCGCATACAGTGTTGTCACAGGTAGCAACAGTGCTCCGATTATTGAATGGGAGCGGGACCCCGTAAACATTACTGCGAGCGAAGTGCTTGCCACGCTTGAGTCGGAAGAAGAGCGAACTGATACCAATTGGGCAGTTATGGTTCTTCAGCATGTGCTGCATGGAGGACCTATGACCGCACCGGAAGTGTTCAAAGAGTGCAAACAGGCGGGGCTTAGTGAAAAACAAGTGCGGCGTGCAGGAAAGAAACTAGGAATCGAGCCAAGAAAGATTGGTTTCAGCAGCGGGTGGATGTGGGAGTTACCAAAACACGAAGATGCCCCGCAAGCCGAAGATGACCACACCACTGAGGAGGGCATCTTGGTTGGCGATGGGGATCTTCAGGACGAAGACATTCCGTTTTGAGCTGTCCCCAGTACTAAGAATGAGATAAGGCATAATTAATAACAAACGAACGTATGGAAAAAAATAAACAAATACAAAAGTGGGCAAAATACCGACGCAAATCTACTGAAGCTGACGATCGGCAGGCGGCATCGCTTGAGTCACAAGATCGTGAGCTCGACGAGCTTGCCGGTCGTGATGGCACAATTGTGCCCGAAGAGTTCAATTTCTCTGAGGCACACTCCGCAAAACACGCTGGAAAACGACCTGTGTTCAACCATCTTCTTGATCTCATAGAGCGAGGCAAGATCAATTCACTTTTTTCTTGGAGTGCAAACCGCATCTCAAGAAACGCGATTGATGCCGCACAGATAGTCGATCTCATGGATCGTGGCAAGCTCTTGGAAGTGCGAACACCCAGCCAATCATTTCGCAACACACCTCAGGACAAATTCATGCTCGCCCTATTTTGCATGCAGGGCAAACTAGAGAATGACAATAAGGGTGTTGACGTGGTGCGTGGCTTAAAAAACAAAGCTATTGGGGGCGGGCGTTCAGGCCCCGCCCCCTTGGGGTATATAAACGTATGCGATGAGAAAGGAAAGAAAAGCATCGTTCCCGATCCAGAGCGTTTTCCTATCATTAGAAAAATGTGGACGCTCATGCTCACTGGCGATCACTCTGTCGCTGAAATAATGCGTATCGTTAACGATGATATGGGACTACGTACCCCAAAGCGAAAGAATGGATCGGGAGCTAAGAAGCTCACAAAGAGCTTGGCTTATTACATTCTTGTACGTCCTTTCTACTGTGGCGAATTCGAGTTTCCACTCGGCAGTAACAATCACTACAAAGGTACTCATGTCCCAATGATCACCCGTGAGGAGTTTGATCGTGTGCAGATTCTTCTTGGTCGCAAGGGACGTCCACGCCCTCAGACACGCGAATTCGTCTATCGTGGTCCTATCCGGTGCGGTGAATGCGGTGGTTCTGTCACGGCAGAAGAAAAGCACCACTGCGTATGCTCAAATTGCAAACATAAGTTCTCTTATGCTCACCGGACCGATTGTCCGAAATGTGGAACTGATATGGAGAATATGAAAAATCCTGTCACAAGAGACTATGTGTTTTACCACTGTGCCAAGCGAACAAATCCGAATTGTACGCAAGGCTCCATCAATCAGGATGAGCTTGAGAAGCAACTTACCAAGGAACTGGCACAACTCGAGATCACACCGAGATTTACGAACTGGGCTCTACAAATACTCAAGCGACAAAATGCGGATGAGTCTGCTGACCGCGAAGTGATTATGAAAGCGCAACGTAAAGACTACGATGCTGTTGTAGAGAAAATAGATAACCTCATCGACATGCGAGCCGGTAAAGAAATTGACGAGGACGAATACCGCAGAAAGAAAGCGATACTGCTTGCAGAGAAGACACGCGTCTATGGATTGCTTGGTAATACGGACAAGCGTATTGAGAACTGGATCGAGGTTGCGGAGCGTGGTTTTAATTTTGCGGAGACTGCCTGCGAACGCTTTAATGCAGACAAGTCGGAAGATCTCCATGTCCGCAAGGAGGTGTTTGCTACGCTTGGTTCGAACTACACGCTTAAGGATAAAAAGATAAGCATTCAAGCCGATGATTTGCTTTTCGCCATTAAAAACGTCAAAGAAGAGTCGCTTGTTGGTATAAATGCGTTCGAACCAACGCAAAAGGGCTCCACTGCAATGCAAATGGAACCCTCATACGTACTTAGTCCAAACTTGCTGCGAGACTAGGACTCGAACCTAGATAACAACATCCAGAGT
>CAYMIJ010000027.1:0-21298 GCA_964390465.1 uncultured Flavobacteriaceae bacterium | reverse complement strand
GAAGGTGCTGTGCTTGTTGAAGTAGTTGGCTGTTGTACTGGTTGTACGATCACAGCACCCCCGCGAGAATCATCGTCGTCTTCATCCTCATCCTCATCTTCGTCATCATCACGGTCATCTGAATCATGCTTACTATCTTCTTTCTTTATTTCTTTAGATTTTGCTGAAGTTGGAGCAGTCATTCTTACAGCAGACATCATGATTACACCATCATCACTTCCACCAGATCGTCCCTTTTTAGAAGCAAATATACCTGCAAATGTAGGGCTATTTGAAGCGGAGTTAGAGATGGTAACAAAAGTACTAAAGTGCTCATCTATTTCTTTCTCAAAATCCTTACTAACCTTTTCTGCTACTTTTTTACTATCACCTTTTTGTTTAACTTTTTCCAGATTTTTATTTAGTGACTCTACTTTTTTAGAAAAGTTTGCTTGTATCGCCTGACTTTGTACTTCAGTAAGGTTACCTGCAACAGAAAGTTTTTCAGCCTCATCCAGTCTAGTAGAAACTTGCTTTAGATCAACTTGAGCTCGAGCTTCCGGTGAAATTGCGAAAAGTGACTCCACATTTTCATTTACTCCTGTTTTAACTCCATACAAAGTGTCTCCCGGAAGAGCATTCTGAGCATAGTAACTTGTACCTGCGCCAGAAACCAAAAGAATAATAGCTAGTGCTGGCATGAGGTACATCGATCTGTAACTAAAGAAGCTAGAAAAACTCATACTAGTTTTAACAGGAATTTTTGTTGAATACATATAACTAGAAATCCGCTCTTTTATTAAAGAGTTTTCTTTCATACTCAAACCCACCTTCTTTGCAGAATCTAGAGTATCTTGTATTTCTTTTGTTAATTCTTCGTTATTCATGGTGAAATAATTCTTTTAATTTTGATATACCTCTGTGAACGTGAACTGAAACTGTGTTTTCTGACTCACCTGTTATCTCTGCGATCTCACTTAAACTTAGCTCTGAAACGTACCTCATAAAAACAGCTTCTTTGTATGGCGGCGGAAGTCGCTCAAGTAGCTCCATAGCTCTTTTGCTTTCCATTCTGTCATTTGCATCCATACCTTCTTCTGCAACTGGGACAAACCCCTCCTCTTCCATACCGTCTAGTGATACTGATTTTTTCTTTCTATATTCGTCCACAATGAGGTTGTTCATCGTTCTATATAGAAATGCTCTCATATTTAAAATGGTTTTACCCTTAGCAATATAGTCCCAAGTTCGCACAAAAGTCTCCTGTAGAATGTCTTTAGCAAGCTCCCTGTCGTGGACCTTGAAAAAGCATTGCCTAAAAAGCGCATCTGAGTTTTCGTCATATGCTCTCAGGAAATCCCTTTGCATTTGTTCTATATTCATAGACGTCTTATTATACCACTTATTACAGGTCTTTTGGAGACCTCTCTACCTAGTCTCTCAGCATATTCCAAAGGAAAAATGACACCATGGAAACAGCAAAACATACAGCCCCAAATGTATCCTCTCTTGGAAAAGACGCAAAATGAGTAAGTGGAAGTGGAAGTGTCTCAGGGTGAAACACAGCGTTCATAGCAATATATACCCAACCCGAAAAACCAAATACGGATAGTGTCAAAGTTAAAGCTTTAAAAAACTTTTTAATCATTATATTCCTTTAGATATTAAATCTTTAAGGACATCATGGGCAGGTTTAAAGCTTCCATCAAACCTAACTAGTCCGAAAAAGTTTTCATTTGAAGTTGGTTCAAAACCACTATCAAGATATGTATAGTAGAACAGAGGTCCTGCCCATGATGATTTTTTATACAACTCTATAGAATCAGAAATTGTCTCCGCTTGCTTCTGTTCAGTTAAATACCATTTTGGATCCGGACCCCCAGTAGGCACACCAAATTCTGTAAGCCAAATTCTCTTATTTGAATCATTGTATTTCGCCATTATTGTTCTAACACTTCTATTAGCGAGTCCCATTCTTCCCCAACCATTATCTTTATTATCAGACGGCAACTGTGGGAAGGTATAAGGATGAAAACCAATAGCATCAAAGTAATTTTTTGCTCCGTTTTGATACATACATTCAATAAACTCGAGCGGAGCAATATTAACATCAGTTGTTGAAACCTGTGCAACCCCACCAGTAATTATAAAAGCCTGAGAGTCAGCAATTTTCATAGCAGGATATGTTGCCTTAAGTAGCTCAGAGTATGCCTTACAATCTGCTTTTGTAGCCCAAAAATCATAACTATTTGGTTCGTTCCAAATTTCCCAATAATGAACACCCTTTTTCCTATATCTTTTCACAGCCTCAGATGCAAAATCTGCAAAATTCTCTGGATATTGCGGAGGACAGTGTGAACCACCTCTACAGCCGGGAACTCTAGCCCATTCAGGTGAATAAGTTAGTATAGGAAGAGCTTTTAAGTTATTTTTGGCAAGTGCATCCACTATCCTATCGTACTTTGCCCAATCATATTTATCTCTAGACCATTGCTGTACAAATCCCCATTCAATATCAAATCTAACCCATTTTATCCCCATACTTGCGATACCCCTCAACTCCATATCAAGGGCTGCATCACTGAAACCGACTAACTTACTGCCTGCTGCAATTCCTATTTCGTGTCCGACCTGAACTGGTTTTGGTTTTATAACCGGAGAAGTAGTTCCGGTCGTAGTAGTTCCATCACCAGATGTTATAGGAGTAGATGTGCCAATTGGATAATCAATAGGCTCCTCATTTTTTATATGATAGTCAATATCGAGAATAGTATTGTTCTGGTAGTAGTAAAGTAATCCAAAAAATACAAGTAGCATAAAACCACAGACTATTATTGTGTGAATATTATGCTTTACTCTATTTTTATACATTTTCACTATTATATACTAAAAAATGGCTTATGTTAAGAGCTAAAATGAATTATCATTGACAATACACCAAAATTCATATAAAATTTTTTAATTCATGTTAACAGATAGAATCAAAGAAGTTTGGAATAATTTTCAAGATGATAAACTTTTTAGAAACTCTGTTTATCTAATTTTGACCACTATTTCTATGGGTGGTTTTGGTTTTATTTTTTGGCTAATATCTACCAGAGTTTTTTCGCCAGAAGAAATAGGATTGGGAACAACATTAATTTCTACAGTATCACTTATTTCACTTATAAGTCTTTTCGGTTTCAATAGCACGTTGATAAGATTTCTACCTAACTCAAAAAATAGAAGCGGAGAAATAAATACCGCATTTACTTTAGTTACCATAATAACTCTTATATCTTGTATTATTTATTTATCTTTCTTACAATTTTTTACTCCCAAATTACTTATATTAAGAGAAAATAATTACTACATTATCGGCTTCATAATTATTGCAATCCTTTCCTCAATAAATACTCTTACAAATAGCATTTTTATCGCCTACAGAGCGACTGAGTACAACCTATTTACTGATGGTTTTATAGTAAGTATAAGCAAACTTTTACTTCCAATATTTTTTCTAAGCTTGGGTGCATACGGAGTCTTTTTCTCAGCCGGAATTGCAACTTCCATAGGAATGGTGGCAAGCATAGTAATACTTGTTTATAAATTTAACTATTTTCCAAAACCTACCATAGAAGGTAGTGTGATTAAAAAAATATTTGAATATTCATTTATCAACTATTTAGGTAGTTTATTATCAACATCACCCTCACTTATCCTGCCAATTATAATAATAAATAAAATTGGGGCTTCAGAATCAGGCTATTTCTTCTTGTGTTTTATGCTCATCAACATTCTTTACACAATCTCAGTATCCACATCACAATCATTATTTGCAGAAGGCTCGTATGGTGAAGATATGCTCTTAAAACTTCTAAAAAGGTCAGTGAAATTACTTTTTATAAG
Source organism: uncultured Flavobacteriaceae bacterium (assembly GCA_964390465.1). Taxonomy (GTDB): domain Bacteria; phylum Pseudomonadota; class Alphaproteobacteria; order Micropepsales; family Micropepsaceae; genus JADZAI01. Next base: position 17,431 of record CAYMIJ010000027.1, on the reverse strand, counting down.
CATGATACCAGCTAGTATTGTACTTGCTTTACTCGGTCCTTTTGTACTTAGTTTTTTTGGAGAATCATATAAGGCTGGAGGCGCAAGTGTAATCGTCATACTTTCACTTTTTTCTCCCGTTGTAGCTATGTATAACCTTGGCAATACCTTACTAAAAATTAGAAAGCAAATGTTCTCAATAATATTTGTAAATGCTGTTTATGCAATTTCTATATGTGGACTTTCATATATATGGGCTGAAAAAGGCTTAGCTTGGATAGCGTTTGCATGGGTAATCGGCAACTTAATATCAGGAGCTTTTGCTTTTATAATGATCTACCTTTATAAGCACTTACCTACACCGAAGGAATCCTAGTTATATCTATACAGATTTAGAATTGAGTATAAAACACCTCTTAAATAATAAAAATCTAAAAACATAATCTTTCTCAATATTTTTTCAGTAATATTTTGCCCATCTTTTACATTACTCAATAACACAACTAGTGTTTCTTGAATATCTTTTCTTAAATCATTTACCTTCATATACTCTAAGTTTTCCTCATGAAAAATTGCTCCATGACTTGATTCAATGTTAATTTTTTTTAGCAAATTTATGTCTACTTTTTTGGGGAAAGTTTCTGAATTTAATAGTTTACCTGCTAACTCTAAATTAATCATTGTCCTCATACACTTATCACATACACCACAATTAAAATTATCCTTCTTATTTAAGTAACATACCCTAAGAGTCTTTAGAACCATAGGATATTTTGAAATGTAGAAGACCTTCTCCAGTCTAGTAGTGTCTGCCCCATGATGATGAAACTTTGTACTTTCACTGCTCCACAATGAATCCACTTCTGGATGTGATCCCCAGGGAAACATCTGTTTAAAAGTATATGTTGAACCGATATATACATCACTTAACTCTTTTGTAAGTAACAGACCTAATGCGGCTAAACACCCACCATGAGAGTAGTCCCACATAACGATTGGCTCAATTAAATCCCTGATATTACTTTCCACTTTTATCAAATCTACCTTTTCAGTTTTAGAAATATTCTCAATATATTCGGAAGTAGAATCCCACAATGACTTATTTCTAATATTAATATCGTATCCATTTGCTAGAATAAAATAATCAAAAACAATACCATCATCCTTGTTTTTTAAGTAAGTGTAAAACGAATCCACTCCTCCAGAAAAGAATACGGCTCTTTTTTTTACATTATACTTTTCTGAATTTAATCCATTCACATAAACATTTATCTTTTTTAAACCAATATTCCATGATACAAATTTATTTTGAATTCTATCCAAAGAATAATAAAGTTCTTTTGAAACCTCCCCTTCAATATATATATTCTCACCTAAAGACATAGCTGGCACTAAAAATGAAACCAGAAAGGGGCTATAGTCTGTACATATAGAATCCTTGAATTTTTTATCTAGTTTAAAATAAACCCGGTCACTTCCTCCCCACCTTATCTTGCAGTCCACACAAACACGAATATACAGACCATTTTCTTCTATAGTCAGATTATTTATTATCATTATTTTATTTTATTATCGTAAATTTCCTTAACAATATTTATTGTATTCTCTGCCTTTTTTATATAAGGATCTAGATTTTTAGACAATTTTTCCACATACTTCTCTCTTTTATTTACTAAATCGTCAAAAATATTTTTTAATCTAGCACTATCAGTTTTATCTATGTCTATCACCCACTCCTCCAAATCTAAGTCTCTCATTATACCTCTTGTTTTGTGTTCATACTGTATTGCGATTGATGGCACCTTCGAAGTCAATGAAAATATTACGGAGTGAAATCTCGTGCCAATCATATAGTCTAAACCTGCATATATGGATTTTATAGTATTGTGATCAAAATTATCCCTCAGCAAAATCACATTGTCAGTATATCGCATTTTGTCATAAACTCTTTTACTACAAACCCTATCATCATCATTGTGATTTACAACCGTAACTTGAGGGATAAAAATTACCTTAGCACCATATTTTTCTATGATATAATCCAGTAAAATAGCTATATCTTTTTCATACTTATCTTGTGCCTTAGTAGATAACCATTGTCTTACAGTAACACCAACTAGCATATCGGATTTCTGTATTCCCATTTCTAATTTAATGTTTTTAGAATTTATTGTATTAAATTGAAAACCACTATCTACTGAAACAAAAACATTTTGGGCAATACCCCATTTCTTCAAAAGTTCTTCAGATATTTTTTCCCGAACAATCACAGCATCCATTTTTCTAACCACAAATGAAGCAAGTTTTTCCTGAAATAAATTACTGAAAGGGCCAATAGATTGGGAATAACCTATGGTAATTTTTCCCAACAAATAGCTAAATAGTATAGGATGTAATATAAATACTAAAACAAATGTCCCATTAAACCCTGCATTAGCTCTAATATAACCTCCCCCAACAGTGATTATCAAATCTGCGTCTCTATAAGCCTCTATAGTTTGATATACTTTAGAATTAATTTTCAGATCGTATTTAAAAAATCTGTAAAGAATAGCCCAAGTAAATGTATACAAAACCAAATATGATGCGTACACCAGCCTTGTCAGAACATTAGTGCCTCCCTCTCTTGCAAAATACATAAAAGAGTTAATCACGGGAACTCCATCAAATTTTTCATTTACATCTACCTTATCCAGACTTAAAACTTTTATATCAGCAGAATTAAAAACTTTTTTAATATCGCTTATAAGCACACTTAGAAGTGCTGCATCCCCCTTATTATGATTTGAATAAACATGTGAAATTACAATTTTCATTATCTATATATTTGCGAACCACTACTACTGTATATAAGGTTCTTATTGTTTCTTAAAAACTGCATTGGAAACTTATAGTATATAACATCTCCATATACTATTTCCAAAATATTTTCAGTTCTAACATTATCATAGTTAAGATATACGAATGATCTACGTTTTGTTGTTTCAGGCAACAATTCAATATAGGGAGCCAATTTTCCATACGCAACCATTTTAATATCAGAGAAGTGTGCTGCCTGAACCGGTATTCTAGCCCCACTATATTGAGAAACCCATTTAGAGGAAGCTACCTCAGCTGCATGTACCAAATATGAGTCATAATACAAACCACTATTATTTAAATACATTAAAGGTCTAGTACCCCCGGTCACTTGTGGAATAACTCCAGACAATATTAAAAAGAACGCCAGTAGAGTAAATGCAGTCAAATAATACTGTTTGGTAATATTTTTGAATACAATTGAAAACATTGCAGAAAATCCTAAAAGAATAGGTAGAGCCAGTAGCAACAAATTCTGCTGGAATAATCTAAGTAGTCCATAGTTTATAGCCACAGCAGGAAGAATAGTTTGACCTACCATCACAAAAAGAGCTGAATAAGATAGTGCTATATACTCCACGGGCATATCGCGCTCAATTATTTTCTTGAATGTAAATCCCAAAGTCAATCCAATAAGACCTACGAATAGCAGTACTTGTAAAATCTTTGCATAAAGCTGTTTTATCATTATATAAAACTTGTTAAAGTCTATTTCAAAAATTGAATATATTTTTTCACCTACATTTGTTAATGGTGCTATATTTTCTGGTACAGGATAAGTTCTAAATTTTTCAGTTGAACTAAGTGGGAAAAACTCTGTTTGTTTTTCCACCACCTTATTATCCTTTATACTTTCTTTTATAAATAGATCCAAAGATTCTTCAGGAGTGAATTGCTGACCCTTAAATATACTATACTTTGCAGGACCAGTTTGACCATCTAAATTGAATGGATCCTTCAAACTAACTGCTATCTGCTCTATTGTTTGTACGAAACTTGATGAAGTTTTTGTTACAAAAGTCGACCAGAAAATCATAATTCCTGCCAGACCAAAAACGAATACAAATGAAATCAACACTGGTTTCTTATATTGATCTTTATTCCTAACTCTATCTGTATACAAAGTTATCCAATCAGGAGCCTTTTCCCAAAGAACCACGAACCTTAGTATCCTATTTAAAAAGTATGCTGATATCAAAACTGGCACAGCAATATATGAAGTAGAATAATGGGAGAAAATCATTCCCGTACCAAACATAAATAGCAAAAAAGTTCTTTGCTTACCTGAGAAATACTCAGTATTAAGTATTCCATATATCACTAAACCAAAAAATAGAAAAGCGATTCCCTGTCTGTTCAAAAATGCCATATCAACAATATATGTAGGAAAAGTAACATATAACAACCCAACTATAAATGCAAAATTCTTAGAGATATATTGTTTAGCTAAATGATAAACAATAACAACTGGCATTGCTCCCAAAAAATGTATAAAAAACTTATATACATAAAGTTCATTTAGATGGAGAAGCCTATATAAATATGTAGGCAAAATAGTTAAACTTAAACACGCATTGTATGGATCTTGATAAAAAGCCATTTTCCATATTCCAAACTCTTTTGCAAGATAAAAAACGTGGTATTCAAGAAGTATATCGTGACCACTTACAAACCAACCTCTCATTGCATTCATAAGTAAGAATGTCAGAGCAAAAAAGTAAAGAACTACTGGGAATGTATTTTCATTTATCTTTTTTTCAAACAAAACAACAAACATTCCTATTGCAAAAACGACTGATAAGCCAATAAGTGTAAATAGACTATTACCGCCATTGTTCAAACTTAATGCCCCCATACAAACCAATATCGGCAATAATACACATGAAATAATAACAGCATAATCAATTCTCTTAAAATCTGGATACTCAAGTATAAAATGTTTATTTAAATATGCGTTTAGTGAAAACAAAACAGCAATTATTAAATCAAATGTAACTAGAAGTGGGAATGTAGTTAATGGTTTTTCATAGCCTAGTATTGGTAAAATATAGTTTATAATCAAACCAAAAAACATAAGCATGAAAGTACTTATTGCTACGGAATACGCAACACCTAGTGCAAATGGAAGTTTTTTCTTAGTCAAAAGTGGTAAGGTGAAAAGCCCAGGAGTGAGTAATATATAAAACAAACCAACTAATTGACCTAAATACAATACCGAATTTGAATGGTTAGTGAAAATTACAAATAAGTTAAATATTGGTGCAAAAGCTACAAAGTATGCCAACTCTGTAGGTAGGTATTTATTTAGAGAAAAGTTCTGCATGTTTAAATTAAATATTTTCATATACTTTATTTATTTTTATTCCAATTATTTTCCAATCAAAATTATTTGTTACAAATTTTCTACCATTTTCTCCAATAAATCCTGCTTTTGTTTTATCTCTTAACAACTCTACGATTTTTTGAGCAAATAAAGTAGTGTCATCTTCTATAATAACATCCCTACCACTTAGATAATCCACTCCTTCTGCCCCCTTAGAGGTAGATACCACTGGTAATCCTGAAGCCATATACGCCATAATTTTTAATCTAGTACCAGAGCCATATCTAATTGGCGATATTCCAACTCTTGCCTTAGCTAAATACTCTGCAACATCATGAACAAAACCAAGTGGATATATTGATCCATCATTATGTATGCCTTTTTCTTTAAGCCAATCGGACGTCGTACCAACAAAATAAACTTTTACATCAGGAATTCCTTTAATAACAACGGGGTGAATCTCTCGAATATAGTACTCTACGGCATCCGCATTTGGTGGATAAGCAGTACCCCCCATAAATATTAACGAGCTACTTTCACTCGGCTTTATATTTTTATACAAATCAACATCTACACCATTTGGCACTACAATGGTATTTTCGTTATACTTTTCAAAAAATAACTTATCCACTTCTGAACACACCAACACTACATCAGATTTTTTTACTGACTCAACTTCAATAAACTTCAATCTGAAAGCTAAAATTCTACTTACAATTTTTTTAACAATTGGAAATATATTTGAGGTTTCATGTAGTAATTTATACTCAATATTATGACAGTCGATTATAATTTTTACACCATTCTTTTTCAACCAAGGTATGTATTTTTTTATCACATAGTATGAATTTACCTGAGTTAAGTGCACTACATCCGGCATCCTTTTTTTGCAAACCTTAATAAATTCTTCACGTAATCCACTATTACTATAATCATTTATATATGGCGGTATAAAATTAACTAAGATAGATTTTAAGAAATCAAAAATAGTTCTTTTGGGCTCAGGAAAAATATGATTCTTTATTTTCAGTTCTCTCTCAACTACGCCAAAATCTACCGCATCCCCCTTATTTGAAAGACAGAATAACTCCACTTCTAGTTCTGGCATGCTCGCCATACTTTTCAATATTTCAAAATTTCTTATTTCTGCACCACCAAAATTGCCCGGCAAGCTACTAGATATATAGTAAACTAATTTTTTCTTGCTCCCGATAAAAAGACTCTTAAACCAATCGTCAAATTTTACAGCAAGCTTATCCCAATCAAAATTATTTATAGAAAAGTTTTGTGCAATTACTGACTTTTCCATTCTTTCTTCATCCAATAAAGCTTTTTCAATAGTTATCAGAAGGTCTTCATTGCTATCAGCTTTTGCTATATAGCCCGCGTTGCCATTGTCCACATACATAGGCAAATCCCCTATATTACTCACTAATGGTAGAACGCCTCTTGCCATATATTGCATAACCTTCATATTACTCGCAGATTTTGTTGTGAGTTCATCAGGCATGTAACAATAGCCAATATCTCCAGCCTTAAGCAATTTTTCTGCGTCCTCAACTCTTAACCAACCTGTAAATTCTACGTGCTTATTTATTTCTAGGTCTGTTACTTTTTGTTTAAAATATGGCAAAAACTTACCGTCACCTATTATTAACACTTTTAAATCTGGAAACTTATTTACCAAATTAGGAATTACATCGAGCAATGGCTCAACAATGTTTGATCTATTCATTGCTCCCATAAATACAATTCTATTTTTAGATTCAGTAGTTATAAGTTTTTTAAACCAAGGACTGTCTACCCCGTTTGATATGGTTAAAACAGGCTTATTAGGATAAAAGCTCTTATATCTTGAGTTCAAAAAATTAGAAGCTGTAACTATTGCATCAGCAAAATAAGCGGACAATCTCTCGCACCATTCAACAAGTTTAACTTGATATATTGGATGCCCTTCAATCTTCATAACCTCACTACCAACATCATCCATGTCCAATACAACCCTTGAACCATAAAAAAGTTTACCCATGAGTCCTACAACGCTTATCGGTGTGGGTTTATATATATAGACCAAGTCTGTTCTATTTTTAAAAACCAAATACAATGCATACAGTATATACGGCAAGAGATTTATCTCTAATCTCCTTGTTTTAAATTGAAAAGGCTGAATAACTTTCACCCCCTCAATTTCAGAAATTGTTTCTGGAATGAAATTATTATACTTATCAGCAATTGGTGCCATGATTGCAACATCGTGACCAATTTTTTGCATAGATTTTGCCAACCTCACCATTCTATAAGTGAAATTACTTTTGACAGTTCCAGATGTGACAAATAAAATCTTCATAATTATTTTTTTAAAACCTCCTCATATAGATTTATATATTTGTTTGTTTGTATGTCCCAACTAAATCCTCTTGAAATCTCTGCACCTTTTTGACCCAAAGATACCGCAAAATCATAATTACTAATCACAGATAGTATTGCCTCAGATAAGGCGATCGAGTCATTAGGTTCTACAAGTAGGCCATTTTTACCATTTTCAATTACCTGTGGTGTACCCCCTATATTTGTACCTATTATAGGCCGACCTGACGCCATTGCCTCAACTAAAGTAACACTAAAAGCTTCAGAATCAGAAGTAGACGGCAATACTATTACTGTAGAGTTTTTATACACTTCCACAAGCTCATTAGCATATTTAGGGCCGTTTATTGAAACATTTTTTTCAAGACCCAGTTCTTTAGCTATGCCTCTATACATATCTAAAGCATCGCCACCACCAACTAAATCCAAAATTGCATCTGGCTCTTTTTTCAAAACATAAACCATAGCCTTTAAAAGTGGTTCTATTCCCTTCCATCTTGAACTTTTTTCTATTCTGCCAATAAAAGTGATTCTTTTAACATCTCTTGGAATTTCAGTATTTTGAAATCTATTAAGATCTACTCCAGTTGGTATAAAGGATGTTTTATAAGATACCTCAGGATAATTATTCTTCATAAATGCTTGATGCACAGTAACTACCCTTGTAGCATTTTTAAACATTCTTCTTAGCAAAAACTTTTCATAAAATCTAATCACCAGATCAATAAAGAACTTACCCTTTTTCATACTACCAGAGTGATAAGTGGCTATAGTAGGTATACCTAGTGACTTTGCAGACATTATTGCCATATCCGCCATATAAGGAACTGGAGAGTGTGTATGAACAATATTTGTATTTTCTTCTCTAAGTAACTTTTTAATAGTGAAATACCACAATGGGTTTATAGGAGAGTTTGATAATACGAAACTAATAGGCAGTCTGTGCACTGTCATACCGTCTATAACTTCCATTTTATACCCACTACCAGAATAATTACTAGTAATAATACTTACATTATATAAACCTCTTTGATGAAGCATTTTCGCAGTTGTATATGCAATCGTTTCTAACCCACCAATTTTAGGGTAAAAATATGCACAAACTACAGTTAGGTTAGGTATTTTGTTTTTTGAATTTAAATTATCCATAATTTTAATTATATACTTTTTGTATTATAGAAAATATCTTATTCCAATCATATTTCTCAGAATATTTAATATAAAACTTTTTGTCCTGGACACTATTAAGCTGTGTTTTAATGGATTCTGCCAAAAGCTCAGCATCCAACAGACAAACCCTTCCATTTTTATTATCAATAATTAGATCCTTAGCAGCATTTTGTTCATTATTTATAGTAATCACCGGCAGTCCGGCAGCATTTGCCTCAATAACAACAATACCAAAACCCTCTCTAGTAGAAGGAAGAACAAATATTTTTGAAGATTTCATCAATCCATATACATCCGTATGTTGCGGAAGGAATCCAAAAAACTTCACTTCATTATTTAGTCCCAGTTTTTTTGAAATATTTTTTAAATTATCCATTTCGGGCCCATCACCAATTATAAAAGTCTTAAGTGTTATGCCTTTTTTCTTTAATATCTCAATAGCGTGAAGTAATACATCAACATTTTTATTTGCCAGTAGTCTTCCAGCAAAAATAATGTCAGATTTTTCAACAGATTCCATGCTTTTTTGAATAAAATCATAGTCTATCCCATTCGGAACTGTAAATATTGTTTTTTTGACATTAAGTATATTGACTAAGTCATTTGTGGTGTGGTCAGAAACAGATACTATTCTGTTAGGAAATTTAGAACTTAATTTTTCAATGATATATGCAACTGTACCCATACAAAAACCAAGATATTTTTTCCAATATTTCTTACCCCATACTTCATGCCAAGTAACTACCATGGTTTTTCGTCTTAATACACAAACTATTTTAGTGGTAAACAAAACTAAGTGAGGTATATGATCCACATCCATAATATCAAAATCTTTATTTATCAACTTAAAACAATTTAGCGCAAAAATTACAGCTTGTTTTATTGATCTTCTTTCATTGTGATAAAGTGGATAGTATGCAGAAATTGCATGATACTTCACACCTTCTTTTTCAAAGGTATCCTTTCCCGCCCACCACTTCATACAATAAACAGTTACATCGTAGCCATTTTGAGCTAGTTTTCTTGTTACATCATATAATCTTTTCTCCTTACCCCCCTTATTGAACTCATATATAGCATCAGAAACAAAAGCTATTTTCTTTGGATAATACCTTTGTTCAATTAAATTTGTTAAAACCTTATTAAGAGTATTCACTGCATTTATCCAACTAAAATTAGCTAGTGCATAACTCAATGAATAATCAGACATTTTTTTAATTCTATCCTCGTCAAATACTATTTTATCTATACTTGATTTAATATTTTCACGAGTAGGATTTAAAATCATCTCAAAATATCTTTCATCCAAGTTATATGTATTATATCCATCGTCTTTTGCTGTAATTATTGGCAAACCGCAAGCCATTGCTTCCTGGATTGAAACTGGAAAACCCTCACTCTCAGATGGCAAAATAAAAACATCACATGCTTGATATATTTTAAGAATATCTTTTTGTGATACCTTACCCATAAATATAGTTCTATCTGTACTTTTCTCGCTTGCATCACCACCAACAAAAACTATTTGATATTTATCATCTTGTGAATCTAATACTTTTTTAAAGCCTTTTTTAGGCACAAATCTACCTACAAATAGCAATGCTTTTTTATCTGGATTAAGTCCTAGTTGAATTTTATACTGTCTTTTAAGCCCCTCATTTGCTGGTGTAAAATAATCAGTATCAACCCCATTTACTAGGTTAAGCATTTTGCTCTCAGGCATGCCTCTGTTTAATAGAAATGACTCAACTCTATTATTGTAAGTTAAGATAAGATCACTACATTTCTGTATAAAATAACCTGTGGTTGAATAGACTATTTTTTGTAAAATCATTACAAAACCACTTGGATGTGCAACAAGAGACACATGTTGAGTTAATAGTATTGGTTTTTTGTAAATTTTTGCAAAAATAACTGCAAAAAATGAACTCATATAAAATGAATCGTGCACGTGGACAACATCTGCATTTTTTACATTTTTATAAAGATGATACAAAATACTTGGAGAAAAGATTGGGAACGGTGCACTAAATTTCTCTGTAAAATTCAGCGCTTTGACCCTTACAACCTTAACCCCATCCACAAAACCAGACTTTTGATTCTCAGCGACATCACTTGTAACAACTGTTACGTCATTTCCGAGCCTTACCAAATTCTTAGCCTGATTGTGCGCAATAATTCCCACACCAGTAATATGTGGTGGATAATGATGAGATACAATAAGAATTTTTTTAGGATTATTGTCCATTTTATTATTCAGTCCCAAAAAAACCTGACAAAAACTAAAACTCAGTAACTGAAAAACTTTTAGCTTCAGAAAGATTTTTAGCTGGCTTCCAAAATAGGTTTCTTAAAAGCATAAGTAGAATTCTTGTTCCATCATATATTGGTCTAAGATTAGACTCACCCTCTCGAGCATCATAACTGATAGGCACAGAATATATTTCTTCACCAAGTTTAGACATTTTTGTTATCATTTCCATTTCAATTGCAAAACCGTTTGACTCAAGATGTAGGTGTAGATCGTCTATAACATCTCTTTTCCATGCAAAATATCCAGTCAATACATCAGTAACGTTTGTCATATACAAATATTTAACAAGATGTGAGAAAAACCAGTTACCAAAGTAATTAAACTTTGTCATAGAACCAGGCATTATTCTTCCTGTTAGTCTTGAACCAACCACAACCCTAGAAAATCCTGAATTTAGAGGCTCAATAAGTCTCATAAGTTCCTGCGGTCTGTATGAATTATCACCATCAAGCATTACAACATAGTCAGTATCTTTCGGTACATTTTTAAAACCAGTCCTCATGGCATTTCCCTTTCCTTTATTTTTTTCTACAAGTACAGTAGCACCAAGACTTCTAGCTATTTCCCCAGTTCTATCTTTTGAGTTGTTATCTATAACAATTATTTCTGTATCAAATCCACCAGCTTTTAGTGCTTCTCTATCAAAGCCAGTTATAACATCACCAATACCACTCTCCTCGTTATAACAAGGTATAAGTATTGTTATTTTCTTTTGAAATGAATTTGTCATAAATTTAATATATATGCCGTATTTGTTTGCCTTTTATTACAAGGTTTAGTTATAGTTTGGCAGTATGAAATTAATCTTTTGCTCTAAGTTATTTAGTCTTACATACACCTTGCCATAAAGGTTGGATGTTTGAAATGTATATTTCACATTCACAGTTTCAAATCCTTCATGATTTAGCACTATCTGACCTGTCTTAATGTTTATTTTTTGGCCAGATGGATACTCAAAGTAGACAGTGTAAGGATAAGTTACCTTTTTTCCTTCAAGATTGTGAACTACAAAAGAAAAGTTTATTGTCTCTCCTGCAACAGACCTTGTTGGTAACTTTGAGTAATCCTCAAAATAGAGCTCTGTAAATGTCTCAGGAACAGGCATTAAATTCAGCTTTTTTAGCACTGAATTTATACTCGCACTTTTACCCTCAACAATCAAAACAAATAGAATAAACACTGATATTAGTAATATATATGTGATTATTTCCTTTGTTTTAGCCATTTTTTTACTGTTTATTTTTTAATTTAAATAACAATTTAACTTTATTAGTATATCATACTTAAGTATTTTTGTCTAGTATCTTAATTGCACCCTTCTCAAACACGTCATTGACGTCAAAGTTTACAAATTTATTAAGCTCCTCAGGATTTTTAATTCTTAACACCTTACTTTTATCTATTGTTTTCAGTGTCCTTTCAATCTTTCTTCTCTCAGACATAATTATTGTTTCCACAAATACCTTTATTAGAAAGCCAATAAAAGTCTCCTCGGGCAAAACTAAATCATCCCTCATTTTATTACCTATCCATCTTTTAATAAATCTGTTCAGCACAACAAACCTAGAATAATCTAAGTATATTATAAAATCAGACTTTGCCACTCTCTCTACCATAGTTTCCTCGATATAGCCTTCTATAATCCACTCTGACTGACTTATTATTTCACTGTGCTTTACAGTAAAATCTGCCTTAGACATTGGTTCGCCATTTTCTCTCCAAAATAGTCTGTCTACGTGAAATACGGGTAACTTTACTATTTTAGAAAGCACATTAGAAAATGTAGTTTTACCAGATCCACTTATACCAATGATTGATATTTTATTATATTTCATAAACTTTATTTAAAAATCATTGAATCTCCATTGTTATAGATGGTATTTTTATGCTCTGAAATATAGTCTAGTGGAAACTCAAACTTATATGATATATTTTGAAATTGCATGAATGCCATCCTATCTACCACATTCATTTTTATTGTATACAAAAATGCAGTTCTTCTAATAGACAATGGGAAAATTACCTTACTATAAGCATTCATATTTCCAAAAGATTGTAAACGCAGATTTGCCATGTTATCTGCTTGTATTTTATCTGAGCTTTTTACTTGAGTTCTTAACCATTTTGCGGAGTACACCTCTGTATCATTTATAAAATAGGTATATTGATCGCTCGGTATAGTATTTAATGTAATTTTTTTGTCGGAACCAATAAACTGCCCCATGAATCCAGTTTGAATCAAAAAGAAAAAAGAAATAAGGGCAATTATTATACTTCTATTGACTGAAAAGTAATTTACAATTACAAAAACACCCATTACAGCAAAAACAGCTAGTGATATATACACCTGCAAAAACAATCTTGTTAAATTATAGTGTATTTGAAGGAATGGAATCAAAACCATTAAAACTAAAAGAATAGCTCCCGTTAAGTTTATAATAACTAGAATAAAATTACTTTTAAAATGATTCTTATAATTATTTTTAATAAAATAAATAATTCCAAAAATAGGTAGCAAAACCTGAAAAAGCACCTTGATAATTTTCCCTAATACTAGAATAATCTTAACTAAATAATCCGGCAGTTTGCTTTGAAGTGGGTGGGTCTCCTTAAGCAACTTAGGTAGATATTTTGAGGCTTCAATATTATCAAATTTAGTTTTATCTTGTCTTATTAAATATGGAGTAACTATATCTACATATACTGACTTTAGAACATTGGACTCGTTTGCAATCCGCTCTTTTACATAGTTAACCAATGTATAATCCGGTTCACTCAATTTTTCATTACTTACCTGCTCGATTCCAGTTCTCCTATTTAGATTAACAAGTTTTACAAAAGCATCTCCTGTGTTTGTAAAAAATACTTGCCACACAAATACCAATGAAAGAGTGATCAAAAACAATGAACCATAATATGTTTTTTCATTATTCTTAGATAAAATCTTAGAAACTAAACTAACTAAATACAGTACAAAAATAAGTACAATAAAAATATATGATGTAGTGTAGTGTGATAAAACCAACCCCAATAATAAAAACACAGATGAAATTTTCCGTGCTCTACTACTCCATTCTGTATTAAGAAGAATAACCAACAATAAAGAATACAACAGGAAGGCAATTTCTTGTCTTATTAGACCGGGCATTTGCTCGTAAAACCAGACCTGAGACATAAATAAAAACGAAGCACAAAGTGCATACTTTTCACTTATGTACTTTTTGGAAATAACAAAGACTGAAACAGGCACAAGTGCAAAGAACAACTGAAATACAAACTTAAAAATATACTGATCACTTATACCTGTAAGAACTCTCAAAATCGTTGGAAGAATAGTAATGCTTAAACAAGCATTGTAATCTAAACTTTTATAAAAACTCATACTCCATCTAAGATTCTCAAGTGTTTTAGAAAAGACTTGAAACTCTTCATTTATATCCCAACCTAAAATGTTATGTCCTCTGAGAGAATAAGTAAAAAGCAATGCCAGAGAACTCATATATATAGTCAAGAAATATACTGAATCTTTTGTATTATTCTTCCTATTAAATAAGTAGACGAAGTAAAAAACAATTAGTGGATACAAAAATAACAGAATAAAATTTGAACCCGTTATATTCAAAGACCCTGTACCCAACAACGCGACTACCAATATTAAAAAAGGAGCTAAGTATAAAAATAAGGTTTTATCAATCTCAAAATTTACTTTATATACTGTGCTATTTACCACTCTAAATGGCTTAACTAGTAGTAATGCAGTAAGGGCAAAAAGCGACGACACTAGTGGTATAGATGAAAAAGGTTTAATAATTCCACCAAAAGGCAACACAGTGTTTATGAATAAGCCCCATAGTATCAGACCCGTTATTCCAAAACCTACAGACACCAAAAAATAGCCTATTTTATCATTTCCCTTTTTTATACCTATGTTATAAGAAATTAAACCTCCCAATACAATTACGAAATTAAAAATTGCAATTGGAGTTTTGACTAAATAACTAAAATCTGTGACTAAAATAAATGATGATATTAGTAGATATATAACAAAGAAAATCAAAATACTCTTTTGATTATATTCAATTTCTTTTACGATTTTTGTAACCTTTCTAAACATTGCTTTTATTTTTTAACACATCATTAATAACTTCTCTGTATTCGTTTAATTTTACCTTCCAAGTAAATTTATCTTCAACCTTTTCACGTCCAAGCTTGCCAAATGTATAAGCCAACTCCTTATTATGTATTAGCTCCATTATTTTATTTGTCATATCATTCTTTTTTGTACATGAAAGCAGAAACCCATTTTTACCGTTTTCAATCATTTGAGCAGTACTACCCACATCAAAAGCGATCACAGGCAGTGAAGATGACATAGCTTCTAGAATCACCATACTGAAACTTTCGTTTGTAGAGGCAGACACTAGCATATGATTCTTTTGATATTTTTCTGCCAGTTTTTGACTGTTTAACTTACCCCAGAACTTTATATTATCCTGCAAGTGTAATTGCTCAACTTTTACCTCATAGTCCTCACGCATATCTCCATCACCGACAACATTTAATACTATTTCCGGTATAACTTTTCTTATTTCTAATATAGATTTTATTAGTGTACTAAGACCCTTATATTGTTCCCCCCTACCCAAGCCAGCAACAAATATAATACTTGGGTACTCCGTCTTTTTTGATAAGTCAGCTTTGAACTTATCGGCGTCCACACCCG
The DNA here is from genome assembly GCA_964390465.1 of uncultured Flavobacteriaceae bacterium. GTDB lineage: Bacteria > Pseudomonadota > Alphaproteobacteria > Micropepsales > Micropepsaceae > JADZAI01. The sequence continues at coordinate 1,696 of CAYMIJ010000027.1, read as the reverse complement.
GAGTTATAGTTATACTTTTACCCAGATATTTATTCAAAAATCCATATCTAATATAGTCTGAAGAACAAATTATTTTATCAGTCTTTCTAAGCAAATATTTTAAAAGAGTATTTTCATACAAATAAACACAGAGATTAGCTATTAGGCCCTTTTTAGCCATAGTCCCTGAATGATAAGTTATAACTTTTGGCAGAGCACCAGATGCAAGAATAGCAACATCACCCATACCCGGCACTGGCATATTCACATTCAGCAAATCTGGTTTCTCTGTTGCAATTATTTTCTTAATTTTCTTATACCATTTTAAAGATATGGGGGTGTTGCTAAGTTTTACTCTATATGCAAGTCTGTGTACTTTTACATTACCAACATGTTCAAGCGTGTCTTCACCAAATCTTTCCCCTGAAGTTACAACCACCACATCATAGTCATCTGAAAGCAATTTAGTCATTTCATAGACATATCTCTCTAGCCCACCACCGTATGGAGGAAAATATGGAGCAGTAAATAAAATTTTCTTTCTATTTTCCATATTAAATTAAATTAGAATTTGTTGTGTACACAACATTATCTCTACCTGAAATATATTTAAAAACTCTTTCCAGTCTTTGCCAGTCCTTATTTTTATCTATTTCCCAAGAATGTCCCCATAAGTGGTACACGCCACCTTCCTTCATTGTTTTATCAAAAAGAATGATCGCTAATTCATCCCAGTGATAATAGGATTTCAAAAATCTATACAAACCAACTTCTCTTAGTATTTTCCAAGCATCTGACCAATGTCTGTAAGCATGCACCGTTGTCGGCAACTCAAAAACATCACTTCCTATATCTTTTGAAAACCTAGAAACTGTTCGAGCAAATCTAAAGCCTAAGTTTTTAATCAACTCCTTGTGTTTTTTATCAAAATATCCCCCTGGATAACAAAAACCTTCTATTTTTTTATTTAAAACATTTTCTAAATATTCTTTTGAATCCACTATTTCTTTTTTTACCAGCACATCATCTGCTTTTGTAATAATAGGGTGTGTCATTGTGTGAGCCCCAATTTCAAACTTTTGTGATAACTCTATCAACTCAGAGTCGGTTAACCTCTCTTCAGGAGATATTTCTCTGTCTTTTGGGGACACATAAAAAGTGCCTGTGAGGTTATACTTTTGCATTAGCTCAGAAACTTTTAGATCCAGCTTATGCCCGTCATCCCAACTTGTTGTAACTACTACATTTTTCATCTTTTTTTGTTACTTATACCTCAATATTTTTGTTCGCAAAAACCTATCATATTATTTAGTTTTTGTCAATGTGCCCACAGACGATAAAACCACTCATTTTTTGAGTGGTCTTATCAAAGTAAACTCAATATATTTTACTATTGTGGGTTTGTTTTGAACGACTTCTCAGTTGTTGTGGCACTGTTTCCCCTATCGTCTGTGACCCTGACAACATAATAATAAGTTGTACTAGTAGCTAGACCAGATAGATTGTGTGAGTGTGAGAAAGTTTTGTTACTATCTGACACTTTTGTTGCAGTTACAGAATCTAGCGGTGAAGAAACTCCGTACCAAAGATCTGAAGTTGTTAGTTTGTTAGTTGTGTAAAATACATAACCAGTTGTCGCCCCACTACTACTAGACTCAAGTGCATTTACCATGGGTACTTCATATACAGTTGGTTGAGCTACGGTTTTATTAATCAT
>CAYMIJ010000026.1:0-23380 GCA_964390465.1 uncultured Flavobacteriaceae bacterium | reverse complement strand
AGAGCACCCGCCTGTCACGCGGGAGGTTGCGGGTTCAAGTCCCGTCGACTGCGCAAGATTGGACAAGACACCCCTAAACGGGTGTTTTGTTCTTTTAAGTCAAAGGTTTTTTCCAGTTCCCACCGACTTATTTCGCTTTCTACAGCTTCTCGTTTTTCTGCGATAGGTTCAAGATAAATACATTGAGAAATAGAGAGTTTTTCGTCTTTTATGGTGTAGTTCCCACCGAGAGTCATAAAGATTGATTTCTTCTCTTCTAGTGTCGTTTCTGGGTCCTCAAAGCTAGCTTTGGCTCTATGAGCAAAGTTAAAGGCCTCTTCGGTATATTGGAGCCAGTTATGTGCACGCTTTTGAGTTTCGGCAACTTTTTGGGTCATAATCACGATTTTGCCTGTAAGTTCCTTCTTTCTGGATACATACTGCTCATCGTCTATAAAATCGCGCATACGCATCGTTATAAGGGCATCTAGCTCCTTCTGGGTAGTCTCAAGTGCGGTGAGCTGTGAACTGTAGATAGCTTCACGTTCTTTAGTCTCCTCGGAGTGCTCCTCTTGGAGAATACGCAAAGCCCAGTCTCGAAACTTTTCAGAGATTGTGTATTTATCGATCTCTTCTTTTATCATTTCCTCCATCCTTTTTAGTGGAATATAGGCACGTTGTGTGCAGTTATTTTTTACCCCATCTTTACGATGTGAACAGTAATAAAAAGTGTAACTTTTGAGCTTGCCTGTAGTTTTTACAAGTTTAGTTTTTTCACAAGCAGTGATACCACTACCACATTCTGCGCATACCATTGTACCTGTATAGGCAAACGCATGACTTTTAGCTCTGGGTCGTCCATACCGGCCAAGGAGTATCTGTACCTTATCGAACTCATCTATTGTGATCATTGGCTCGTGGACCCCATTGCCTGTTTCTCCACGATATACAAAAAGTCCAGTATAAAAAATATTGGTGAAGATGTTATACATCGTGCTTTTATTTATAGGCACACCCCCTCGGTGTTTGTACTTACGCGATCTCATACCCCAATCGTCATTTACAATCTTGAGAAGTTTCGGAATAGAATACTCGCCGGTAAGCATCAGGTCCCATATTTTTCGTACGAGATCGAAACGTTCTGGGTCTTTGATAATATAGTTTTCACCACGCGCTTCGTGTTTAGTATTCAAATAACCCAATGGTGCAAGTATTGGGGCTTGGCCTTTCTTCACCTTACTTGTTAATCCGCGATTTACTCCAACCTTGAGATCAAGTATAAATTGGTTTGCACCACCACTTTCAACGCTAAAGATAATCGCATTATCATTTGGCTTATATTCTCTTGATGGTGTTAGAATTGACTGTATCAATCCTTGTTGAAGCATCCACTGAAGTTTTCCGCTGTCTACAGGATTTCGAGAGAGGCGATTTAGGTTCCAACAAATAATTCCATTTGCCTCACCGTTTTTTATACGCTCAAGCATTTCTTCAAAAATAGGTCGTTTGTTTGGTTCTTTTGCAGAACCCTCTTCAGTAAGAATATCTGCAACTTTTATGTTGTAGCGTTTTGCAACCACTTCCGCTTCGCGTAGTTGGTCGGGTATAGACTGGACCTGCTTTTCTTCACCCTCTTGCGATTTTCGAGCGTAAGTAAAGTATTTAATTTTTGAATAATCATTACTCATATTATTTATTACTTGCCTTCTTTAAGAAGGCATCAAAATCCTTTCTCTCTATCCTAAACTCCTTACCAAGTTTGTATGCCTTGAGCTTCTTTGCATCGATCCAGCGATAGATTGTCATAATGTTCAGACCAAGTTTATCGGCTAAGTCTCGTGCTGTATAAAAGTCCTTTTCCATATCTTTATCATACTTTACTATTCTTTACATAGCAAGTCTAGGAAATACGTTTAAGAACCTTCTCCAAAACAGCTCTTTCTTGATCATTAAGCATAAAGCTATCGCTCGTGCCTTCTCGAATATCCTTCAACTTCTGGACAATCTTAACAGCACTTTCGCTATTCATACTGCCATAGCCATAGGAACCAAACGTAGTGCCGACATTTTCGTGCCCGAGGTTCATGCTGATTGCACGCTTCTCTTCTTCAGTGAGTCGTTTCTTGCTAAGGATATTCACAACCAAATGGCGGAATGAGTGTGGGTGAAAATAAGCTAAGCCGACATTCTTGCATCGTTTCTCAAAAATCTTACGCGCCGCACCCGTACCGACCCAAGCGCTCTGGCCAATGGTTTTCTTACTGTAGCTATTTTCTCCATCCACGAATGAACCTTCTGTCACAGGGAAAATAGGATCATCTCCTTGAAAGTCCTTTGATGTAAGCAAATAGTCGTACCACTCCATAAAGTATTTTTCTGGTTCATCCCAACCGATCGGAAAGAATGTCGTAAGTATTCTCTTTGAGTTCTTGGTTTTTACTCCGTCGCCAGGGTTTTGATCAATCTGTTTGAGTTCCTTGTCAAAGTTTTTCATCTTGAGCGATACGATGGCGAAAATGCGAGCACCTGTGATGAGCGCAAACGATATGAGCGCTCTGTCGCGCATATCGATTTCTGAGTTCCCGTGGATACCTTCGATTATTTTTTTGACATCCTCGAATGTGGGCATTTTCTTTGTAGTTCCTGAGCGCGCAATTTGAGCATCGGCTTTTGAAAGACGCAGATAGTCAACATCGCTTTTCAATATCTTGCTTTTGTATCCTGGCTGATCGGATAGCCACACAAAGAACTTCTTTATACGGCGAAGATAATTGTATTGGGTTACAAGGGAGATTTTTCCTGCCTTTGTTTTGGATGGCCGTGAGCTGATCCATTCAGTAAAGGCGATGGCTTTTGACTTATCGTATAGAGAAAAGTCCTCGTTTTTAGTGAATACTTCCCATTGGTTGATCGCCTCGGCGTGAGAACGGACCGAGCTTTTTGAGAATCCACGAGCACCTTTCAGTTGTTCAAAAAAATCTCTTTTTATTATCTCATTTTCGTAAGTTGTATTTGTCATAGAGAATTACTTGAAAGGCAAAGGGGTTGGTTTGAATGGTTTTAGGTGTTTTACCATATTCTCAAGTAAGGTGATGTTGGGTACTAAGTCATTCGCCGCTTGAAACTGTTTTTTCTTGACGCATGCCTTCTTGATTTTTGTTAGATGTTCTATCTCTGACTCAAAGGCAGATATGACATAGGGTAGATTTCTTGGACTGATATTAAGAGCTACTTTTTCTTCGATTGATGGTGTTTCCATAAAATTAGTTAGGTAGTTTATAGATTGATAATGTGAGACAAATATGTGCCTTTTTTCATGAACATTTTGTCATTGAATTGATTGGCGCGTTTATCGCTTATAGTGGACATTTAAGTGAGAAGAGAGAATATCATATAGTCCTTTTGAGAGGGTTAGATTGTCCTACTCATTCTCCCGTTACAGACACGACATACGGCCATTTTTTGTTTCTGTAATTTCTTAATCGACCCTCGTTTTGCGCTTCGCGCAGCTTTGCAAGTAAGGCAGTAGAACTCATTTCGTTTTAGTTTTAATTTCTTTTTTGAGTCCTTCTTTTTTAAGAAATCCTTTATCTCTGATCCGACCATAAGTATCGGCTTCTTGCTACCAGGGACGACCGAGAGGCCATTTTCTATCCAACGAAGGCAAGTTTTTTCGCTGACATTCAAGCAGTCCGATAATTCCTTGATCGTGTAGCTCATGGAACCGCAGATTTTTTGGCGGTTAATCCTTGTCATCGGATTAGTTGTGTTCATTAGATTTTTCGACCTTCTGCTCGATCAGGGTTTCTGTGCGCGACGCGACGACTACTCCGGAGTCCTTTTGACCTTTTGGACGATAAATCAATGAAATCAATCGCAAAAGCTTGGTGCCGTTTTCACGAGCATCTTCTTTGCTGATTTCTATTCCAAAATGCTCTTTGCATAGCTCTTGGAACTCCTTGATGTGTTCGTCTGAAAGGACCATAGAACTATTCGCTGTAGAGCTTGTTCTTTAGCGCCTTGAGATGATCAAAGAACGACCGAGCTTTGACATTCAAACGATCAGAGAAATACTTATTAGCTGTTTCCTCTATATCGCTTTCTTTCTTAAAAACAAAAAGAGCTTTACGCGGGTCGCTTTTTTGGACCGCTAAAAGCTCAAAACCCGCACACAGAAGTGCGGTTGATACACCGAGATCGTATGTAGTCCATACGAGACTTGGATCATCGATAGGTATCAAACCTTTCGATGGTTTCTCTTTATTACTTTTCATAGAGTAATTTTGTTAGTGGTTTGTAATAGAGTGCATAACGACTATGCACTCTATTCATTTTTGTATTTTGAAAATGTTCTGCGTATTTCTTGCAATTTCTTGAAAATTAAAAAACATCTTTATTTTCAAAGATGTTTTTGTGAAGGTATATTTAGTTTTCTCAAGAAAAGACAGGTTATCCCTGCTTGTTATTAAATGTTATTCCTGCGCCGCGCATTGTTTCAATCAATGCTTTGCCATTATCTTCGGTAGCTGGCATTTTTGCATATCTTACGAACCCGTTACTTTTATCGGTGAGATTACTTTGGATAAACTTTCGCATCTCTTCATCATTCTTACCTTTCGTTTTTGGGATACGACTCTGGATTTCTTTGGTGAGTTCTTGGTAACTGATTTCACCTCCATTAGGTAGTTTTGCAAATAAAGAACAAAAAACTTTATAATAGTCTGACTTTTTTGAAAGTTTTAAGTATTGGCCTTTATAGTAAAAATCGTCATCTTTTTGAGTGATATAAAGCCCAATCTTATTGTCTCCCTCAAACTTATGGTTTAAGACGATCTCTTTTTCTTGAATACTGTTATTAAAACGATGGAGGTGTTCGTGTTTTATTGTTTGGTTATTTTTTTCTCCAAAAACGCCCTCAAAATCCTTTTTGTATCTAGGTATATCTTTCTCGTAAAACTTCTTCTCCTGTTGGTTTTGAAATGTTTTTAATTTCTCTATCTCGTTTGCGATCGCTTCAAAAAACATACAAGTAGCTAAATCTGTTTTGTGTATCTCTGAGCTATTCTCAAATAGGTCCTTATCAGCTATTTCTTCCCGTAATTCTATGATTAAAGGTAGGGTGAAGTCAGTCCATACACCGTCAAAAAAGTCCATGCTTGAATATAAGCTCGATATTGGTTCAATGATTGCTTGATATGGTTTATCATTCTTAATTTTGGAAAATGTTACATCTGAGTCGATAATCTTTATTATTCTGCTTCTGAGTACCTTGAAATAATCATTTAGATCATCTATGCCGGCAGTTACAAAAAATAATCCTGATCCATAATATGCACTCAGTATGTTTTCGTAGTATGAGTAATATACTTTAAGTAAGTATATTTTTACATCACTTGATAGGTTGTCAATTTTTGAGAGATTAAAGTTTTTGATGATCTGCGCTTTATTTTTCATCGCGAGCACTTCTGGTGATATAGAAGCTTCCGAGGGTGACTCTATGTTTTTGGTTTCCTTAAACATCTTTTTTGCTCTAAGTAGAAAATCTTTTGGCAAGTAGAGTCGGTATACATCGTAATCATACTCTGCTTCATCTTTTGTTTCTCGCGCATCAATAAAAAAGAATTGGTTAATAAGTCCTTCGTCTCTAAACTTTGTCATTATGCGTGATAGTTGATATGAATCAACTCCGCAGTCAGAAAAATCTGAAGCTGGCATGTCCACCATCCCATCCGAGTACATACCAAGCTCAAACTCGGAACTGATTTTTTCAATGACGCACAACTGTTTTTGTTTAGGGGTTTTATTCGAGGAACTGATGAGACTGTTTGGCTTTTGTGTTTTTCCATCAATATACGTCCTCAGGTTTTTAAGGACATCAATAGTTTCGAGTGTGGGTATTCTGACGATGAGCTGTGTATCTAAATCGTTTTCAACGAGTGAGAAAGTTTCTAGAAAATCTTTTTTTGTTGGAATGTTGTCGGCGCGGAACGAGAACTCCTTGCCACTAATTTTCTTTTTCAGCTCGTCGTTTGAAACAGTGATAATCCCACCTTCTTCAATCCCGATCTTGCCAACAATCTTTTTAACTTCGTCAAAATCAAAACCTGCTCGCTGATAGGGTGTAATGCTTATTTTGTTATACGTGAGGCGGTTGATGCCGGTGATTTCGAGTTCTTCGAGTGTTATGGCGATCACTTTTGCGAACTTCTCAAGATTGGCATCAGAGAGGGTGTCGAGCCAGGCGAGCTTTGGAGTTATTTTCTGAACATCGGCGTGTGCAGTTTTTTCTTCCGCATCGTCCTTCGTTCCTGCGCTCATAAACTCTGCTAATCCAAGAGCTGTCTTGGTATCTGCCTTTTCTTTGGCGACCCATTCAAAAAGTTCATAAACCTTCTCAAAAGTTTTTTCTCGTAACTCAAGCAAATGACCTGATGGCTTTATGCCAGATATTCGAGCCGTCATTGCATCAAAAGGAAAAGGATATACGTCCTTGTGGACATTGATTGCCCTGGTAACGGTCAGCAATCGCACCGCGCGGCGCTGATCGTCAACCGTTGGCTTATTTTCTCCATTGGCGTACTCAAAATGAATATACTCGGTTCGAGCAGTGGACATTTCATCTTTTTTGATTTCTTGAAGAAGCCACCAGATGTCTTTTTTGAAACGCTCTTCCGTATTCATAGTAATTGTAATTTATAGAAAACATACTCATTTTATCATATTTGACTATGAAAATTAAGAGTTTTTTGCTATACTAAAATCGCTGACAGATAAACAAAATAGCGCATTCATTTTAGGCATTTTTGCCGTCCATCGTGACCAGTATTGGCATTCCAATACGAGGAAACATGATGGACGGTGAATGCCGTTTATCTGTCAGCACCTCGTTATTGGGGTGCCAATTTTTGTTTTGGGCACCCTCAATGGATGCCTATGTCTGAAGAAAAAATTCAATCACATGAGCTTATTGCTCAAATAAAAGATTTAGAGAAGCAAATTAAAGTTCTCAAGGATCGAAAAAAATATGGACTTGTCTGGGAACATAAACCAGAGGAGATCGTTTTGCAGTGTAATGAGAACGTACCTATTCTCAAGGAGGTTAAAAATAGAAAATTAGGATCAGATAATTCTGCCTCGAACAACATATTGATTGAGGGAGATAATTATCACTCTCTTTCTGTTTTGAACTATACCCACAGAGGAATGGTTGATGTTATATACATTGATCCGCCATATAATACTGGTAATAATAGTTGGCGATACAACAATGATTATGTAGACGAAAATGATAGCTATAGACATAGTAAGTGGATTTCTATGATGAAAAATAGATTGTCTTTAGCAAAGAACCTACTCTCTGATTCAGGTTTTATAATTTGCGCAATCGATCACTATGAACTTTTTACTCTAGGGTTGTTAATGGACGAGATTTTTGGAGAAAGTAACAGAATTGGGATCGTTTCAGTTGTTCATAAAGCTGAAGGAAGAAACCAAGAAAAGTTCTTTGGCACAAGCCATGAGTACATGCTGTTTTACGCAAAGAATAAAACACTCTCAAACTTCAATAAGACCGTATTAGATGATGATATACAGGCCACGTTTAATCTTGAAGATGTCGAGGGTCTATATAGACTTAACAACTATCTTCGTTCCGGTGGTGGCGATCAAAACCTAAGAGTTAATAGGCCACATTTCTTTTATCCAATATATGTCAGCAAAGATTTGAAGCATATAACCCTGGAGTCAAAATCTGGTTATGAAAAGATTTTACCTATAACGAATAGTGGCCAGGAGCGAACATGGAAGACTGTAAAAGAAACTTTCTTGGACCGCTTAAATAGTGGTCAAATTATTGTTGAGCGTGATCAAAATAACAACATTCAAATCTACGAAAAATATAGGGAAAATCAAGTGATAAAAACTCATTGGGTGGACCCGAAGTATCACGCAATACACTACGGCACAAAATTGATTGAAAATATACTCGGTGGAAAGATGTTCGATTTTCCTAAATCACTTTACCTTTTAATAGACACACTAAAACTTACAACAAAAAAAGATTCAATCGTGGTTGATTTCTTTGCCGGATCAGGTACTACTGGTCACGCTGTTCTCGATCTTAATAAACAAGACGGTGGGAACAGAAAGTTTATCCTTTGTACCAATAATGAGAATAACATCTGCGAGGAGGTAACCTATGAGCGACTCAAGCGAGTAATCAAAGGATATAAAAATAAGAAGGATGAAAAAATCCAAGGTCTTGGCGGTAACTTGTCATATTACAAAACAAATATAGTGAACATTGAAAAACTGCAACGAATATCAGATGAGTCAAAAATTAAAGTTACCTATCAAGCCGGTGAAATGATTGCACTGCGTGAAGGGACTTTGGCTGAAGTAGAGAAAAATGATTGGTGGCAGATTTTTGAAGGAAACGAGAAAATGACAGCAATTTATTTTAAGGAAGATAAATCAAAACTTCCTGAGCTGATTAAACTTCTTGAGAAAAAAGATATTCCCGTTGTGCTTTATGCTTTTGGTTGGGGAAAGAATGAATATAAAAATGAGTATTCTACCCCTCGTATTCGCGTCGAGGATATTCCTGAGCCAATAATCGAAGTTTACAAGGAAATTAACCGCCTATAATTATGTTCGCACTTAAACCATTTCAAGAAATAGCCATTGCTAAACTCAAGGATCAATTCCTTTCTCTTTGGAAGTCTGCACACTCAAATATCCCCCTTGTGTTCAAGTCACCAACTGGATCAGGTAAGACAATTATGCTTGCTCAGTTTTTGAGAGATATTGTGAGTGATCCACGATTTCAAGGTAACGACGTGGCTTTTGTTTGGTTTTCATTTAGCGAGGACTCGTATGTGCAGAGTAAGAATAAACTTTTTGAATACTACGGTGGCGCATCTGAACTCGATCTACTCGACCTAAATGATCTAACGCGGGGCAAACTTGAAAAGAACTCAGTCTTTTTTATAAACTGGCAAAAAATTAAAGGAAAATCCAAAGAGAGTCGTAAGCTCCGTAAAGACAATGAATGGGGGCTGACGTTCGACAACTTTATAAATCGCACGCACGATGATGGACGTAAACTTGTTGTCATTATTGACGAAGAGCATATTGGCTCAGACACGGACCTCGCTATGGAAATTGTTGATGGTCTTATAAAACCAAAAATCACTATCCGTGTTTCAGCAACCCCAAAATATATTCCAAATGCTGAAGAAATTGTTGAGCAAAGAGGTGGGTTTGTGCAAGCCAAGCGAGAGGATGTTATTGAAGCTGGACTCATCAAGGAAAAAATAATCTTTCAAACAGAAGAAGATTTGAATCATAAAGAGTTTAAGGGTATGGACCAAGACGACATTCTTCTTGAGTTGGCTTTTAAGAAACGTCTCGATCTTATTGCTCACTATAAATCGCTCAAGTTTGAGATCAATCCACTTGTGCTTATTCAGCTTCCGAATGATGATCAAGCAATTAAAGGTACAACCACAGTCAATAAGCAGAATATCGTTGTTAATTTTTTGAAACAAAAAGGTGTGCTTGAAGACGAGATAGCCATCTGGCTCTCTGAGGACAAAATTAACCTTGAAGATATCGAAAAAAATAACTCACCTAAATCGTTTTTGCTTTTCAAACAAGCGGCCGCGACAGGGTGGGATTGTCCACGTGCGGGAGTTCTGGTTATGTTCCGCGAAATCAAAAATCCTACATTCGCGGTCCAGACTGTTGGTCGAATCCTACGAATGCCACTAGGGGTCCATTTTGCTCGACCTGAGCTAAATGCGGGATATCTCTACACTAACTACAAGCGCAATGAGGTTCTGACCGAATACGCGAAATCTAAGACAGATAATCGTCCTGCAATTTTTGCTAGTTATCGTAAGCCAGATATTAAACCTATTGAACTTGAGTCGGTGTTTATGAGTCGTACAGACTATAACGACTTGGGTGATAGTTTCCAGGAGACATTTATAAAAATTGCCGATAAGCATTTTGGTATTACCTCAAAAGAAACGATGGCTTTGAAGCACCTCAAAGAAAAAGGGCTGGATATAAATCCTCATCTAACTAACGGATTGATTGTTGGTGTTGAAATTGACGACTATGATAACTTCACTAAAGAGTTGTTGTCTGAAGGAAGTGAGCACGATCAAGATATGTCTCAGTATGATATTGAACGACTTTATAATCTGCTTTGTTTCAAGCTTATCTCAAAGCAGGTCGATGAGAATAAGAAGTTTGCACCAGAGCGTTCTTGGGGAAAGCTAAAAACTGCACTTAATATATGGCTATTGCATAATACAGGTGAGCCAAGACAAGTAATATATAGAACAATTGTTCATGATCTACTAAGTCAGACAAGCGTTCTCGCTCCGCTAATTGGAGAAGCATTGGCCGTATACCGTCCTATTCGTGAGAAAGAAGTAAACAAGAAATCTGAGCGCGCGAAGCGAACAGAAACTATCGAAATCCCGCGCGAAACGTTGTTTTTCACTGATGAATACACAGAAATGAAAGTAAAGAAATCGGCGCTCCAACCATTCTATATTGAAAAGGATTATAAGGGTGAGGACAATGAAAAAGGATTTATTGCTTTTCTTGAAAGCCACAAAGAGGTTGTGTGGTGGTATAAAAATGGCGATTTTGGAAGTGAGCATTTTTCAATTGCGTATCAAGATTTGGTAAAAAACAAAGAGAGCTTATTTTATCCAGACTGGATTATAAAAACCAAGAATAAGATTTTCATAATAGATACTAAAAAAGGAGAAACAGCTGAAGGCGCAAAATATCGTGCAGAAGCGTTACAGCTATGGTTAAAGAACCATAAGGGATTTGAAGGTGGCATAGCGGTGCAAGACGGTCCAAATGGATGGAAGGTTCATAACCGTCCTTCTTATGAATATACGTCGGCTCTTATAGGGTGGAAAAACCTTAGTGATCTTTTGAATTAGTTCTTTATTTATTATTTAGAAATAGTTTAGAAAAAGTACATATTTATTAACAGTTAACATACAATTAAAAATGATAAAACATAAATTCACTTTCGTGGAGCTACCCATGAATAAAGTTGAACGTGACCCTAATCAGCCGAGAAAGGATTTTGGGACTGAAGGTGAAAAGAACAAGCTAATGAACTCGATAAAAGAATACGGGATCGAGGAACCTATCAAGGTAAGTGAAGTATCAGAAGGTCGTTACATTATAATGGATGGACATCGCCGATACATATGCTCTCAGAGTCTTGGTTTGAAAACGATACCTTGTCGTATCTACCCTAAAATGCCCGAGGGTGAGTTTGAGACGAGAAGGTATGAAATGCAAAATAACCGTAGAGCATGGAACTCACTTGAACGTTCTGAAGCACTTGAGCGTATTAAAAACTCACTGGGACTTAGAACCAATCATGAAGTCGCTGAATACCTCCATATGAGCAAGTCGTCGGTGCAATTAGCATTTCAAATGCGGAAGCAGAGAGTGACGAACCTTACCTTGATGGAGCGATACAAGGTCCCCGAGAGTCTACGGCTAGCGATGTTGCCTATGTTTACTAGACTCCGAAGAATCAAGAAAATTGAAGTTGATGAAATCATCATTATCATTTTTGAAAAAATTGAGCGTAAGGTTATTACGAAAAATCTGGATATTCGTAAATTGATTACGGCTTTTATGCAAGCAACGATCAATGAGGAGGAAATCCACTTCTTTCTTATTAGGCCAGATATGACAGTGAGTGAACTTGAGCAACGCGCGCGCCAGTCAGGGTTTGCATTACTTGTTGGTGAATTAACTAAAAAGATTGCACAGAAAAGAGAGAAAGGACTTGCTTTTACGAAAGTAGAAAAAGCGGCCTTAGTCGAACTACATTCAATTCTTAAGAAAGCCATTTAGTTATTATGGCTATATCTGAACCAAGTCGTAAAAAAGGAGTCGCATACTATCGTCACTCAGCAAAAGATAAGCAAGAAAACTCTGTGCTTATTCAGCGAGAGCATACTCAAAAGTTTACTAATGCTCATCAGGTTGAAATCATCCATGAGGAAGCTGACGACGGAGAGAGTGGTCTTTCAGCAGATAGACCAGGATTTAAGCGATTATTTAAGGAGTGGATAGAAAATAACGATGCACCACCTTTTGATTATGTTTTTGTTTATGATGTTTCTCGATGGGGACGATTTCAGGATTCAGATGAGGCGGGACATTTTGAGTATATCTGTAAACAGAATGGCAAGAAAGTCATATACGTATCACAAGGATTTCCTAAAGAAGAAGAGCAGTTGATTGGTGCACTTCAGACATCTATAGGACGGTATATGGCCGCCGATTACTCTCGTGTACTCTCTGGAAAAGTATTCCATGGATGTGTAAAGGTTTCGCAACAAGGATACTCTGCCGGAGGTCTACCTGCCTATGGTATGTCGCGTTTACTTCTTGATGTAAACAAGAAACCAATCCGTAAACTTGGAAAAGGAGAATGGAAATCAATTTCTAACGAAAGAGTAACTTTTGCACCAACTGATGATCAAACAACAGAGGCAGTGAAAGAAATGTTTGCATTGCTTGTAGAGCAGTGGGAATCCCCACAAACAATAGCTGAGGCAATGAACGCAAAAGGTATTTTCACCGCACAAGGAAAACAATGGACTTCAAGTGGTATAGTAAGGATACTTACTAATGAGGTATATATTGGCACAAGGATTTACAACAAAACGTGGGGCCGACTAAAACAGAAACATCGACGCAATCCAAGAAGTGAATGGGTGATACAGCCAGAGGCATTTGCGCCTGTAGTGAATACAGACAGGTTTCAAGAGGCACAAGAGCGCCTCTACTGGCTTATACCAAACAAATGGCGTAAAGGAGTACGCGCTGTGCAAAAAGCTGAAAGAAATCTTCAACTAGAGATTTTTACTCTATTGGTAAAGAAGGGTGTCGAAGTTGATGATGCTGACCTATTACTCAAGAAATTGCCGATGGCACTCGGCGCGCGCTTTGACATAGACGGTGTGACTCAGTGGTGTTTTGTTGTTAAGGAATATATGAAAAATTATGATTATATTCTTGGTGTAAGCGTTAGTATTGATAGTCATGACCCAGTGGATCGATTTTTCTGGATACCTATTAGTAATTTCGCCACTAGTAACTTTTTCATATTCTCCGAAAGTGATCCTGGTTGTACTGCATTTACGATCCCCCCTAATGAGGTCGAGGAAAAGATTCTATCGTTTATTAAATAGTGTTGAACTTAATATGAATTAAAAAACACATAAATGATTATGTGTTTTTTTCTTAAGTAAGAAATTAATATTTCTTGAGCCACTCATTCATCAGATTAATTTCAGGTTGCTGAGCACTAATGATTCCATTTGCAAACTTTGTTAACTCTGGAGAAATCGTTTTGTCTTGAAGTAAAAGTTTTGCCATATCTATCGCACCTTGGTGATGGAGAACCATTTCAGACAAAAATGCTTTTTCAAGTTCTTTTCCTGCTTTACCTTGCATACCAGATGTCATATTTGTCATAGTTGAACCCATTGATGAACCGGAATTATTGTTCATCATAGTTCCATCTTGCATCATATGTTCATTAGAGTTTTCCCCCATAAACTTCTCACTATTATATTCTCTGTCATTTCTATATTCCTCATGGTCCACAGCTAGGCCTATTGCTACTGCTGATATCACAATAAGTGCAATTGATAGAGTTACAATTATTGTATTCTTACCTACTTTATTTTTGATTTCTTTCTTTATTTCTTGGATATCCATAAATTTTAAATTAAAAAAGTTAATAATTCGACCAGTTACTGAAACTTACATATTCATCTCAGTAGCAAATGTATCTTTTTTAGTGATTGATAGATAGATCACTGTAGATAAAATTGCAATGAGAAATATGGCACTGGTTATAACTGTTCCAAGACCTAGTCCGCCGTCTACTTGAGCTTGAGATAAGTAGTCGCCAATTGATGCCCCAAGTGGTCGAGTGAGAATATATGCTATCCAGAAAGCGAGTATAGGATTTAGATTGAATTTTTTATGAGCTAAATACACTAGACCTATTGAGCCAGCAAATATAACAGCAGATAGCAGATACCCAACATTGAGTGTTTCTGCAAGCAAGTCTCCAGAAGCTGTTCCTAGCGCAAAGGTGAAAAGAATGGTAAACCAATAGAACAACTCTCGTCTCGGGGTAAATATGGAGTGAATAGATAGGGTTCCTTCTTTCTTATACCAACCAATAAATATAGTTATCAAGGCAATACTAAATACGATAGTTGTAGTTACTAGTGATATTCCAAAGTTATCAGTCAAATTATCTGTAATAAGAGTTCCAACAACACTAATAAGTACGACAGAGAGCCAGTAAATACTCGGAGTGTATTTCTTTGTTTTAAATTGATAAATAAGAGCAATAATAAGTAACACTCCCATTACAAGTGATGTACCTGTTAGACCAAGGTTGAGTTTGGTATTAAGAAAATCCGCAGCTGTTTCTCCTACAGTAGTACAGAGAATTTTTATAATCCAAAAATAGAGCGTCACTTCGGGTACCTTGTTCAGCAACTTTTTAGTGGTTATGTTCATATTGTTAAGTATAGAAAATAGTTATGAGGAAATTATGAATTGTAATAATGTAGGCGTTTGAAGATTTTTAGTACTACTACTGTAGAAATTACCCCAATCAATCCTCCAATAATAATATCAACTGGATAATGAACGCCAAGATATAACCTTGAATACCCTACAAGGGTAAACCACCCAACGCCAACTAGATATAGAGTATATTTTAAATAATGATTCTTTATATATTTATTTGAATAGTAGATAATCAAAGTCATCACAATCGCCGCCATCGTTGCATGACCTGATGGAAAACGAGGGTCTGTTTCAACCACAAGCATGTGTGCAGGTCGAGGAATTTTTAGTAGATATTTAAGCGTATAGGTAACAAACATTGCAGAAATACTGGAAAAAAGTATTTTATAGAAATCTTTTTTGTATTTTAGTGCATAAAGAATTATTGAAGTAATTCCTATAACACTAAACATAACAAGTGTTCCTGATATTTGTGATACTAGAATCTGAAATGCAAGCATATATTATAAGTTAAGCATTTTTTGGATGTTCGCCTGCTCTTTGAGGAATAACTGCAATCAGGATAGCTATTGCAACCAAAAGTATTAGGGAAATCATTGGTCTTGAAATATTCAATCCTCCTTTTGCAAATGGCTTATCAAGAAAGTCTCCAACAACAGCGCCGAGCGGTCGAGTCAAAATAAATGCACCCCAGAACAACAATACTTTGGAAACTTTGGTTCTGAAGTATAAGAATGTGATAAATAATAGTAATGTTCCAAAAACAAAGGCAGAGTGGAGATACCCGAGCCCATTTGTATCAGCAAACCAGTCACCGAGTGCCGTACCTAGTGTTTGAGAGAAAGTAATTGCTAACCAATAAAACATTTCACTTTTTGCATTAGAAATACTGTCCACTGAAATACTTCCTGTCGCTTTTTTCCAAACATAGAGTGTAACTAACAAAAGCGTTAGGAGAAGTAGTGATCCACCAGTGTATCCAATACCAAGAGATCTATCTGCAAAGTCAGCAAGTGTCGTGCCGAGTGTTGTAGAAGCAATAATCGTTCCCCAGTAGAGCCATGGCTTATAAGACTTTGCTTTGATTTGAGCAAATACAAGACCAATCAGAATAACTGCGAATATGCCTGTACTGACAAGATATCCTAGATTCCATGTCATAGATACTGCATCTCCACCCGTTTCGCCGAGTGTAGTACAAAGAATTTTAATAATCCAAAAACCAAGTGTTACTGCGGGAACTTTTATTAATAAGTCTTTTGTTGTTTGTGTCATATAATTTAATTATAAAATAAAGTTATGAAGAAATTATGAACTAATCTATTTCTCTAAATTTATTTATTATATTTTTTATGTTATGGTAATTTAATGAACGATCAGATCCATTACTCAATTGAAAATATAAAAACCAGCAAAAAAGAAATCTACGCTCAGATATTTATCGTTTTCATTTTACCTATTGTGCTAATCCAAGCTCGCCTGATCGAGATTGAAGATAGAATATGGGTATTAGGGATACTCATCAGTCTTTTGATGGCAGTTTTGATAAAAGAAAAATGGACATGGACAATGCTTGGAGCGACCACGTATCGTATTAAAAAATACTTCTTACCGTATCTACTATTCACCATTAGTACAATATTACTTTGTTATGTATTTTCTGAAAAAATCGGAAATGAGGAATTAGCAGGTTGGTGGAAACATGGTCATTTCTTGTATGGATTTTTTATCGTATCCCTATTTCAAGAAATTGGCTATCGAGGGTATCTTATCCCCGCACTTGGCAAAATTATAAAAAAGCCTGTATTTATTGTATTAGCGAATGCACTGCTCTTTATGTTCCTCCATGTCATTTTCCCAAATCCGATGATAGGACTGCCCATCGCATTTATTGGCGGAATTGGATTCGCTGTTATGTATATGAAGTATCCGAGCCTTCCGCTAGTAATCATAAGTCATGCTCTTATCAATTTCTTTGTAGTGTTATATGGATTCTTTGTTGTCCCCGGAGTGACATATTAAAAAACACCTCTGATAAAGGTGTTTTTTAATAGCCTGTCGAAAGATAGTTTTATGGAAGTGGTTTGACTACAGGAGCTGTTGTTTTTACCTTATGAGTTTTTACAGCTTTTTTGTGCTTTACTGTTGCGACTTTCTTTACAGTATCATCTTTAGTTTCAAGATCCTTGCCGTTTTTATCTTTAGCATCAACGATACCATCAGAGCTATTTGACTTCATCTTTGCTTGGTTTGTCTGCTGAACCATTTTTGAACCCGTTACAGGGATATCGGCTGCGAATACTGATGTTCCTGAAGCAAGCAAAGCGAGAGCAAACATACCACTCATGAGTTGTCTTTTATATTTCATAATATATATTTAGATATTAATTAATAATTAAAGGCAAACTAGTCTTCTTGCTCATTACCATCATTTGTTTCGACATCATTTCCCTTGGAATCTTTTTGGTCAACATGATTATCTTCTCCATCCATTTCTTCTTTGTCAGCTTTTAGAATTGATCCATTTACTGCATCAATTTTAACTTCTGTGTTGTTAGATAGTTCAACCTCATAAATTGCCTTACCGTCTTCATCTCCAACTACAATGGTTTTGATAGTTGTGTTTTGATTTGCAGACAAAACTATTTGTCTTGCTTGTGATTCAGATATCTTTACTTGAGCAAGGACACTCGCTGATACAACATCATTGTTGTCATCATTTGTCTCCATATCATTTCCTTGTGCATCTTTCTGGTCAACAGTTTGGTTTGAAACTACAGCACTTGGTTGAACTGGTGTTGCAGTCTGTGCAAATGTCTGCACAGCAATTGAACCTCCCGCGCCGAGCAGTAATGCTCCTAATACGAACATTGGTAATTTTTTATTTTTCATATGTTTTATTCTAATTAATTTATAATTTCTTAGTAGTTATTAATAATAGTGTATTCATATGACGAGTATGAATTATTATAACTATACAAATCTTATGTGAGGAAATAATGAATAGAATTAGTCTTTGAGTTCAGCGCCGCCAGCATCTTTTGCAATTTGTATCGTTGCAATCATGAAATTTGGTGTACTAATTTGTACATCAAATCGCATTTTATTCTTACCTGTAAAATACAATCCATCTTTATTTACTCCAAAATGATTTTCGCCAACATTACTGTCAAAGTGAATTGTTTTTATTTCACCTGCTTTTAGAGTAAGCCCAGTTAGTATCTTGTAGTAGCCTTCTTTTTTTGAATCAACTAAATCGGTAACAGTATAATAGGCTTCAAAATTATTCATGTCTTTTGAACTATTATTCTTCAATACTAATTCTAAATGATCATCTACTGTTTTACCGTCTTTATCTATATTATTTTCTACTAATCCTGATTCAATTTTCAAGCCTGAAACTGTTGATGTATTTTTTATTACATTCGTATATAATCCCGGAACAATATCCTGCGGATCACTTGAAACATTTTGTTTAGTACTATTTGTCTGAGTTGCTTTTTGAGTAGATGGTGAAAAAGATTTACTTAAGATTACTCCACCAATTATAACTAATATAATTGCTCCTATAATGTATGTTTTTTTGTTCATATTGTTTTTAATTATTCTAATAAATTTACTAATAAAATGTTGGTTATTCATTTTGTTGCCATAATGTCTTACTTCGTTTAAATGCGTAAACTGGAGCTGTTCCCAGTATCAACAGGAAAGCTACAAGCCAGCCGACATCTTGTAGTTTATCTTTAAAAATAAAACTTAACGATTTACCATTATAGATATCTTTTATACCAAGGATCGCAAAAGTGAATCTTTCATAGTGTTTAGTAATAGAAGTTTCCTC
This sequence comes from uncultured Flavobacteriaceae bacterium, assembly GCA_964390465.1. Taxonomy (GTDB): domain Bacteria; phylum Pseudomonadota; class Alphaproteobacteria; order Micropepsales; family Micropepsaceae; genus JADZAI01. Next base: position 4,944 of record CAYMIJ010000026.1, on the reverse strand, counting down.
AGCGCCATTTCTTAATTTTTCGTAGAGAGTAAAATTTTGGAGAATAATTTTTGACTGATCATGATTGACATGAATAGCATTAAAGAATCCACCCGGCACTTGATTATCTGTATCCATGGTATCGCCAATTTGAGGAATAATAAGCACAAAAAACAACCATATGACAAATGAGAAAATGAGCGCATTTGAGGAAAATCTTGTTGTGATTGTGAGCCACGCAGAAAAAGAAAAGAATATAAAAAGATAGACTATGGTTGCTAATATGGTCAATATAATTTTGATTACTTCTGATCCATTTAAACTTACACCACCCACAAACACTAGGAGCAATGTAGCGAATAAAAATAATATGGTTGAGATAGAAATTATAAGAGCAATATTGCCGAGCATTTTTCCTAAATAATACTTTTTGCGAGAAATAGGTCGGGTAAATATCAAGGGTAGAGTATTATTTCCTTTTTCTTTAGCAATACTTAAATATCCTAAAGATATAGCTAGCACAGCACCTATAATTTCTAAATATTCGATAGTTGCTCGCAGTAATTGTAATGGGAAAAATTCAGGTTTAACCAAGGTGTCTACTGGTTGGCCACTAGCAATGAGCTGTGCATAAGTAGTCTCAAAAAGAGAAACCTTTGTTTGATAGTTAATAGAGCCAACATAAATAGAAATAGCCGTTAACCCTAGAAGAAATATTAAAAAAGTAACGAACACCTTATTTCTCAGTGCATCCTTAAATTCTTTTTTTGCGATAGTTATTATTTGATTCATATATTTATTCGTTTATAAAATCAGCTCGTGGGTCAAATTTTCTAAGCGATCTGATTGATAAAAATAAAAGAGCAATACTGCTGCCAACTAATGTTAGTATTTGAAGACTGTTTTTTGAAATTACTTTTACTATTGGCAAATTGTGAGTAAATGAACTTCCTAGTAATTCGCCACTAATAGTGTAGTAGTGCCATGCCAAGGAAAATGGTTCTAATAATTTATGCATAATTTGAAAAAATGGATCAATTGCCGGTAGTTGCAAAAGTGTTACAGGGTTAAGGAGTGCTGTTGGAGTAAGCCCCGTAGCAAGTTCTGGTAATACAAAAGTAATCGCTACCCAAATACAAACAGGTATAAATAAAGCTAGTGACTCGCTTTTTGCATTTATTGCAAAGAACAATCCCACAAGAGCAAAAAATAACATGTAGAAAAAAGAGATTAGGAAAAATACTATCAAATGAGAGACATCAGATAGACCTAGATGTGCAAGTGGTAAAAAATAGGATGAGAGTATGCTTATTAAAGCAGTCACACCGACAATAGAAAATATGGTTATACTTAGTCCTAGCACTTTACCTAAAATCAATGATTTTTTAGTAATTGGTCTTGTAAACAAAATCTGCAATATACCAGACTTTCTTTCTCGCATCATACTGCGATGACCTATAATGATCGCCAGTAATGCGCCGATGAGTGATATGTAAACTATAAGATTGTCAAAACTTGCGAGCGCTGGAACTTTATAAAGTGGATTGCTAGGAATATCTGTTACTCCTAGCCCTTGTAAAAATATTACGGATGACTTATATACAGCATTTGCTGTTGTAAAAGTAGACCACCCAATAAGTGATGACGCCATGGACATTAATATAAAGACGATAGTTATTGAATACACTATCTTTTCTCCAAATAAAGACCTTATTTCTGCAAATGCAATTATAAATATATTTTTCATACTTTATTTACTTTCCATAGAGAAATATATTTCTTCTAAAGAAGATTCATCCTTAAATTTCTCCATGGTATTTTCCAAAGAATCGATATAAATTAACTTTCCATGATTTAGTACTCCAATAGTGGTACATGTTTTCGCTACTTCTGAAAGTAAATGAGTATTCATAAAAATAGTCATGCCCTTTTCTTTATTTAATTTTATGATTATTTCACGTAATTTTTTTATACCCATTGGATCAAGACCACTTGTCGGCTCGTCTAAAAATAACACTTCTGGGTCATGCAAAATGGCTTGAGCAATACCGATACGCTGACGCATTCCTTTAGAAAATTCACCGAGTTTCTTGTTCTCGTATCCAGTAAAATCAATAAACTTTAGCACTTCATCTATTTTATTCTTTGGATTTTCAATACCAGAAAGCCTAGCCAAGTACTCAAGGTTTTCATATACGGTTAGATTGTCGTAGAATTTTACATTCTCGGGCAAATAGCCAATACGTTTTTGTACTTCAATGCTTTCTTTTTGTGTATCAAATCCACAAACGGTGGCATAACCAGAGCTTGGATCTAGAAGTGTGGTTAAAATACTTACAGTTGTTGTTTTACCGGCACCGTTATGTCCTAGAAATCCAAATATTTCACCTTTATTGATGGTTAAATTTAAATTCTCTAAAACAAGTCCGTCACTATATTTTTTAGATAATTCTGACGTTACAATTATTGATTTCATATATTTTAATTATACAATTTAAATATGAGTAAATTATGAAGTTTTAGACTGTTTATTATTCTGAGTTTTCTTAAATAGAAAAAATATACAAGTTATTACTATCGCACCAATAGAGATAATCAGTATCGGGATAACTTTTGAATGCAACCCCGCGCTGTAGCCAAGTAAACTACTAACAACTAGGAGCGGTATCATCCCTGACGCTGTAGCAATAATATATTGTTTGTATGATATGTTTGAGAGACCTGCCGCATAGCTCAAAATATCAAAAGATAGCGTTGGGGTAAGTCGCATTAAAAATACTGTCTGCCATCCAAGTTTATGACTATACTCATTGAGAGTACTTGTTGCTTTTGGAAATCTTTTTGTTACATACGATCTTCCTAGTCTGCGAGCTAAATAAAAATCAACAGTAGCGCCAAGTATTTGTCCAATAATAGTAAGGGGTATGGCAACATAGGGACCAAAAATAAATCCACCTGCCAGTACCACAGGAGTATCAGGCAGTGGCGACATGATTGTCACTAGCAATACAAGAACGTATATCAGCCAAGAAAAATAGCCGTACTGTAATATAAAGTGTTGTATTTTCGATTGGGTTATAAAATTTGCTTCTTTTACTTCTGATCCGATGTAAAATAACAACCAAAAGAATAGTCCTGTTACAACTACTGTTTTTATTAAATTTTTTCTAAACAACGGGTCATTTTTTAGCTTTTCTATAAAATATGAGATGTTGTTTTGTAGTTGCTTCATATTTTATAATTTGACTATTTTTACGGTTACCACAGTTCCGGTGCCGACAGTACTCTCAATAAAAATATCACCCTTGTGTTTCTTGATAATTTGTTTTGCAATCGATAGTCCAAGGCCTGATCCAGATTTATCATTTCTTGAATGTTCAGCTTTATAAAATCGATCAAATACAAATGGTAGGTCAGCGCTCGCTATCCCTACGCCAGTATCTGTTATGGAGAGTATAACGTTTTTTGAGTCTTCCTTAATTTCCACTTTGATTTCACCTTCTTTTGTATAGTTGATTGCATTTTGGAGTATATTTGAAATAGCACGTTCAAACATACTTGGCTCAAGGAGTATCTCTGCTTTTTTGTACTCTGAAATTTTAAGAGTCAGGTTTTTATCTTTTGCTTGTCGTGTAAACTTTTCTACTATTTTTTCTGTAAAGGAATGTAGGTCTGTCGTAATAAAGTTGTTCAAAGAATTTTCTTGCTCACCGCGAGAAATAAGAAGTAAGTCATTTACTAACTTTGACATTTTCTTTGCTTCTTCTAGGTTGCTTCCTATCGTAGACTGAAGTTCTTCTACCTTTGGATTTTTATTCTGTAATGCAACTTCTGACTCTGTCATCATAATTGCAAGTGGTGTTCGCAAATCATGAGACGCGTCAGCTGAGAACTTTTTTTGTGAGTCGAGAGTTTCTTTGATTGGTTTGAGTGTCTTGCCCGCAAGAAAGTAACTAGAGAATCCTATTATTATCAAAAGAATCCCATCAACTAAATATATCAACATCTCAATATCGTCACTTGTATTTTGGACCGGATCTCCCTCAACTTCTGTGACAATAATTCTGTCTCTAAATCCTTGCCTTATTTTCAGCTCTACGGTGTAGATTAAAACACTACTAAACAAAGCCAAAATAGCCATCATAATGGCAACATAATATATCGTCAGTTTTATTCGTGCTTTTTGAAAGATATTATTTTTCATATTATGAGTTGAATCTATATCCTATACCATGAATAGTTTCAAATATATTTTCTTTTTTGTTTTGTAACTTTCTGCGAAGATTTTTAATATGCACATCGACAATATTTGAAAAGGTATCGTAATTGTAATCCCAGACATGGGCAATAATCTTATCTCTACTTAATACCTGATCCTTGTTTCGAAGAAGCATTTCTAGGATAGAGAACTCTTTTGAAGTTAATTTCACATCCTTACCACTTTTTATGACTGTATGTTTTATTGTGTCCAAAGTGATACCTGCGCCACTAAGTTCTGTCGCTAATGCAATTGTTGGTCTTCGTAGTAATGCACGAATTCTTGCAGTCAATTCATCAAATTCAAATGGTTTTACAAGATAATCGTCTGCACCCACATCAAGACCATCTATCTTATCGTCAAGAGTATCTTTCGCTGTAAGCATTAATACTGGTGTCATGATATGTTCACTTCGTATTTTCTTACAAAGGCTCATGCCGTCAAGTTCTGGAAGCATGATATCAAGGATTATGAGATCAAAATGTTCAGGGGTAGCAAGAATCCTGCGTAAACCACTTCCACCATCGTATACAGCATCAGCTGCATACCCCAAATTCTCCAATCCTTTTTTGATTGAATTTGCTAGCTTTTCTTGGTCTTCGATAATCAGTATTCTCATATATACCTACATTATACTTTAATTATGAAGAAATTATGAGTATGGTGCTTTATAATACCAGTTCTCACTTCGTCCACCAGTCCGCGCA
>CAYMIJ010000025.1:0-25412 GCA_964390465.1 uncultured Flavobacteriaceae bacterium | reverse complement strand
AAGGCCCACACCAAGATGTGGAAGAACGAGCACCTGCCCGGCAACATGGCGGTGCTGGTGAATGCGCCGCGTACGGGCCTGCGCACCTTCGAGGACGTGATTGAAGCGACAGGGGCCTGAGGCTTCTTGCGGCTTATGAACAGCCACGCTCTTTCAGATTGCCGACACCCATTCGGACGCCGCGTCGGACGCGCGCGCACGGCGGGCGCGCATGATCGCTGCGTTGAACTCGCCGCCGAACAGGAAAATGGCGGCGGAGAAATAAAGGAAGGCCAACGCGATCATGCCCGTGGCAAGGCCCGCATAGGTGTAAACGTAATTGCTGCCGAAATCGTCGAGATACCAGCCAAAGCCGACGCCGGTGCCAATCCAGCCTGCAAGGGTGATGAGAATACCCGGCCATATATCCTTCAGGCGTCGCCACCCGGACGGCAGCCAGTAATGGGCGATGGTCAGCGCGACGATGATGACAATACTGGCGATGGCAAAGCGCAGCGCCGTGATGGTGCCTGCGAACTCCGCCACTTCGGGCACATAGGCCACGACCGTGCGATAGATGACCGGCCCAAGAATGATGAGCAGCGCAAGGCTCATCAGCACGAAAACACCCAGAATGACGAAGCCGATGGATTCAAGGCGCGTCAGCACCCACGAGCGCGTTTCGATGACACCATAGGCGCGGTTCAGCCCGATACGCACCGACTGCACCGCGCTGGACGAGAAATAGATCGCCAGAACCGAACCAAGGGTCAGGAAATCGCGGTGTTCGCCAGTCAGCACGCGCAGGACTTCGGCGGCAAGGCGCTCACCCACCTGCGGCGGCCAGGAGGCGAGAATGAGATCGGCCACTTCCTTGGCCAGCCGCTCGTCGCCAATCAGCGAGGCGGCCGCCGTCACAATGATGAGAAACGGAAACAGCGACATCAGCGTCGCCAGTGCGATGTCGCTGGCAATGGCCCAGTTGTCATTGCCAAGAAAACGCCACACCGCATCCATCACGATGCGATACAGGCGTATGACCGTTTCCCAGACCTGATGCATGACCGGCCGCAACCGCCCCGTTCTCAAAGAGCCGCACTAGCGCCAATGCGCGCCGCCCGCAATTCCTGATATCATACGCATAAAGACGGAGCCCGTTCCCATGACCAACGCCATTGCTTCAGCCGCGCTGATCGCGAGCGCCGCCGAGACGCTGTTCGGGTGCGCTCGCAGCGCAGTACGGGCGCGGGTTTCTGAAAGCGGAACCGTTTCAGCCAAAAGATTCGAGGCCGAACAGCATGCCGCACACGGCCTTGCCTGGTATGCGACCTATACCGAAGCCCTGAAGCAGATGCACCGCTGGGCACTGCACCTGACGGAAGAAGGCCGCTTCGGCGAGATCGAAAAGCTGATCCTTGAGATTGCCTGCGGGGAATACGCCATGCAGATGGCAGGCGGCATTCCGATGAGCCAAAGCGAGATCGTGCGCCCTTCTGATCTGGGTGTAGAGGAAGATGCGGTCAGCGCCTTCCGCAATACTGTCGCCACACATGTGACGGCAGCGCAGGACCCGGCCCGGCGCAAACGGCTGGCTGATCTCATCGCCGAACATCCCACCGCCGCCAGCCATGGCGCGACGGGACTGGACGAGACGATGGAGTTGATCCGCGAACAGTTCCGCAAGTTCGCTGATGACAGAGTGGTGCCACATGCCCATGGCTGGCATCTGCGCGATGAGTTCATTCCCATGCCGGTGGTCGAGGAAATGGGCGCGCTCGGCGTGTTCGGCCTGACCATACCGGAAGAATTCGGCGGGTCAGGCCTGCCCAAGACGGCGATGTGCGTCGTCTCGGAAGAGCTGTCGCGCGGCTATATAGGTGTCGGATCGCTCGGCACGCGCAGTGAAATTGCCGCCGAGCTGATCCTTGGCGGTGGCACAAAGGCGCAGAAAGATTACTGGCTGCCGAAGATCGCTTCGGGCGAGATATTGCCAACCGCCGTCTTCACCGAACCAAACACAGGTTCTGACCTCGGCTCGCTGCGCACCCGTGCGGTGCGTGACGGCGATGTGTGGAAGATCACCGGCAACAAGACATGGATCACCCATGCGGCGCGCGCCGATGTGATGACCGTGCTGGTCCGCACATCCGACGCGCCGGGCTATAAGGGGCTATCCATGCTGCTGGCGCCGAAGCCGCGCGGTGGTGACGACGTGCATTTCCCCGTGAAGGGCATGACCGGCGGCGAGATCGAGGTGCTCGGCTATCGCGGCATGAAGGAATACGAGATCGGCTTTGACGGCTTCGAGGTACCGGCCGCCAATCTGCTGGGCGGCGAGGAAGGTCAGGGCTTCAAGCAGCTGATGCAGACCTTTGAGTCCGCCCGCATCCAGACGGCGGCCCGCGCCGTGGGTGTGGCGCAATGCGCGCTGGAACTGGGCCTGCGCTATGCGCTCGACCGCATCCAGTTCGGCAAGGCGCTGATCAGCTTCCCGCGTGTCGCCAACAAACTGGTGATGATGGCGGTGGAGATCATGGTGGCGCGTCAGATGACCTATTTCGCGGCGCGCGAAAAAGACGAAGGCCGCCGCTGCGACCTTGAAGCCGGCATGGCGAAACTGCTCGGCGCGCGCGTCGCCTGGGCAGCAGCCGACAATGCCTTGCAGATTCATGGCGGCAATGGCTTCGCACTGGAATATGCGATCAGCCGCGTGCTGTGCGATGCGCGTATTCTCAACATCTTTGAAGGGGCCGCCGAAGTGCAGGCGATGGTGATCGCCCGCCGTCTGCTGGAGGACGGCGCGAACTGACGGCGCTTGCCTCAAGCTGGCAGGCCAAGGCAAGCTGCGGCGCATGACCGTTGAGCGCCCTGCATGAAGCCCATTCTGAGCCCGATTGAATCGCTGGGTCTGGCCGGTGTGGCACTGGAAAGCCGGGTGCGGACCGCCGTCAGTCACATCAGCGATGCGGCGTTTGCCAAGGTCGCATCACGTCTGGCGGAAGACGCGCGCGCGGCTGAGCTCCTGTATGAGCGCGACGGCGCGATGGTGCCCATTCCCATCATGCTGCGCCCATTGCTCGCGATGAGCGGGCAGACTGGCTATGTGCATTTTGTCTGCCTGCAATTGATGGATGCGCTGAAGCGACTGCCCGGCCTTTATCTGGCGCATGCCGATCTGCGTCGCGCTTTGGCCATCACCCCTGCAGAAGAAGCCTGGCTGCGCGATACTTGGACACCGGCGCATGACCGGATCAGCGCCGTCTATGGCAGGCTGGATGCCGTTTGCGATTTCAGCGCCGCGACCTGGCAGGATTCACTGAAGTTCATGGAGGCCAACCTGTCGGGCGTCGGCGGCATTTCCTACAGCCCGCTCGCCGAGCAGCTGATGATGCGCGACGTCGTGCCCAGCCTGCTGGCGCATGACCCGGCGCTCTCCATCGCCCTGCCCCGCGACCAGCGCGACCTGTTCGTCCAGATGCTGATCGACCATGCGCGCGCCATGGGCCGCCCGGAATGCCGCCTCGCCTTTGTCGAGTGCAAGGATGCCGAGGACGGCATCAACGAGCAGCTGGTGCTGAAGCGTCTGTTCGAGGAAAAATACGGCCTGACCATCGCCCATGCTGATCCTTCCGAGCTTTATGTGAAAGACGGCGAGGTGTGGCATGAGGGGCAGATCATCGACGTCGCCTATCGCGACTATGAATCGCGCGATCTGCTGGCACTGGAAGAAGAACTGGGCCGTCCGCTGGAGGGCATACGCATGCTGTTCCGCGAGAACCGCATGGTTTCAGGTGCGGCGGGCGATTTCGACCACAAGAGCTGTCTTGAGGTGCTGAGCGACCCGGCGCTGATGGAGCGTTTCTTCTCGCCCGACGAATGCCGTCTGTTCCGTCGCCACGTTTTGTGGACGCGCGTGGTGCGCGAACGGCGCACGGCTTTGCCGCACGGCGTGGACGGCGACCTTCTGCCTTACGCCCGCACACATCGTGAAACGCTGGTGCTGAAGCCGAACCGCTCCTATGGCGGTGATGGTGTCATCATCGGCGCAGCGACCGAGGCCGGTGCATGGGAGCGGCACCTGAACGAGGCTCTTGCCAGCGCCGATGACCCGGATGCCAGCTGGGTGCTGCAACAGGCGACCAGCCTGCCGGTCGCCGAGTTTCCAGTTGTCGCGCCCGATGGCCGCGTGCTGACCGAGCCATTCTATGCGGTGATGGGCTTTGCTCCCACCGATCACGGGCTCGGCATTATGTGCCGCGTGTCGCAGAAACAGGTGGTCAATGTCGCACAGAATGGCGGCATGGCCGCAGTGCTGGAAGCCGAGGCCCCTTCGGCGCTGACCCTGCCGCGTCGCTCGCAGAGGCGCAGTGACGGAGCGGAGCACGAACTGCGCCGCCGCATCGGTGAAATCCTTACCCTCGACAATGTGATCGGCGCGCTGGAATGGGACGAGGAAACCGATCTGCCTTCTGCCGCCCATGCCGAACGCGGCGATCAGATCGCAGCGCTTGAATCCCTGCGGCATGGCCGCCTGACCGATGATGCCTTGGGCGATCTGATCGAGGAGGTCGCAGCCCTTCAGGGCGATGACGCACACTGGACGCGCGAGCTTTCCATTCTGCGCGATCTGCGGGAAGGCGAAATGTCGCTGCCGGATGATCTGGTGCGCCATTTCGCGCAGGCGCGCTCAGTCTCACAAGGGGCATGGGAAGAAGCGCGCGAGGCCAACGACTTTGCGCTGCTGGCCCCGGCGCTGGCCGAGACGCTGAAGCTGGCGCGCGAGACGGCGCTGGCCTCTGCCCCTGACAAAGACCCCTATGACACGCTGATGGATGAATACGAGCCAGGCATGACCTCGGCCCGTCTGGGGCCAGTGCTTGATGAACTCAAGGCACAGCTCGTGCCCCTGATCGGCAAGGCCGCTGAAACGGGCAAAGCTGGGGGGACGGACGGTCTGTTTCATCGCCACTTCGATGAGACGACACAGCAGGCCATCGTCAAAGATCTTCTGGCCGATATCGGCTTTGATTTCACGCGCGGGGTGATCGACCACGCGACCCATCCCGGCACCAGCGCGCTCGGCTTTGACGATGTGCGCCTGTCACTGAGACCGGGCGATCATCCACTGGGGCAGACGATCCTGACGGCGCTGCACGAAGCGGGACACGCGCTTTACGATCAGGGCTATGACCCGCGCGACAAAGGCACGCTGCTGGCGGCCGCGCCCTCGATGGGCCTGCACGAGGCGAATGCGCGGCTTTGGGAAAATCATGTCGGCCGGTCGCACGCCTTCTGGACCTTCATGCAGCCGAAGCTCACGGCGCATTGTGGGGCGGTTGACGCGGGCGATCTGCACCGCGCCGCCAATCGCGTGGCGCGTACGGCGCTGCGGGCCAGTGCGGACGAACTCACCTATCATCTGCATATCGCGTTGAGGCACGAGCTCGAAACGGCGCTGGTGGCGGGCACGCTTGAGGTGCGCGATCTGAAAGACGCATGGGCCGAAGCCTCGCACCGCTTACTTGGCATCGGGCCCGGCAGCGACAATGACGGCGTTTTGCAGGACGGTCACTGGGCGGCCGGCATGTTCGGCTATTTCCCGACCTATACCATCGGCAGTCTGTATGCCGCGCAACTGATGGAGGCCTATGGACGTGGGGCCGATATGGATGCCGAGATCGCGCGCGGCGATTTTTCAGGGCTGCTCAGCTTCCTGCGCCATCACATCCACAGGCCGGGCGACCGGAAAACGGCTGAAGAACTGATCGTCAGCGCCACAGGAGGCGGGCTTGATGCCTCAGCCTTCCTGCGCCATGTCAGTCACAGGCTTTTCTGATGACAAAGACCGGGGGCGGTTATGTTGAAATGGCTGGGGCGGATTCTGCTGGCTGCACTCGTGCTTATGGGCGCGGGGCTGCTTGCCGGATATGAAAGCGATATCCCGCGCGCAGAACTGAAAGCCCGGTTCGGCGGACCGGAGAGCCAGTATGTCACACTCGCCTCAGGTGCCGTGGCGCATGTGCGCGACCGTGGCCCCAAAGACGCGCCCGTGCTGATGCTGCTGCATGGCTCCAATGCCTCGCTGCATACCTGGGAGCCTTGGGTGAAGGAACTGGCCGGAGATTTCAGGGTCATCACACTCGACCTGCCCGGCCACGGCCTGACCGGTGCCGTGCCCGGCGACAATTATTCGCAAAAAGCCATGGCCGGGTTCGTTCTGGAGGTCGCTGCCGCACTTGGGCTTGAGCACTTTGCGCTGGGCGGCAATTCCATGGGCGGCGGGGTGGCTGCGCGTTTCGCCATAGAAAACCCCGGCAGGCTGACACATCTGATTCTGATCGACGCTTCGGGTTTCCGTCCGAAGGGCCAGACCGACCCCGGCCTTGGCTTCCGTATCGCCCGGATGCCGTTTGTCCAAAACCTGCTGCTGTTCATCACCCCGCGCATGTTGTTCGAAAGCGGCCTTAAAACAACCATCGTGGATGATGCGCTGGTGACGTCTGACATGGCCGACCGCTACTGGCTGCTGAACCGGATGGAAGGCACGCGGGCGGCCAGCCTGGCGCGGTTCCAGTTGGAGCCAGACAACACGATTGCCCAGCGCGCCAGCGAGATTACGACGCCAACGCTGCTGCTGTGGGGGGCGAAGGATACGTTGCTGCCGGTTGACGTGGGCGAACAATATGCCGCCGCCATCAAGGGTGCGCGGCTGATCGTCTATCCTGATGTGGGCCATATTCCGATGGAAGAAATCGCCGCGAAATCAGCGGCCGATGTGACGGGCTTCCTGAAGGGCCCTTAGCACGCGGCGTTGCAAGGGCGACGGTTTCATGTAAAACCCCGCCCGTCCGGAGGGGTAGCGCGTCAAACCGATGCCCCCGCCCGCATCGGGCCGCCTTAGCTCAGCCGGTAGAGCGGCGCATTCGTAATGCGTAGGTCGCGTGTTCGAGTCACGCAGGCGGCACCATATTTCCCATGATGCCGGAACAATTCACTTCGAGTGAGCCGCCTGCTTCCTGGCCGCAAGAAGGCGGATGAGCGCCTTCTGCGCAGGCTTTTCGACAAATCTGAAGGTTAGGGCGGCAGCGAGCAGAACCATGGCCGTGTAGGTGAGAATCACCACAACTGCGCCAATCTCTCCGCCAGGCATAATGAAGCGCGGCATTTCGCCGTAGACGGATGGCGTTTCCGGTATGGATACTTTGAACAGCTTCTGCACTAACTGCAACGGCCTGAGGACGGCGTTGGTGATGATGAAGGCGTGAACCATGTAGATCGTATAAGAGTGCTCGCCGAGCCATTGCACAGGCCGCGTGAGGAGCAGCCTGGAGATAACGCCCCCCTGAAATGCGAAAACGAATACAAAAAACGCAAAAACCAACGGGGTCGCCATCTCCCAGGGTGTGCGCATTGCATAGATGATGAACAAGACCGCGCCGATGAGCATCAAAATCTCGATGGCACTGTTCATACGCAGGCGTGGCGATAGATAGGTCCAGACTTGATAGACGAAGTATCCCGTAAAAAAGCCCATCAGACAGCGCATGAAGCCAAGATCGTAAGTGGCATTCATACGATCAGGCGAATGCAAAACAAGCGCACCAAATCCAATCAAAATGAGGCCGACGGCCAAAGCATTCGCGCATAACCGCCAGATTGGACCACCATTACCGATGACGACGACAATACCAAAAACGATATAGGTCCAGAATTCACCGGCAATGCTCCAGCTTGGAAAATTCCAGCTCGTCTCTGGCGTCAACCCCATGGCATGTAGCATCGGGATGTTGATCAGCAGACTGCGCAGGTCAAAGGGTGCAGCAAACGCGGGCGTGGGAAAACCGACACCGCCTTTGATGGCCGCTGCCTTCAGCAGTTCCATCACCACGAAAAGCGACAACACAAACAGATGCAGCGGCCACATGCGCGCAACGCGTCTGATCGAAAAGTCGTAGAGCGACGTGCTGTCGGTCACCTTTTCCAGATAGGTGTGGGTAATCACAAACCCGCTGAGAATGAAAAAGAAGTCCACCAGCGGCCAGACATTCGGCAGAAAAGCATTGTCCAGAAGGACACTGGCAACGGGCAGGTGGACAAGAATGACAAGCAGACAGGCCGCACCACGCCAGCCATCTAAAGCGCCGAATCTGGGCATGTGTGTCCCCTTTTGGGCTGTGCACCCCAATCGGTGCAGGCTCAGCAAACCCCGTGCCAGCCGGGCTGACGCGCTTTTCATTGCATCTGCCACGTCGTAAGGGCTATCTGTTATGGCCGGTCAGCACTGCACGGGCCGTTAACAACCCGCAGAAATCAGGTGATTTGATATCGTGTCCTCCGAAAACGGCCGGTCATCGGCCAATCGCCGTATCACGCTTCAGAACGTTCAGGATGCTCCCGGCGCGTCGGATGAGAGCGTCGGCATGGAATTGCGCGCCATACGCCTGCAACGCGGCGAAACCGTCGCCCAGATCAGTCAGGTGCTGCGGATCCGTAAGGACCTTGTCGAGGCCATCGAGCAGTCGCGGCAGGATCTGCTGCCCGGTCACGCCTATGCCATTGGCTTTGTCCGCTCGTATGCGGATTATATGCGGCTCGATACCAACGACATCGTGCGCCGCTATAAGGCGGAACTGAACGCCACGAGCGCGCCGGGCAGCACCTATGCCATTCCGGTGCCCGAAGAAGAACAGCGGTTTTCCTTCGTATCGATCTTCATCATTCTGCTGTGTCTGGGTGGTGCAGGATTTGGTGCCTGGTATCTGGCGCGGGAAGCTGGCTGGTTCACCCACCGCCCACTCGGCCCGACAACAGCCATCGCCGAACCAGACATGGCCGGCACAACGCCGCCGCCCTCCACTTTGCAGCCTGCACCGCCACCGACGGCACCAACCATCACGCCCGCGCCGGCTCCAACACCACAACCCACACCCGAACCAACGCCTGTGGCCCGCCCCGGCGGCATCATCGCACCGCTGCCCGGCGAAACGGCTCAGGCCCCGACAGGCACCGAGATGGGCAAAGGCAATGCGAATGCCCGGATCGTCTTCATCGCGCGCCGCCCCGTCATGCTGACCGTCGCCGCCAGTGAGCTGCGCAACACGCTCTACATCAACCGCGTGCTGAACGCTGGTGACAGTTATCGTGTGCCCAACAAGCCCGGCGTGGTGATGAGCGCCGCCGATGGCGGGGCGCTGGACGTCATTCTCGACGGCACTTTCATCGGCCGGGCGGGCGCGGATGGTGTGCCCATCGAAAAGTTCGCGCTTTCGGCTGAGGCCTATGGCGCACCGGCTGAACGGCCCGTTTCTGCGCCAACTCCAACGGTCAATGCGCCTGCCGGGCCGAGCCCTGAGAGTGTGCCTGCGACGGTGCCATCACCCTCGCCAAAGCCAACACCTAAACCCACGCCAAAGCCTACGCCGAAACCGGCTTCCAGCCCGCTGCCTGAGCCCACGCCAACGCCGCCGACGCCCTGATCGCCGATGAGCAGTATCCGGCCCTATCGCCAGATCCAGCGGCGCGTCAGCCGCAAGATACGCGTCGGCGCGGTTGAAGTGGGCGGCGATGCACCCATTTCGGTGCAGTCGATGACCAACACCATCACCGCAGATGTGGCTGCGACGATTGCGCAGGTGAAGGCACTTGAGGAGGCAGGCGCCGACATCGTGCGCATCTCGGTGCCGGATGAGGAGTCCACCAGAGCCCTGAAGGCGATTGTGCGGGCCGCGCGTGTGCCGATCGTCGCCGACATCCACTTTCACTATCGCCGCGCCATCGAGGCCGCCGAAGCAGGCGCGGCATGCCTGCGCATCAACCCCGGCAATATCGGTTCAGCCGAACGCGTGCGCGATGTCGTGAAGGCCGCGAAAGATCACGGCTGTTCCATGCGTATCGGCGTCAATGCCGGAAGCCTTGAGCCTGAATTGCTGGAGCGTTACGGCGAGCCGTGCCCCGAAGCGATGGTGGAAAGCGCTCTTGCCCATGCACGCATCCTTGAAGACAACGACTTTCGCGAATTCAAGATTTCGGTGAAGGCATCGGATGTCTTCCTCGCCGCCGCTGCCTATCATGGCCTGGCCGAGGCCTGCGACTATCCGCTGCATATTGGCGTCACTGAAGCAGGCGGCATGATTCCGGGCACGGTGAAATCCTCCATCGGGATCGGTTCGCTGCTGTGGGCCGGAATCGGCGACACCATCCGCGTTTCACTGTCTGCTGATCCGGTCGAGGAAATCCGTGTCGGCTTCGACATTCTGAAATCGCTGGGCCTGCGTCATCGCGGCGTGAACATCATCTCGTGCCCATCCTGCGCCCGTCAGGGGTTTGATGTGATCAAAACGGTGGCACTGCTTGAGGAACGGCTGAAACACATCGCAACGCCCATGAGCCTTTCGATCATCGGCTGTGTGGTGAACGGGCCAGGCGAAGCAACCCAGACCGATATCGGCTTCACCGGCGGCGGCTCGCTCGGCAAACAGACCGGCGGTCATGGCATGATCTATCTGGGTGGCAAGCAGGCCTACAAACTGCCCAATGACGACCTCGTCGCGCATGTTGTCGCGCTGTGCGAGAAACACGCGGCCGATATCGAGGCATCGCGCGGGGCCAAATCTGAGGCCGCTGAGTAGCGCCCAACTGATTCAGCCGCTAAACCGCCCCATGCTTCCCACACAGCAAATTGATCGCATCGCCGCACGCTTCGAGGAAATCGAGGCGCAACTTGCAGCTGGTCATGGCGATCTCGTCAGGCTGGCGAAGGAACGCGCGCAACTGAGGCCGGTCGCTGAGGCTTTGGCTGAGTATCGCGCGGCCGAAACCGAGCGCGCATCGCTGGAAGCCATGGCAACCGATGCCGACCCCGACATGGCGGCACTCGCCCGCGACGAACTGGCCGTCGTGAAAGAACGCGTTCCGGAGCTTGAGCGGGCGCTGAAACTGCTGCTCATCCCGCGCGATGCAGCAGATGAAGGCAGCGCCATTCTGGAAATAAGGGCCGGAACCGGCGGTGATGAAGCGGCGCTGTTCGCCGGTGACCTCATGGCCATGTATCGCCGCTATGCGCAGTTGCAGGGCTGGCGGGCCGAGCTGCTTTCCATTTCCGAGAGCGACCTTGGCGGCGTGAAAGAAGCCGTGCTTGGCATTGAGGGGGCCGGGGTATTTGCAAAACTGAAGTTTGAAAGCGGCGTGCACCGTGTGCAGCGCGTGCCCGAAACCGAGGCACAGGGCCGCATCCACACATCGGCCGCCACTGTCGCCGTTCTGCCTGAGGCCGAGGATGTGGAAATCGACATTAGGGACGCCGACCTGCGCATCGATGTCTATCGGGCCTCTGGTGCTGGCGGGCAGCATGTGAACAAGACCGAGTCCGCCGTGCGCATCACCCATATCCCAACGGGTGTGGTCGCTGCATCGCAGGAAGAAAAGTCACAGCACAAGAACAAGGCGCGGGCGATGAAAATGCTCAAAGCCCGCCTCTATGATGCCGAGCGCACGCGCGTGGACAGCGCACGCGCCGCCGACCGCAAGGATCAGGTAGGCTCCGGTGATCGTTCAGAGCGCATCCGCACCTATAATTTCCCGCAAGGCCGTCTCACCGACCACCGTATCAACCTGACGCTCTACAAGCTGGACCGCATCGTCGCGGGAGATGATCTGGGTGAGGTGATCGACGCCCTGATGGCCGAGGATCAGGCGAAGAAGCTGGCAGCGCTGGACGACGGGTTGTCATGACGCGTGCCCTGCTCGCGAACGCGGCGGCGGTACTTGGCGATGCTGGCATCGAGAATCCGCAGCGCGAGGCAAAACTGCTGCTCGCCCACATTCTGATGTGCGCGCCTGCCAAATTGATGGCGCAGACGGTGCGGCCCGAACAGGCCGCGCAGTTTCACCGCATGGTGGACCGCCGCGTACGGCATGAGCCGTTCGCCTATATCACCGGTACTCGCGGCTTCTGGACACTGGACCTTGAGGTGACGCCCGCCACGCTGATCCCGCGCCCCGACACGGAAACCCTGATCGATGCCGCGCTTGCACATGTGGGCGACAGGCGCGCGCCGCTGGATATTCTGGACCTTGGCACAGGCACAGGTGCGATCTTGATCGCACTGCTCAGCGAACTCCCCAATGCCACAGGCCAGGGCGTTGACGTCAGCCGTGAGGCCCTGTCCATCGCCGAGCGCAATGCCCTGCGTGCTGGCGTTGGCATTCGGGCACGTTTTGCGATCTCAAGCTGGTGGAGCCATGTCAGCGGCTCGTTCGACCTGATTGTCTCCAACCCACCCTATATTCCGTCTGCTGACATTGCGGGCCTTGAGCCAGATGTGCGGGACTTCGAGCCGCATCTGGCGCTGGATGGCGGGCCAGACGGGCTGGCGGCTTACCGCGCCATTGCCACATTGGCCCCTGCCCGGCTCAATCCTGGCGGGGCACTTCTTGCGGAAGTCGGGCTGGGTCAGGCCCCAGACGTGGCCGCCATATTTGCAGCAGCAGGACTGAGCGACACAGACATCCGGCATGATCTTGCAGGCAAAGCGCGGGTCGTGATCGCCCGGCATCCGCGTAAACCTTAATGGCAGGGTCAAAATTCCATTTGGAGCCCGGCCCGGGACCGGTTATCTAAAGAGCAGGGGAAAGGCTGACTGGCTGCGTTCCGGGTTTAAAACCGCAAGGACACGCCGCGCAAAACATTCAGCCGAACGAAGCGCCACCGTCGCTGAAACGGGTCTTCACATCGCCACACGCTGTCAAATGCGTCTGGTTGTGGGTTGAAAGCCAGGCGGCGCGCCCTGATTGTAACGAAAGAGGAGAGAGCCTTCGCATGAGGCCTCAGCAAGGTAATTTTGGCGGCAAGCGCCGCGGCCGGAACCGGAACAATAACGGGGGCGGCGGTGGTCACAACAACCACAACAAGCCGCAGAACATTCTGCACCGCAGTTTTGAATCGACCGGCCCCGACGTGAAAGTGCGCGGCAACGCCCAGCACGTGCTTGCAGGCGAAGCGCGGGTCGTGATCGCCCGGCATCCGCGTAAACCTTAATGGCGGGGTCAAAATTCCATTTGGAGCCCGGCCCGGGACCGGTTATCTAAAGAGCAGGGGAAAGGCTGACTGGCTGCGTTCCGGGTTTAAAACCGCAAGGACACGCCGCGCAAAACATTCAGCCGAACGAAGCGCCACCGTCGCTGAAACGGGTCTTCACATCGCCACACGCTGTCAAATGCGTCTGGTTGTGGGTTGAAAGCCAGGCGGCGCGCCCTGATTGTAACGAAAGAGGAGAGAGCCTTCGCATGAGGCCTCAGCAAGGTAATTTTGGCGGCAAGCGCCGCGGCCGGAACCGGAACAATAACGGGGGCGGCGGTGGTCACAACAACCACAACAAGCCGCAGAACATTCTGCACCGCAGTTTTGAATCGACCGGCCCCGACGTGAAAGTGCGCGGCAACGCCCAGCACGTGTATGAGAAATATCTTCAGCTTGCCCGCGACGCCAACTCATCGGGCGACCGTGTAATGGCGGAAAGCTATCTGCAGCACGCCGAACACTATTTCCGCATCATCGCCGCTGCACAGGCCGCCATGAGCCAGCAGCAGCGCGAGCAGCATGCGGCCAACCAGCACCGTCATGGCAATGGCGGGAACGGAAACGGTGATGGCATGACCAATGAAAATGGCCAGCCCATGTCATCGCCCGAGGCCATCGAAACCCGTGAGCCTGAAGGCGCGACGGTTGAAGCCATTCGCCAGCCACAGCGTCAGCCCATGGCCGACGAAGAACAGCCGATGGTCTGAAGCGCGGGCATCGCTTCATAAATGCAAAGGCGGCGAACCCATGTTCGCCGCCTTTTATTTATCGCGTGGTCAGCGGACCAGCAGCGCGCCCAGGACCATGCCACTGACTGCCGCCAGCGCCATCATCTTGATCGGTTCTTCACGGACTGCCTCACGCGCTTCGGCGACTTTGCGTTCGAGAAAGCTCTCAGCGGACTCGCTCTGAAGGCGCGCGGCTGGGTTGACTTCCAAGCGCGCAGCATAAGGTGCCGCAACTGAAATATCAGACATGGTTTTCCCCTCTGCGCACAAGCTGCGCAATGATGGCTGTGACCTAGCTCGGATCATGCACGGCGAGCGCTATGGATGATCCATTGATACCGCGAGTTTTCGCTCGCGCTTGCCTGATGAACGCGTCAGAGGGTTTCTGGTTCCAGGTCGATCCTCATGGAATCCGTGTCAGTTGCCAGCGCGGCGCCACGTCAGGCGGCAAGGATATCGGCCCGGTATACTGCATCACCAGATCACTACCGAGGCAGGTATAACCCCATCGCGCAACATCCATCATGCCGTTTTGAGTGGCTGTGTTGACGAAGCCGTTGGGCAGTTCGGTTCGCACCGAAAAAGCGATGCTGCTGTCTATCGGGCAGTAATTGATGTTTCCGCCATCATCCGTGCTCCATTGGCCTGAATCGATGCCAGAGCCTTCGATGTTGATCAGAACGACATCCTGGCTGCCTTCTTCCATATTGACCTCGGCGCCAATGCGAAAATCCTCAAGTATCAGCTGAGCCGTGCCGTTCTCATCGAAGGAGACAATACTGGTGCCGCCGACCCCGCTGTAATTCGCCATCTTCTTGTTCGTGACGGCGGCATTCAGGAATGACAGAAGCGCCTCGTTGGAAAGCCGCCACTTGCCAATCAGACACTTGTCCATCTTGGGCAGCTTGACGCATTCAAAGCACGGCGAGAGGCGACTACCCGTCAACATGACGTCACCGCCCATGATGCTGGTAATAAAACGTGCGGCGACCAGCATGCGCACGTCCTTGCAATCATCGCCCTTGATTTTCTCAGACGGATCAAGCTCTGACCACGGCCCGCCCTGCTGCTCGCGTTTGAAAAAGCTGTCGCCGCCTGCATAAGCGGAGTACGTGCCGTTTGTGAATTGCAGCCCGACACGCGTTATCGTGAACGGCTTGGTTTTAAGCATCGTCTGCACCTGATCGCCATCGAACAGGATGGTTTCAACCTGCGGGGGAGGCGCTGGAAAAGTGTAACCATTCGGCATGGTGACTTTTCCGTCGATCACGTCCTGCGCAAATTTCTGCAGAGCGTCTTCATCAACGACCTTAAGGACAGCGCGCATCTGTGCGTCTTCGCCGTCTTCCTGTGGCAATGCCTTGAAGAAGGCCGCCATCTTGTCCTGGCCCTGCGCCCACAGCCAGCCGAAGAACACGACGCTTGTGTAAGGCTGCTGGGTCAGTGGTTTCTGCTCAATCGTCGTGACAAACCCGTTACCGAGGCCGGCCATCGCGTCAGCCTCATTGCGCACAAGATCAGCGAAGAACACAGCCGTGCCTTCGACCCACCAGTGATCCGCGGAAAATCTCGCGCCGTGTCGAGATTGCCAAAAGCTCCAGCCCTGCACGCAGTGGAAAACCTCATGCGCCATGACCGCGTGCAGAAAATCATTCGAGGCACGATCCAGAAGCGGAATGTTCATGCGGATGATACATTCGCGCGGCAATGCCGACACATTGGCATCCGCAAACACGCCTCGGAGTTCTTCAAGTGTCATGTTCGACATGCTGGCGGTGGGATCAAGCATGACGATCGTGACGTGGCCGAACTCGAAACCGAACGTCCCGGCCATGGATGCATAGACCGATATCGCATTGGCCGCAGCGCCAACGGCTTCAGTCCCGTATTGCGATACCTGCTGGGCATCGGTGTTGGCATCGCGGATAGCCCTGATGGTGAAGGTCTCGCCATTGCCCGTTTCTGATTCACGCGCGATTTCCACGCATTTGAATGTCGGCACCACCTGGGCACCGGACTTGAACGACGCGCTGTTACAGTCTGCTACCGCATCCGCGCGGGACGTGCCCGCGAGCAAGAAAACAAGACATATCAGCACCCACCGCATGCACCCCTCCATCAAGCCTGTATTGCCACATCATCACCAATCAGTACCGAGCCGCTTTCCATCACTTCCAGATACAGCCCGCAGATATTCTCGCCGAAAGACGTCAGAAGTAATTGCGGCAGGTTGATGTCGCGTTCGGCTGTCTGCAGATTCACATTGGTCGCAGCACAGCGCACGATACCCTTGCGGCCTCTGAGACGCACGTTGCCGATCACAATGTCCTTGCCGATCCAGTTTTTCTCAGCCCATGGCTCAAGTCCATCAACCAGAAAATTGCCACGAAACCGCATGGGATCGATCTGTCTGCCCGTCACACGCTCAATGTCGCGCACGCTGGCAAGATTGATCAGCGAGACGTGTCTGGCCGCAATGTCGGTGAATGCATGGTCGCCGCCATAGACAACACGCGGCTTGCCGGGCAGCGATGAGCCCATAAAGGCGGCGAAGAAATGTTCGATGATCCCGCGCCCAACCGGCGTGTTCAACTGACCGCGCGCGACCTGCTTTCCATTCCGTGCAATGACAAGTGACTGGCTTCCTTCATCGTAAGAGGTTTCCAGCTGGGCCAGTTTCTCATCACGCATCAGCATCAGATATTTCGTCTTGGGCTGATATTTGGGCGCATCGGGGTCAAAGACCGGCGCACCCTGTTCGATGGCAAAGGCGCGATCCCCCGGCAGGAGATTTCCTTTGGTCAGCTCGACATGATCCAACGCCTCAGGCGAGAGGCCTTTGACGGGATAGCGGTAAATGGCTTCAAGTCTGGCTGACGTCATGAATCCCCCGTTTGTGCCGCCACGATAGGCGGCGGGCGTTCCAAAGGCGAGGCAGGAGTGCTTCCGGACCCGCCAAAAGCTGATTCCTGCCTTGAATGCAGGCGATCAATCACCACATCGTGGGTAGTCTTTGAGGCCCCTGCGTGCCGTGCCAGACGGGCGGACCAAGCAGGCGGCGCTCATCAGGAGGACACATGGACTTCGACAAATATACCGAGCGCTCACGTGGGTTTTTACAATCAGCGCAGGGGCTGGCGCATCGGTCTGGGCATCAGCGCTTTTCACCTGAACATCTGCTGAAAGTCCTTCTGGATGACGAGGAAGGCATGGCTGCCTCACTGATCACGGTGGCCGGTGCTGATCCCAAAGCCGCGCTGGAAGGCGCTGAGGCAGCCTTGCGCAAACTCCCCAAGGTTGAAGGTTCAGGGGCAGGACAGGTCTATCTGGCACCTGAACTCGCCAAGGTTTTTGAAATGGCGGAGAGCCTCGCCAAGAAAGCGGGCGACAGCTTCGTGACCGCCGAGCGTCTTCTTCTGGCGCTCGCCATGACGCCTGGCACCGAAGCGGAAAAGGCGCTGAAGCTGGCCCGTGTGGAACCTACCCGGCTGAACCGGGCCGTTGAGGATATGCGCAAGGGTCGCACCGCTGACAGCGCCACGGCCGAAAACCAGTATGATGCACTCAAGAAATATGCCCGCGATCTCACCGCCGCAGCGCGCGACGGCAAGCTTGATCCGGTTATCGGCCGCGACGAGGAAATCCGCCGCACCATTCAGGTTCTGGCCCGGCGCACCAAGAACAACCCCGTGCTGATCGGCGAGCCTGGTGTCGGCAAGACGGCCATCGCGGAGGGACTGGCCCTGCGCATCATCAATGGCGATGTGCCCGAATCGCTGAAGGGCAAGACGCTGATGGCGCTCGATATGGGCGCGCTCATCGCCGGCGCGAAATATCGCGGCGAGTTCGAGGAACGCCTGAAGGCGGTGCTGAACGAGATAACTGCTTCAACAGGCGGTATCGTTCTGTTCATCGACGAAATGCACACGCTTGTTGGCGCTGGCAAAGCCGATGGTGCCATGGACGCTTCGAACCTGCTCAAGCCCGCTCTGGCGCGCGGCGACCTCCATTGCGTGGGCGCGACGACGCTGGATGAATACCGCAAGCATATCGAGAAAGACCCGGCCCTTGCCCGGCGCTTCCAGCCCATTTTCGTGGGCGAGCCGACGGTTGAAGACACGATCTCGATCCTGCGTGGTCTGAAGGAGAAATACGAACTCCATCACGGTGTGCGCATTTCAGACGCTGCACTGGTTTCAGCTGCCATCCTGTCTGACCGATATATCTCGGACCGCTTTCTGCCCGATAAAGCCATCGACCTCATGGACGAAGCATCCTCGCGCCTGCGCATGCAGATCGATTCCAAGCCGGAGGAACTCGACGAACTCGACCGTCGCTCCATCCAGCTCAAGATCGAGCGGGAAGCTCTGAAGAAAGAGGACGACACCGCCTCGCGCGACCGGCTTGAGAAGCTGGAAAAGGAAATCGGCGAACTGGACGGGAAATCGGAAGAATTGTCGGTCAAATGGCGTGCCGAAAAGGACGCGCTGAAAGCTGCCACGGGCGTGAAGGAAAAGCTCGATCATGCGCGTCAGGAACTGGAACAGGCGCAGCGGCGGGGTGATCTCGCACGCGCTGGCGAGCTGGCCTATGGCGTCATTCCCGGCCTTGAGAAGCAGCTCTCCGGGATCGAGGCGCAGAAATCTGCCACCCTTGCCAATGAGGCCGTGACCGAATCGCAAATCGCTCAGGTGGTGAGCCGCTGGACCGGCATTCCGGTCGACAAAATGCTGGAAGGCGAACGCGAAAAACTTCTGCGCATGGAAGAGGCGCTCGAAGGGCGCGTTGTCGGGCAGGAAGATGCCTTGCACGCCGTTTCCAACGCGGTGCGCCGGGCGCGGGCCGGATTGCAGGATCCCAATCGACCCATCGGCTCGTTCATGTTCCTGGGGCCAACCGGAGTCGGCAAGACGGAATTGACTAAGGCGCTGGCTGAGTTCCTGTTCAACGACGATGCCGCGCTCGTGCGCATCGACATGTCGGAATACATGGAGAAGCATTCCGTGGCGCGGCTCATTGGCGCGCCGCCCGGCTATGTTGGCTATGATGAAGGCGGCGCTCTGACTGAAGCCGTGCGTCGCCGCCCCTATCAAGTGATCCTCTTCGACGAGATCGAGAAGGCACACCCCGATGTGTTCAACGTGTTGCTACAAGTGCTCGACGATGGCCGCCTTACGGACGGACAGGGGCGCACCGTGGACTTCCGCAATACGCTGATTGTGCTCACCTCCAATATCGGTGGGGACATTCTGGCCGGACAGGCCGAGGGTGAGGAAACATCAGCCGTGCGCGGCGAGGTGATGGAGCTTGTGCGCGCCCGCTTCCGGCCCGAATTCCTGAACCGCATCGACGAGATCATCCTGTTCAGTCGCCTTGGCCGGGCCCACATGGATGCGGTTGTTGCCATTCAGCTCAGGCGCCTGGAAAAACTGCTCGGCTCGCGCAAGATCACACTTGATCTCGATGATCGCGCAAAGGCGTGGCTGGCGAAGGCCGGTTATGATCCGGTCTATGGCGCGCGGCCGCTGAAGCGGGTGATCCAGAAATCGGTGCAGGACCCTCTGGCGCAGACGATTCTGAAAGGTGACGTGCGCGATGGCGACACAGTGACGGTTTCTGCCGATGACCGTGGCTTGATGCTCAATGGCGTCTCCATCGCAACGGACAGTGATGCGGCTGTCCGGCCGAACCCG
This sequence comes from uncultured Flavobacteriaceae bacterium, assembly GCA_964390465.1. Taxonomy (GTDB): domain Bacteria; phylum Pseudomonadota; class Alphaproteobacteria; order Micropepsales; family Micropepsaceae; genus JADZAI01. The sequence goes on along the minus strand of CAYMIJ010000025.1, from coordinate 5,934 downwards.
ACGGGTGGTAAAACGGTCCATTGAGGCTTTCGCCCAAACAAAAGGGCCTCGCCTGATGGCGAGGCCCTTTTCATGTTTGCGATGGCAGATCAGGCGGCCTTGGCGGCGTCCGTCTTTTTGGCCTTGGCGATATCGCGCTTGATACGCAGCGCGCCAGCCGAAAGGTCTTCCTCACGCGCCTTGGCCAGGAACGCATCAAGACCGCCCACATGGTCCAGCGAGCGCAGCGCATTGGCGCTGATCTTCAGATTGAAAGATTTGCCGAGCTTATCTGAGGGCACGCTCACTTCCATGAGGTTCGGCAGATAACGGCGTTTGGTCTTGTTGTTGGCGTGGCTGACATTGTTGCCAACCTGAACGCCCTTACCCGTCAATTCGCAGCGGCGTGACATGATGAAATCCTCAAAAGCCAAAAAAGCGAAGGCCGCAGCGGTGTTTCGCGCGGCCTCGGCCCGAAAGTCGGCGGGATTTAGAGAAGGCCCCCACCAAAGTCAAGGTTCTGACAGGCGTTTCAGCAGACGTGCGGCCGCCTGTGGCGGTGTGATGGCCCCGTGCGCCACTTCGGCTTCCAGTGCTTTCCCCAGAATTGAAATTTCGCTGTTTTCCGCCAGTTTCTGCAACAGGCCGTCGCGAATGTCCGCCCACATCCAGGCCCGTCCCTGCGACTGGCGCAGATTAGCCATGCCCTTTTCACCCAGCGTTTGGCGGAACTGGCTGACTGATGCCCACACCTCAGCCATGCCCCTGCCTTCGATGGCCGATGCCTCAAGGACGGGGACCATCCAGCCCGGATGCTTGGGGCGCATCAGATGAAGCGCCCCTTTTAGATCAGCCGCTGAACGCCGGGCGGCAGGGAGCAGATCGCCATCAGCCTTGTTCACCACCACCAGATCGGCCAGCTCCATGATCCCGCGCTTGACGCCCTGCAGTTCATCACCGCCGCCGGGCGCGTGGATCAGCACGAACATGTCCGTCATGTCGGCAACAGCGGTTTCCGACTGGCCAACGCCCACTGTTTCCACCAGCACGACATCAAAGCCTGCGGCTTCGGCAAGAAGGATCGTCTCACGCGTACGCCGTGCGACCCCACCCAATTCGCCTGACGAAGGCGATGGCCGGATGAAAGCACGCGGGTCGCGCGCGAGTTTTTCCATGCGCGTCTTGTCACCAAGGATCGAGCCGCCCGATCGACGCGATGATGGATCAATCGCCAGCACGGCCACCTGATGACCCAGTCCGGTCAGGTATGAACCCAGAGCTTCAATGAAGGTGGATTTGCCTGCGCCCGGGGTGCCGGACAGACCGATACGTATCGCCCTGCCCGTATGCGGCAGGATGGCGCTCAGCAGAGTGTCCGCCCCATCGCGGTCAGCAGGTCTGGTCGATTCGATCAGCGTGATTGCCTTGGCAAGCGCCCTGCGATCACCGGCACAGACGCGCGCGGCCAGTGCAGAACTGGCTGCACTGTCGGTCGCAGGAGGGGTGTCTTGTCTCGTCACAGCGATGTCACTAGCGGCCCCTGTGGTGAATTGCCATATTCACGCGCCATTCACGGTAGGTCACCTATCCCCCCTGTTCTGGAGACTGCCATGACCCGCACCGCGCTTGCCCTCGTGACTGCCGCCTTTTCGTCCATGCCCCTGGCGGGAGCCGAAACTGTGGCGACGGCTCAGGAAGGCTATCATATCGAAATCGTCTATGGCGTTTCGGCCCTTGGTCTTTCTGTGGGTTCCATGACCCTGAAACTGGACCTCGCGGACGCTTCCTATAAGGCGCAGGCCTTCGTACAGCCAGAAGGACTCGCGTCCAGCTTCACCTCAAACACGGTGAGCGCGAGTACCGCTGGTTGGGGCGAGTTGGGCAAAATGACGCCAACGGGTTCCTGGAATCAGCAGGTGTCATCCAAGCGCACACAGACCGTTTCGATCACCTATAAGGATGGCAACCCGGTCAGCGTGGTTGCCGACCCCGTTTATGAGCAACCTGAAAACGAACGCGCCAGCGAAGCGGAGAAGACCGGGACGTTTGATCCGCTGGGCGGGGTGATTGCGCTGATGCTGCTGCCGGGCGCGGGCACGGGCGATCAGGCCTGCGGTGCATCCATTCCTGTTTATGACGGCAAGCGCGCTTACGCCTTCGATATGTGGTCGGGCGGGATGACTTCGGTGAAGCGTGGGGCGGGCGGCTATCAGGGGCCGGTGTTGTCATGCGTGGGTACCTATCGCCGCATCGCCGGGTGGGATGCCAAGCACATGGCCAAAGGGACATCAACCAAGATCAATGTGCAGCTTGCCCCAATCGGCAAGAGCGCAAATGGCGGACCCGCCTTCTATATACCGGTGCGCATGTGGGCGGACGCTGACATCGGCGAGGTCGTGGCCATCCCTGTGAAGGTCACGATCAATGGGAAGGACTGGGCGCAGTTTTTTGCCGATGGAGGCTAAAGCGTAAGCCTACACAGACTCGTCCTCATCATCGCCAGTCAGTTCCAGCGACGGCGTGAGGCTCTCAATCGCCTCGACAGCGCGCAACTTGCGCGCCACCGCGCGGGTGCGCTTGCCCGCCTCGTCCACCGTATTCTGCGCCGTCTCCAGCTGCTTTTTCAGCCTGTCCCAGACCTGACCATATTTCTCGAATTCGGTTTTCGCTTCACCCAGCACACGCCACACCTCGCCGGAACGCTTCTGAATGGCGAGCGTGCGAAAGCCCATCTGCAAAGCGTTCAGCAGTGCTGTCAGCGTGGTTGGCCCGGCAATGGTGACGCGATGCTGGCTCTGGCATTTCTGCACCAGCGCGGGATGACGCATCGCTTCGGCGAACAGGCCTTCAGTGGGCAGATACATGACCGCAAAATCGGTGGTGCGTGGCGGCTTCACATATTTCGACGAGATCTTCTTCGCCTCGTTTTCAATCACCCGGACCAGTGCCTCCTGCGCCGTCCGGATTGCGCCCGACTCACCCGACTGCATGGCGTCCACAAGGCGCTCATAGTCTTCCTTGGGGAACTTCGCGTCGATGGGCAGCCAGACTTCACCGCCCTGTTCCTGCCCCGGCAGACGCACAACGAACTCGACACGTTCGGCTGACCCGTCAATCGACACATTGGTGTCGAACTGATCGCGGGTCAGCACATTCTCCAGCATCATGCCCAGCTGGACTTCCGCCCAGCCGCCGCGATCTTTCACATTGGCGAGAACTTTCTTCAGATCACCAACGCCCAGCGCAAGAGTTTGCATTTCGCCAAGTCCGCGCTGAACGTTCTCAAGGCGCTCGCTGACCAGCGCGAAGGATTCACCAAGGCGCTTTTCCAGCGTGCCCTGAAGTTTTTCATCAACCGTCGCCCGCATCTGTTCCAGTTTGGCGTCATTGGCTGAGCGAAGCACTTCCAGCCTTTGCTCAATACTCTCGCGCAGGGCGTTCTGGCGTATCTCATTCGCTTCGGTCAGGGCAGCGATGCGCCCTTCTGCCGCTTTCAGCGCGTCGCCGGTCGATGCCTGGAAGGCTGTCATGTCGGCCTTCAGGGCTTCGGCAAAACTGCCGACCGCGCGCGCCACTTCAAAACGAAGGTGATCAGCCGATTCACTCTGACGTGCCGCGAACATATCCATGCGGCTTTCCACCGCACCGCGCGTCGTCTCAAGGCCCCCTGTCAGACCACTGCCGACCGTTGCAATCTGATCACGCAGATCCTTGCGCAGATCTACGTCGCGCTGCCCGGCCTCAATGCGGGCTGCACGGGCTTCCTCGCGCACTGCGCCTTCCACGCGCTGCGTGCCGCCACTACGTAAAAACGCGAGCAGTCCGAACAGGGCTCCAAGCGCTGCCAAGGCCACAGCGGCGATAAGTAGAGAAAACATCAAAGGATCGATCTGGGGTGTTGGGTGCGCTGACGTGTCTGATCTCTCCACGATAGCTGTTGAAACAGGCAGATCCGCCGATGGCACTGGGAACGGGGCACGCTTGGGTAATACCAGAGCGGGGGGAGGATCGGCGCTTACTTCCGGCGCGGGCGGTGGTGGGGCGGCATTGCGGGCCATGCAGCCTGATTATGCGGGTCCATGGCTCTTGTCGACCGGATCACAATTTGCGCGCCCCCATCGCCATGACACGCAAACGGGTGTAGCCTTTTGAGGTCGTGCGGGGCGACACCATGGCTGAACCTGACTGCATGGAGTTTGCAATGACCCGTTCCCTCATGCTGGCACTTCTTATGGGTGCATTTGTTTTACCCGCAATGGCAGGCGACAAACCCGATGCACCTGCCGGTTATACCCGCGCCGGCGAAACGAAATCCTGCCTGTCAACGATCCGCATTGATCACACCGAGATCAAGGGCAAAGCGCAGATCATCTTTCACTTGAATGGTGGCCAGACCTGGCTGGCTGATGCCAAAGGATGTAGCCTGAGGCGCGGCACGATCCTCAGTTACGAGACCTATGCGGGTCAGTTGTGCGATTCCACCATCATTCATCTGCTGGAACCTGCTGGCAGCAGCATGATGTGGGCTGGAAGCTGCGCCATTTCCGAGTTCGAGAGAATCGAGAAACAGACGGCATCTGCTAACTGACAACGCAGGTTCCTCAGGCTGGACGCTTCGCCCTGATGAGTCGCAATACTTCAGCGGCGGCGGCGGGGATGTTGGTGCCTGGACCAAAAATCGCCGAGGCACCTGCGGCATAAAGCGCGTCATAGTCCTGTGCCGGAATGACGCCACCGCAGACGATGAGGATGTCGTCGGCACCTTTTGCCTTCAGCGCGGCATTGAGGAGCGGCACCAGCGTCTTGTGACCCGCCGCGAGTGACGACACGCCGATCACATGGACGTCGGCGTCAATGGCGTCCTGCGCCACCTCATCGGGTGTCTGGAACAACGCGCCGACATCGACGTCAAAGCCGATATCGGCGAAAGCGGTGGCGATGACCTTCGCGCCGCGATCATGCCCGTCCTGCCCCATCTTGGCGACCAGCATACGCGGGCGACGGCCTTCTTCCTTCGCAAAGGCCGCGACTTCTGTCTGGATGCGCTGATAGCCCTCATCGCCATCATAGGCTGCACCATAAACACCGCTGATGGTGCGGATGTCAGCACGATGACGGCCAAACGCTGACTCCATAGCGTCGGAAATCTCACCCACGGTTGCACGCGCCCGTGCCGCATCCACAGCGAGCGCCAGCAGATTGGCCTCGCCCTTCGCGCCTTCTGAAAGCGCTTTCAGAGCCGCATCGCACGCCGCCTGATCGCGCGTGCCTTTCACATGCTGAAGCCGCGTGATCTGCGCACGGCGCACAGCGTCGTTGTCGATGTCGCGCACTTCAATCGCATCTTCTTTTTCAAGACGGTATCTGTTGACGCCGACGATCACCTCCTCGCCGCGATCCACGCGCGCCTGACGCCGGGCGGCTGCCTCCTCGATACGCAGTTTGGGCATCCCGGCCTCGACGGCCTTGGTCATGCCGCCCATGTCCTCGACTTCCTTGATGAGTGTACGCGCCGCGTCCGCAAGACTGTGGGTCAGCGCCTCGACATAATACGAGCCACCCAACGGATCGACGACGCGCGTAACGCCGCTTTCGTTCTGGATGATCAGCTGGGTGTTGCGGGCGATGCGCGCCGAGGTTTCAGTCGGCAGGGCGATGGCTTCATCAAAGGCATTGGTGTGCAGCGACTGCGTGCCGCCGAGCACGGCAGCGAGCGCCTCAAGCGTGGTGCGCACCACATTGTTCATCGGATCCTGTTCGGTCAGCGAGACACCGCTGGTCTGGCAGTGGGTGCGCAGCATCAGGCTTTCAGCTTTCTTCGCGCCGAAGCCTTTCATGATTTCAGCCCAGATGAGCCGCGCCGCACGCAGCTTCGCCACTTCCATGAAGAAGTTCATGCCGATGGCGAAGAAGAACGACAGACGCCCGGCAAAGGCATCGACATCCATGCCGCGC
>CAYMIJ010000024.1:8865-25592 GCA_964390465.1 uncultured Flavobacteriaceae bacterium | reverse complement strand
GTGTTTACAAGCACGGCGAGAGTGATCGTACACCCCCCGTCATGAGGCATGCTAGTTCTCTGTATTATTCAAAAGCTCGTAGATTTCTTCAGCGATCTCTTCGACAGTATGGGTAGCGGTGGTTCTGGCTACCTTATCTGCCAACGAAGGACTGAAACTGACTACTTGCTGTTTTGTTATGCCATGCCAGATGGGTAAGAGAATTTGCTCCCCCGAGACTGAACGGGTGACGATTCCGTCAAGTTCATAGTTCGTCCACCCTTTGCCTATGAAGGCGGGCGACAGCACGACCAAGCCGACGCGGCTGTGTGCCAACCCTTTGTCGATTTTCTGCCTAAGGCTATCACCAATGCGAAGAGTGAACTCGTCGTACCAGACCTTCAGCCCCTGATCGGACAGCGCTTCTGCCAGCGAACGAACGATTGAGTCTTTGTCTTCCGAAGCATGAGAAATAAAGACGTCGAATGTTTCGGTGTCAGCGCTCAATGCAGGAGGCGTATCCCTCACCAGTCCTGGTACGGAACTCAGCGGGCTCTCCTGTATGTCGGGAAGTGCGCCGGGAAGAACCCGAATCGAAGCCCTGGTTGAGCCACGAAGCCCCTGCATGTCGACAGCGACATGCCAATGTCCAGAGTTCGGAATGGCCAAGCGGACAGGTGATCGTTTTGCGAGTCCACCTACGTAGCGATGAGCTCGGCCACTTTTGTAGTTGGAAAAATCAGAACTGGACATGAGGCGTACGTTCGCGCCGCTAGTGAGGGAGATCTCCACCACTTCGCCGCGACTGCGGGAGCCAAGATCAGAATGAATGAAGTTCATAAGTACTCAGTGATCACTGCCTGATTGCGATGGGGCTTTCAAACCCGCTTGGTGTTCCAAGTTTCATGCTTGAAAAGCATGGCAGCGTCACCGTCCTTGTTCCAGACAGTTCTGCCGAGTTGCCAATAGAACGTGTGAGTAGTGGTCTTGTGGTTGTTCACGGACGACGAGCTTTTCCCCACTTTCGTGTACAGCAGCAACCAGTCTCCCTTCTTTACGGATTTCTTGGGAAACCAATAAACGTGCCGAAGCTCATTGGAGATGTGATCGTCGTCTGTGTAAGTGGTATCGCAGACGCTGTAGTAACTCAGCGACGGAATGTCCTCATGAACCTCCAGCCAGAGGCACTCTTTGTCCAGTTCGCCTTTGTGCTCTGCGGAGTGAATCGAAAGCGCAGCCATGGTGCTATCTCCTACTTACCTTCTTTGCGCACGCCTTTGAAGGGCGTGCCATCCTGTTTCTGATCCATGAAGCGGCCAGTGTTCGCATCGCGCTTGGTCCAGTTTTGGTTAATGGGGTTTTGGACTTGCGAGCGTTCGCGAACCGCTCCTTTGCGGGCGTTGTCACCAATCGGGGCATTTCTTGCCATTTGAGACTCCAATTTGTTGCTTGATGGCCTCAAATTTACCAAATAAATTGCTACATAGCAACGATGCTGGATTAAAATTGAGTTGCAAAATAGCAACGAGGGGTCGATATGGCGGCAAATCGCGGGCATTTCGATTGCGCAGGCTTCTACGAAGCCCTGGACGAAATTCGAAGCGCAAAGAAACTCTCATGGAAAAAGCTCGCTGATCAAAGCAAAGTAAGCGCGTCCACCTTGACGCGAATGGGTCAAGGAAAACATCCCGATGCAGACAGCCTGACGATGCTTGCTGCCTGGGCCGGCCTAAACCCAGCGGATTTCGTGACCGACCTTGAGATGAAGGGGCGAGAAGTCGAGGCGTTGCCGAAAATGATGGCTCTTCTGAGAGCCGACCCAAAGTTGTCACCTCAAGCCATCGAAGCAATTCAAGAGGTGCTTTCCGTCGCGTATAGGCGATTCGGGACTACTATTGATCCCCAGGAGGACAGTGGGAGTGCCACTAAGGAGGGGATTCAAATCTGAGGCAGATGCTTATGCGAAAGAGTTTCGCATCGAGTTAGGCATTGCTCCATCAAGGCCTCTGGACATGTTTCTCTTGGCGCGGCATCTGGAAATACCTGCGGTTCCTCTAAGCCACCTTCGTGGTGACTTACTTGGACACACCTACGATTTGCTTACGCAGAGTGTCAAAAGTCCTTTTTCGGCAGTGACTTTATTCATGGGACGTCGGCGAGGAATAGTGTTCAATGACACGCATAGTACTGAGCGCCAACAAAGCGATATGGCGCACGAGCTTGCGCATGCAATTTTGGACCACCCGCCGGGAATGCTCACGGACGAATCAGGTGGAAGGCACTACAACAAGGAGTTGGAGGACGAAGCTGCTTGTCTCTCGGGTGTGCTACTGATCCCTAAAGACGCGGCTATCGCCATCTTGGCCAGCCAAAAAACCGCAGTTCAAGCGGTTGCTGAATACAACGTGAGCCTCCCAATGATCCGCATGAGGCTTCACCAAAGCGGCGCCATGAAAATCATGAAGCGCACTCGTTGGGGCGACGACTGACAACCGATTTGGTCGAGTCGAATGCAGTCAACGACTGGCGAGAATCACTGCGGCAAGCAGTCCAAGTCCAATGGCGACTGCTGCAGACGATTCCTTCTTTTCCGAAACGATATCTACACCCTTCTGTCGCAGAGCGGCCTCGTGCTGATCTGCCTGGAAAATCAGTTCGCTGGTTGTCATCCCCAGCAGGAGCGCGACGTTACGTAGCTGAATAACGCTCAAGGCCGACTCACCGGCTTCCAGTCGAGAGTACGCAGATGGGGACAGGCCAAGCGAAGCCGCAAAGTCCCCTTGCTTGATGCCGCGCCCTTCTCTGAGGGCGGCAATAGTTTTTCCCACGATAGCGGGATAAGCAACAACAGCTTGACCAAAATTATTTGACATCAGTAACAAAATTGCATTTAATGCAAATTCGCATTAGGAGCATTTGATGAATCATAGCCAAAATATCGACGATCTGGTGACGGGAACGGTTCTGAGAGTAAGTCATGGCCCATACGACCATGTGGGCCTGGTTTCGGACCGTTACATCAACGGGGAACGAGCGGTACTTTCGTTTGCGGCGTCAACGGGTGGTCTGCTCGAAGAACCTTTCTCGGTGTTCGCTTTGAATCGCAGGGTGTACAACGACGGGTATCTCAGCCAGTTGGACCCCTATTGGGTGATGGTACGCGCCCGAGCCATTACCCATCGTCGATACTCATGGACAGCTTACAACTGTGAGCACTTTGTCCGCGATGCCCACGGCTTGAAGCCGGAAAGCCCGCAACTGCAATCATGGCTCGTACTTGGGTCGTTTGTGGGGCTGGTTCTCGCGGCTGCCAGGTAGAGGATCGACCTTTATGGTTGCGACAAGCAAACGCGTAGGTATCTGGATTCGTGTCTCAACCGAGGACCAGGTGCGCGGTGAATCCCCTGAAACGCATGAGCGCCGCGCACGCGCATATGCCGAGTCCAAGGACTGGACTGCGGTGGAGTTGTACCGCCTGGATGCGTGGTCCGGAAAGACCGTCAAGGATCACCCTGAAGCCAAGCGAATGCTTGCGGACGTCGCCCGCGGGCACATCACTGGACTCATCTTTTCCAAGCTCGCCCGCCTTGCCCGTAACACCAAGGAATTGCTCGACTTTGCGGATCACTTTCGGGATGCCGGCGCAGACCTTGTGTCCCTGGGGGAAGCAATCGACACGTCCACCCCGGCCGGCCGCTTGTTCTACACCATGATCGCTGCTATGGCCACTTGGGAACGTGAGGAGATTTCCGCCCGGGTTGCCGCCTCGGTGCCTATCCGCGCCCAGCTTGGGAAGCCGTTGGGCGGGGCCGCGACCTTTGGGTATGAGTGGAAGGACGGGAAACTGTGCGTGAACGAGCACGAGGCCCCCGTGCGCAAGCTCATGTATGAGCTATTCCTTGAACACAGGCGCAAGAAGGCCGTTGCCCGCATCTTGAATGAGCGTGGCTACCGCACTAGAAACGGCGGAGCCTTTACAGATACGACCGTTGACCGCCTGTTGCGTGACCCGACTGCCAAGGGAACCCGCCGGGCCAATTACACCCAGACGACGAACCCAAGCGGTGCATGGGAGACGAAGCCGGAAAGTGAATGGGTGCTGACGCCGGTTGAAGCGGTAGTGAGCGAGGAGCTTTGGACAGAAGTGAATGCCATCCTGGACGAGAAGCGCAGCCAAGGGAAGCGGCAGACCAAGCCGGTGACCCACCTATTTGCCGGGGTTGCTGTTTGCGGGTGTGGACAGCCGATGTACGTACCGTCGAATTCCCCGAAGTACACCTGCAGCAAGTGCCGCAACAAGATACCGGTGAAAGACCTTGAAGGCATCTTTAAAGAGGAACTCCGGGCGTTTGTATTTTCGCCTGATGAAATATTTGGACACGTCCAGGCCGGAAACGAGCAGGTCCAATCGTTCGAGTCCCTCATCACAAGCATGGAAGCCGAGCAGAAAAAACTGACGGTCGAGGCTGATAAGCTGATTGAGCTGTACCAGGCGGACGCCTTGGACAAGAAAGGTTTTGGGGAGCGCTATGGCAAATTGCGCGTCCGGCTGGAACAGATTGGGGAGGAATTGCCCCAGCTCCAGGCCAAGCGGGATGTGCTCAAGATTGCCTTGGCATCCCGTGAAGAGGTCTTGTCAGGAAGTAAGGATTTGGTCGAGCGTTGGGATACTTTGGAACACCCCGACCGCCGCCAAGTGGTTGAGGCAATCCTTGACCGGGTAGTAGTGGGAACAGGTGAAGTTGAATTCAACTTCCTGTACAACCCAGGTTTTGCGAGTTCTCCGAACTCACAACAAGCGAGCGGCTGACGCCGCTCATTCATTTCATTCTTTCTCTAATTGATGGTGGTTTAGCAATGAATCTTCATAGTCGCGTTGCCTTTTTGCCATATGTGCCGTACCGGCGGGTTGTTGCACGTTTCAAGGTTCCCGAGACTGTCGGTGAGCACATCCTCAAAAAACGGCGGGAGGATGGGCTCACGCAGGCCGAGCTTGGAAAGCGGCTCGGGGTGGACGGGTACACGGTCATGAACTGGGAAAAGGGTCATGTCCAGACCATTCCAGCTGCCCGGATGCCGGCGGTTATCGCCTACCTTGACTACAACCCTGAGCCCAAGCCGGAAAAAATCGGGGCGCAGCTACGGTGGAAAAGGCGGTCGTTGGGCTGCACGACAGCCGAGGCGGCGCGGCGGAATTCGGTAGACCCGTCCACTTGGGAGCAATGGGAAAAGCTGGAAGGTTGGCCAGCGTATCCCAGGTTTCAGCAACTCTGCAGAATCTTTCTAGAGGCGGTGTAGACGCCGCTGAGACTGTGGTCAGTGTTGCTTATCGATGGGCGGATGGGGGTCGTTGCCGTAGCTGTCGCTATCGCGAATCGTTCCGTCACGCCGATGAATCACTACCTCGACATTTTCGCGTCGAGCTTGGTCTCGAGCCTTTTCAATCGCCTCACGTTGCGTGTCAGTGACGTGGCCGGCTCGATCCGCACCCTCTTTCTTGGTAGCCCAGCCGTCTTGATGACGAACTACATGGATATCGCGTTTGGTCATGATTAACCCTGTTTAAATCACCAGCTTGTAATTATGTACAGAGAATTTTACGTGTCAAGGAATTGGGAAGATTGAGTCGCCACGCAGTTAAAAGCGTTCAACATGATGAGTCAAAAAAAGACCTTGCAATGTCCATTGTGGACGTGCTAAAGTCTCAAATCGACAAAAGGACTTCACGTGTCTTACCTCAATACCTTGGTTCATGCGATTTGGAACAACAAAGGCGGTACTGGCAAAACCAGTCTGACTTTTCAGGCGGCATGTCGTTATGCCCAATTGCACCCGACGCAGCGAGTCTTGATGATGGACTTATGCCCCCAAGCGAACCTGTCGGAGCTACTACTAGGCGGTCAATCCAACGGTGGGAGCACGAAATTGCTCGAGCGCCAGGGTTTAACACCAAGATGCAGTATTGGCGGGTACTTTGACCTTCGCATCTCCACGCCATTCTCTAAGCCGAAATTTGAGGCGAGTGACTACATCACCAAACCTGCTGTCTATAACCCGGCCGTCCCGCCGAACATAGACCTCGTGTGTGGCGACCCTTTGCTTGAATTGCAAGCGATTGCCATGAACACTCTGGCGAACTCACAGCTTGCGGTCGTAGATTCATGGATCAGCGTTATTGACTGGGTTCGAGATTTCATCGAGCAAATCGATCTGGATTACCACGTGGTGTTTATCGATACCAATCCATCATTCAGTATGTACACCCAACTGGCGCTTGCTGCGGCAGAGCGGATCATCCTGCCTGTCATGGCTGACGATTCTTCACGCCGAGCCATCCAGAACGCGTTCTCATTGATTTACGGTGTGAGATTGCCATCGGAGGTCTATTCAAAATTTACTTTCGCTACCAAGCTGAAAGCCGCAAATCGAGAGCTGCCGAAGATGAGTTTAATTCTGAAGAATCGCCTAACCCAATACATGGGCTCCGCATCAGCCTACGCAGCTGTACTGTCTGGAATCGATAGCGATCTCGCTGCTTTGATCAGAAGTTATCCGGACTTTTTCACCTTTAGCAAGCCGGCGGATGGAATTGTCGACGTCCGCGACTTCGGCACCACGGGTGTAGTTGCCTTTGCACGTGGGTGCCCGTTTTCCGTCATGCAGACCGGGAAGCTCACCATTAGTGGTCATCGAGTACAGGTCAAACCCGAGTATCAGGAGGACGCCGTGAGAGTGATTGACAAGATCGTCAGAAAATTGGACACGTCTTCTGATCTGTAAACAGTTGAACGGCCCTGTCCGCTTCGTTGTCGTCCTCAGTCGACGTTACTGGGATTGCAAGTCGGAGCTCGAAAGAAGCGGTTCACAAGCGGGCGCCGTGTTTCCAGATCTTAAAAATTGCACCAAGAATCAAAAGGCCATTCGCCCTGAAGCGGTTGAGAATTCGGCAAATACATGCGCCAAGTCATTGGCTGGCCGTGAATAGACCGCCAAATCTTGTGGCCTACCTCGACGATGACTTCTGGCATCTTGTCGACGCCAAGCAACTTGATTTCCTGACCTGGGTGGAGAAAGCGTCTGCGTCCATCGTCATCATCAGGATCGGTATGCGATATTCGAAAGATGTGGCGATCAGTTTCATCAACCACAATCTGAACTGTGTCGTGCCAAGTGCTTGCGAGCACTTTGGCAAGCGGCTCTGTGCGGTCTTCGTCTCGTGAATCACGAATGACCAGAAGAGGGACATCAAATTCCAAGCGCCATTTTTCGATCGTCACCTGCCCGATATTCTTGATAGAAATCTCGAGCATTTTGCGATGCAGATCACCCGTAGTGGATATGTTCGCGAGCTTAGGCGTTACCTGAAGCAAAGGGCGCATGCGCCGATTCATTACGTCCCGAATCTGAAAGTCCACCATCGGAGCTGTACTCCGACCGGCGCGCTGATAGTAACGATGGTCAAGGAGGCTTTGATGTGCTGTTGTGGAGGCTTCAATCTCGATTACAACAACACGTCCATTCACCACAGGCAGCTCTGTGATTTCGAAGAGATTGAGAGGTGGGCTGGTGTTGCTTCGAAGAACATTCGTAATCCAATCACCGTCAATACCCTCAGCTTGAACGGGCTGCAGCGAAGTCGCGCAGCTTACGCCGTCAATTTCCTCTTCGGCGACTCCGTATACGATGGTTCCGCCACCTGCGTTTGCGAATCCGGAGCAGTCCTTGACTAGTTCACGGCGCCCGTCGGGGCTATTCGCTAATGCGACACCGCGTTTGAATTCCAAGTACTGACCCTCTTGGGCGCGCTCGAGAAGTAGCCGATCAAACTGATGAGAAGTAAAACTCATTGGCAGAGTGGTAGACAACAAGTCGAACTGACTTCAAAGCGTCTTCGCAATTGACGGCCAAATCGTCTGCAGAAACGGAGAGATCAGAAGAAGGCATAGCGCTGAGTATCCGAGCACCAGAAGGACACGCTTCAGGCGATAGCAAAAATCACCTGGCCTGTTGATACTCGTCGGTGCAGCAAGTGGAGTACTAGGTAAAGCTCCTGCTTTCTCCTGCTGCCTAAAAAAATCGTTCCATCTGTCTGCTGCAAGTGCGTACTGGAGGAAATCAGCCATGAGTGTTAAGGCGAAAAGCAATAGTGGAAGAATCAAGGCGTCTTCCCACTTTAGCCATAGATTCCCTTCCTCCCCAGTTCTGATCACCCAAATCATGGCAATTCCGGCGAAAGCATGTTGCCTAACCAACTCACTGGCCTTGCTGCTGAAAATGTCCTTCGCTTCATGGACACTTTTCAACGTCATCTTGCCTTCAGTTTGCCGCAGCGCCACGGCTCTCCTTGGCTTACGCCGTTGCCACATCACTTGCTGTCTTTCTGGCCTTCACCGCTAACTTTGAAGCCAGTGCTGCCCGTAGTTTCATCGCCGCTGGTGGAAGTTTGTGGCGGTACTTGTTGTGGAATCCGCTTGCCAGTAGGTAATGAGCGCGGTAACGGGAAGCTTTCGAGGCCTATTGTGAGTCCATCATTCGTCCGAACGCGAGTGGGTGGAACTTTGGGCACTGAAGCCGCAGGGGGTGAGGGAACGCGATCTTTCTTGTCCGTCATATAGCTCTCCGTCTAGTCATTTACATCATATCTTCTGCATATCAACCTAGTCCAGGTTATTTGGCTTTGCAGTCTTCTCTTAGCTTCTTAATCGATCTGCGGAACTGAGTTATGAAACTATCGACTTCGCCACCACCGCAGCAATCGCCCGCCTTCTGGCAAGCGTATCGCTCGGATCGACTTGTGCTACCCGGCTTCGTACCGTGTAACCTTTGACGGTCTTTTCCTTTGGGGGCAGCACTTGCGGATACCCGTCCAGAAAGCCGGGCAAGTCTTCAGGCAGCAGGAAGGAAACCCGCTTTCTGTCCTCCTCTTCCAGTGCCTTCCCTATGTGGGTAGTTAGCCCCTTGAGATGACGAGCATGTGATGCCAACATGGCCACGTGGGTAAACGGAAGCGCCAGGCACTTCTCGATATTCCCCAGCTCATGGTCTTTGGTGGTGGTGACCGAAATTTCAAATGCGAGTTGCACCTCACCCCGGCGCAGGATGACATCCACACGGCCGGCGCCATCGTGAATGGATTCCTCAACGCTCGCGCGGAAGCCGCGTTCCTCCCCCAGTTCCTTTATCAGGTGCTCGATGTACTTATGCTTGATACCACCTCCACCCACGTCCCGCGGCGGGCTGGCAACCGCAGCAGCCGGCGCGCGTGTAATGACGATCCCTGAATCAAGAACGGGCGACGGTGCAGGTGGGGACTCGTCCCCTGGCTCCTCCGGCGCATCCGCTACCGGCTCCGCTTGCACGTCAACCACTGGAAGCGGATCACCGACGAGCATCCACTCAGACGGGACATCGTCCATACTCGCCCGTCGTACTTTGCGCATACCGTAGCGGGCACGTGATGTCTCAATGAGCGAGGTGTAGAGCGCCGTAGAAAGCGTCCCCTGGGCCTCCAGGAAGCCAAGCGGGATAGACAGGGTGACGGCTTGAGCGGTTACGTTCTTGGCAAAGCACGCAAAGCTTGTGCTTGTATTGCTCTTCCGCTGCTCAAGCAAGAAGTCGGAGCTACACCTGAAGTCAGTCGCAAGTGTGCCGGCGTCCTTAGCACTCAGACCCCCGGCTAACTTGATCGACGTGTTGGCAATCACCCCAGCGCGAATGCTTGGCTCCATCTGGTCCAGGTACTGATGCGCAAAGGTGATCGCCCCTTTGTACTTACGCACGGCCGTCAGCATCCGGGTGAGCGTGCCGTCTACGATCCGCTCGGCCTCGTCTATGTAGATGTAGGTGGGTGTGCGCTCATGCCGCTCAATCGCTGCTCGCCGCATGAGCGCCTGGCCAAGGAGTGCGACAAACATCCGAGAGAAAATTGTTGAGCCCTCTTCGCCAAAGAAATCCTTGGCGGTGTTGATGAACACAATCGAGCCGTTCTGCAGAGCCGAGAAAAGGTCTACGCTGTTTTTCGGCGCACTCATCATCCGGTCAAGCGTCTGATTCGACAACACGCCCCACAAACGATTGAGAATCTGCTTCTTGGTCTCGTTGAATGCCCGGTCAAAGAACCTAGTCTCAAAGAACACTCGTGCGCTACCGTCGAGTGCCTTCATGTACGGTTTGAACTTCTCGCCGTCTTCCATGAGTTCGCGCAGGGTATGCACGTTCGCACCCGGTATGCGCATCATGAGCACCGCCAGATACCGGAACACCAAGCCCTGCTTCTGTGTCAGCTCAGCGCCAAGGAGTGCGCCAAAGAAAAAGTCGTAGAGCTCGACCGTGTTGTTGAGAATGGTTTCGCGGGCTACTGCGTTTGGGATGCTGCCGGATGACAGGTCAATGTCGAACAGATTGAGCCCGACAGGAGAAACAAGGTCCGTGGGGTCGATGTAGATGAAGCGATCGCGCAAGCCCTTGTCCGAAAAGTACGGGCTGCGCATAAGTCTCTGGAGCAGATCACCCTGACTGTCCATGACAACCACTGATCGCTTCTCCTTGATTGCCTGTTCAATGTCGCCAGCAATGAGGAACTGCAGTGTTTGGGTCTTGCCATGCCCGGTGCCCGCGATGATGTGGGTGTGCTCAAAGCGAACCGCTTCCGGGATGTGCAGCGGCACGTCCGTCATGAAGACGCCCACAAATGGCGTATTGCCCAGGTACAGCCGTAGTAGCTCACCGTTGTCGCAGCCGGACTTGTCCTCTGGCATGACGAAGCGCTTTGATGTGCTGTGACGCTCGCCTATGGGAATGTTTGACGCGCTTGCAAGATTGATGAGCAGTTGGTCGCGGAGGTCATCGAAAATCTTGTCATTCACAAGGTCACTAGAAAACACTGTTCCAATGATTTTGTGAATGACAAGCGGTAGATCTTTTACGTAGGTGTGAAGCGGCGCCGTTGGAGCCAGGCGCGAGTATTCGTCAAAGCGGCCGTCCTCGTCTGGGTCAACAAAGGCTTGCTCGGGAAATTCGGCGTAAAGCATGGAAAGCATGGCGGCAACCGCCCCTTTCCATTTGGCCAGGTAGTGACCTTCGTCTTCAAGCATGCGGGCTGCAGCTCGCAACCTATTCCTGTACTCGGCACCTGTTGCCAAATCCAGGTGCACCGGCTCCCTATCCAACGGCACAGCAAGCGGCTCGTGCGCAAAGAGCGTGCTCACCAGGTGAAAGACCGGTGTCCCGATTCGTGCACCAAGCGTGCAGTCATACCGTGCCCCTGCCTCTTCCATCACCGAGATGATGAAGTCAAGTTCGGCCTCTTCGTCGGGGAGCTTACTTCTCGCCTTAAGCGGCCTGACCTGGGCAAGTAAGGCGCGGGTGTCCTTCACCTTCTTGGGGGCGGTCCCAAGGAATGAGGACAGAAAGCTCATTCCGCCGTGAAGGTGTGTACGGTTTCGCCGCCGAAGCTTGCGGCGGCCGTGAGAATCTGGTGGAAGTTTTTCGCAGCAGTCTTCAACTGCTCTTCCGCGCCCATGATTTCCACGATGTCCTTGGCCTCGATCGTCTTGCCGCGGACAAGGTCGCTCACATCAATACGCGGCACAGTGAAGCGGTGCGCTGCGAGCGACAGAAAGCTGTTGGAGTTCGGGCCGTCGGTAGGCTTCTCATACAGGATGATGGAATTCAGCTTGTACTTGTCAACCGCACTTGCCTCATCTGTTGTCAGCTTGGCCCGAGCGGTTAACTTGAACTTGATGCCGCCCAGCATGCCGCCGGCTTGGTCGCGCGTAAGCAGTAGCTCCATACCTGTCCTCCTTGAATTGAGCAAGGAGACGGTACAGGCCTGTAAGGCATTTGTCGTCCTCTATTTGTAGGAGGAAAGCCGCGCTACTTTGGTGCGATGCATGGCAAAGAACAGGACATTACGTATATCGGGAAGACGTGCGGCAGGCTGCCGCACAAGCCGTTTGGGATATGGGAACGCGACCGTGCCTTTCACATGCATGTCATTGGGAAGACTGGCACCGGGAAAACCACCCTTCTTGAGAATCTGATCCGCCAGGACATCGACGCCGGCCGCGGACTCACCTTGGTTGACCCGCATGGGGACTTGGCGCTTCGCGTCTTGGCGTATGCGCGTGCGTGTGGCCGGAATGTCATCTACCTGGATGCTGCAGATCCTGGAGCACCTGTCGGGTACAACCCGCTTAAGCAGATAGCAGATGCTCATATCCCGCTTGCGGTGTCCGGGCTCATGGAGGTGTTCAAGAAGCGCTTTGCCGATGCGTGGGGCGTGCGCATGGAGCACGTGCTCAGGAATGCGCTGTACGCCATCTTAGACACAGGTGGTGGTTCGCTCTCTGATGTTCTGCGCTTGCTAGCAGATTCCGACTACCGGAAGGCCATTGGGAAGCGCATCAAGAACGAAACGGTGCGTGACTTCTGGATGTCCGAGTTCCCAGGCTACGCAGACCGATACCGCGCAGAATCCGCCGCCCCGATCCAAAACAAGATCGGTGCATTCTTGGCCGATCCACGCATGCGGCTTCTGGTGACAGTGCCCAAGCAGCAGATTTCATTCCGGCGGATCATGGACAGCAACCAGGTGCTCGTTGTCAACCTGGCGCGTGGAACTGTCGGAGAAGACAGCTCGTCACTTTTGGGTGCGCTACTTGTGACGAGCGTAGCGCTTGCCGCGTACTCGCGCGCAAACATCCCAGAGCCTGAGCGCCGCACCCACTACCTCTATGTAGACGAGTTTCAGAGCTTCACCACCTTGGCTGTCGCTGGCATGATTTCTGAGCTCCGCAAGTACCGCCTTGCGCTTGTTTTGGCGCATCAGCATATGGAGCAACTTGAGGACGCGGTACAGGCCGCAATCATTGGAAACGCCGGCACCCTTATTTCATTTCGTGTTGGCGCCCAGGATGCCCAGCTCATCTCCCGCGAATTTATGGAGGTGGCGACGGTTGAAGACCTAGTGGGTTTGGCCAACTTCACCATCTACCTGCGCCTCATGATTGATGGGGAACCGACAAGGCCGTTCAAAGCTGAGAGGTCAGTTTGCTATGCAAACTCATTTTAGTAGAGCGATGGCAGCGATAAGAGCGGCCAAGACAGTGCCAGCCGCTGACCAAATCGCCACCCTCAGATTCTGCTGACTCTTTCGTTCCGCTTTGTTCTGGTCTTCGATTTCTTTGTTTATCTCTTGGCGAGCAGCTCTCAATGCGCTTTTGATTGGCCTAAATTCAACTAGAAGCACCTCCAGTTGCTCGTAATAGTCTTCTCGGTCATCGCGAGGCGTATTCTGCATAAATTCCTGTAGCTCAGTAAACTTCTGAGCCCAGTCCATATACGAAGGGACTACGCGCTGAATAGGGAATGTTGCGTAGTCAGTCTCGAACGTGCTGAACGCATCCAATATAAAAAGACTCTCTGTTTCGTAGCAGTCATAGAGTGCCCGCCGAACATGCTTGTAAACATCTTTGCCACCTTCCACATCGCCCGCCAAATGACGGAGCAGATGATTGAAGCAGTAGCGTAACTCGTTGACGGACGGAATATCCAGCCCAACCTGAGTTGCCTCAAGATGATTGATTCGCTTCTCGGTTTTCTTGGCTACTTCGTTAATCTTTTCAAAAAGATCAGAATCGAGACTGACAGTAAGCTGCGCCATACTCCCCCCATAAAAAAACCGCTTGTTGAACGAATCAACAAACGGCTCTGGTTACTCTTTACACCTCAGGCTTTTGCGCGGACTTTGTATTTGAGTACTCTGTCTCGCATCTCCCGCTTATTGCTTTCGGTCCAGTAGTTCCCGAACTGCAGGTTCACGTTGCCGCGCGCGTGCAACATGACGATGCCTCGCACCGTCTCTTCAGCTGGACGTTCCTTTGGGATAGATCTCCCACTCACCGGCCTACGCTTCAATGCTTCCATGTCTAATTCCTTTCAGAAGTTGATTCCACAACTTCCTTGTCCTCGCTCAATGCGCCTTTGTGCCAGTCATTCAAAACATGAAACACGGCATAACCCTTGTCCGCTTTAACAGGGACTCCTGCTTCGATTTTTCCGACGGTATCGCGACTGACACCTGAAGCGTCAACAAGATCAACGATGGATTTGCCAGCACGTGTGCGCAAGCGTTCGCAGTTGGGAACAAGCGTACTTGCACGTGTTGTCTTTGCTTTACGAAGGGGTCTATTCTGCATCTAATGAGCTGACAAGAAAACTGTGTCTAACTTCAGTATACGTATGTAATCTAAAGTTGCAAGCTTGTTCAGCCAAAAATCGTCATAAACCTGCATTTTACTGTTGTTTTATGCATTCCATTTTGCGGGCCCCCGGTAGGTTGTTTGATGTCAAGCCCTGCCACCTGAACTCACAGTTGCGAGTGTAGAGGAGCGGCGTCATGGGTGCCTCCTACAAACACATGAGGCTCTTGAGAGCACGCGACTTAGGTCGCGGTGGGGACACGGATTTCTCCCCGCCCCTGCTGAGACCCATAACTGGTTGCCAATTTTGGATGGGGCGCTTGAATTTGCCTGCTGGGAAAAAAGCATCCACTACGCACAACCCTCGCTTCTTGAGAGACTGAACCTTAGTTGTTCATTCACCAAGGAGGTTTCATGGAGGACATTGCAAAAATGTCTGATCGTGAGCTGCTTGGGGAGCTCATTGGTCAGGCTGCTGCCAGTCGAATACAAAAGGGAACACTGCTGAGAGTGCTACAGGCGGGCATTGCCGCGACGGAGGTTCGGGCGCTTCATGTTGCCCGTGAGCTGTTTGAACGGGTGTATCTGGCAGAGCTTGCGGGTCGCCCGGTCTTTGCCGTACCGGAAGCTGTCAAAGGCTACCTCTCGATGGTCTACATGACCAAGCCCTATGAGGTATTCATTGTTCTTTTTCTCGACGTACACCTGCGCCTGATTGCAGCTGAGGAGATGTTTCGAGGAACGCTCACGCAGACAAGTGTCTACCCACGGGAAGTTGTCGTGCGGGCGCTTGAGCTTCGGGCAGCGTCAGTCATCCTGTCGCATAACCACCCGAGTGGAAGCGCGCAGCCCAGTCGGGCGGATGAAATGCTCACCCAGACGCTCAAGCAGGCGCTGGCGCTCGTTGACGTACGGGTGATAGATCACGTGATCTGGGCGGGCGGGGAGACGCTGAGTATGACGGAGCGAGGTTTGATATAAAAGACGTCACGATCTCAAAGTGGCGTCTTTAACTTTTATAGAAAAGATACTTGGCGTAATCTGGTCAATTAGAAGACCTGGCCGACAACGCAGCTTTAGGCCTGAATTTTCTCCAATGCGTTTTGGAGTGGTTTTATTGAAATCCCCGATTTCTGGTACTTGGTATAGCTATCGTTAGCACGACTCCATTTATCTAGACCAAGTTCTACAACTCGAATTCCCTGAGGATTTAAATCAGAAGCCATGAGTTTTGATTCATTCTCGATGGATTCCTTGTTCAAAAATAGTGTTCTGACAGTTAGTCCGTGGCTTTGAAGAAAATCGATCAATACCCAAAATCTTTCTATCCAGTATTCTCTTGGAATGTCTTCCAACCCAGTCCGTTGTATTCCCCATGCGGGAGATAGCACACAATAATCTTTTACTTTCATGGTTGTCGTTTTACTTCCGATGATTTATCCACCTTTAGTAATTGGCTTGTTTCTTTATCTCGCACATAAACAGCGCCTTGATTAAGAATTCGCTCCTCTTTATCCATCTGTGGAGCCTTATTTACTGTCTGGTTCGTTGTCTCAACCATTTTTATGACCTGCCCATCCTGGATGACCACATGATCAGGTCTGCGACCAGTTCCAGTTACCGGGTCAACAGCCTTTGAGCCATCTGCGTTCCGTAGAAGCCGCTCGTTCTGAACTGAGGCGTTGGGAAATTCTGCTTTGAGCTGAGCTTCCGTTAGTTTTTCATGCTCTCGAGAAAGGAGCTTGTTTGCTTTGCCAATTGAAAATCCATCCGCTGTGGCAGAGGTGGCTGTCTCAGTTGCTTTTTTCTTAGCAGTCGCTGCAAGGCCAGCCTTTATCCCAGCCGCCGCGGCCTTCTCGACGGTGCCGACAGCTGCGCCACCTGGAAGAAACATCAATAGGGTGTTGGCAGCATTCCCTGTTGCTTCCCCCGCTTTTGCAGCGTTTTCAGCCCATCCCAAACGCTGGTCTTTCTTGCCTGCAGCTGCCCCTTCAGCGAGGAATTTCTGTTTGCACGATTCGACAAATACGGCTTCGTGTTGTGACCAGGACCGCCCAAGGGAACTCCCGGAGACTAGGTTGTTGCAGTCGTAAACGAACTGACGGATTGGCGAGGGTGAGGGAGCGGGGACTATTTGTGGTGAACGCTGCGGGTGCACAGGGCGAACTGAGGTAACCTGCGGACTTGTCTGGTGATTTACGGCTGGTGTCGTTGCCGCAACGGGACGTGGTACTTGTGGTTGACTCTGTTGTGTGGGTCGGGAAGATGCGTTCCCAGAGAACGAGGCCAAAGGTGGCTGCTGAATCGGAGGGCTGTTCGCCACACTCTGGGTAGAACCCCAACTGTTCGCTGGAGCGCTTGATGTCGAGTAGCTTGAATACACCTGGGAAGATGGGGCGGGTACAGCAACAGTGGCGGGTGGACTGCTTGTAGGCAGATTAGGTGCTACCGTTCCTGCACTTTTGAAACTGCCGTAGCTGGAGGAGCCGTACGAACCGCTGCTGCCGTAGCTGGAGGAGCCGTACGAACCGCTGCTGCCGTAGCTGG
>CAYMIJ010000024.1:0-8765 GCA_964390465.1 uncultured Flavobacteriaceae bacterium | reverse complement strand
GCTGCTGCCGTAGCTGGAGGAGCCGTACGAACCGCTGCTGCCGTAGCTGGAGGTGTCATATGAACCACTGCTGCCGTAGCTAGAGGAACCGTATGGGGCTCCTGCTGCCCGTTGCCAATTTCGCCGATCTTGCTCGCCCTGCCTATTCCATTCAATTTGTTGCTGAGCACCTGCGGCGTTCCATTCTCGCTGTTGCTCAAGATATTGCCTCTGCCGTTGTGCGGCTATCACACGCTCCTCTTCTGCTTGCTGCGCCCACTTTTTACGTTCTTCTTGGGCCGCACGTTCCCACCTCTGACGATCCTCTGCACCTTTCCGATTCCATTCCTGTTGAAGTGTCCGTTGTTCGGCTTGGAGCCGATCGTATTCAGCGCGAATTTGCTCTGGAGTCTGTTGGACAGGAGGTGCGTATTCCTGCTGCGTTGCCTTAGCAGCTTGGAGTGGTGATGGCCGATCAAACACAGGCGCCTTGGCCTTGTACTGACTACTGACAATCGCACCGCCGAGAAAAGTCTTCTCTTCGAATCCCAAGAAGTAAGGCTCAAAAGCTAACCCGTTATGTCTGTTCCATTGATTGAGCTCACCGTGAAAGCCAAATCGTCCGCTTTGACTCGTAACGAGTGCCTGGCCATGTGCAGAACCGTCCGAGAACTCGCCCTCAATTCGAACAATGTCTTTGCCTGTTTGGGCAGGGAATTGGACAAGAGCAACCCCTTGGCCATGTGCGTATCCGTTCTGGCAGGAGCCCTTGTAGTCAACTACAACAAAGCTCGGGATCGGAGCTCGGAGATTGCAGTCAGCACCATTGCTCACACCGCAGACGAACCCTAGAAGCAGAAGTAGCGCGTACGCTCGCATGTGTATCCCCTATGTACTCCTCAAATCAGACTACAACTTACGGGCTAATGCGTCAAGTGCATGGGTCGGCGACACGGAGTTCTAGTCGAATGAAACCTCCAAGAATCGGGACACGGATAGCCTTCGAAGCACGGACATACGCATCGATTCCTAGTTGTTCTAATGGGCCTTCGAATTGAACAGGCCATATAGCAGCAGCGCGTTTATGAAGTTGGACTTGGTCCCTTTCAAGACTAACTTCCCGTTGCGGTACATCACCACATCATCCTCGACCAGCGGCCTGGTCAAATACTTCCCGAGCGAGTTGACTTGGATCTGCCCCTTTTCCAGCTGCGCTCCCATCAAAGGGACTCCAGTAACAAGGGGTGGAATAAATCCAATCACATACGTGTCGGGGTTGAGCGTACTGACGAACTCCGCATAGAGAGCCGACTGGCAGGCGCCTAGGGTAATGACCTGAAGATTCGGATACCGTTGACGCCCGTTTGTGAGCATCATGTTTTTGAAGGTTGGCGTCAGGAGATTTTTCATTGGATTGAAAATCCAAACCTTCTCACCTACGTAGACGAGGTGTTTGACGTCGATCATCTTGCCGCAGCCTTGGAACATCTGCAGGATCGTCTTCGATGCTTCCTCGCGCTGTTCGTCTTGAGCAGCGAAGTTCTCACGCCCCTCCTTCACTACAGGAGGCATCTTCACGACGGTGTTGCCGAAGCCAATTGCTAGCGGTAAGTCCTCGGCGACGTCCGTGAGCCGGCGAAAGAAGAATCTCTTCATGCAACGAATCCCGTCATGCCGTCTCCCTGATACTTTCGGCATTCTAGGAATGGATGTGGGGAGATGTCATCCCTCAATGTGATGAGGGGCCGTGTGCGTCATACATGGGATAAATAGCGATGAGACGAGCGTCAACTGTGAAGCGACCCCCTAAAACAAGGCCGGCACCTCAAAGGTGCCGGCGTGTATGTCGATTCAAATTTCTGGGATGCCGCCGCGTTGGCCATTGGCATCCATCTAACTTCACTTGTCGTCTTGCGAATTCGCGGTATCAGGTTCGTTCAGGTCGGCCGCACACGGGAGCTCAATTGAAATCTCGTCGTCGTGTTCTCGGGCCTTAGCAAGCAGTTCTAACAATTGCACTTGGGTGAGCTTGGATTCTGGGTCTGACATCAACCACCTCCGTACTAGCAAACTGCCCGGGCATACAGCCGTCTTGCCGGTAGGAAGTGTGTGAGGTGAAGAACGTCGCTCGAATGCAGCCCCCTCTAGGCTGCAAACGATGTCGATGGTGTCAAAGCCGCTCGGCGCTGTCAATCTGGTCGGGCGGTTCCAGGAGCTTGGGAGGCGGGATCTCAGGCGTTACCAGAACATCAAACCCGAGCTCAAAGGAGGGCGCCCGCAGAAGCTTACGGACAAGCGCCTGTTCCAGGCGAAGAGGTATCCCCTCTTCTAGACCTGGGAGGTCGCCCATGGCCTACTACGTGTGCTTGATGCCGACGTGCTCTTCGAGGTTGACCGTGACGCGCTTGCCGGCTTCGTCGTGGAAGGTGATAGACGCCTCGGGCTTCTCGCCCTTGCTGTCCACCGCGACCAGGGCGATGCGAAGCGCAACTGCCTGGCGCAGGATTTCGCTGTCGGAAATGCCTGGTAGTTCACGACGCAATTGCTGCCAGATGGTGTGCCATGCCCCGGAGAGCCTGAGCGTCACGACTTCCGACTTGCCTGAGGCGGGCGCGGCGATGTTTCGCAGGTCATTGATGCCCACCGCAGGCAGCATGTTCCCGCTGTCGCCTTTGACAGGCACCGTGTTTTTGGTTCGTCTCGTGGCCACGTAGACATTTTAGGACCCCTTCTTGTCATAGCCTGTACGGCATTCTATGTAATCTTCTTGTAGACAACAAGATTACAAACCGGCTACCATCGCGACCGTAGCGCTTGCAAGGTGCAGGCCGGCAACCGGGAGTGGGTGGCAATGGGCAGGTTGAAAGCCTCAACGAGGTATGCGGTCGTGGCGGGACTCTGTGCGGTAGCCGCTGCGTGTGGCGGAGGTGGTGGCGACACTACGCCGACCGGCGGGACGCCGGCACCCACGCCCTCACCGGTGCCCGCCCCTGAGATCACCGGACTTTCACCGACCATTGCGGCGGACACCTTGACGGAACTCAATAGGCTGAGGCAGTCCGCAGGCTTTGCAGCATATGGTGGGAGCTCAGAACTTGCGGCCGCAGCCGTAAACCACACCAACTACCTCGTCACCAATCTGCTGTTGAGTCAGATAACAGACGGCACTGTTCCGCACCGGGAAGACTCAAGCAAACCGGGCTTCACAGGTGCAACGTCTTCAGATCGGGCGCAATCGGCCGGCTACGGCACAGGCGCGGGCGAAGTCATCACCGCAAGTGGGATCGCTTCCACAAGCGCAGACCCTTTGCTTCCCAGCCGCTCGCTTATGAATGCACCGTTCCATGGCCTGGCACTTCTGGGAGGACACGTGGACGCGGGAGTCGGTGTGAAGGCAAGCAATGAGGTTGTCTGGACGGTTATCAACTTTGGGGCAAAGCCGGGTGCCTACCGGCAGATACCTGCAGGTGAGGTTCGTATATGGCCATGCAATGGTGTGACCGGCATCCTCAACAGAACGGTGACAAGAGAAGTGCCCACCCCTATTGAAGGACGCAACACGCAGACCGACCCCATAGGGACGCCCATCTATGTGTTGGTCACCGAAGGGAAGCGCCTCACCGTCACGAGCTACGACATCCGCACAGACTCAGGTGTCGTGGCTGCCGTTGCGAAGGTGCTTGGAGATGTGGCCGCGGACGGGGTTGCAGCAAATGTGCGGGCAATCATCCCGGACAAGCCACTTGTTCCGGGGGCTACCTACACCGTGACCGTTACAGGCACCAATGACGGAACAGCCTTCACGAAGACGTGTCGGTTCACGACGACCGGCTGAACCACGCACCATCACCAAGAGATACCTATGCGTATGAACTTCACGCTTTTTCGCTCCATTGCGCTTGCTGTTCTGGCGCACTCTTCTGTCCTGGCATCCGCTACTGTCCTAGGCGGGCCAGAGATTGGCTGGTCACTTGACTTTGCCCAAGTGACTTCCGCACAGAAAAGAACATTCGGGTGGTTTGACGACGAGGTGAAGACCAAGGACCACCGGAAATTCTCCGTTGCCCATTCAATGCCTGGAACAGATCAGTGGTCGTTTGCCGGCAAGACAATCGCGGTACACGGGACTCA
The DNA here is from genome assembly GCA_964390465.1 of uncultured Flavobacteriaceae bacterium. Classification (GTDB taxonomy): domain Bacteria; phylum Pseudomonadota; class Alphaproteobacteria; order Micropepsales; family Micropepsaceae; genus JADZAI01. The sequence goes on along the minus strand of CAYMIJ010000024.1, from coordinate 4,655 downwards.
AGGGCCGGCTCTCTTCTCCATCATTGAGTTGTTGAATGGAACCACCCTAGATGACGTCAAGAAGACCCACTACAAAGCGATGTCGGGGAGCAAGGGGGCAGTCGAATCCGGTTGCATGAAGACTGCGCAGGGTGCGCAATCCTGTGAGGCGATACTCCACAACTGGACGCCGCCAAAGGGCTTCTACGCGGTGTTCTACGAATGGAAGGTTGGCGAACGAGCGTTCGCACTTGTCGTGCGTAATGCTCAGTCAGTGCCAGACAGAGCAAAGCCGGAAGAGGCGGCGAAAGTCCTCATTGCGCTCATCAAGATAGAGGTAAACGCGCCGGCAGCGACTATCCCGTCCGCGCCGAGTACCTCCCCGCAGTCTGAAGCCCCGCGCCCTCAGTCGTCGTGTCCGAAAGCCGATTACCAGGCGTGAGCCCCTGTCCCACCCGTCACATCCTCATCAAGGAGCCCAGATGTACAAACTTCTTCGCCTTCTCGTCGTTGCATGTGGAGCAGTGGCGCTCTCCGGCTGCATGGCACTTGCCGTTGCCCCGCTCATTCCTGTCGTTAACTCATTCAGCGACAAACCCGCGGCGCTTGACTACACGACTGGCGCCAAGGCACCCCAAGTATTCAACGCAGCGCTTAAGGTGCTGTCGGCTAAGGGCTCAACGACAACCGTTGATCGCGAAACCGGCGTCATTCGCGGGACGATCATCGTGTCCATGGGGCAATCTGCCTACAGCGTGGTCATCAACGTAGATGATCAGAAGGGACAAACCAGACTTCGCGTGAGTGCCAAACTCGAAGGCATGGTGAGATACGGCTCCACAAATGCAAGTGACATCGCTGGTGACCTGGCGCTTGAAACCGAGAAGCAGCTCGGCGCCAAGCTCAACAAGGTGTGAGGTCATCGTGTATCGCCATATCATCGCCCTTGCATCCCTGCTTGCGTCAATAGCTGCATCTGCCCAGACTGCACCTGCAGCTCAGGCTACGCACCCCGAGGGACTCTTCATTGGGCACAGCCAGGCATTCTTGTTTGCCAAAGACTCATGGGTAGCCTGCACAAAAGTTGATAGGTGTTCCAAGGGAACTTACACGCTCTCTGGGTCACGTATCCTTCGCGAAGCGCACTCGTGGTGGACGCGAGAAGATTTCAAAAGGGACAATGCGTTTTCATTCTCGGATGACAAGATTCGCATCACCATCCTGTCGTTTGACAAGGCAGATGCTCCCCCGGCTGGTGTGTTTGACCCGCGCAAGGTGCGGTTCCTGTTGGCGGAGGACATACGCAGCCGCTATGCGCCCGGTGTTGTGAAAACAGATCGGTGGGAGATTGAGTTCAAGCCAGACGGCGCCTACACCGCACGCGATTACAACGACCCGATACCCGCTACAGGTACCTGGACTGCGAACCCGGCCGGCTACGTAGAGACGCGCAACACGTCAGTCGGTCGCACGTTCCGCTACGTTTTCTATGAGCATGAGGGTGTGGTGTACATCAACCAGGATGCTGTACGCCCCTGATGCATCTATTGGGAGATGGTCGGCCACTTGCGGCAGATGGGGCACATTCCGGGAAGTCCCTTCCCTTGGCACTTGGGGCACTCGGGCGGCCTCTTGTCGCGCTCGTCCTCAAACGGGTTGCCAGGCCGACCAGGGCCAATATGGAACATGCCTCCGTATCTCAGATATCTGCCCATGGCGCGTACCTCCTTGAGCGCGCAGTGTAGGAAGTAAGCCAGCGTGTGTCCTCCTCAATACTGAGGAGGCGCGAACATCCAATTGAGAGAAAAATACTACAACACCAATGAGGTAGGTTGTTAAATGAGCAGCTTGCCGACACGCCGCTTGTGAAGGCGTAGACCGAGCCACGATATCCAGAACTCACATACCGGAGAGCTTATGAATCACTTTGCCAACGTCCTGACTGTTGCCCTGGCCGTTGCGGCTGCGACGGCATCCGCGCAGATCCGTTTCCCAGTAGAAGCCCCGAAAGCCGTAGTGGGCGACCGAATGAAAACGGCAATCTTGGATGGCCTCACAAAATCACAGACCAATTGGTCGGAAGAGGTTGTCACCGCTGTTGATACCCACATCACAACCGACGTGAGGTACGGCACAGGGCGTCCTGACAAGTTCGTGTACGACAGCACATGGGTCCGCTTGGGAGACGTGCGCGGCCAACCAGAGCGACAAGTGAAGCTCGAGTTCCCGCTTGAGCTTGGGAAAAAATGGCCCGCTAACTACAAGTGGGTGAACGGCAGGAACCACGACGGACGCATGGAGCTTTCGTACAGCGTGCGGGGGACCGAGCGCATAACGGTACCAGCCGGCACGTTCGATACGGTGGTCGTGGATGGGAAAGGGCATTGGACGAACGTCACGACAAGCGCTACAGGGTCTGCTACAGAAGTCCTGTGGTTCGCGCCCCAAGCAAATCGAATCATTCGTCGTACCTGGGTAACCAGATTCGCGCTCGGCGGAGGGCTCGACCAGAACTGGTTGTATGAAGCAACTGAGGTTGAAATGAAGCCACAGTAGACACGACCAAATGGGGTGTTCAAAAAAGAAACCCGGCGCTAGGCCGGGCGGAACGCAAGCGATCTCTTAGACGGTAAGCCACTTGCGTACCCTGCGGGAGGGTTGCAGGGCTGTCTGTCAGACCAGGCGTGTAGCGTATCAACGCAAGAAGCGTCTGATTTGGCTATCGTTCGTGCACAATCGCCGACATGCCGAATATCGCTTCCGAACTCAAGATGGAAATTGCCCGCCTTGCACGCAAAGAGCTGCGGCAGGAGATGGGCACGCTCAAGAAAGCCTCGGTTCAGTATCGCACTAGCATCGCGGCGATGAAACGAGAAGTGGCGCAGTTGGAGCAACAGGTTCGGCACCTGCAAAAGGGCATCTCAAAGCAGCGCGCGACGTCAGAAGAAGTGGGCTCCGGGAAGCAGATTCGTTTCAGTCCTGAACGGATGGCGGCGCACCGCGAGAAGTTGGGCTTGTCCGCGAAAGAGTACGGCGCGCTGCTTGGCGTGAGCATTCTCACCGTTTACAAGTGGGAAAAGGGTCAGGCGCGGCCGCGTGCACGACAACTCGAAGCGATTGCCAAGGTGCGCTCGCTCGGTAAGCGAGAAGCTGCCAAGCAACTCCAAGGGCCTCTTCCGTAACCCCTGCAAGCAACCAGTTGACACAGAAATCTAGTGTCGTCAAAATAACAGCTCGGTTCCTGCACCAAACCTGCCGCCGGGTTGAAGCACTCTCCCATTCTCTTGCCTCTGCTCCCACTCAACACTGGTTGCACGTAATCGGCGGCTGCAATCAATACTGTTTGATTGGAGAGTTATATGGCATCCCTTCCCCTGTCTATCGAGAACTTCAAAGTTCTCAAACAAGCTGTAGCCAAAGACCTCGACAACGTGCCCAAGTCTGGTCATCTGGACGAGGCGCTTGCTCGGGCACTGCGCTACCGTACGTATGCTGCGTTCCTCGCGGATGTTCGGTCTGGTAATCACGCAAACCGAGCTCGGTTGCTGAGCGAATCCATTTTCGAAGACTACCTTCTGCCCCATTGCCCAGAATTCAGCGACGACCCGTATTGGTGGCCTGGATTTGATGCGCTGGACACCCCGGCAATTATCAAGACAGTCCCCATCTCTGCGTATGAAATTGAGTACAAATCTCGGCGCAACAAGGCATGGCGCAATGTCATGGTCGCTGCAATAAATGCCGCTCTTGAACAACGAAAATTCGGCTTGCGTCCGCATGAAGACTTCGAGGTGCCAGAAAGATCGGACTCGATGAAGGAGGCTGGCGCTCGCGGATTCTATGAGTTCACTTTGGCCGAGCTACCAGTTCTCGCATATGTGCAAGAAGCGGGCTTTGAAGAGCTTTCGATTTATGCGATGGTCAAGCCCACAAAGAAGGCACGACGAGATATCTTGTGGGAACACAACGATTCCTCGGCCGGCGCTGTTTGGGCGCGCTGCTGGTTTGAGCGCCGGACTGGCGCCTGGATACAGGATTCGAGTGGCTATTTCAGATGCCAGCGACCCTTCTTAGATTTGCTGGCAAATCTGAACATCGAGCCAGAAGGCTTCGGTGATCGTGGTCGAATCCTGATGTGACAAGTTCTGCGGCCTGACCAACCTCCGCCAGGTCAGCTGACGGAGGTGGTGAAGTTCTCTAAAGAGCGTTGCGAAGTGCTCGATCGTTCGAAAATTCGCCTGCGGAAAACGCTCCCCGCTGACCTTCCTCAGCCGGCGCTATGCCCGGAGTTCCCGCTCGGGATGCTGTTCAGATTTGCGGAGCCACTTCGGCCGTAGTAAGCTGAACGAATAATCGTATGAAGCTACTCGCGCTATCAATTCGAAATTTTCGCTCAATTCAGAAGCTGGACTGGATACCGGAATCTGGATTCATATGCCTTCTCGGAAAAGGAGATATCGGGAAATCCACAATTCTTGATGCGATTGAAGCGGCCCTCAGTGCAAGAAGAACGCAGTTCTTCGATACCGACTTCACCAATTGCGATATCTCCACGAAAATAGAAATTACTGCAACCGTCGGTGAGCTATCCGAAAAAGCCCTAGAGGAAGGCAAGTTCGGATGACCTGCCCCCAATTCCCGTACCAATCCAAATTCCAGAAGTCCGGGGTTTGCAA
>CAYMIJ010000023.1:0-28468 GCA_964390465.1 uncultured Flavobacteriaceae bacterium | reverse complement strand
ACCCGCGAAGGCAACGACCTCTATCACGAAATGATCGAGTCGGGCGTGAACAAGAAGGGCGGCGGCGAAGGCTCCAAGTGCGCCTTTGTGTTCGGCCAGATGAACGAACCGCCGGGTGCGCGCGCCCGCGTTGCGCTGACCGGCCTCACCGTCGCCGAAGAGTTCCGCGACAAGGGTCAGGACGTGCTGTTCTTCGTCGACAACATCTTCCGCTTCACGCAGGCCGGTTCTGAAGTGTCGGCGCTTCTGGGCCGTATTCCTTCCGCCGTGGGTTATCAGCCGACGCTGGCCACCGACATGGGCGCGATGCAGGAACGTATCACCACCACCTCGAAGGGCTCGATCACCTCGGTGCAGGCCATCTATGTGCCTGCCGACGACTTGACCGATCCGGCGCCTGCCACCTCGTTCGCCCACCTCGATGCAACGACGGTGCTCAACCGCGACATCGCGGCGCTCGCCATCTTCCCGGCGGTGGATCCGCTCGACTCGACCTCGCGCATGCTCGACCCGCGCATCGTGGGTGACGAACACTACCGTGTTGCCCGCGAAGTGCAGCGCATCCTTCAGCGTTACAAGGCGCTGCAGGACATCATCGCCATTCTCGGCATGGACGAGCTGTCGGAAGAGGACAAGCTGGTCGTGGCGCGCGCCCGCAAGATCCAGCGCTTCCTGTCGCAGCCCTTCCATGTGGCCGAAGTGTTCACCGGCACGCCGGGCGTGCTTTGCGATCTGCAGGAAACCATCAAGGGCTTCGATGGCCTCTGCAAAGGTGACTACGACCACCTGCCGGAACAGGCTTTCTACATGGTTGGCTCGATCGCCGACGCCATCAAGAAGGCCGAGAAGCTGGCCGCCGAAGCGGCGTAAGGACAGGCCATGGCCGAGAAACTCCGCTTCGATCTCGTCAGTCCGGAAAAGCTCCTCTATGCGGCCAGCGCCGACATGGTGGTTGTGCCGGGCGTTGAGGGCGACTTCGGCGTGCTCGCCGGGCACGCACCGTTCATCTCGATGGTGCGCACCGGCGTGATCGACGTGAAGGGCAGCGAGGACGGCGCGGATCTGAAAATCTTCGTGCGTGGCGGGCTTGCGGAAGTCACGCCCGCCGGTCTCACCGTGCTCGCCGATGAAGCCATGCCGCTGGCCGATCTCAGCGCCGCCGATCTCGATCAGCGCATCAAAAATCTGGAAGAAGATGTCACTGACGCGAAGGATGATCGCGCCCGCCGTCTCGCCGCCGAAGCCCTCGATCAGACCCGCCAGGTGCGCGCGCTCCTCAACTAGAATTGTGACTCACCCGAAACAAGCCGCGCTCTCTCATGAGAGCGCGGCTTTTTTTATGGTCCGCGCTTTTTGCTTAAACCCTTCATCCCAAAGGGTAATCCCCCGCGCTGTTAACGATTCATTGCTTCCAAAAGTGGTCGCATCCATGCCATCTTCCCCAGCGAAATGGTGTGTTGAGAGGGCGAAAACGCCCCGCAAGGTGAAGACCATGACGAAGGCTGGCTGGACGCTGGATGACATCGCCTGGAAGTGTTTCGACGCGACGAAAGTGGACACTGATCTGCTGGCGGCTGTGAAGGCTGCGTCGGTGGTGGAGTATAATGCGCGCGACTATGTCGGTTATCTGAAGTCGGTATTTCCAGATGACGCCGCCTTGCATGCGACCTTTGACCAATGGGGCGCAGAAGAAACGCAGCATGGTCAGGCGCTGGCACGCTGGGTGAAACTCGCCGACCCGTCGTTCGACTTTGATGCGGTGTTCAAGGCCTTCCGCGAAGGCTACCGGCCTGAACATTTTCAGGACAATGAAGGCTCGGTGCGTGGCTCGCGCCGCGGCGAGCTGATTGCGCGCTGTGTCGTGGAGTCGGGCACCACCTCATATTATTCGGCCATGCGTGATGCCACGGACGAGCCGCTCCTGAAGCAGATCGCCGCTCATATCGCGGGCGATGAAATGCGCCACTGGAAGCTGTTTTATGATCTTCAGCTGGTTCAGCCAGAGCCGCAACTGCCATTCTGGAAGAAGCTGAAAGTCGCTGTGGGGCGTCTGGGCGAGGCAGAGGATGACGAGCTCGCCTATGCCTATTACTGCGCCAACACACCGACAGACCGCATCGGGGTTGCCCCCTATGACCGCAAGGCCTGCGTGAAGGCTTATGAAACGCGCGTGCTGCGTCTGTGGCAGCCCAGGCATCTCGACCGCGCGGTCGGCATGATCGCGGCTGCGGTGGGCATGCGTCCGCGCGGGTTCGTGGCACGCAATGCCTCGCGTGTGATCTGGACGGCTGTGAAGTGGAAGAACCGCGCCGCCATGAAGGCTGAGGCAGGCGCGCCCAGAATTGCGCGCGCTGCTTAACGCTTTTCTGCTGCAACCTGTGCGGCCAGCGGCGCAAACTCCGCGACAACGGATTCATACAGCGCGCGTTTGAACGGCACGATCAAGGACGGCAGATCGGGCACGGCGGCCCATTTCCATGCGTCGAACTCTGGCTCACCATGCGCGTCGAGGCGGATGTCTACGTCCGTTCCCGTGAAGCGTGCCGCGAACCATTTCTGCCTCTGTCCCTTATACTTGCCCTTCAGTGCCACACCGATCAGATAGTCTGGCAGATCATAGGAAAGCCAGTCGCGGCTTTCCGCCATGATCTCAGCCTTCGTTACACCCGTTTCCTCGTAAAGCTCACGCAGTGCAGCGGCGCGCAGGTCCTCGCCCTCATCGACTCCGCCCTGGGGCATCTGCCATGCCTCGCCGGTTTCACGAATGCTGTTGCGATCAATGCGTCGCCCGACAAGCGCCTCTCCACGCGCATTCAGCAGCATCACGCCTACGCAGGGGCGGTATCCAAGTTGGTCTTGTGCTGTCATGCCTGCGATGTATCAGGAGCCCGGATTCACGGAAAGCGCGCTAGCGGGAACGAGCTGTATGCCACGCGCATCCAGATCTGCCGTCCATTGCGCCAGGCGCTCGATCGTGATGGGTGCGGGCCCGGCAATGCCGAGTGCGGTACCATGTTGCAGTGCGGCGGCTTCCAGCTTTTCGAGCCCTGCGTCGATACTCTTTGCATCCGTTGCGTTGTCCAGCGTGACCTCGACAGGCACCAGCAAGGCGTCGGACAACCCCTGCCCGGCCAGAGACGGCAATGCCCAAACTATTCCCTTGGCTGCAGGAGACTCTGCAAGCATTTGCATCACGGTTTTGCTGGCAGTCACGGCACTGGCGGGTGCAATCACGATTCCGGGAAACCCGGTCGCGCGCTTGAGAGCCCATTCCAGACGCGCCTTTACGTCATCAGCCGTCAGGTCAGATGATATGGCTTTGGGGCCAGAATCGTTTGCGGACGCGCTGTCCAGCTGCACAGGGAGGTCCAGAAAAACCTCATGTCCTGCAGCGCGGGCCATATCCACCAGTTTTTGAAGATCCTGACCATAAGGGCTGACGGCGAGGGAGATTTCAGGTGCCAGCCGCGCGGTTGCGGATGCCGTGAGACTGGCTGAAATGCCCAACCCGCGCACGATGATAGCGACACGCGGCCGTCCGTCTGGCGCCGGCCCCGCCACACGATAACTGGCGGGATCAGCTGTGTGATCTGCTGCTGCAAGCAGCTTTTCCGCAGTCTCTCCGTGTGCTTGAGAGACGTCGTGCGTGTCACCGGAAGCCGGAGAATCTGATGGCGCGTTCCACTTGGTCTCCACCACATAGGCGTGAGCGCGGTTGTCAGTTTTGACGATGAGTGGGGCGAGAGTCGCAGCAAAACCCGTGATCGCGAGTGCTGACAGCACGACACTCAATCGCGCGTTGGCCAATACGCGCGGCATTGCAGGCAAACGATGACGCAATCCAGAAAGCGCAACCATAGGCCGACACCATCAGTGGTGCCGGTTAAAACGCACTTAAGCCTCGGTTGCCTTAGTTGGGCGGTGGCGCAGCTGGTGTCGCTGGCACAGCATCCGGTCCTGTGCCGGGAGGCATATCGCTGTGCTCGCTGGCAGCGATTTTTTTCTGCTCGGTACCAAGCGGGTTCATGCCGTTGCGAATGAACTTCAGCGCATAGTCCAGCTGGAAATCCTCGGTCTTGTCGCCCGCGACTGGATAAAGAACGCCCTTGGTCTTGACCTCTGGTGGCTTCTCTTCTTCATCAAGGTGACCGGGCAGGCTCGCTTCAGAACGGCGGCGTGCTTCCAGCTCCTTTTCCTCGTCGGTATCACGAGGTTTGGCATGGATTTCCCAGTCCGGCTCGATGCCATGAGCCTGGATCGAGCGACCTGATGGTGTGTAGTAGCGCGAGGTCGTCAGGCGCAATGCGCCTTCGCCCGAGCCGAGAGGAATCAGCGTCTGGACGGATCCTTTGCCAAAACTCAGGGTCCCGATGACTACTGCGCGGTTGTGGTCCTGCAGGGCACCCGCCACAATTTCGCTGGCTGAGGCCGACCCACCGTTGATGAGAACGACCACGGGCAGTCCGCCGGTCTCGTCACCTGGGCGGGCGGCATAGCGCTGCACATCCTGTGGGTCGCGCCCGCGCGTTGATACGACTTCACCCTCGTTGAGAAAATCATCGGACACAGCAATGGACTGATCGAGTAGCCCACCTGGGTTATTGCGCAGGTCAAGCACATAGCCTTTGAGCTTGCCGCCGCTCTGCTTTTTCAGCTGATCGAATGCCTGTTCAATGCCGGCCTCGACCTGTTCGTTGAACGAGGTGATACGAATATAACCAACATCACCCTCAAGCCGTGACTTGACGCTCGCCACTTTGATGAGCGCACGATTAAGTGCGTAATCCTTTGGTTTGGCGACGCCTGGGCGCACGATAGTGATTGTGACTGGTGTGCCGATGGCGCCGCGCATTTTTTCAACGGCGTCATTCAGCGGCATGTCGCGGATCAGCATCCCGTCAATATGGGTGATGAAATCGCCGGCCTGAATTCCGGCGTGTGAGGCCGGGGTATCGTCGATCGGAGCAATGACCTTTACAAACCCGTTATCGAGTGTGACCTCCAGCCCCAATCCTCCGAATTCTCCGCGCGTCTGCACCTGCATGTCGGCGTAGTCTTTGGCATCCATATAGCTTGAATGTGGGTCAAGGGATGTCAGCATCCCATTGATGGCGTATTTGATCAGGTCACCATCGGGTACCTCGCGCACATAGTTCGCGCGCACGCGTTCAAACACGTCGCCGAACAAGTTCAGCTGACGATAGGTTTCAGAGCTTGCCTCAACCCGGCTGATATTAAACAGAACGGCCGTAGCGGCGACACCTGTCATCAGGCCTGCCAGTCCGGCAATAATCGTTTTGCGCATCCGTTACACGCCTCATCCTTCATGCGCCCAATCAGGCCGGGCCAGCCAATACAATCCGCGTCATCCGGCCGGTTCAACCGGTATCAACCAGGGCAACGGGTCCACCGGAACGCCCTTGCGACGCAGTTCCAGATACATCGTTGCTTCGGTTGCGCTACCTGCCATGGTACCAACCGGCTCTCCGGCCAGAACATGCTGACCCTGTATGGCATCAAGATGGCCAAGACCACCAATAACAACAAAGTAACCTTCTGCTGGCGTCAGGATCAATAGCTGGTCATAGCCATCAAAGGGCCCAGCGAACACGATTTCACCATCTGCAGGGGCTGTAACCTGGGCATTGTTTCGGGTCAGGATTGTCAGGCCCTTGGCTGGATCGCCGTTTTCATGGGCGTCTCCGAATCGGCCAGTCACTGTTCCGACGGCAGGCCAGGCCAGATGGCCCTTCTGGTGCTCGAAGCGGACATCATCCCTTTCAAGGGTGGAGTTCCCATCCGCCGCTACGCCTGCAGGCGAGGGGCTGGCAGGAGTTTCCTCGATCCACGCCATCAGTTCGGCCATGTCGGCCGCTTTGGCCTGCATGGCTGCGAGGGCCGTTTCAGCAGCGGCGACATCCGCTCCGAGTGAGGCCACGGCAGTCTGGCGTTGGCTGATCAGGCCGCCGAGTTCCGCTGTACGTATGTCGATGGCCGCACGACGCGCGCGGGCCTGATCCCGTTCGGCCACCAACGCCGTGCGCGTCTCGCCCAGTGTTCTCAGGTCTGCTGCAAGGGAATTGGCTTCCGCCTCCAGTTTTTCAGCAACTCCAGCGATCAACATGGCGCTGCGTGCCGCGCTGATGGCGTCTTCGGGCACGACAGCGATAGCTGGTGGAAGATCGCGACGCAGACGCTGCAACGCCGCCAACAGCGGCGCAATGCGGTTGCGGCGATCATTCAGCGCTGCTGTCAGATCGTGGTCACGTCCGGCCAGATCGTTGATACGTGTTTCTGTTGCCGTGAGATCGCGTTCAAGCGTCTGGATTTCAGCCGCCAGGGCAATGGTTTCCTTGCGCAGCGCGTCGAGTTCGGATGTTAGTTTGGTGCGTTCCGCAACATCGGCATCGCGTGCGGCCTCGGCTCGGGCGATCTCGTCCTTCAGACGTTTGAGTTCATCGGGTATTTGTGTGCTTGCCTGTGCGGTGGTGAGCGACACCGCCATCAGCCCAAGACCTGCCAGAATGGTCTTACGCAACATGGGCGTGTGGCAGCTTCCCGCCCGCGGTGTGCGAGAGAAGTGAAACGCCAGTCATTTCGGCAGGTTTCATCAGACCCATCATGTCGAGAATCGTCGGCGCGAGATCAGCAAGTTTGCCGTCACTCAGATGAACAGGGCGTTTCAATGCCGTCTCATTGACCAGGATCAGCGGCACATCGAAGGTTGTGTGCGCTGTGTAAGGCGCGCCTGTGATGGGATCGCTCATCATCTCGGCATTGCCATGATCAGCTGTGATGAGCATCACGCCCCCCACTTTCTCAACAGCGGTGCGCACGCGCGCGAGGCATGCGTCCACGGCCTCGATGGCCTTGATTGCGGCCTCAAGATTTCCCGTATGGCCCACCTGATCGGCATTGGCGTAGTTGACGACGATGACGTCGAAAGTGCCTGCTTCGATCGCTGACACCAGCGCGTCCGTCACTTCAGGCGCCGACATTTCGGGTTTGAGATCATAGGTGCGGACTTTGGGTGATGGCACCAGAATGCGCTCCTCGCCCTCGAACACGAGTTCCCGCCCGCCATTGAAGAAGAATGTGACATGCGCATATTTTTCTGTTTCTGCGATACGCAACTGCTTCATCCCTGACTTGGAGAGAACCTCTCCGAGCGCATTGGGCACATCCTGTGGTGGGAATACCGAGGGCATCAGCGCGGCGATCTGTTTTGAATATTCCGCCATACCGGCCGCTGCCGCAAAGCGGATGGTCTTGCTGCGCTCGAATCCCGTAAATGCCGGGTCGAGCAGAGTCAGCATGATCTCTCGCGCCCGGTCGGCTCTGAAATTGGCCATCAGAACGCCATCGCCATCATGCATGCCGGAATAAGCGCCGATCACGGCTGGTTCGACGAACTCGTCGGTCACGTCGCGGCCATAGGCGTCCTGAACGAGTGACTCGGTGGTAGCGAAGCGGGGGCCTGTTGCGGCGGTCATGGCGTCGTAAGCAGGCGCGACGCGCTCCCAGCGGTTGTCACGGTCCATGGCGTAGAATCGCCCGCCCGCCGTGGCGATCTGCACCTGCGGCAGGTCGGCGATGGCAGCCTTCAGATCGCCCAGATATTCCTCTGCGCTTCGGGGCGGCACATCGCGCCCATCCAGAAATGGATGCAGCCATACCGTCAGCCCGGCTTCAGATGCGATACGGGCCAGTGCGTGTATGTGATCCTGATGGCTGTGCACACCGCCGGGTGACAGCAGACCAAGAATGTGGAGAGCGCCACCTGCTGCCTTGGTGCGCGCGATCATATTCTGCAACACGGGATTGTCTTTTAGCGAACCGTCAGCGATGGCATTGCCGATACGGTCAAGATCCTGCACGAGCACGCGCCCGCCCCCGATATTCATATGGCCGACTTCTGAATTGCCCATCTGGCCCTCCGGCAGGCCAACAGCTGGGCCGGATGTTTTCAGAAAGGCGACCTGGCCTTCGTCCCACATGGCGCGCCAGGCCGGTGCTTTGGCCTGCGACACCGCATTGGCTTCGCGGGTCGCACGCCAGCCCCAGCCATCCAGAATGGCCAGTATGATGGGGCGTGGACGGGCGGCGGTCATGACGGGATCCGGTGATGAATGATCACGTTTAGATAGAAATGCGGCGGGCCTGTGTCACGCCTTTTCAGCTTACGGTCTGTGATACGGGTGGCCGGTCAGAATGGTGATGGCGCGATATAGTTGTTCTGCCGCCATCACCCGCACCAGCATATGTGGCCAGGTAGCCCGCCCGAAGGCAATCAGCGCCGCCGCTTCTTTTTTGACGATGGCGGGCAGTCCATCGGCCGCGCCGATGGCGAGCACGACGGCAGGGCATGCCTGATCGGTATATTTACCCAGCATCGCCGCCAGCTCTGCGCTGCTGACCTGTTGCCCGCGTTCGTCCAGCGCCAGCAGCACCCCGCCTTTGGGGACATGGTCCAGCCAGTTTCCCTTGCGCTCCTCGACCTCGACAAGTGCGGCGTCTTTCACGCCAATGCGGCGGCCAAGATCAGCCGCGCGCTTCAGATAGACCTGCGCCTCTCTGGTCTCAGGCGCTGAGGCGGCCTTGCTCCCGGCCAGAAGCAGCAGCTTCACGAAGTGCTGGCGCGCAGCTCGCGCGAAGCCGACCACATGGATTCGAGATCATAAAAATCGCGCACTTCAGGGCGGAACAGGTGCACGATGACATCGCCGCAATCGACAATCGCCCAGTCACCGGTCTTCTCGCCTTCCAGCACGGCGCGCCCGAAACCATCAGCCTTCACCCGTTTAGCGACGTGATCGGCGGTGGCTGCGACATGACGCGCTGAGCGCCCCGAGGCGATCACCATCATATCCGCAAACGATGCCCGCCCTTCCAGGTCGATGGTGACGATGTCTTCGGCTTTGTCGTCCTCAAGCTGGGCCAGCACGGCCTTCAGCAGAGGCTCACAGGTTTTCTGTGAACGTACAGGCTTGATTTTTGCTGCCGCCTTGACGGTTTTCGGTGCTGCTGCGGCCGTTGCCGCCTTCGTCGCCCGCTTGGCCTTGCGTTCGGCCGTTTTTGTAACCCCTTTTGCAGGCGTCTTGGTGCTTTTGGCCTTGGTGGTTCTTGAACCCGGTGTCTTGGAAGTCGTGCGCGCCAGGGGATTGCTCCTACTATTAAGATGGACAGCTTATCACGTCGACAGGATGGGCCAAAGCCCATGTGCGCGGATGGCTGTTGACGAGGCTGGGTCAAGCCGGTCGTCCAGAAATGTCCAGGCTGGCGGGGCCATATCAGTTAGGCGGGCTGCCCTGTCGGGGCTGATGCGCGTGGCTGCAAAGCGGCGGGCGGCGGGCGATGACAGGGCTTTGAGCCCATAACCGGGGCGGGCCACGACGCAGACCGGCATGATGGTGAAGATGTCGGTCCAGTTTCGCCATTTATGGATGGTGGCAAGGTTGTCAGCCCCCATGATCCATACGAAATCAATCAGCGGAAATCGCTGGCTGATGGTGGCCAGCGTGTCAGCGGTGAACCGTGTGCCAAGATGCGTTTCCAGCATGGTCACATGAATGCGCGGGTGATTTTCCAGTGCCACTGCGGCTTTCAACCGTTGTGAAAGAGGCGCCAGATTGCTGGCATCTTTCAATGGATTGCCCGGTGTCACCAGCCACCAGACAGCATCAAGCTGGAGCCGTCGCAGGGCTATCAGGCTGGCATGGCGATGACCCTGATGCGGTGGATTGAACGACCCTCCAAACAGGCCAATCCGACGTCGCGAGGGCGGCGCGAGAGAGCGGAAAGGAGGCGAAAGCGGGGATGGCAGGGCTTTATGCTCGAAATGACGATTAAGTGTATGGGTGAAGCAGTGTCAGCCGATTGTCAAATCTTGGCGTCGGGGGGCAGGTGACAAAGGCCCGACTTTGTCCCATACCCACCCTGATAACCTCAGGAGAGACAATATGATCCGGTATGGTGCGGCCCTTGCGGCCTTGACGGCAGCTTTGGCATTGGGCGCTTGCGGCGGTGGCGGCAGCTCCTCGCAGTTTGCGTCCAAGGCTCAGGCAGCCTGCGAAAAGGACGGCGGCCAGAGCAAGGAAGAATGCACATGCGGCGTCGCAATTCTTGACAAGGAATTGGATGACAAAACGAAAAGCCTGTTTCTCGTGATGATGGACGAGGAGCTCCGCAAAGACCCCGCGAAGGCGAAAGAAGCGATGGAAAAGGCTGGCTTGAAGCAGGAAGACGCCATGGCCCTGATGGGCAAGCTTTCCCCGCTGATGGAGCGGGTCGAGAAAGAGTGCAAAAAGAAGTAAGCGCTTAGCCAGAGCTGTGTGCATGAAAGGCCGTCGGGAAACCGGCGGCTTTTTGTCGCACCCCTGGCCTATGGCAGGGTGCGGGCTTGGTGGTTATGATGATTGACCTACTCAGGAGAAAATGATGATCCGTTACGGTATGGCCCTTGCGGCCTTGGTTCTGGCCGCTGGTTTTTCGGCTCAGGCGGAAGACGCAGCCCCAACTGATCTTAAGTCCAGAATTGCGGCGGCTTGCGCCGCCGAAGGCGGCAAGGTGGATGATGCGGTGGTTGACTGTGCTTGCGCGGCGGATGTGGCCGATGCTGAGTTAACGGCTGAACAGAAAGCCATGCTCGAAGCCTCAATGGCATCGGCGGAAGAGAAGGATCCTGCCAAGCAGATGGAAATTCTGAAGCAGGCCGGTCTTGATCCCGACAAGCCGGAAGAAATGCAGAAGAAAATGGAAGAGCTTGAAACGGCGATGAAGACCCTCGACGCCAAGATCACCGAGAAATGCACCAAGAAGTAAGCAGAACCACTTTCTGAAGATCGTAAGGCCGTCGGGACAACCGGCGGCCTTGCTGCTTTCAGGGTCGCGTCTGACCCGATCCGCGCACGATGGTTTTGTAAGTTGTGAGTTCAGCCGCGCCCACGGGGCCGCGCGCATGGAGCTTGCCGGTGGCAATTCCGATTTCGGCGCCGAAGCCGAATTCGCCACCATCGGCAAACTGGGTTGAGGCATTCCACAGCACGATGGCGCTGTCGACGCGCCTCAGGAAATCGTCCGCCGCCGCTGCGTCTTGCGTGATGATGGCATCGGTATGCTGCGTGCCATAGCGCGCGATATGGGCGATGGCCTCATCGGGGCCATGCACCGCCTTCACATTGGCGATGGCGTCCAGATGTTCGGTGCGCCAGTCTTCATCGGCTGCAAGTGTGATGCGCGCGTCGAGGGCACAGATGGCCGCGTCGCCACGCACGGCACAGCCCGCCGCCAGAAGATCGGTCACGATGGCGCGCCCCAGTGAGGCCGCAATGGCCGTGTCGATCAGCACGGTTTCGGTTGCTCCGCACACGCCGGTGCGCCGCATCTTGGCGTTCAGCACGATGGCGCGCGCCTTGGCCGGATCGGCGGCGGCATGCACATAGGTATGGTTGAGGCCTTCGAGATGGCCAAGCACCGGCACACGCGCTTCGGCCTGCACGCGCGCCACAAGGCTTTTACCGCCGCGTGGAATCATCAGGTCAATCGCGCCATCCAGCCCGGTCAGCATGGCGCCGACCGCAGCACGGTCGATTGTCTGGACAAGCTGGATGGCAGATTCAGGCAAACCAGCTGCTGTCATGCCTTGTGTCATGGCGGCGTGCAGCGCGCGTGAAGATGCCATGCTCTCCGAGCCGCCGCGCAGGATCGCCGCATTACCGGAACGAATGCAAAGCGCAGCTGCGTCTGCCGTCACATTGGGGCGGCTTTCATAAACGATACCTATGACGCCAATGGGCACCCGCACGCGCTGAAAGTGCAATCCGTTGGGTTGCGTCCAATCCTTGATGACCTCGCCAAGAGGATCAGGCAGGTCAGCAATTGTTGTCACGCCATCTGCAATGGCTGCGATACGAGCATTGTCCAGCAGCAGCCGGTCACGCATCGCAGCTGACAGGCTGGATGCTGCTTCCATGTCTCGGGCGTTGGCGTCGAGAATATCTCTCGTAGACGCGCGGATGGTTTCAGCCGCCGCATGAAGCGCCTGCGTGCGCTGATCGGCTGACGCCATGGCCAGCACTGACGCAGCTGCGCGCGCTGCTCCGCCCATCACGATCATTTGGCTGTGGACGTCGTTGTTCACAACAGCACCAGATCATCGCGATGGATCATGGCGGCGCGCCCGGCATAGCCGAGCAAAGCCTCGATCTCGCTGCTGCGCCGCCCGGCGATGCGTTCAGCCTCGTCACTGGCATAGGCGATGAGACCACGGGCGATCTCGTGCGCCGTATTGTCGAGAACGCGCACCGCATCGCCCCGCTCAAAGGAGCCTTCGACCTGTGTCACGCCTGCGGGCAGAAGACTTTTGCCGTCACGCAGGGCACGGGCCGCCCCATCATCGACGACGAGCGTGCCCGCTGGTTTGAGTGCGCCGGAAATCCATTGCTTGCGGGCGGTGGCCGGATTGGACTTTGCCAGAAACCAGGAGGCCCGCGCTCCTTCCGTGATCCGGCGCAGAGGGTGGTCAACCTGGCCGAGGGCAATCACCATATGGCATCCTGCGGCAGTTGCGATTTTGGCGGCCATCAGCTTGGTCACCATCCCGCCCGTACCCATGTCGCTACCGGGCTGGCCCGCCATCGCTTCGATGTCCGGTGTGATGGCAGGGATTTCCGGCAGAAACTGCGCCGAAGGGTTCTTCACAGGATTATCCGTGTACAGACCATCAATATCGGACAGCAGAACCAGACAGTCCGCGCCCGCCATCGCCGCCACACGTGCAGCCAGACGGTCATTGTCACCAAAGCGGATTTCGGCGGTCGCCACCGTGTCGTTCTCGTTGATCACGGGCACCGCATTCATCGACAGGAGTGCGCTGATCGTGGCGCGCGCATTGAGATAACGCCGGCGGTCCTCAGTATCATCGAGGGTCAGAAGAATCTGGGCGGCGGTCATTCCGTTCGCTGCCAACGCCTCGGTCCAGCTTTGTGCCAGCGCGATCTGGCCGACGCTGGCAGCGGCCTGCGCTTCTTCCAGCTTCAGTGTGCCTTTGGGCAGGCCAAGCCGCCGTCGTCCCAGCGCGATCGCGCCGGATGAAATGACGATCACCTCGGCCCCGCGCGCCTTGAGATCGGCAATGTCCGCACACAGACGATTGAGCCACACGCGCTGCGGTTGGCCATCAGCGCCCACCAGGGTTGACGAGCCGATTTTAACGGCGATGCGCCGTGCCTGTTGCAGCCGCTCGCTCATGGCCGCCAGGGCGTAGCGCCTGCCGCTTTTGCTGCCTTGGCTCTCGTTGTGGCTCCGATGCGTGTACGCATGGACCTCAGCACTTCGCGCACGCCGGTGCCCGCTGCACCAGACATAACGAACACTTTTGCGCCGCTGGCCTTCTCAAGTGATGCGATCTTACGCTTCAGTTCTGCAGGAGGAATGGCATCGGCTTTGTTGAGCCCGATGATTTCAGGTTTCTCATCAAGACCTGCGCCATAGGCTTCAAGTTCGCGCCGGATGGTGCGATACGCCTTCACGATGGCTGACTGTGTGCCGTCGACCAGATGCAGCACGACGCGGCAGCGTTCGATGTGACCAAGGAAGCGGTCACCCAGCCCGACGCCTTCATGCGCGCCTTCGATCAGACCGGGCAGATCCGCCAGCACGAACTCCGCGCTATCGACACCAACCACGCCGAGTTGAGGGGCCAATGTCGTGAACGGATAGTCGGCGATCTTTGGCTTGGCAGACGTCACTGCTGCGAGCAAGGTTGACTTGCCCGCATTGGGCAGGCCGACCAGACCTGCATCGGCAATCAGCTTCAGCCGCAGCCAGAGGATGTGTTCCTCGCGCTTTTCGCCGGGATTGGCATGGCGCGGTGTGCGATTGGTGGAGCTTTTGAAGGTCGCATTACCGAAGCCGCCATTGCCGCCGCGCTCAAAGACAAAGCGTTCGCCCGGTGTTGCGAAGTCATGGATCAGCGTTTCACCGTCTTCGTCCAGAAGCTCGGTGCCGACCGGTACCTTCAGGATAACATCATCGCCGCCGGGACCGGAACGCTGACGGCCCATGCCATTGGTGCCGCGCCCGGCCTTGAAGTGTTGCTGATAACGATAATCGATCAGCGTGTTGAGATTATCCGCCGCCTCAAAGATGACATCGCCGCCGCGTCCGCCGTCGCCGCCATCGGGGCCGCCGAACTCGATGAACTTCTCACGGCGGAACGAGACGGCACCATCGCCGCCGTCTCCGGCCTTCACATAAATCTTCGCTGCATCCAGAAACTTCATCAGCCTAAAGGGGCGATCGCCCTATCTCCTGAAATGCTCGCGCATCAACCGCGTGTCGAGGAAGCGTACATTGGTTCCGCGCGCCTTGCAGAAATGCATGGACTCTCTCGTATAGCGGAAGCCGAGCTTGGTCATCACCCGGCCTGATGCATGGTTGTCGGCATAGTGGCCAGAGTTCAGCACCCGCTCGCCCAGCTCATCAAAGGCAAAGGTCAGCAGGGCTTTTGAGGCTTCCGTGGCATAGCCATTGCCCCAATGCGGCTGACCGATCCAGTAGCCGAAGTGAAACAGCCCGTCGGCTTCGCGGTTGAGACCAACGCTACCGACCAATTCGCCTTCGCGTTCGATGGCGAAAGGATATTCGCGGCCGCCATCACGGCGGTCTTCGTGGGTAGAAATCCAGCGCGCGCCCTCACCAGCAGGGTAGGGGAAAGGCACCGCGTCCAGCATCTTGGCGACTTCATAGTCGCCTGCCAGTTTTTCAACCACGGGGCCATCGCTGAGACGGAACGGGCGGAGCACCAGCCGCTTCGTGCAGAGCAGGCCGATGCCCGGTGTCGGGCAGGGGGCGTATTCAACCGCCATGGCTGGGTCCTCCCTTCTGGCTGTCCAGCGACTCAAAACGTGTGCGCGACAGCACCATCATACGGCACGTCACGTCGCAGTCACGCGCCTTAGAATAGCGCAGAACATCCTTCGTTTTGATGAAGCCGAGTTTCTCCAGCACACGCCCCGAAGCGGGATTGTCGATGAAAAATCCCGCTTCGATTCCCGGCAGATCCAGTTCTGAAAAGGCGAATCGCAGGGCCAGACGTGCAGATTCACTGACATAGCCCTGATTCCAGTAAGGCTTACCAAGCCAGTAACCAAGCTCGATGGCTTCCGGGTTCTGCGGATTTGTGCTGATGCCGACCACACCGATCAGGCCTTCCGGCGTGGTGATGGCAAAGGGATAGGCCGGGCGCGGCCCTTTTATGGCCTCGACGCCGCCCAGCCAGCTTTCGGCATCCTCAAGCGCGTAGGGCCAGGGGGCGCGGCTGAGGTTTTTCACCACGTCAAAATCGCCCATGAACGTCGCAACCCGCTTCGCGTCGGTTATGACCGGGCGGCGCAGGGTGATGCGATTGCCAACAAGGCGAAGTTCTCCCGCCTCATAGGCAGGAACATGTCTCAGCATGGCGTCGCTCATGGGTTTCTCCCCAAAACACATGTGCGAGGGCAAATAAAAAGGGAGGCGGTCTGCCTCCCTCGCTGGCGGGCCGCCCAGTCCGGCGGCCCCTATATGGAACGCGCCTTATTCGGCTGCTTCTGCGGCGGCCGGTACGATCGTGACGAACTGACGGTTTTTCCAGCCCATCTTGAACGCGACCGTGCCATCGGTAAGCGCGAACAGGGTATGATCGCGGCCCATGCCGACATTCGTGCCGGCGTTCCAGCGCGTGCCGCGCTGACGCAGGATGACATTACCGGCAACGGCCTTCTGGCCGCCGAACAGCTTCACGCCAAGGCGCTTGGCTTCTGAATCGCGACCGTTACGTGACGAGCCGCCCGCTTTCTTGTGTGCCATTGTGGTCTCCTAAATCTCAGGCGGCGATCGAGGTGATCTTGACGCGTGTGAACGGCTGGCGGTGGCCATTCTTGCGACGATAGTTCTGACGGCGCTTCTTCTTCACGACGAGGATCTTGTCGGCCTTGCCGTGGCTGACAATCTCGCCTTCGACGGTGACGCCCGACAGGAACGGCACGCCAAGCTTGGCGACGCCTTCGCCATTGCCGGTCATGATGACTTCGCCGAATGACACTTTCGTGCCTTCATCACCCTTCAGGCTTTCGATCTCGATCACCTGATCGACGGCAACTTTATACTGCTTGCCGCCTGTTTTGATCACCGCAAACATAATGCTCACCAGACCTCTGTTGCGCAGACCCGCGCAAGAAAACATATGCCAACGGACACGCCTCATGGCGCGGGGCTTTGGGGCCGACCCGTCGGGAAGGCGGGCAGATAGAGGCAAGCCCCCCGACTGTCAAGGAAAACAAGGCCGTTGAGGGACGTTTTTCATGAAAGCTGCGCCTGGCTGCAACAGGAAACCGGGGCTGGCCGGGAGGGGAACGGGCCAGCCCCAGGATCCTAGTGGGCAGACCGGCGGGGGAACCGGAGTGACAGCCATGCGGGGGAGCCGAGCTGTCTTCTGCCTGTCCGGCGTCATCGCGCCGTGACATGATGATAGATAGGAAGGCGGTGCTTTCAGGAAAGTGTCGCGCCCGTTAAATCGGCGTCATTTTGGGTCAATGCATTGATCCATAAGGAAATTATCTGATGAACTATCGCCATGGCTTTCATGCCGGCAACCATGCTGATGTGCTCAAGCATGTGGGCCTTGCTATTCTGATGGCAGGGTTGAAAGGCCAGGTTGATTTCCTCGACACTCATGCCGGGCGGGGTCTTTACGATCTCGCGGCGCCGGAAGCCCTCAGGGCGGGCGAGTTTCGTCATGGCATCAGCCGGGTGATGATGGCCAAAGACCAGCCGGAGGCGCTGGCCCCCTATATGCGCGCCGTATCCGCCGCCAATCCGGGCGGGGCTTTGCTGACCTATCCCGGCTCGCCGTTGATTGTGGCGCAGTTTCTCTCGAAATCCAGCCGCCTCATGGCCTGTGAGCTGGATAAAGGCGAGGCGGCATTGCTGAAAGCGGCGCTGAAGCGATGGCCGCAGGCCCGGGCCGAGGCGCAGAATGGCTATGCGAAACTTGCAGCCTTTCAGCCGTCAAAAGGGGCCATGCCCGTCATTCTCATGGATCCGCCTTTTGAGCGGGCTGATGAGTTCACGGTTATGGCCGAAGCACTCAGCGGCGCGCTGAAGCGTTTGCCGCAGGCGGCGGGCCTTGCGTGGTATCCGCTGAAGGATCGTGCTGCGGCAGATGGGTTTCTGGCTTCTGTCACTCAGGCCCGCCCTACTCATGCCATGGCATTTGAGTTGATGGTGCGTGCGCCTGCCAAGTCTGTAGGTATGGCGGGTTCAGGCCTCCTCGCTATCAACACCCCGTCACTTGCAGCGCCCATGCAGGCTGTCCTCCCATGGCTGTCGCGGGTTCTGGCGCAGGGTGATGGCGCATCAAGCCGCCTTGTGCGGCTTGTACCCGACACCCCGCCATCTTGATCTTGTTTGGCGCGCCTCATTCCGCTATGTGAGCGCCCTTCGCGGCGGGCCATCGGCCCAAGGCGGCACGGACAGGTGGCCGAGTGGTTTAAGGTACCGCACTCGAAATGCGGCGAGGGTTAACGCTCTCCGTGAGTTCGAATCTCACCCTGTCCGCCACCTCGTGTGTCATGTGTGGTGACGTCCGCCTGACTTTGCCTGTTGGCTCGTGTAACGTCCGAGCTTGACCAGATTGACGATCTGGAAAGCCTAACGGGATGCCTTCTCAAGCACCTGACGAACGAGAGCGATGTCCACATCTTTGGCAATGAATGCTTCGCCAATCCCGCGGGCGACAATAAAGGTGAGCTTGCCTGCCTCCACCTTTTTGTCCTGCGCCATGTGAAGAAGCAATTCATCCGTTGAAGGGCGTGGGCCAGTAATATCACTGATCTGCACTGGCAACCCCATACAAATCAGGTGGTTCGAAACACGTTGTGGGGTCTGTCCATCACAGACACCGAGCGCGACCGAAAGCTCGAATGCCAGCTTCATGCCGATCGCGACGCCTTCGCCATGCAACAATCGGTCAGAGAAACCCGTGGCCGCTTCGAGCGCATGGCCGAATGTGTGGCCCAGATTGAGCAGCGCCCGATCACCCGTTTCAGTTTCATCGCGTTCAACAATCTTGGCCTTGGCCCGTACGCTGTGCGCCACTGCCCGGGTCAGCGCTGCCATATCTCCCTTCAGCAGCTTTGCGCCTTCATGGCTCAGCCAATTGAAAAATGCCGCATCGTTGATAAGTCCATATTTTACGACCTCAGCATATCCCGCTTTCATGTGTCGCTCAGACAACGTGGTCAGCAGGCCCGTATCAGCGATGACCAGCCGCGGCTGGTGAAACAGCCCCACAAGGTTTTTGCCTTCGGGCACATTGATGGCAGTTTTTCCGCCAACGGATGAATCGACCTGCGCCAGCAGCGTAGTTGGAATCTGCACATAATCGACGCCGCGTCGCACAAGGCCACTGGCGAGACCCACCAGATCGCCAATCACTCCGCCACCCAACGCGATGACCATATCACCGCGCTCAATGCGGGCGGCCAACATGGCGCGGCAAACCTGTTCCAGATGGGCAAAATTCTTTGTGCCCTCACCCGGTGGTAAAACCAGATAATCAGCTTCGATGCCTGCTGTTGCAAGAGCTGCCTGCAATGCAGGCATGTGATGGAATGCAACAGTCTCATCTGACACGATGAAGCTGCGGGCGCGCTTCATCAATGCACGCATGTGATGAATGCCCTCACCCAGCGCATTCACGCCAACAATCACCTGATAGGCTCGTGCGCCAAGACTGACCGAAATTGTTTCGCTGGTCATGGGCTGTTCACTTTTTCGAAGATGCCAGCTTCTTCCAGCATATGGATTATGGTTTTGACCACTTTTTCGTGCGGTCCTTCACGACTTTCTACCGTGAAGTCAGCTTCCGCATATACCGGATAACGCTCGGCGATCAGACGTTCCATGACAGCCTCAGGATTGGCTACTTTCAACAATGGGCGAGTTGCGCGACGCGCCACCCGTGTCATGAGCAAGCCGAGATCCGCTTTCAGCCAGATCGACACACCGTGGCTGCGGATGGCGGCTCGGGTGCGCGGGTCCATGAAGGCCCCGCCGCCCGTCGCAAGGACATGACGGGGTTCGTGCAGCAGGCGTTCGATAACGCGCCTTTCCCCATCGCGGAATCCAGCCTCCCCGTACAGTTCGAAAATCTCTGGGATCGAACATCCAGCTGCTTCTTCAATGGCTTGATCTGCGTCGACGAAGGGAAGGCGCAGGATCGCTGCCAGCCTCCTGCCAACTGTGGTCTTGCCAGCGCCCATCAGCCCGACAAGAACGATCGTGCGGGCTGTCAGGGGCAGATTTGTCGAGTTGGCATCCATGTCTGCACTCGTAAGCTACAATGTCGTCTCAGCAAAGCCATCGCGGTCTGGCTCACATGATCAGGAAGAGGGTTGACCAGGGTGAAATGAAGCGCCATTTCGGGTTTCATGAAACGACTTTCAGCACGTCAGGAACCGGCAATCTCGCCACGCAGGCTTATGTTGCTGCTTTTGCTCGGTGGGTTGGCGGCCGGTGTGGTTACGCTGATCGTTCTGGGATCATCCGCCGAACCCCCACAGCGTCAGGTTGAAGAGACCATTCCTGATGGCCGTCTGCCCAGATAGGCACAGCTGATGGGACGACCGCGGGCTGCGCCACCTGAAGGTCTGAGCGGGCTGCGCCATCTTGAATCGTTTCTGGAAATGCTGGCTGCTGAACGGGGCGCTGCCGTCAACACGATCAGCGCCTATCGCCGCGATCTTCTGGATCTGGCGAGCTTCCTGAAAAGACGACACACGGCATTGAGCGAAGTGCACGAAGAAGACCTCATTGCCTGGATTTCGGCAGGTGAAGCAGCCGGGCTTGCGCGCGCGACAGCGCAACGAAGGCTCTCGGCGGTCAGACAGTTCTGCAAATTCATGTTTGCTGATGGGGTGCGCACAGATGACCCGGCGTCACGGCTGGATGCGCCCAAAACGCTACGCGTACTTCCCAAAATCGTGGCCGAGAATGAGGTGGCGCTTCTTCTGAAAGTTTCTGAACAGAACAAGACAGTCAAAGGTATCCGCTTTCACGTATTGATGGAGCTGGCCGCAGGATCTGGCCTGAGGGTGAGCGAACTCGTCGGCCTGCCGCTCACTGCCGCGCCGCGCATCGGACGGATGCTTTTCGTCTCTGGCAAAGGCGGGAAGGAACGCATGATTCCGATGAGTGTAGAAGCGCGTGCGGCGCTGGATCACTGGCTTGATGTGCGCGTCCTTACTTTGAAAAAAGGAACAAACGGTCGACCGGTCGAGTCGCGTTTTCTGTTTCCTTCATCTGCAAGGCAGGGCCACATTACGCGGCAGCAATTCGCACTGGATCTGAAAGCTGCGGCTGTCGTCGCGCAGATCGACCCTGCGCGTCTCTCACCGCACAAGTTACGTCACGCCTTTGCCACATATCTTCTCGATCGTGGGGCGGATCTGAGGAGTCTTCAAACCATGCTGGGTCATGCAGATATCGCCACAACGCAGATTTACACCCATGTTGTGGAAGACCGTCTGCGCCAGACCCTGGAGAAGGCGCACCCATTGGCGCGAAAGCGTATAGGTGAGACATGAGTATCCGCTTAGGGCTGGCAATAATTGCGGCGACGCTTCTGGCGCCCCATGCTGCGCTGGCGCGTGCACCTGCCGACAGGGCGGCTGACTATCTCTACGCGGGCAAACTGGCGGATGGCGAGGCCGCTCTGAATGCCATGCTGGCCGCCGCACCGGATGATGCCGAGGTGCTGGCCGGTCTGGGCGCAATCCAGTTCACACGGGCTATCGAGCGGTTTGCTCAGGCAATGTATCTGCATGGGCTTGAAGTGAGTTCTGGAACTTTCGGCCCGCTGCTGAGCATGCCACTGCCTCACAATCCAGACCCGCAACCGCTCACCTATGAAATGCTTCGCGCTATTCTTGAGCGTCTCAGTGCAGATCTCGATCGTTCCGCCGCGACGCTCGCCAGGGTTGGTGATCGTGAGATAAAGCTGCCCCTGGCACCGGGGCGTATCCGCAT
Source organism: uncultured Flavobacteriaceae bacterium (assembly GCA_964390465.1). Taxonomy (GTDB): domain Bacteria; phylum Pseudomonadota; class Alphaproteobacteria; order Micropepsales; family Micropepsaceae; genus JADZAI01. Next base: position 7,399 of record CAYMIJ010000023.1, on the reverse strand, counting down.
CGACGTCAATGGTGATGGGACGGCCTCAGAGAATGAGCAGCTTGTTGCACTGGCGTTCGGGCAGTCCGCACCCACCGACTTCAAGATTGAGAATGAGAACTTCGTTGTCGGCTTTGATACCGCTGACATCTACTGGTTGCGCGGTTATACCAATCTCATTGCATCTGTTGCTGATTTCTGGCTGGCGTTTGATTTCAGGCGCACCTTTGACCTGACTTTCCACCTTATATTTCCACGCGCTGCTTTGCCCAATGGGGTGAAGCTGGCCACTGGCTCATCCCTTGTTGGAATGCCTGCTGACGAAATCGCCGACATGATTGCACTCATCCATCTCGTGGACTGGCCGGTGGTAGAGCGGGCACGGCTCACCGGACTCCTTGCACGTGGTCTCAGCATCATCGACCTGAACAGAAAAACTTGGGCGGCGGTCAGAGCCGAAAGCGACGATGACCGCGAGTGGCTGCCCTCGCCCAGACAGAAATCCGGCGTCATGACGGGGCTGGATGTGACAGACGAACGCATCGACGCATGGCTTGCCATGCTGACGGATACAGAAGCCGTTCTGAAGGGCGACAGGCTCGCCGGTCACTGGCGCTTTCAGCAGGGCTACAGATTACCTCGTGTGCTTGCTGAAATTGAGCGTTTTGACCTGGTGTTATGGATCACCGGACAGGCCGCTCTGCCCTGGCTGGAAGATGGACAGGTCGACATCGGCAAAGCGTTCAGTGGCGCGAATGCGATTTTTGACGGGAACCTGCTGGCATATGCCTTTTGGTTCAACTGAAAGTAAGGAGGCGGAGGTGTTCGCAACCCCCGCCAAAACCTTTTATGCAGCGGCAGCAGGTGGTGTCGCTGTATTGGCTGGTGATGCCGCCGCCGCTGCGCCTGTCTTGGTCAACGCCGATTCCAAGCGCTTGGTCGCCGCCATCTCGTCGATGCGTTCGACCGCTGCAACCTCGCGCACCATGCGTGACAGGGCTGCTTCGTAAAGCTGGCGCTCGGAATAGCTCTGTTCAGGCTGGCCGCCTGCGCGATGCAGGTCGCGCACGACCTCGGCGATCGAGATGAGATCGCCTGAATTGATCTTCGCCTCATATTCCTGTGCGCGGCGCGACCACATGGTGCGCTTGATGCGCGCGCGGCCGCGCAGCGTCTGCATGGCGCTGAGCACGGTATCGGCACCTGCCAGTTTGCGCATGCCGATAGCCTTGGCCTTCGGCGTAGGGACGCGCAGGGTCATCTTGTCCTTTTCAAAGGTGATGACGAACAGTTCCAGCTTGTGACCAGCAACTTCCTGCTCTTCGATGCGGGTGATCTGCCCAACGCCATGCGCGGGATAGACGATATGATCACCCACCTTGAAGTCAGCGCGGCGCATGACGACGGGCGCCGCCGCCTCAACAGGCTTCGCAACAGCTTTGACCGGAGCAGAGGCCTTCACGGGTTGGGCCGCTGTGGTTTTTACGAGTGCCTTGGGGCTGGCAGTCTTGGCGGTGGGTTTTGCGGCGGCTTTGACTGGTGTTTTGGCCTTGGCGGCGGGTTTCGCGGCAGTCTTGGCTTTGGCAGCGGTCTTGGGGGCAGGCTTCTTGGCGGTGCTGGCTTTGCTCATGCGTCTTGTCTTTCTCCGCTCGTCACGATGCGCCGGCCTGACCGGCTGCTGACCTTGCGTCATTCAGAGAAGTTGGCTTGCATCCTCTCAGAGCGAAAAAGCCACCCGGCACAACGGATTGTGCTCAAAAATTGGGCAGATTTTTGGGTCCAAGAACGGGGCTGACTTCTGTCTGCCCGGCTGGAGGCGAGCCGGATACCTTATCTCAGGAATTTTTCGAGGTCGGTGGCTTGTATAACACAAATTGACGAAAATGGAAGGACAAAATCGTTAAGCCATTGATTGATTAGTTAAAATGCCATCCGTCTACGGACAACCTGCTGCATTTGAACGGCTTTTCAGCACAATATCTGCGATTCGGGTCTTAACTTTTCCGTAAACAGAGCTTGAGCGCGCCAATACGCACAAATCTGTCAGCGCCCCTTGCCAGGCTCCGGGCTGAAATGGTCATTCAGCTTGTCCTTGATCTTGGCCCAGTCCTCGCGATCCGCGGGCGGCTCGCCCTTGGCGGTGATGTTGGGCCAGGACTGTGCGTATTTGCGGTTCAGTTGAAGCCATGATTCGAGCCCGGGCTCGGTGTCGGGTTTGATCGCCTCGACCGGGCATTCGGGCTCGCAGACGCCGCAGTCAATGCACTCGTCGGGGTGGATGACGAGGAAGTTCTCGCCTTCATAGAAGCAATCCACCGGACACACTTCCACGCAATCCATATATTTGCATTTGATGCAGGCATCGACGACGACATAGGTCATTTCATCATGCGCGCGGCTGCGCGGCCTCCTGAGGCGCTGCCCGAAATGCCGCAGCGCAATATTGAGCCCGTGCATAAACGAGCAGCTTTCTCATTTCAACGCTCTGACGCCACCTGGAAAAGGCCCATTTCCTCTTGGGTCCCTGGGTCATGAACAAAATGCCCGCTGAGTCCGGCCAGCGCCGTCAGGGCTATGTTCTGCATAAAGGCCTTGCGCCTCGCTGGCTGGGCCACGCCGCTCGGCATGGGCCAATACCTCAATGATCCGAACGGCGGCACCCTGCGGCAAGGTGATGAGATCGCCCTGCTTGACGGCATAATGCGCCTTCAGCGTCACCTGACCGTTCACGCGGATGCGTCCTGCCTCACACAGCGCGGCTGCAAGAGCGCGCGTCTTATAGAACCGCGCGCACCAAAGCCATTTGTCCAGCCTCACGCGCCGCCTTTCAGCTTCGCCAATATGGCGAAAGGCGAATTGGGGTCAGCCTGCTTTTCTTTGCGCTCGAAGCGCGGTGGCGGGGCTTTACCTGCATTTGAATCGAAGCGCCTGTCGGCGGGTCGATCACGCGAACCTTCCGAACGCGTTGCCCGATCCTCATTGACTTTGCCGAAGTTTGGTCGCTCGCGGCGTGGACGATCATCACGCCCTTGATGCGGCGGGCGTGATTCCAACTTGCCGTCTGTGGCAGCGCTGGGCACACCATCGGATTGTGGCTGCCGCTCATGGTGCGGCTTGCGGCGGCGCGGACGGCGACGTTCGCCATCATTGCGCGATGCCGCTTTGTCGCCAGTGCCGGCAGACTGAGGCGCAGCGTCAGACGCGGTGGCCTCATCCTGGCGGCGCGGTTGACCCTGATGATAGGGGCGCTCGCCATCATGACGGCGCCTCGGACGCCACAGCAGGATATCCGCGCCGGACTCTGACTTCGCACCTTCTGCCTTGAAACCGAGCGCCCGCAGAATGCCTGCCATCTCATCGGGTGAGCAGCCAAGGATCGACAGCATGTCTGGTGAAATGGCAAAGGGCGGCAGCTTCTTGTCGGCGCCGCGCTTGGCTTCGATCGTCTCGCCCAGACGCTCCAGCATGTCGAGCCGCACGGCGCGCGGCCCAAGTATGCGGTAGCCGGTGGCACCATAGACAGGCGGTGGCACCGAAGGATCAGTGCTGACCGATGTCAGGCCTGCATTCGGCAGGCGGGGCAGCGGATTGAGACCAGCCTTCACGGAGGTCAGCAGGCCCATCAGCCGCGCTGCTTCAGGCTTGATGAGTTGCGGCATGAAGATCGAGAACCGCGCAAACTTAACGCCCAGTTTGCGCAAGGCGGCGCGTTCGGCCTGGGTCAGGCGCTCGACATCGGTGCGCACCAACTCGCGGTCAATCGCGCCCATCGTCTCGGTCAACCGGAAGGCAAGCCCCCGCGCCGTCGAAGGCAGGGCTGCTTCCCCGTCGGCTTCAATGGCCGCCTGCACATCGAATAACGGCTTCAGCGTATGCGCGACACGGGTTTCAACCCATTCGCGCACTCGTGTTTCAGCGCGCGCCCATGCGGTCGGCGTGATCTGCTCATCGGCCTGCAGGACGACACGCGGCTTCAGTGCTGTGTGACCGGCCTCCAGCGTTGCGACAATCGCGCCGTTCCACCACACACGGCCATGCTCACTCAGCGAGAAGGCCTTGTCATCGCCCTGGGCAATTTCGTGGGCGCGTTTGGCGATCTCGCCCTGAAGGCCGCGAAAGGCGGCTGTTTTCAGGGCGCGCCCATGCAGGCCCGCGGCGCGCGGATCAGCAACAAAGCGCAGGCCCTCAAGACGGCCGATATATTCGCCGTCGACCAGAACCTCACCGTCTTCACCGACCGTGGCGAAAAAGTCTTCGTCGTCGCGCAGTTTACGCATCAGCACAGAGGTGCGGCGGTCGATGAAGCGTTCCGTCAGTTTCTCGTGCAGCGCGTCAGAAAGGCGATCCTCGATCTCACGTGCGCGGGCCATCCATGTGGCGCTGTCCGCCAGCCAGCCGGGTCGGTTGGCGACATAGGCCCATGTCCGGATGTGGGCGAGCCGCGCCTGCACCGCGTCGATTTCGCCTTCGGTGTTGTCCAGCGTTTCGATCTGGCCTTTGAGCCAGTCTGCATCGATCACACGGCTTTCGGTGCTGAGCTGATCAAACAGTTTCGCCAGCAGGCGCGCATGCTCATCAATGGTGATTTTGCGGAAGTCCGGCACCTGACAGACTTCCCACAGCAGCTTCACCTTCTCGCGGCCATCGGCCTTTGCCGCCGTCTCGGGCGTTTCTTTAAGGATCTTCAGGGCGACGAGATCGGTTGATGGCCGGGCGCGTTGCAGGCCCTTGAGGGACGGCAGTGCCTCAAGGCTGGTGATGAGTTTTTCCAGCGATGAAAAATCAAGATGTGTATTGCGCCATTGGGCAACGCGCACCGGATCGAAACGGTGACTTTCGATCTGCTCAATAACCGTCGGCTCAATCTCGCCTGCCTCCCCGGTGACGCCGAAGGTGCCGTCATTCAGATAGCGCCCGGCGCGCCCGGCGATCTGGGCCAGCTCCTGAGCGCGCAAAGCCCTCGTTGTTTCTCCATCGAACTTTTCAAGGCTGGCAAAGGCGATGTGATCGACATCCATGTTCAGCCCCATGCCGATGGCATCGGTGGCGACAAGGAAATCAACCTCGCCTGACTGATACAGTGCGACCTGCGCATTGCGGGTGCGCGGAGAAAGAGCGCCCATCACGACGGCGGCGCCACCGCGCTGACGGCGGATGAGTTCGGCGATCGCATAAACCTCATTGGCTGTGAAGGCGACGACCGCCGTGCGGCGTGGCAGGCGCGTCAGTTTTTTCGCGCCGGTATAAGCGAGGTCTGACAGGCGCGGGCGTGTAATGAACTGCGCGTGGGGCACGAGGCGCTGGATGAGACCGCGCATGGACTCGGCGCCCAGAAACAAAGTCTCTTCGGTCCCGCGCGCATGAAGCAGTCGGTCGGTGAACACATGGCCGCGTTCGGCATCGGCGCACATCTGGATTTCATCGACGGCCAGAAACTCGGTGCCGAGATTGACCGGCATGGATTCAACCGTGCACACCCAATAGGCGGGCGCTTTGGGCACGATCTTTTCCTCACCTGTCAGTAGCGCAACGGATTCCGCGCCCTTGGCCGCGACGATGCGGTCATAGATCTCGCGCGCCAGCAGACGCAGCGGCAGTCCGATCATGCCCGTGCGATGGGCCAGCATGCGCTCAATCGCGTAATGCGTTTTGCCCGTATTGGTGGGACCAAGCACACCGATCACGCGTTCGGGCGGACGGTTAGAAAAAGACTGCGTCATGTTTGGAGCTTCTTGAGGAGCGCGTATCTTACCAGCGCATTAACCGTGTCTGTTTACGAAGACGGTCTGACGGCTATTCACAGCGGCTTAACACATCTTACCGGCCCCGGCGTTAGCATACGGAACGGCGTCGGAACAGAGCATGTCCGAATCGCTGACGTGTTAATTTTCGAGATTCGTTCACGCCCCATATATGGGGGTGGCACTCTTTATTAACCATGCAGCGTAAATCTGCGCTCTTAATATTTACCGGCTTATCAAACACTGCTGAAGCCGATCACGCGCATCCAGTCCGCTATGCCATGCGATGTTGGCTACGTCGTGACCACTCATGGCAATGCCAAAGCTCTGGTTATCGAGCATACCTTCGACGGCCAGCTTCGCGCTTGGAACGGCAAAGACCACCAGCCCTGATCCGTCTATCCAAGGGGACGCCGCATTGTAGACAGTGACCTGAGCTGGCGGTTCGTTCGATTGCGAAAGTGTGGCGCGGGTGACGGTGCCGTCGCGCGGGGCCGGGATTCCGGGGCCAAAAAAGGCGAACAGCGCCATATCATCAAGCCCTCCGGTGCCGATGAGCATTGCACCAACACCATTGCGCATGAACATGACGGCACAACTATGTGTGTCACCCTGACGCGCTGGGGCCTTGTAGATCCATTCGCCATCCAGAAAAGCCTGGTAGGCAGGATCGTTTATCTTCGGCGCATTCTGGCCCCTTGCCCAGTCTACCCACTCGGCCTCGCTATAAGCTGGCTCATCACCATAGCCTTCGCTGTCTGCATCATCAGACCAGGGCGATGCTTCATTCATCTCGCGAATCTGCTCGTTGATAGTCTGCCGCTCCGCTTCTTGCATGCGGGCCTGGATTTCATCCCCGACCGGATCTTCCCACGCCTTGGCCACAGGCAGAGACAGGATGGAGCAGCCAAGGATCAGCATGGATAATCGACGCATGACAGGCCCGTATTCTGCGTGCAAAGAAATGAGGGGACGTATTCTGGGTGACGAAGATGGCAGGATGTGGGCGTTCACTTTCCTGTCCGGCAACTTGTGATGTTTGACCCCTGTGGCCACCCGGGATTAAGTGAACTCAATCCCTAGCATGTGCGCGGTCACCCCGCATTACCCGGATAATACTGATGACCAAAACACGCGATGACTGGAAGGCTTTGGCCGAGAAGGAACTGAAAGGCTCCTCCGACAGGCTCACCTGGCAGACCCCGGAAGGCATCGCCATCCAGCCGCTTTATACGGCTGAGGATCTGGAGGCGCTGGAAGGTGTCAACACGATGCCCGGCTTTTTCCCGTTCACGCGCGGCGTGCGTGCCACCATGTATGCGGGCCGCCCGTGGACCATTCGTCAGTATGCAGGCTTTTCGACGGCTGAAGAATCCAACGCCTTCTATCGCAAGAACCTCGCGGCTGGGCAGCAGGGCGTTTCGGTTGCCTTCGACCTTGCCACTCATCGCGGCTATGACAGCGATCATCCGCGCGTGACGGGCGATGTCGGCAAGGCCGGCGTCGCCATCGACAGTGTCGAGGACATGAAGATCCTGTTCGACGGTATCCCGCTCGATAAAATGAGCGTGTCGATGACCATGAACGGTGCGGTCATTCCCATTCTCGCCAATTTCATTGTTGCAGGCGAAGAACAGGGCGTCAGCCCGGCGCTGCTTTCCGGCACCATTCAGAACGAC
>CAYMIJ010000022.1:0-36300 GCA_964390465.1 uncultured Flavobacteriaceae bacterium | reverse complement strand
CCAGGGCGACGGCGTCATCAAGATCGAGATGCACTTCCTGCCCGACGTCTATGTCCAGTGCGATGTCTGCAAGGGCCAGCGCTATAACCGTGAAACGCTGGAAGTGAAGTTCAAGGACAAGTCCATCGCTGACGTGCTCGACATGACGGTTGAGGCGGGTGCCTCATTCTTCAAGGCTGTGCCCAGCGTGCGCGATAAGATGGAAACGCTGGAACGTGTCGGCCTTGGCTATATCAAGATCGGTCAGCAGGCGACGACCCTTTCGGGCGGCGAGGCGCAGCGCATCAAGCTGTCGAAGGAACTCTCACGCCGCGCGACCGGGCGCACGCTCTACATTCTGGACGAGCCGACCACGGGTCTGCATTTCGAGGATGTCCGCAAGCTGCTGGAGGTGCTGCACGAGCTGGCCGATCAGGGCAATACGGTGATCGTGATCGAACACAATCTGGAGGTCATCAAGACCGCTGACTGGGTTGTCGATCTCGGCCCGGAAGGCGGTGATGGTGGCGGCGAGATCGTCGCGGCCGGCACACCGGAAGATGTGGCGAAGGAACCCCGCTCCTATACCGGCGCATTCCTGAAGCCGCTGCTGAAGGGCAAAACCAGCACTGCCTCCCCCGCCGCAGCTACAAAGACCCGCAAACGATGAAACACTACTCTATCAACCGAGTTCATGGGCCTGAAGTCGACTAGTAGAGGTCATTCCGGGACAGAGCTGAAATCAACAACTTTATGCCAACCCCATCCGGCAGCCTGTCACATGAACTTGCCGAGAAGAAGGCGGTGGCAGATGCCAATGCCGCGAAGTTCGGGCGCAGCAAAGCCGAACGCCAACTGTCTGACGCCGAACGCAGCAAGGCGGCGCGCGAGTTGGACGGCAAGAAGCTGGACGACTGAACCGACCACGTCAGTCGATTCCTGCCCATTGCCATGATGGGCAAACCTTGTTCTGCTGTCTCCATAGACATTTCTATCGGGAGGCCGTCATGAGTCTTGGAGCCGAATTCTACAAATCGATGCTGAATGAGCTGAACACCCTGCTGCGTCTGCGGACCACGGTGATCGGCATGAAGATGTTTGCCACAGAAGATGAGATGATGGCGGTGCCGAACATCAAGCGCCCCAAGGCCGTGCATACGACCGATCAGATCGTGTCGATGGCCTCGCGCATGAACCAGACGGTTGGCATTACGGCTTCTGATCTGGTTGGCAATCAGTGTCAGGCGGTGATCGGGCTGTTCACGCCCGATGAGACCTTCATGGAAGGCAAGCATTTCGTGGGCGTCTGGCATGGTGATGCCGAAAGCGCACGGGGCCGTCAGGCGGCGCTGGAAATGGCGCCGGCGGGGAAATATCAGGCCATGGCGGTTTCTCCGCTGGTCTCGGGCAGGCTCGACCCGCCCGATATCGTGTTGGTCTATGCCAATCCGGCGCAGATGATCCTGTTCATAAACGGCTTGCAGTATCGCAACTACAAGCGGTTTGAATGGGGCGTGGTGGGCGAAACGGCCTGTGCCGATTCATGGGGCCGGGCGCTGAAAACCCGCGAGCCAAGCCTGTCACTGCCCTGCTATGCCGAACGGGCCTTTGGCGGTGTGCCGGATGATGAAATGCTGATGGCGCTGACCATTGAAGACCTGCAGACGGCCATCACCGGCATGAAGCAGCTTTCCAAGAATGGTATCCGGTATCCCATTCCTTCCTACGGGATTCAGGCCGATGTCCGCGCTGGTCTCGCCAAAAGTTATGGCGATACCATCAAGAAGGGCTAAGCCGGCGGCGCTGCAACAGCATTGGTAAGCCGCCGCGTGGTCGCAGCGTGATGGCCGCGTGCGGCTCGATGATGTGGCCGGGTTTGAGTGTCAGGCGGTAGCGTTGCAGGATAGTGGCGAGCAGCAACATCGCTTCCTGAAGCGCGAAGCTCGTGCCTATACACACGCGCGGCCCCGCCCCGAACGGGATATAGGCAAAACGGTGAATGGATTCACGATTGCCCGACGCGAAACGCTCCGGGTCAAACAGATCAGCATCGTGCCATAGCTGGCGGTGCCGGTGCAGCACCCATATCGGAATGAGGATCTGCGTGCCTTTCGATAGGGGTTGAGCACACAGCGTGTCATCGGCGATCGCGTCCCGCATGATGAAGGGTGCTGGCGGATAAAGCCGCAATGTCTCGTCAAACACCTGTCTGAGATAGACGAGTTTGGGCACGTCCTCGGCCGTTGGCGAGCGGCCATTCAGGACAGAGCCAAGTTCGGCCATGACCTTTGCTTCCGCCCACGGATAAAGCGAAAGCAACATGAAGGTCCAGTTGAGCGCATTGGCTGTGGTTTCATGGCCTGCCGCGATGAAGGTGAGCGCGTTGTCATAGACGAGGCTGTCATCCATCAACTGCCCCGTTTCGGGGTCACGCGCGGTGAGCAGCATGGCCAGAAGATCGCTGGTGTCACGATCAGGGTGCGCCGACAGTTCAGCGCGGCGCCGCTGGATCGCGCCGTTGACTTCCTGCCTGAACAGTTTGAGCGCCGGGCGCGCCCGCATACGTCCGATGGTCGGCACCCATTGCGGCAGGTTGAGCATAGACGCCATGTCGAGCTTTGCCGCCGTGTCGAAATAGACCTCGAACGCCTTGCCCATGCGCCTCACGTCGAGGGGCGCGCTGGCCCCGAAGACGGTGCGCGAGAGTACGTCGAAGGTGAGGCTCATCATGTCGTCGGCAATGTTTCGTTCGTGCGCCTGTTCGCTTTCCCAGCGGGCGAGCATGTCCTCAGCCGCAGCGACCATGGCAGGCGCAAAGCCGGTGATGCGGCGGTGCTGAAAGGCCGGTGCTGTGGTGCGCCGCTGCCAGCGCCAGGGTTCGCCTTCCGCCAGCAGCATCGACTTGCCGAGCGCGGGCGCAAGACGGCGGACCTGCTGACCGCTTTTGGGATAGTTCTCCACATTGTCGAGCAGCACGCGCTTGATTGCGTCCGGGTCGCACAGCACCCAGACCTTTGTGCCGAGAAAGCTGCGCTTCACCAGAAGTTCACGATAGCTGACATCGCTGAACGCCGTGAGCAGATTGCGCCGCGCGGCTTTGAAGAAGTGCCAGTAGTCGATCAGACCCGGCTCGTAGCCCGCGCGCTCCGGGACGGGCACAGGTGCTGGCGGGCGCAGAGGATCCCGCCGGGATAACATTGACCCCGCATCGCTCATGGCAGCGGGATACGCCCGCCTTCATGGACTGTCCACATAGCAAAAGGCCCGCCTTGATGGCGGGCCTCAGCCTGTTGGATCAATGTAAAATCAGTCGTCGATCTTGAGTTCGGCGACCATGACGCCCTTAGGCCCATTGCCCAGACGCACAGTGACCTTCTGGCCCGGTTCCAGCTCGCGCAGGTTGGCGCGGCGCAGGGTTTCCATATGGACGAAGATGTCAGGCGAATTGTCGGCACGCGTCACAAAGCCATAGCCTTTGGCGCGGTTGAACCACTTGACCGTTGCGGGTTCCGGATCACCGGTCGGTACGACTTCCGGCATGGATGAACCACCGCGATCGCCGAAGTCACGGCGCGGACGGCGCTCGCCGCCACCATAGCCACCGCGATCACCACCGCCAAAGCCGCCACGGTCTCCACCGCCGCCAAAGCGATCCCCGCCGCCGAAGCCGCCACGGTCTCCACCGCCACCAAAGCGATCTCCACCGCCGCCGCCGAAGCGGTCACCGCGCGGACGACGATCACCAAAACCACCACGGTCACCGCCGCCACCGCCGAAGCGATCTCCACCGCCGCCGAAACGGTCACCGCCACCGCCACCAAAACGATCGCCACCGCCGCCGCCGAAGCGGTCACCGCCGCCGCCATAACCGCCGCGATCACTGCGCGGTTCACGCGGCTGGTATTTCGGGGCCTCGGTGATCGCCACCGGGTTCCCATCAGCATCAGCCAGATTGATAAGGCGGACCGCCTGCAGGCCTTTGGGCCGCTTGGCGATCTCCATCAGCATCCGCGCATTCAATGGCGGATTTTCCACGCCCGAATTGCGCAGGCAGGACTGGTGGATCAGTGCGTCACCGGCACCATCGGCCAGCGTGACGAAGCCAAATCCTTTTCCTGGATCAAACCACTTCAAAGTCCCTTCGGACTCGAAGATTTCTTCAGGCGCACCGCCACCACCGCGACCGCCAAAACCACGATCAGACACCCCTCAACCCCCAACGCGAAGCCACTCTACCTTGCGCACCGTAACACATTGTTTCGGAATGGGAAGATGGGGTATCAGAACATTTCGAGGGAGAGTGCCATGGACTTAAACGGCGCCTATCAGGTCCCCGCCCAGCCTGAGGCTGTATGGGCTGCGCTCAACGACCCCGAGCGGCTGAAAGCCGCCCTGCCCGGCTGCGAGAGCCTGTCCATGGTATCCGAAACGGAGTTTGAGGCTGTAGCCACCCAGTCTATCGGGCCGGTCAAGGCACGGTTCAAAGGCAAGGTGAGCCTGCATGACCTCAACCCGCCATATTCCTATACGATCCGTGGTGAAGGCACAGGTGGCCCCGCCGGCTTCGCCAAGGGTGAAGCGAAGGTTGAGCTGATCCCCGATCAGGGCGGCACACGCTTGGTCTATGCGGTCAAGGCGACGGTCGGCGGCAAGATCGCCCAGATCGGCCAACGCCTGATCGACGGCGTGGCCCGCAAGCTGGCGGACGAGTTCTTCGAACGATTTTCGTCAGGCTTCGGATCTGTGCAGGCCGTTGACGCCCAAACAGGCGCTGCAATTGAGCGCCCTGTGGGCGGTCTGCCACCGCTGATATGGGCCGCCGGGCTGATCGCAGTCGTTGCTGCGTTGATTGTCGTGGCCCTGGCACTGCGGTAGCGGTTGACGACACACCGCACTGCCCTTCACAGTCTGCACCATTGTTATTTCTGGAGTTCCACATGACGACCGTTGCCATGACGGTGAACGGCAAGCCTGCCTCAGCCGATGTTGAGCCACGGACTCTGCTGGTCGAGTTTCTGCGAGAAAAGCTGCACCTGACGGGCACGCATGTGGGGTGTGACACGAGCCAGTGTGGTGCCTGTGTGGTGCATGTGGATGGCGTCGCTGTGAAATCATGCACCATGCTGGCCGTTCAGGCCGCAGGCGCGGAGGTGCTGACCATTGAGGGGCTGGCGCAGGATGGCAAACTGCATCCTGTGCAGGAAGCGTTCCGTGAGCATCATGGGCTGCAGTGCGGTTTCTGCACGCCGGGCATGATCATGTGCGCGGTTGATATGATCCGCCGTCATCCTGAAGGTCTTGATGAAGCGACCATTCGTGCTGAGCTTGAAGGGAACTTCTGCCGCTGCACCGGTTATCAGAACATCGTGACTTCCATCGCGGCGGCGAGCGCCACGATGCGTGGGTCGGCGGGTTGAGGGCACAGCGATGTATGCATTCGCCTATCACCGCCCCGCCTCACTGGCCGAAGCCGAAAAACTGTTCGCGGCGGCCGATGACCCCAAGTTTCTGGGTGGTGGGCACACGCTGATCCCTACACTGAAACAGCGTTTGGCCAATCCGACTGATCTGATTGACCTGAGCCGGATTGGCGAACTCAAAGGCATTGCGCTTCAGGAGAATGTGCTGAGCATTGGGGGCGGCATGTGCCATGCGGATGTCGCCCAGTCGGCGGACGTGCGCCGGGCCATCCCTGCCCTTGCTGCGCTTGCCGGGATGATCGGTGATCCGCATGTGCGTCATCGCGGCACGCTGGGCGGGTCTATCGCCAATGCGGACCCGTCAGCCGATTATCCCGCCGCCGTGCTGGCATTGAACGCGACCGTGCACACGACACGGCGCGCGATTGCGGCAGATGACTTCTTCACCGGCATGTTTGAAACCGCGCTGGAGGCTGGCGAGATTGTGAAGCGGGTTGATTTCCCGGTGCCCGAACGGGCGGCATACGAGAAGTTTCGCAACCCCGCCTCGCGCTATGCTGTTGTGGGTGTGTTCGTGGCTCAATTCACGAAGGGCGTGCGCGTGGCAGTGACAGGTGCAGCGCCCAGCGTGTTCCGTCAGCAGGCAATGGAAGCCGTGCTTATGCGGTCATTCACGACTGATGCGCTGGAAGGCATCGTGCAGGGCGAGGACGGGCTGAACGCCGACCTGCACGCGACATCAGCCTATCGCGCGCACCTGACCGGCGTGATGGCCCGGCGCGCCGTGGCCCGCGCTCTCGGGAGCGGTTGAGACAGGCTGGCCGAATACGGCCCCCGGTTTGTCACCGCTGAGCAGGCGTAGCAGCTTGCGCCATGCGCGCACGGCATAATTGAACGGGAACGGGTTGGCCTCGCGGATGAACGCGACTTTGCGCACATAGCGTTCAACGTGCCAAACTGATGTGCTGCCTGCCGGGAAATAAGCCGTGTCGCCGGGGCTGAGGCGTCGCGGTTGGCCATCAGCGGTCACGATGACGCTGCCTTCCAGAATGGTGACGGTTTCGTCGCTGTTAAAGCGCCAGTTGAATTTGCCTTCTGTGCAGTCCCAGTAAAACGTGGAGCCAAGCCGATCCGCACTGGCCGACAGTTGCGCAACACGCGCCTTGGGCTGCCCATCCAGCACCCATTCGGGCTTGATGGGCGCTTCTTCAAACTGTGCCTGTGCGGCTGGCGTAACAGAGATCCGTTTATTGGCAGAAGACATTCTTTTTCCCCGTATCTATGGGAAATCATGCCTCAGTGCCTGTGAAGTCCGGGTGAAAGAACAAGGTAAAAGAAGCGCTAAATCCGCTTTTGGCGCTGCAACTGTGCCTCGCGCAATGTGATGTATGCGCCCGCCGCGAAGATGATCGCGCCGCCCAGCACCACAAAGGCATCAGGCAATGTGTGAAATACCAGATAGCCGATCGCAGAAGACCAGATGAGTTTTGTGAAATCGAGCGGTAGGACGGCTGTCATTTCAGCCAAGCGGAAAGCCTGTGCAAACAGATACTGGCCAAGCGTTGCTGTGGTGCCCACCGTCAGAAGCAGAACAAGCTGATGAAGATCGGGCGTGACCCAAACGAACGATGCCGCGATGCACGAGATGGGCGTGAGGATGAGGCCCATATAGACCGATTGGGTGATAGCCCCTTCTGTTCTGGACAGTGCGCGGATCATGAGCAGCACACCCGCCCACAGAATAGACGCGGCCAGAATAAGCCAATGTCCCACGGTGATGTCAGCAAAGCCGGGGCGCAGTGCGATGAGTGCACCCGCAAAGCCCAGAGACAGCGCGATGATGCGCCGTGCCCGCACCCGTTCGCCCATGAAGATCATCGCGAATATTGTGGCAAAGAGCGGTGAGGTGAACTCCAGCGCAGTTGCTTCAACGAGCGTGACTTTTGAAAGCCCGACGAAAAACATCATCATCGAAACGGCCTGAACCATGCCGCGCGTGACATGCAGCTTCAGACGCATGGTGCGCAGCAGCGCCTTGTTTCGCAGAACAAAAGGCGCGAGCAGCACCAGCGAGAAGGCGCTGCGGAAAAAGACGATCTCAATCGGATGGATGCCTGATGCGGCCAGCAGCTTGATGATCGCGTTTCCAAACATGAACAGGAAGGCCGCCGCCGCCATGCAGGCCATGCCGAGCGCTGTGCTGCGTTTCGGTGCGCCAACGGCTTCCGCTTCAGGCGCTGCTGCTTTAACCTCGGCGTCCATGATCGATGTCCTGCTCAGTGCCATCCGCCAGACTTCGGCGCGCCTGTCCACCGCATTCGTCATGCCGTTGCGGAAAGGTGACGCATGAAAGATCCCGCTGTTCTCGATCAGGCAGAACGTTGGTTGGCGAGTGGTCACAAAGTGGCGCTGGCAACTGTCGTGCGCACCTGGGGCTCAGCCCCCCGCCCTGCCGGCAGTCAGCTCGCCATCAATGACGGCGGCGCGTTTGTCGGGTCAGTTTCAGGTGGCTGTGTCGAAGGCGCGGTGGCAGCAGAAGCCAGACTGGTGTTGGCAGATGGCAAGCCGCGACTGATATCGTTCGGCGTGACGAACGATCAGGCCTGGCAAGTGGGCCTCGCCTGCGGCGGAAAGATCGACGTGTTTGTCGAGGTTGTTTCGTGAAGCGCGAGACTTTGACCGCACTCACGACCGCGGCGGCAGAAGGGCGCGCGCTGGTGCTGGCCACGCGGCTGAGCGATGGTACCGAGCGCCTGATTGATCCATCGCGTCCGGGTGATGGTTTGGCGCAGCGTGCGGCTGAAGCCGCCGCGCGGGATGCGAGCACACCATTCAAATGGGATGGCGAGGACTGGTTTCTCAATGTCTTCAATCCGGCGCTGCGTCTGATCATCATGGGCGCTGTGCATATTGCCCAACCGCTGAACCAGATGGCCGCAGCACTGGGATGGGATGTCACGGTGATTGATCCGCGCACGGCTTTTGCAACAGCAGAGCGTTTTCCGGGCGCCCGCCTTGTTACCGAATGGCCGGATGAGGCGCTGGCATCCGTGGGGCTAACCCCGCGCACGGCACTGGTTGCGCTGACGCATGATCCCAAGCTGGATGACCCAGCCTTGCTGGCTGCACTGGCGAGTGACGCATTTTACATCGGTGCGCTTGGCTCACGCAAAACACATGCGGCGCGCACGAAACGGTTGAGCGAGGCTGGAGCGCAAAACACGCATCGCATCAGCGGCCCGGTCGGGCTCGACATAGGTGCGCTGACACCCGCTGAAATCGCCGTGTCGATTGTTGCCGAGATTGTCGATGTGCTGCGCCATGATGTGCGGCGCTTTGGCGCAGCTAAGGTTGATGTGCCCAGACCCATGATTGACACACGGCCGGTTGCGGGTGTGGTGCTGGCGGCTGGCCGTTCCACGCGCATGGGCGCAATGAAGATGCTGGCCGATATTGACGGCCAGCCGATGATACGCCGCACTGTCGAAACCGCGCTGGCGGGCGGTCTGTCATCCGTTATCGTGGTGACGGGGCACGAAGCCGCCCGTGTGGGCGAGGCGCTGCGCGGTCTGCCAGTCACGATCATCCGCAACCCGGACTATCTGGATGGGCTGAGTGCTTCGCTGAAGGCGGGCATTGCAGCGGTGCCGGAGACAAATATCGGCGCACTGGTGATGCTGGGTGACATGCCGCGTGTGACAGTTTCCGACATCAAAGCACTTGTTGCCCATTCTGACCGTGAGGCGATCGTCGCACCTGTTCATAATGGCAAACGCGGCAATCCCGTTTTGTGGCCGCGCCGTTACTTTGCCGAGATTGCCAAACTAAGCGGCGATAGCGGCGCGCGGTCCATCATGGCTTCCGCGCGCGATGCGGTAATCGAAGTGGAATGCGGCGCGGGCGTTTTGATCGATGCTGACACCGAAGCTGATCTCGCGGCCATCCGAGGCGACATGCCATGAGTGATGAACTGTATCAGAAGGCCCTGCTGAAGCTGGCCGGTGCAGCGCATGGCGCAGGGCGCCTGAGTGGCCCCTGCTGTTCCGGGCGCGAGGCCAACGCCATGTGCGGTGATGTTGTCACGTTTGATGTGCAGCTTGATGGCGCTAGCAGAATTGCAGCGTGTGCCAATGAGTTGAAAGGCTGCGTGCTGGTGCAGGCATCAGCCTCGCTGCTCAGTGAACATGCCAAGGGTTGTTCGGCTTTTGATATCACCGCGATAAAAACGGCGGTGACCGATATGCTGAATGGCGGCGATAATCCTGACGGTGTGTGGGCGGCGTATGAAGTCTTCAAACCAGCCAGCACCTATCGCAGCCGTCATTCCTGTGTGTTGCTGCCGATTGAGGCACTCGAAAAAGCGTTGAAGGATTGCGGTCAGCCCAACTGACCGACAAAGGCTGAGAGCGGTTTCATCGCGAGGCCGCCGCCGCCAAAGCCCCAGCCGCCGCAGCCAAACTCAAAGGGCGAGATGTTGGTCTGAGGTCCCAGCGGATAGACGGCGGGCTCGCGCGAGAGGTTGAATACGCAGAGGATGCTCTGTTCCTCAGTGAAGCGGCGGAAAGCCAGCACCTTGTCGTTCGCTTCAATGATGTCGATGTCGCCGATGACGAGCGCTGGATAATTGCGCCGCTCAGCGATGAGTTGACGCGTGAAAGCGAGCACCGAATCCGGGTCGGCTTCCTGCACGTCTGCCGCCATTGCGGCATGAACGGGATCGACCGGCAGCCATGGCTGTGCCGTGCTGAAGCCTGCATGGGGCTGGCCGGCGTGCCATGGCATGGGGGTACGCACCGGGTCGCGGCCTTTGCCATAAGGATAATACAGCTCACCCACCGGATCGCGCAGTTGCTCGGCACTGATGTCACCGTCGCCCAGCCCCAGTTCTTCGCCCTGATAGAGCAGCACCGTGCCCTTCAGCGTCATCAGCAGTGTGAGTGCGAGTTTCGCAAGGGCATCATCGCGCTTGCCGCCGCCGTAACGGCTGAGGGTGCGCGAGACATCGTGGTTGGAGAAGGTCACGCATGGCCACACATGCGGGCGATCTTTGAGGAAGCGGTAATAGGCCGCGAAGATGGAGGGCGAGAACGTATGATCGTCCAGAAACGTGAACGTATAGCCCGATTGCAGGCCATGGGTCGCGCCACAGAATTCGCCGATCAGCCCCGGTTCTTCTGAAAACTCGCCGAATACAAATCGGTTCTCAAAGCCTTCGACCACAGCACGCACTTCATCGAGCACTTTGCGGTTTTCCGGCAGGTTCGAGTCATGGATGCGGCGCTGCATGTTGGGCGCATGCGCCCATTGATGCTTGGAGCGCATATTGGGCGGGATAGCTGGATTATCGCGCAGGCGATCATCGTGCAGATAGGAATTGGCGACATCGAGACGGAAACCATCGACGCCTTTGCGCAACCAGAAACGCAGCACCTCAAGCGCCGCCGCCTTTGCTTCGGCATTGCGCCAGTTGAGCTTGGGCTGACTTTTCAGGAACTTGTGGAAGTAGTGCTTGCGACGGGCCGGGTGATACGACCATGCGGGGCCGCCGAAGACACTGAGCCAGTTGTTCGGCGCTGTGCCATCGTCATGGGCATCGACCCAGACATACCAGTCGGCTTTCTTGCCCTTTTCGCCCGTCAGGCTTTCCACAAACCAGGGGTGGCGCTCTGATGTGTGGGCCAGAACCTCATCAAGAATGAGCCGGATGCCCTTTTCATGGAGGGCAGACAGCAGGGCTTCAAACGCGCCCATGCCCCCCATTTCGTGTGAGACATCGTTGAAGTCGGAAACGTCGTAGCCGAAATCCCTGTTCGGGGTGGGATGGACGGGCGAAAGCCAGACAGCGTCTGCGCCGAGCGCCTTAATGTAAGGGAGGCGCGACAGCACGCCGGTGAGGTCGCCCACCCCGTCGCCGTCGCTATCCTGAAAACTGCGCGGATAGATCTGGTAGACGACCGCCCCTTTCCACCATGGCGCGGTCATCGACCCTTATCCCAGTTCTGAGATGTTGGAGATGATGTGGGTAACGATGCCATAGGCCTTGGCATCTTCAGGCCCCATCCAGAAATTGCGGTCGGTATCAACATCGACCTTATCAAGGGGCTGGCCCGTTTCGCGGGCGATGATGGCGTTGATGCGCTTGCGCATCTTGATGATCTCTTCCGCCTCGATCTGGATGTCAGACGCCTGACCGCGCGTGCCACCAAGCGGCTGATGCAGCATAAAGCGCGTATTGGGCAGGCAGTAACGGTTTTCTTTTTTCGCTCCGAGGAAAATGTGCGCGCCTGCGCTCGCAACCCAGCCCGTACCGATGACCTTCACCTGTGGCTTCACGAAGGAAATCATATCGTGGATCGTGTCGCCACTTTCGACGTGGCCGCCGGGTGAATTGATGATGATCTTGACGTCGCCCTCGCCCTCTGCCGAATAGGCGAGAAGCTGGGCGCATACACGCTCGGCCAGCTTGTCGTTGATCTCGCCGAACAACAGGATGGTGCGCGCCTTGTAGAGCGCCTGTGCCACCGGCGGCAGCGCCGGGGTTTCGGGCTTCTCGTCTTTCTTATCGCCTTCGTCCAGCGTCCAGATCACATCACTCTCCAACTTACAGGCGGAACCCCGCCGAATCTGGTTCATAGATAGGCGGTTCATGGCGCTGTTGGAAGGGCCGGCTGGCTCAGTTCACGCCCGCAATGGCGCTGAGGACCGGGCCGGTTTCAGCATTGATGACCAGATCGGCGATCTGGTCCATCTCGGTTTCCTCTCGGTTGAGGATAACAAATTGAGCGCCATTGCGCTTGGCAGCGATGGGAATGCCCGCCGCCGGGTAGACGACCAGCGATGAACCAATGGCGATCATCAGATCGCAGGTGAGCGCTGCCTCGGTGGCGCGGGTCATTTCAATTTCCGGCATGGCCTGACCGAAGGAGATGGTCGCCGCCTTAATGATGCCGCCGCATCGTGTGCAGTCGGGTGCTTCGCCCTCCATTGCCTGCCACATGCGGCGCACTTCATCATTTTCATAGCGCGCGCCGCACCCCAAGCATTTGCAATAGCGCGTCGTGCCGTGGATTTCGATAACCTTGCTTTCAGGTACGCCGCCCAGCTGATGCAGGCCATCTATGTTCTGCGTGATGACGCAGCCAACAATGCCATGTTCAACCAGCCGTGCAATGGCCCGATGACCAGCATTTGGTTCAGCCTTGGCGATGGTATCTTCGCCATCGAAGCGGCGCTTCCATGCTTCACGCCGTACCTCGCGCGAGGCCACGAAATCCTGAAACTGGATCGGCTTCATGCGGGTCCATAGGCCCGAGGGCGAACGGAAATCCGGGATGCCACTTTCGGTTGAAATCCCGGCGCCGGTGAACACGACGGCACGCTGGCATGCCGAAATCATCTCGCCAAGCCGCCGGATACCGTCAGCCTGTCCAGCACGGATCACCGGCGCTCGCCTGTGATAAGCGCGCGCAGGCGTTTCGAGATCATGTCGATGAGTGCGACCAGCACAAGGAACACGAGGAGGATGAACGCCACCATATCCCAGTGATTGTTGCGCGCGAGATCGGACAGATAATAGCCGATGCCGCCTGCCCCCACGATGCCCAGCACCGCTGCCGACCGCACATTCGATTCAAAGAAGTAAAGGGCCTGCGAAAGCTGGACAGGCAGGATCTGTGGCAGCAGCGCGTAACGCAGCACCTGAAGGCGGCTGGCCCCGGTGGCGGTGATGCCTTCCACCGGCTTGCGGTCGGCATTTTCGATGGCCTCTG
Organism: uncultured Flavobacteriaceae bacterium; assembly: GCA_964390465.1. GTDB lineage: Bacteria > Pseudomonadota > Alphaproteobacteria > Micropepsales > Micropepsaceae > JADZAI01. The sequence goes on along the minus strand of CAYMIJ010000022.1, from coordinate 23,132 downwards.
CCCCCATTTTGGAGAGCGCAGCGAAGTCCGACATCATAAGCGCCAGAACCCCGGCCATAGGGCCAAGACCAAACCCAGCCACGAACAAAAGCGCCCATATGATTGATGGGATGCCGCGGAAAATATCGAACACACGTCGCACAATGAAATGCAGCACCGGATTGCTGACCACGTTGGCGGCACCCAGATAGGCAAGCGGAAAGGCAATGAGCGTGGCGAACAGGGTGCCGAGAAAGGCCATGCCGACCGTTTCACCGGTCGCTGTCAGGAACTCGGCCATATAGGGGCCAGGATCGGGCGGCAGCATGTTGACGATGAAGGTGCTGAGCTTCGTGAAGCCCTTGGCGAAAAGTTCGGGTGTGAGCCCGAACCTGATCCACAGCCAGGTCAGGTAGGCCAGTGCCAACGTGGTTACGAGCCATGGCAGGAAGCGGCGGATGCCGCCCGGCGCAATGATAGATGCGTAACCCTGGCGCGCCCGAGCGAGGTCGGTGTCTGACAGGCCTGCGAGTTTCGGAGCGCTCATGATTTCGCTCCGATCAGGGCATGACGGATACGTTCTGAGGTGAGGTCGATGATGAAGATGAGGCCGATCACCAGCAGAATGATCGCCAGCGCATCATCAAAGCGCAGATTTTCAATGGCGATCACCAGATCCTGCCCGATACCCCCCGCGCCGACATAACCAACGGCTGCCGCTGCCGCGATGTTGATTTCAAGACGCAGCAAGGCATAGGAAAAGAAATTCGGCAAAATCTGCGGGATGACACCAAAGCGGATCGCATGGAACCAGTTGCCACCCACGGCGCTGATGCCTTCCACCGGCTTCATGTCGATGTTCTCGTGTACTTCCGACATCAGTTTGCCGAGCGCGCCAGTGGTGTGCAGAGCGATGGCGAGAATACCGGCCGGAGCACCTGGCCCAAACGCCTGCACGAAAACCAGCGCTACAATGATGTCGGGCAGCGTGCGGAAAAATTCGAGCAGGCGGCGGACAAACATCGACAGCCATTTGTTGGGACCGACGTTACGCGCTGCGACAAAGGACAGGAAAAATGCCGCGGCTCCCCCCAGTGCGGTCGCAAGGATCGCCATCTGGATGGATTCCCAAAGCAATCCAAGCCAGCGCGGCGAGGCATAAAACCAGTATGCCAGTGAACCATCCGTCTGGCTGTCCGCCCCCAGTTTTGACCATTCCAGATGCGGGAAGGCGCGCTTGAGGAAAGCCTGCATCTGCGGAAAGCCATCAACCAGACGAGCCAGGCTGAAATCGGCAATCACGATCGAGGCGATGAAGACTGCCAGAAAAACAAATGCGCTGATAACAAAGAACATCCACCACTTGCGGTTATGTTCCGCGTGCTGACGATTGAATGCGGCAACAGCCGCTGCGCTGCGCGCATCTGGCGACACGGTGTTTACGGCGGCGCTCATGCGGGCACCTTGCGGCGTGAGGCTTCTTCCTCGTGTTTGATCTGAAAAATCACGTCATAGAAGCCATCGGGTGCGGGCACGAAGCCCTGCCCCTGCCCGCCAGTCAGTGCCTCAAACGCTGCCCTGTCGGCTTCACGCAGCTTGATGTGCGCGTCGATGATCTTCTGCCTCAAGTCCTCTGGTAGGCCGCGCCGCATCACGAAGGGGCCATTGGGAATGGGGCCTGAAGTCCAGATGATGCGGATGTCGTCCATGTTCAGCGATTTGGCCTCCACCATGCGGCGCAGAATGCCGCGCGTGAAGCCTTCCTTGATGTCGCCGACACCCGAGGCCCAGGTGACGCCCGCGTCGGTGGTACCTGTCAGCACGGAGGCAACCGCCTGCTCGTGGCCGCCAGCAAAGATGTAGCGGCTGAAGTAATGCTCGGGGTTTTTGCCTTCCTTGCGCATGTAATAGCGCGGGATGAGATAGCCCGAGGCTGAGTTCACATCAGCAAAGGCCATGGTGTGCCCTTTTAGGTCGTCCAGCGTTTTGTATGGCGACGAAGCCTTCACGAAAATGACGGCGACATAAGTGACCTGCCCGTCTTTTTCTTTCATGGTCAGTGGCGCATAGACGCCTTCGCCCATCTCATTCTTGATGGTGGCGTAATTGGCCGGCCCCAGAATCCCGAAATCCACCTGATTGTTCATCATGGCGAGCGCTACGCCGGAATATCCCGCCGCGCGGAACGTTTTGAGCGGCAGGCCGGTTTCGCGCTCCATGAAGGCGGCATAATTCTGAAGCGAGCCGATGCGTGCAGGGTTGGTTTCCAGAACTGAAAATCCACTGACGAGATAGGATGGGCGGCCATTTGCATCAAAGCGGTTGCCGTTGCACGCGCCGAGCATCGCTGCGCCTGCACCGAGCGCGAGCCCGCCGAAACCGCGCCGCGTGATGAGCGGCCCGCTCATGCTGCTTTCAGCCCCTGGCCATAGATGCGCTGCTTCATCGCCGTGTCGAGCGCCGAAGGTGGGCCGTCAAACACAACCTTGCCGGCCTCCATGCCGATGATGCGGCGGCAATACTGTTCCGCAATGTCGAGGTCGTGCAGGTTGCATAGCACGGTGATGCCCTGCTCGCGATTGACGGCAGCCAGTGCGTCCATCACCGCCTCGCTGTTCTGCGGATCCAGCGAGGCGATGGGCTCGTCAGCGAGGATCAGCTTGGGTTCCTGCATCAAAGCGCGGGCGATGGCGACGCGCTGCTGCTGACCACCAGACAGGGTTTCCGCACGTTGCAGGGCGGCTTCGGCAAGATCGAAGCGCGCGAGTGTGGCGACGGCGGCGGTGCGTTCGGCTTCTGTGAAAAAGCCCAGCAGGCTGGTGATGGTGGAGCGCTTCTGCAGCCGTCCAGCCAGCACGTTGGTGAGGACATTGAGACGACCCGACAGGTTGAACTGCTGGAAGATCATTGCACAGTCGGCCCGCCATTGACGAAGCGCTGCGCCCTTCAGGACTGTAATGTCGCGGTCATCAAACAGGATCTGACCGGAGGTGAGTTCGTGCAGCCGGTTGATCGATCGGATGAGTGTCGACTTGCCTGCGCCCGACCGGCCAATAATGCCAACAAACTCGCCATTGGCGATGTCGAGCGTCACGCCATCCAGCGCGCGCTTCGTACCGAAGACCTTGGTGAGGCCGATGAGTTTGAGCATGAAATCCGCCGGTTCTGACGGACCCAAGCTTAGAGCCGATCCAGCGCGTGCCGCCAAGGGTAAAACGGCACTGCAGGCGCCAACCCAGTCACCACCTGATCAGGCTTGAGCCCCAGGTGAAGCCGCCACCCATCGCTTCCAGCAGGACGAGATCGCCCTGCTTCACGCGGCCATCGGCTACAATATCGTGCAGGGCCAAAGGAATGGATGCGGCTGAGGTGTTGCCATGCTTGCCGACCGTCACCACGACCTTTTCAGGCGCGAGGCCAATTTTCCGCGCTGTGGCATCAAGGATGCGCTTGTTGGCCTGATGCGGCACGAACCAGTCGATGTCAGACGCTTTCAGGCCATTGGCATCCAGCGCGGCCATGATGGCGTTCGAGATGTTGGTGACGGCGTGCTTGAAAACCTCGCGGCCTTCCATGCGCAGGAAGCCGACGGTTTTCGTGGAGGAGACACCGCCATCGACATAGAGCAGGTCGCGCAGGCGGCCATCGGAGTAAAGATGGCTCGAGAGGACACCGCGATCGGCAGTCGTGCCCTGCCCTTCACCGGCTTTCAGCACCATCGCGCCCGCGCCATCACCAAACAACACGCAGGTCGTGCGGTCGGTCCAGTCGAGCAGGCGCGACATGGTTTCAGCGCCGATCACCAGCACGGTTTCGCACTGACCGGCGCGGATGAAATTATCGGCGACATTCAACGCATAGACGAAGCCTGAACAGACCGCCTGCACGTCGAAAGCGGCCCCTCGTGTCATGCCGAGGCGGCGCTGAACCTGAGTGGCCGTTGCAGGGAAAGTGTCGTCCGGGGTGGTCGTCGCCAGCACGATCATGTCGATGGCGTCGGCATTCATTCCCGCGGCTTTCAGTGCCGCTTCCGCGGCCTTCACCGCCAGATCGCCAGTGGTTTCACCGTCTTTGGCAATACGCCGTTCGGAAATGCCCGAACGCTCGACTATCCATTCGTCGCTGGTGTCAACCAGCTTTGCCAGATCGTGATTGGTCACGATGTTGTCGGGCAAATACGCGCCCGTGCCGGCAACAATCGAGCGGCGAATGGTCATGCGCCTCAAACCTGCTGTTCAGGAGATGGCGCGGCAGCCGGTGTGCCCGGTCCCAGCCGCGACAGGATGCTCGACACGCCTTTGATGTCTGCCGAAATCTTCTCGGTTATTTTCTGCTTCGCCATGTCTACGGCGAGATCGACTGCCGCAGCGAAGCCCAGACCATCGGTGCCGCCATGACTTTTCACAACGATGCCGTTAAGACCAAGAAATATACCGCCATTGGCCGTACGCGGGTCCATGCGCACTTTCAGGATGCGAAACGCACCACTGGCGAGAAATGCACCGATCTTGGAAAACAGCGAGCGGCTGAGTGCCTGTTTCAGATAATACCCAACCAGCTTGGCTGTGCCTTCGGCGGTCTTCAGCGCAATGTTGCCTGTGAAGCCATCGGTGACCACGACGTCCACGGTGCCTGCACTGATATCATCGCCTTCGACAAAACCCGCAAAGGCGATGTCGAGACCCGCATCGCGCAGGGTCTGCGCGGCGGTCTTCACATGCTCGTTGCCTTTGAGTTCTTCCGCACCGACGTTCAGCACGCCGAGCGATGGCGTTTTGATGCCCAGGACGGCACGCGCAAAGGCGGTGCCCATGACACCAAAATCGACTAGATGACGCGCCTCGCAGGCGACATTGGCGCCGACATCCAGAACGACGGTCTGGCCGTACATGGTTGGCCACAACGCCGCGATCGCAGGCCGGGTGATCCCTTCCAGCGGTCGCAACTGCAAAAGGGCCATGGCCATCAGCGCGCCGGTATTGCCTGCGGATACAGCGCCTGCGGCCTCGCCTGACTTCACACTGTCGATGGCACGCCACATCGAGGTTTCGCGACCCCGGCGCATGGCCTGACTTGGCTTGTCGTCCATGCCGACCACATCGGACGCATTGCGTAGCTCAACTGCAGCCTGAAGGGCTGCGTTGCCGGCGATCAGCCGTTCAAGCTCGTCCTTCTTTCCATGCAGCAAAAAGCGCACGCCGGGGTGCCGGACGCGCGCGATATCAAGCCCATCAATGATCGCTTCAGGCGCGTTGTCCCCACCCATCGCGTCGATGGACAGGGTCAGCGTGCGGGAAGCTGGCGCATCGGTCATGGAGCGCCGCCGTCTTTACGGTTAGGCCGAAGCCGAGACGACCTCACGGCCATCGTAATGGCCGCACTTGCCGCACACATGATGAGGGCGCTTCTGCTCACCGCAGTTCGAGCACTCGTGATAGGCTGTCGCCGTCAGCGCATGATGCGACCGGCGCATGTTCCGCCGCGAGGGCGAGGTTTTCCTTTTGGGGACCGCCATGGGTCGTACTCCAGCTCGTGTCCGAAACGCGCTGTGCAGGACGCCGAATTGGCGGCATCCGGCAACGGGCGCGATGCGGGGGGTGTCAAATCAGGCGCGCGGTATGCCCTGAAACCCCGGTAAAAGGCAAGCGAAGATTAGCCGTCCTTCTTAAGGCGGGCGAGAGCTGCGAATGGGCTGGGTTCTTCGTCCTCGCTGCCATCATCTTCCGGTACGAAATCAAGCTGTGCGCCTGGTTTGCGCGGAAAATCAGGCAAAAACAGAGACAGCGATTCGGCTACCAGCATGCCGATGTCGATGCCCGCAGGCCGCCACTCGCCCGGTTCATCTTCGGAGGCCGCAATGTCGATCTCAGCCGTGACCGCTTTCGACTCATCTTTCAGCGAAATGGCCGCTGGCTTGGCGAATGTGCCGTCCACTTCGCCTTGAATCACATCTTCATACGGTTCCAGTGATATCCCGCATTCCAGCATCACGCGGGCCTTCAGACGGCCAGTTGCACGGGCGGTTTCGTTCGATGTCCGCTCCACCGTCATTTCCGCTGTCAGGCTTGAGACCGCAGGGATGCCTAGCCATTTGGCGAGGCGGCCACGCTCTTCTGCCGTAGCGTTAATTTGATGTTTCGAACGCACACGTCCCTTTTCGGCGGGGTCTACCCAGAAATGGAAGATGGGCTCGATCATGTTTCATCCTCATCAAAACCTGGTACCGGTCGCACCCCCAGATCACCAGACTGGAACCGTTCCAACGGCAAGGCGTCCAGCGCCATGGCTTCGGCCCGCATGAAGCGCGCCATGGCACTTACGATCGCCTCATCAGGTGAGATACCACGGTAGAGGTTTCGGATAAGAGCTTCAGAAAGCTCGTTTTTCTCGTCTGATTTCAGGGCGGCATCGTAAGCTGCACCGCGCCCGACATAGGCCTTGCCCATCTCCTTGATGCGCCGTTTGAGGCCGCTATCGCCGACGCCCAACGCGCGGATGGCATCGTCAAAACCGGCGAACATCGCGTTGGTTGCATCCTGAGCCAGGCGCTCTCCGTCCTGCCCCTTGCGGCCCACGGCTCGAAATACCAACGACCCGATCAGCGCCATCATGTCAAAGCGACCGTCCAGCGTATCGGCCACACCCAACCGCGCGTAGAACAGCGGGCGACGTGCGGCGTGCGACACCGCCAGGTACAGGGCATCAGCATGCTGGCGGCGTAGGTTCGGCCTGAACAGGCGGGCAAGAATGGCGCGCACGTCACAGCAGGCGATTAAGCCTGTCCTTGAATTGTCTGAGTTCGGGGGGTAGGTCACGCAGGCGCGCTTCGTCAACAGAGAGTGTTTGGTATGACGGTTTGGTCAGGGCGACAGTTTGCCCTTGTTTCGGTTTTCGCGTTGGCGGCCTTGGCCGGTTCTGGCTGCAAGGCCGTGGTCAACCAGCGTGGCCACATGCCCGTGGCCGGCGCTGAGGGTGCGTTGCGCGTGGGCGTCGACAACAAGATCAGCGTCGAAACGGCCATGGGCTCGCCCTCGACCAAAGGCACGTTTGACGACAACACCTGGTATTATATTTCCAGCGTTCAGGAGGACTGGCTGTTCCTCCGTCCGAGCGAGGCTGAGCGTAAGGTCATCGCCCTCACCTTTGATCCAGCGACACAGACCCTCGCATCCGTGAAACGGCTGAGCCTGGAAGATGGACGTCAGGTTGCATTCAGCGGAAGCGAAACGCCGACTCGTGGCCGAGAGATGACGATCCTGCAGCAGATATTCTCGAATGTTGGCCGCAGTTCACCCATCGGCCGAAACGATGAAGCGAACGACCCCCGCAATCGCCGCTGAGCGTTCAATATACTTTCGGTTCACTGCCATCGGCTGTCAGCCAGTCAAAATCTGACAGCCGCCAATAGACCCCATTTTCACGCGCCATCATGCGATTGATGATGAACTCACGCCGCAGTGTCGCGCTGTCCCAATGGAAGCGTTGCAGGAAGGCGTTGATCTCTTTTTCCGTGTAACGCCTGTCTTCCTCCAGCTGGCGGACCAGCCAGACCAGGACGGCATATCGCTTCTTGCGGGTTGCCGGGATCTGCGTGAGTTTGCCTTGGGCATCCAGATAATTCTTCAGAATGGCTTCCGGTGAATCACGGCGTGGGATCGTCGCCAGTTTCTGGATGCTGTCCTGTGTGAAAACATTCTTTGCCAGTTTTTGAAGCGTGTCCGGCACGAAGCCATACCAATGTGTCGTGCCATCTGCGCGCATCGCCACAAGCCCCACGGCGCGCAATATGGCGAGATGATGCGAGGCCGTCGGCTCGCTAATGTTCACGGCTGCGGCCAGTTGCTGAACGCTGTGCTCGCGTTGGGCCACAAGCCCGAGCATCCTGAGGCGACTTTCATGGGCGAGCGCCTTGAAGAACGGGACGAGGTCTGTCGGGACTGGCATAGCTCTGACTCTGATTTGCGTTTCATCTAATTAGATAGCTATCTAATTAATAGCAAGACGCGGGTTAGGCAGAAGGGATCAGGCATATGCAGGCTTGACAGTTCGTGTTTTGTTCTTATCATGGGCAACTCAAGATGAGGTCAGCATGAGCATCGTGCATCACGTTTCACTGGGATCGAACGATATGGAGAAGGCTCTGGCCTTCTACGACCCGGTCATGGCGGCGCTGGGCTGCCATCGTGTACTGGACTTTGCCCCGCATGCGGTTGGTTATGGCAAGGAACATCCCGAGTTCTGGGTTCAGATGCCCTACGACCAGCGGGCCGCCAGCGTTGGCAATGGCGTCCATATCGCCTTTCTGGCGGCATCAAAGGAAGCTGTCGCGGCCTTCCATGAAACAGCGCTGAAACATGGCGGTGTGTGCGACGGCCCGCCCGGCCCTCGCCCGCTCTACGGGCCGGACTATTATGGTGCCTTCGTGCGTGACCCGGATGGCAACAAGATTGAAGCCTGCCTGCGCGGCTGAGGTATCATGAAGCGGTTGCCGTCCATGCGATCAGGCGTCGATGCCCATCACGCGCGCGGCGTTCAGGCCCATCCACTTCGCGCGCACCTTGTCGCTCAGCGGCAGCTCTGCCGTTTCATCCACCATGGCCTTCAGCGACAGGCCGGTCGAACCCCAGCCCGAGGCAAAGATGATCTTGTCCTGAAGCCAGCCCGAACCGTAGTGGAACATCGGCTCGTATCCCGAGCCCGGCGCCATCATCTGTTTCACGCGGCGGCAGGCGAAGTCGATATAGACGTGGCGGTGCCGCATCGCCATCGCGCAGGATTCCGCGATCCAAGGCCAGCCGCCAAGCGCCATGATGATCTTCAGGTTCGGAAACTGCATGGCGATTTCGTCGATATGGCGCGGATGCGCCAGATCCCACGCACGGTCAGAGAGCAGATGCATGCCGACCGTGATGCGAGCCGGAATGTTCAACTCGGCGCATTTGGCAAGGAAAGGCCGGTAGACCGGATCATTGATCTGGCGCTGCTCACGATAGGACGAAATCTCAAAGCCCTTGCAGCCAAGTTCCCTGACGCCGTGCTCAAGCGCCTTGACCCCGGCTTCGCCCTCCTCGCCCCAGATGCGGAACCAGGGGAAAAGGCGGCCAGGATATTTTGCCGCGAGCTTTGCCACATCCTCGTTGCTGGCGCGCCGCCCGGCGCTGCCGATACAGGCATAGGTCACACCCGCTGCATCCAGCATGGGCAAGACGTCCTCATCGCGCATCGCCTTTTTCATGTGGACATCGCACAGCTTCAACACCATGGCGGTCAGGCCTTCCTTGCGGCGGGCTTCATTGAACGCGTCCAGTGTCATGCCAAGCTCATGCGCCCAGCCCGCAGCCATCAACTGGGCGTAGCCTTCCTTGTCGAAGCCGCGTCCCTGCCTGATGAGACGGATGGTTTCTTCCACGACATCGCGTGTTGGGGTGTCGCATTCAAAATCGAAAATCATCATCGGGGTTCCCGCCCTGTATGTCTTGATGCAAAGAGTTCATCCGATCTTGCAGGGTGTGTCCACGAGAGGACGGGGTGAAATGACTGACATGAACGTCAAGCGCGGCGGCTGCACATGGCCTGGAACTGACCCGCTCTATTGCGCCTATCACGACACCGAATGGGGCGTGCCGGAATATGATGCGCGCGCTTTGTGGGAGAAGCTGATCCTCGATGGCTTTCAGGCCGGGTTGTCGTGGATCACGATTTTGCGCAAGCGCGAGAGTTTTCGCAGGGCTTTCAAGGGGTTTAGCCCAAAAGCGGTGGCTAAATTCACCGATGCCGATGTGGCGCGGCTGCTGGCCGATGAGGGCATTGTGCGCCATCGCGGCAAGATCGAAGGCGCGATCAGGAATGCCAAAGCGTTTCTGGAGATCGAAAAGACCCATCCCGGCGGGTTTTCGGCCTTCTGCTGGTCTTACGTTGGCGGCAAACCCACCCAGAATAATTTTCGCACCATGAAGGATGTGCCCGCCGCAACGCCGGTCAGCACCGCACTTTCAAAGGAATTGAAGAAGCGCGGCTTCACCTTTTGTGGCCCCACCATCGTCTATGCCTGGATGCAGGCCTGCGGTCTGGTGAACGATCACATGACAGATTGCGATTGCCATTCGCGCATCAAGCGGCTTGGCGAAAAACGCTGACGTTGCGGGGACTTGCTGGCTGACAGGGGTTCTGGCACTGCTGCCCGCCTTGTCGCCCGCGTCAGGATTTCATTTTGTCGTCCAAGCCTTCACCGTCATCCCATACAGACGCAGCCGCCATGCGCCGCCGTGAGGCCGTGCTGCGCGGCGACGAGCCCCTGAAAATCCTGCTGCCCAGCTATCGGTCTGATCCGCATACCGGCGGACAGGGCATCTACATGGACTACATGTCGCGGGCCATTCTGGAACTCGGCCATGAGGTCGAGGTGATTTCCGGCCCGCCCTATCCCAGGCTCGACCCGCGCATCCTGCTGACCAAACTGGAATCGCTGGACCTTTATACGAAACCCAAAAACTGGATGGGCATTCCCGATTATCCCAAGGGTGCGCCGAAAGACTGGACCAGCATCAAGGAATACATCACGCATATTTCAGGCGGCTTCGGCGAGCTGAAAAGTTTCGGCGAGCGGCTGCACCGGCACATGAAAAGCCGTTGGCAGAATTATGATGTGGTACATGACAACCAGACCCTTTGCTGGGGCCTGCTGAAAGTGCGTGACCTCGGCCTGCCGGTGGCGGGCACGATCCACCACCCGATCACCCGCGACCGCGACATCGCCATGGCCCATGCGCGCTCGCCCTGGATGAAGTTTCTCATCTGGCGCTGGCACTCGTTCGTCTACATGCAGAAGAAGGTGGCGCAGCGGCTGGACCCGGTGATCGTGGTTTCAGATTCAACCAAGCGCGACGTGGTGACGGAGTTTGGCGTCGATCCGGCCCGGATGCGCGTGGTGCTGCACGGTATCAATACGCGCGACTTCCACCCCGAACCCAGCGTGACACGCAAGACCAACCGCATCATGGCGGTGGCAAGTGCCGACGTGGCGCTGAAGGGCCTGATCTATCTGATCCGTGCCTATGGCAAACTGGTGAAGGACCGGCCCGATCTGGAATTGCTGGTCGTTTCAAAACTGCGCGAAGGCAATACCTCGCGCGAGCTGGACGAGCTGGGCCTGCGCGACAAGGTGAAGTTCGTATCGGGCCTGACGCTGGACGAGATGCGCCGTTACTACGCCGAAGCGACGGTTGCCGTTTCGCCTTCGGTTTATGAAGGGTTCGGCTTCCCGGCTGGCGAAGCGATGGCCTGTGGCGTGCCGGTGGTTTCCACCAATGGCGGCTCACTGCCCGAAGTGGTGGGCGATGCCGGGGTGATCGTGCCCACCAAGGATTCAGACGCGCTGGCGGCGGCGATTGGCGATCTGCTCGACAACCCGGACAAGCGCGCGAAACTGGGTGAGGCAGGTTATCGCCGCATACAGGAGAAGTTCCTGTGGACGCGCGCTGCCGCCGATGCGGTTGCTGTCTACAAGGAAGCCATCGCCAAACAATACGGGATCAAACGTGCAGACGATTGATCTGAAACTGCTGGACCTGCGCGACGGGATGCGGGCGCTCGACCTTGGCTGTGGCGCCGGGCGGCATGTGCACCAGATGTATCACTTCGCCGTCTGTCATGTGGTAGGTGTGGACCTTGGCTTTGATGATGTCGTGCGCACCCGCGAGGGCTTCAAATATGCGCCCGACATGGACCCGCAGACCCGCCGCGCCTATTCGCTGGCGGTTGCCGATGCGCTGACCCTGCCCTTCCCGGATGCCACCTTCGATCGCATCATCTGTTCGGAAGTGCTGGAGCACATTCCAGATTACAAACAGGCGCTGAAGGAAATCCACCGCGTGCTGAAACCCGGCGGGCGGCTGGGCATTTCCGTGCCGCGCGCCTTCCCGGAATGGGTGTGCTGGAAACTTGAGGAGCGTTATCACAACAATCCCGGCGGGCATGTGCGCATCTTCCGCACCGGCGGGCTGAAACGCGATGTGCGCGAGGTGGGCTTCCGGTTCGAGCGCCGCCACTGGGCGCATGGCCTTCATTCGCCTTACTGGTGGCTGCAATGCGCGATGTGGGACAGGCGCGAAACCAGCCGCATGGTGCGCGCTTACCGCACGTTCCTTGAATGGGACATTCTGAAGCGGCCGCTGCTGACGCGTATGCTTGAAAAAATTGCCGACCCGCTGATGGGCAAAAGCGTCGTGCTGTATTTCACCAAGGCAGCGGCATGACCCTGCCTGATGGTTACTTTGACGGATCGCTGAAGCGTATTCTTGAGCTTCAGACAAAGGATGGTGCGATCCCGTGGTTCAATGCGGGTGTGTTCGACCCCTGGAACCATACCGAAGCCGCGATGGGGCTTGCGGTGCTGGGCCATATCGCAGAGGCCAAGCGCGCTTATGACCATCTTGCCGCCACGCAGGAAGCAGATGGTTCGTGGTGGGCGCAGTATGGCTCTGCGGTCTCGCTGGAAACCGGCAAGTATGAAGGCACGGGCAACGAGCCACAGAAACGCGACACCAATTTCTGCGCCTATCCGGCGACCGGCGTGTGGCACCTCTTTCTCATCACCCGCGAGCGCGCCGTGCTGGAGCGCTATTGGCCGATGGTTGAACGCGCGATCCGGTTCGTTCTGGGCCTGCAAAGCGCGCATGGTGATATTCGCTGGGCAGCACCGGGGCCGGAAGCCGAACAGGATGACGCATTGCTGACCGGCAATGCCTCGATCTTCAAAAGCCTTGGCTGTGCCATCGCCATAGCCGAGGCGCTGGGCAAGGATGCGCGCAGCTGGCGCGCGGCGCGCGATGCCGTGGGCCGCGTGATCCGCGAACACCCGGAACGCTTCGACCGCACATGGCCGCCGAAAAGCAATTTTTCGATGGACTGGTACTACCCTGTTCTCACCGGGGCGGTGACGGGCGATGCGGCGCGCGCAAGACTGGCGAGCCGCTGGGATGAGTTTGTGGTTGAGGGCAAAGGCTGCCGCTGTGTGCTGGGCGAACCGTGGGTGACGATCGCTGAAGGCTGTGAGCTGGCGATGGCCCTGATGGCGGTTGGTGATGTAACGCGCGCCCGTGCGCTGTTTCACTGGCAGGACCAGTGGCGCGATGACCATGACGCCTATTGGATGGGCTTTCAGTATGCGATGAACGTGCCGTGGCCGGTGGAAAGCCCGGCATGGACGGCGGGCGCTGCCATTCTTGCCGCAGATGCGATTTACAAACTGTCGCCGGCGGCTGATCTGTTCATCGCGCCGCTACCCTGCGAGGCGCACCAGAAGGCGTAACGAGCCAAGCTGTTCCAGTTCGCGGAACAGTCGGCTGGCGATCGCCGCCTTGTAGATTTCAAAAGGCGGGCGGCCACCATCTTCCGGGTTGGGAAAAACATCATGGATGGCGAGATAACCGCCGGGCATCACATGATGCGCCCAGCCGCGATAATCGGCGAGCGCCTGTTCCATCGCATGGCCGCCGTCGATGAACAGCATGGCAAGCGGTGTCTGCCAGTGTCGCGCAACCGTCGCTGACCGCCCCACAATAGGGATGACATGATCTTCCAGATTGGCGCGCGTCAGCGTGTCGCGCAGGAAGGGCAGTGTTTCCATCGATCCGGCTTCGGGATTCCAGGTTTCGGAATCGTGGTGTTCCCAACCGGGCTGCATTTCTTCAGAGCCGCGATGATGATCGACCGTGAACAGCACGCCTCCGCGCGCCTTGCAGGCCGAGCCGATATAAAGCGCCGACTTGCCGCAGTAAGAACCGATCTCCATGCACGGTCCCCACGCCACGGCATCAAGGGCCCAGCGATAAAGCGCGGCGCCTTCATCGGGTGGCATGAAGCCTTTGACGCTATCGGGGTGGATACTCAGTCTCACGGGGTGACCCCGGTGAGCCGTTCGCTGATCGCCCAGAGCTGTTTCTGTGCGGCTTCATCATAGGACTGGGGCGCGGACTTTTTCGGCTTGCAGAGATCGAAATACTGACCCGTCGCGCCTTCAACGTCAGGCGAGGAACACAGATGCACCGAGGTGCGCGCGCCTTTCACCACATCAATCGCGGCGAGGCGCTTGGCGAGACCAAAGGTCCAGCCGATGAAGCCGCCCGCTTCGCCCGCAAAGTTGGAGGCGACGAAACCGGGATGCAGGCAGTTCACGGTGATCTGCTGTGGATCGAGCCGGCGCGCCAGTTCATAGCTGAACATCACATTGGCGAGTTTCGACTGGCCATAGGCGCGAATGGCCGACCATGACTTTTCGGCCTGAAGGTCATCGAAGTTGATGCGCGCCTGTGCGTGCATGCGCGATGCAACATTCACGATGCGCGCCTTGGGCGCTGCCTTGAGCGGATCGAGCAGCAGATGGGTGAGCAGAAAATAGCCCAGATGGTTGAGCGCGAAGGTCATTTCCAGACCTTCGGCAGAAAGCTGGCGCGTCTGGAAAATGCCGCCGGCATTGTTCAGCAGCACGTCGAGTTCAGGCACATTCGCCTTCACGTCATCAGCCAGTGCCCGGATGCTGGCCTGCGACGACAGATCAGCAATATAGGTGGCAGGCGGGGCCCCGCCCCCGGCCACCGCGACCTTGTCGGCCGCTGCGCCAAGTTTTTCAGGATTGCGGCCCACCAGGTGCAGACGCGCGCCCATGCGGGCGAGTTCAAGGGCGGCCTGAAGGCCGATCCCGTCGGTTGCCCCGGTTATCAGAATGCGCTTGCCTGTGAGATTCATGCTTTTCCGCGCCACTTTTGAAATCGTTGCTTGCCGCTTATTAACCGATACGGAGCGAGATTCCATCATTGGCTTCCACGCTGAAAGATACCCCGTCCTTGGCGCGTTCGACTGAGCTTGAAACTTTCACCTATGCCGCGCCGACCGATTCAGCGGCACGCAAGGTGCTGATCCGCGCCATTGAACGGGTCAGCGGTCAGCCGCGCCTGAAAGGGATGTATCAGTCGTTTCAGGACGAGCGGGGGCGCGGCCTTCACGACGACACGTTCTTTACCTCGGGCGTTCAGAAACTGGGCCTGAAACTGGACTATGACGAAGCCAAACTGCTGGCGGCACCGCGCACCGGCCCGCTGGTGGTGATTGCCAACCATCCCTATGGCGTTCTGGATGGCATCGTCATCTGCCACCTGATGCTGAAGCTGAGGCGCGACTTTCGCATTCTGACCAACAGCGCGCTTTACCGCGTGCCTGAAATCCACGAATGGCTGCTGCCCGTTGATTTCACCGAAACGCCGGAAGCACTGAAGACCAATCTGGAAACCCGCGCCGAGGCCAAACGCTTTTTGCAGAATGGGGGCGCGCTGGTGGTGTTCCCCGCTGGCGGCGTTTCAACCACACCATCAGCCTTTGCCCGGCGCGCAGTGGACGCGGAATGGAAACCGCTGACCGCCAAGCTGATCCTTCAGGGCAAGGCCCCGGTTCTGCCCGTGTTCTTTCCCGGCCAGAACAGCCGCCTGTTCCAGATTGTCAGCCAGTTCAGCGCGACATTGCGGCTCGCGCTGATCTTCCGCGAGGTGCATCGGCGCATCGACACGCCCCTGCCCGTCATCATCGGCGAGACCATTCCTTATTCTGATATCAGCGCCATCAACGACAAGCACGCGATCATGGCGATGCTGCGCCAGCGCGTGCATGCGCTGGGGGGCATCACCGAATGACCGCCACGGTGTCGGTCGTCACCGTTTGCCGGAACGCGGCCGCCACACTGGAACGAACGATCCTTTCGGTGCGCGCGCAAACGGGTGTGCGGGTCGAGCACATCATCATCGACGGCGCTTCCACGGATGGAACCGCCGAGATTCTGCGCCGCCATGCTGACGGTTTGGCTCATGTGGTTTCAGAAAATGATGGCGGCCTTTATCACGCGATGAACAAAGGGCTGGCCCTGACCACGGGTGATTACACAGGTTTTCTCAACGCCGACGATGCTTTTGCCAATCAACACGTGCTTGCTGGGCTGATGCACGCTGCGGCGCGCATGGAAGCTGACGCTGTGTATGGCGATGTGCTTCAGATCGACGCGGCGGGCCGCCCTGCCCGGTTGATCCGTGGGCGGACGAATCCCGTGATGGCGCTACGCCGGGGTTTCATGCCGCCACACCCTTCGCTTTATGTGCGCACGCCTTTTCTGAAGGAATTGGGTGGCTTCAATACCGGGTATCGGATCGGCTCGGATTTTGATCTGTTTGTGCGCCTGTTGCAGCGCGCTGACCTTCGCACCTGTTACGTGAGGGGCATTGCCGTGCTCATGCTGCTCGGCGGCATATCCACGCGCAATCTGAGGGCCAGCCATATTTCATCAGGCGAAATCGTGCGCGCCTGCCGTGCCAACGGGCTTTCCAGCAGTCTGCCTCTGGTGCTGACACGCTATCCGCGCAAGGTGTGGGAACTGATGGCCGGCAGGATGATGGCCTGGCGCGGTGTGCGCTTCCCGCCTTGAGGCCTTATGCCTCAGCGCCCAGAACGCGCTGATACTCGGTCAGCGCATCGAAGAAGTGATAAAGCCCGCTGGCCGGGGTGGCGTCGGCGACAGGCACGCCGTTGGTGTCCATGCGGTCGTGCCACTGCGCGCCATGCGGCCCGGCGCGATAGGATGTCAGCAGCCGGTTCAGCGCATGAGCCGCTTTCGCGGGTGCGTCGGGTCGCCCGGCTTCGCTTTCGGCGACCCAGGCCTTGACCCGTTCGGTCTGCGGCCAATAGCGGAAGGTGGAACTGACCATGCGGCCGTTGAAGTCACAGCCATCCGGGATGAGACCGGTATGCGGGCAGGCCGTGCCTTCCGCAAAATCAGCAAAGGCAGATGGCAGGGTGCCGGTCTTGTGGCCTGACATGCGCTCATAAGCGCGCATCAGCCAGACCCATTCAGCCATGTGCCCTGGCTCGATGACGGCATCAGCCGCACTGCCCAGCGGCTTCAGGTCTGCATCGAACTGTTCGAAGAGCGCCGAGGTTTGCGGGCAGATGAAACGGTTCTGCATGAGCGCCAGCAACTCGCCGGCGCGGCGCAGCGCGTAAGGCTGCCCCATCGTTTCATGCAGCGCCAGACATGCCTCGAACATGTGCATATGCGGGTTCTGTCGCCGCACGTGATGCGCTGGCAGGCCTTCGATCAGCGAGCCATCGGCCAGTTCAAGCCGGTTGCTGACGAAATCCCAGGTCTGTTCCAGAGTCTGCATCACCAACGTATCGTTGCTGGTGGCGCGCGCCAGCCAGGCCAGCGCCAGCAGGATGAAGGCGTGATCATAGGTGTCGCGCAGAGGGTTTTTGACGTCGCCCTCAGGGGTCAGCAGATGCACAAAGCCTGGCTGACCATCGGGCGACAAGGCGCGGTCCAGCAGCCAGGCAAAGCCTTCCGCCGCCACCTGACGACCATGCGGCGCAAAGCCGAGGCAATAGGCCCGCGAGAAGACGTAAATCTGGCGGGCCTGCACCCGGACGCGGCGGTCTGCCGCGAGCACCGGGGCACCGTTGGGCTGCAGGGCTTCGTAGAATCCGCCATGACGCGGATCCACACCGGCCTCCGCCCAGAACGACAAAGCATGTGAAAGCCACTCAAGCACGAGCGTGCGCGGCGCCTTTCGCGCGATTGCTGTCATCTATGGTCCGTGCCCCCTGCACGGTGTGCCAGTCATGGGACTGCCTGACCGTATTGTTCTTGGGGGTGTCATACAGCACCGGCAGCGGAATTGGTAGATGAGGGGCCGTCATCTGCGACATATGGTGAACATCGCGCAGAAACCGGGTTAAACCGGCACTGCCTTGATGAGCAGATGCCAGCCGAGGGTCTTCTCAAGAGCCCGGAACATGCCTTCGGGCATGGCCTTGAACCAGGGCTGCACCTCGTACTCGTACTGGACGTATTTCTCGATCACATAAGGAAAGATGTGATCGTTCGAGATCGAGGTGGCTTTGAACTGACCATCCAGCAGATCGTGCACTTCGTTCGGGGTATAGGTGAAGGCGATCGGGCAACCGCTTTGCGCCTCGGGCTGGTCGAGCCCCGCACCGATCATGATGTCTTTCCACGAGTTCCTGGCATAGAGCATGATCCGCAGCTCACCGCCCGGCGCGATCAGTTTACGGGCTGCTTCAATGATGCGGCGCGGCTGCGGCGAGTGATGGATGACGCCGAAGGAATAGATCAGATCGAAGCCGCGTGATGGCACGAGGCGGTCGGCTTCTTCGGCGTTGCCAGAATAGAAAGCGCCGGTGAGGCCAAAGACCTCAAAGCGTTTCTGCGCGACCTTCAGGCTCTCTTCCGAAAGCTCAAAGCCTGTGTAGTCCGCTCCCGCACGGGCGAAGTTCACCGCATCTGTGCCGATACCACAACCGATCTCAAGCACACGCTTGCCCTTCCAGCGGGCGAAATCGGCAAAGCCCGGAATATGCGGCTCAACGAAATACTTGCGCGTTTCCACCTCGTCGAAATAGGCGGGCGTGCCGACTTCCTTTTGAGAGTGTCGGATATTGCACGGGCGTCGGTTCCAATAGGAAGCCACATCGTCGATGGAGGGTGCGCTCTGGCTCATGAGCGTGCCCCGGCCAGAAGGCCACCCAGACGCACATAGGTGACACGGCTGTCGCTCGCTGCCTGTGACAGTATGCCCCACGGGTCGATCACCGTTTTGGCAGAGGTGCCTTCAACAAAGACGGGGCGTGGCAGATGTGCAAACTCGTCCCACGGGGTCGTGACGATCACCACATCGGCCTCGCGCACGGATGACTCAAGATCATCCGAACACGAAACACCTTCGGCACACAGACGCCGCGCAGCAGGAAGCCCCATCGGATCACATAGCGTGACTGTGAAACTGTCAGCCGCCAATGCGTTGGCCAGCATGATGCCCTGACTTTCTTCAACCACCGGCGTGGAAGGTTTGTAGGACGCGCCCAGCACCGCAACGCGCGCGCCGCGCGCTGCAAATGCCCCCACGGCCTGCCTCATACGCGCGATCTGGTGCGTGTTGACGGAGTCGGTTGCGATGGCGAGATCGCAATTCACGCCCAGCTTCTGGCCGAGGGCGACGAACGCTTTATTGTCACGCGGGAAACAGGGGCCGCCAAAGCCAATGGCAGGCTTCAGATATTTGCGACCGATACGGCTGTCAGCCCCGATGGCCCAGGCGACGGCAGCGGCATCACCGCCCGGCAGGCGGTCACACATTTCGCCGATCATGTTGGCGTAGGAAATCTTTGTCGTCACGAAGGTGTTGACCGAGAGCTTGGCGAGTTCGGCATTCACGAAGTTCATGCGCATATATTCAGGCTTCGTTTCGGCCGATTGGCGATAGATCGCCTCAAGCATGTCGCCGGCCTTATCATCGGACTGCCCGATCAGGATCATGTCGGGGTGCAGCATGTCGCGCACCACAGAGCCAAGCGCGATGAACTCAGGATTATAGCAGAGCCCCATATCCGGCCCGACCTTGCGGCCCGACGCCTGTTCCAGAACATCCTTCAGCACACTGCCGGTCGCCCCCGGCATCACGGTGCTGGTGATGACCACCAGATGATAGCTCGACTTGCGGGCAATCGCCGCACCCAGAGAACGCAGAGCGCTGATGAGATAATCGTTCGAGAAAAACCCGTCATCACCGCTGGGCGTTGGGACGATCAGAAACGAGACATCACTGCCGTCGACGGCCTCGTTCCAGTCCTGTGTCGCGCGCAGCCGCGCACGATTGGCGTCAATGAGGCCCTGCAGCATGGGTTCAGGCACGGGTGCCTGCCCTGCGTTCAGCGCCTCAACGAATGAGCTATTCAGGTCGAGCCCGATGACATCAAAGCCACGATGCGCGAAGACCGCAGCCAGAGGCGAGCCGAGCTTACCAAGACCAACGACCGAGATGCGGGGTAGCGTGCCCTGTGTATCGGATGAGTCCGCGCTGTCCTGCGGATGCCGGGCGCTCCCGGCTGAAGAATGATCAAGCACCTGTTGATTCCGGCATTACGATTCGTTGATTTCGACTTGATGCCATGCTCACCCGAGCCTGTCAGCCCGGCGCAGTTCTGGAAAGCGCCACGCCCACAAAGCTGCGACACCAACCGCTGCCACACCACCGGCAATCACGGAGGGAACCGCGCCGATCGCCGCCCCCATCACGCCAGCCCTGAACTCGCCCAGCTCATTGGACGCAGAAACGAAAATGCTTGAAGCGGCTGAGACACGTCCGCGCATTTCATCCGGCGTTGCAAGTTGGATGAGGCTGGAGCGCACATAGACGCTAAGCATGTCGCCGGCGCCGAGCAGGATCAGTGCCACCATCGAGAGCCAGAAGTTGGTCGACAGGCCAAAGACGATGGTGGCCACGCCATAGACGGCGACCCCGCCAAACATCCACAGACCGGTGTGACGGCGCATGGGCCGGCTGGCGAGCCACATCGCCACCAGCACGGCTCCGATGGCGGGTGCGGCGCGCAGATGGCCGAGCCCATCCGGCCCGATATGCAGCACGTCGCGGGCATAGACCGGCAGCAAGGCTACAGCGCCGCCGAGCAAAACGGCGAACAGATCGAGCGAGATCGCACCCAAAACCACTCGGTTGCGAAAGACATAGAGCAAGCCTTCGCCAATGAGCTTGAGCGAGCGGCCACTGGCAGCTTCCCGGGGCGGTGGCTGGATCAACGTCACCAGTCCGATGGCAGTAAGAAGCAATGCACCGGCGGCGGCAAAAGGCACAAACGCGCTGGCGGCATAGAGGTAGCCCCCCAGTGCCGGGCCTGCGATGGAGCTGCCCTGCCATGCGAGCGACCCCCATGCGATGGCGTTCGGCAGTTCAGCACGCGGCACAAGGGTGGGCTGGAGCGAGGCTTGCGCGGGCGCCATGAAGCTGCGCGCCGCGCCGAACAGTGCGGCCACCACAAAGATCAACTCCATGTGCGGCGCATCCTGAAGCGCGACCCAAGCGAGGATGAAGGCGCTTGCGGCCTCCAGAGCTATCGAGCAGCGAATGATGGTCTTGCGATCAAAGCGGTCAGCCGCCTGCCCTGCGAACAATGACAGGATGAGGATCGGCACGAACTGCACCAGACCAACCATGCCAACGAGGAAAACCGACTGGCCCACATCCATGGTCTGCCGCGCGCGGTCATAGACAATCCAGGCAATCGCCACGGACTGCATCTGCATGCCCAGTACGGAACAGACCCGTGCCAGCCAAAGAAGACGGAAATTGCGGTGGCGCAGAACCGCCACCGCAGGCAGAGCGCTCATCGCGCGCTCAGTTGGTCAGCGCCGGGCCGGTGTCGTAGCCGTCGAGAATGGCCTGACCATCGGCCTGTTCAACAATGACCAGAGCCTTGGTGCCTGAGATCGAGCCGCCACCCAGCGAAGCCCCCACACCTGAGGGCGTGAGACGCCGCGCGGAGCCAGCATATTTGCCCAGCAGCAGCTTGTAGAGTTTTTCGGCATTCGATGGCAGCAAACGGATACAGCCTGCCGAAGCGCGTTGGCCAAGATTGTGAACATACTTGTCCAGCGCGGCATGCATAGCGATGCCACTGGTCGGGCCGCCATTGCGGGTGCGCAGGAACATGGCCCAGGGCATGTCAGCTTCCCATGCATCGGATTTGTGCAGGCGCTGGAAGGCGCCCGTGTCGAACATGAACGTGCCTGTGGGCGTCGCTGTGAACTTGCTGAGACCCTTGGGTGAGGTTTCCTGTTTCTCGCGTCCGGTTGAAACCAGCCACGCGTCGAGGAACTTCAGCTCGCCACTTTCGCGTTCAAACAGATAAGCGTGCTGGGCCATCGGGCCTTCGGCCGCCTTGTTGATGTAGATGAACAGCTCGTATTCGTCGATCACGCCCTGGCTGAGCAGCTTCTGCACATGACGGCGCACGGCTTCGGCTGAACGCGCGTCGTTCTCGATCTGATGGGTATCAACGCTCGCCAGTTCATTGTTGAAATCATCAAGCACTGCCGATGGCGGCGGCGGTGGCATTTCAACCGTGACTTTCTCGGTGGTCGCACAGGCGGCCAACCCTGCCAGCGGCAATGCGAACATGGCTTTGCGCAAAAATCCGGATCTGGTTATTTTCATGGTGCAGCCATACTCGTTCAAAAAGGGATGAAGCCCGGCGGTTTCAGGACGACCGACAATGCCGAGCCTGACAGCGAATTACAATCCGGACTTGGCCAGACGGTCAAACGCCTGAAGCACGGTTAACACGCCCGGCATGTCGGCCAGACGGATCATGTTCGGGCCATCAGAGGGCGCATTATCAGGATCCTGATGGGTTTCGATGAAGACCGCCGCCACCCCTATGGCCACAGCCGCACGGGCCAGAATGGGGGCCATGGTGCGGTCGCCGCCTGAAGCGGTGCCCTGCCCGCCCGGTTGCTGGACGCTGTGTGTCGCGTCGAAAACCACCGGCGCGCCAAATGATTTCAGGATCGGCAGCGCGCGCATGTCGCTGACCAGCGTGTTGTAACCGAACGACACGCCGCGCTCGGTCGCCATGACGTTCGGGTTACCAGCCTCCGTCACCTTGGCCAGCACGTTCTTCATGTCCCATGGCGCGAGAAACTGGCCCTTCTTGATGTTCACCACCTTGCCAGTTGCGGCGGCGGCGAGCAGCAGATCGGTCTGACGACACAGGAAGGCCGGGATCTGGAGAACGTCCACCACCTCGGCCGCGGGCGCGCACTGTTCCGCCGTGTGGACATCGGTGATGACCGGGCAGCCAAAGCGTTCCTTCAGATCGGCGAAGATGGGCAGTGCCAGCTCCAGCCCCATGCCGCGTCTGGCATTGGCCGACGTGCGGTTGGCCTTGTCGAAGGAGGATTTGTAGATCAGCCCCATGCCGAGCCGGGAAGTCATTTCGGTGAGCGCATGGGCCATCTCAAAGGCGTGGTCCCGGCTTTCCATGGCGCATGGCCCGGCAATGAGGGTCAGCGGCAGGTGATTGCCGATGCTGAGTTTGCCAATGGTGATGGTGGTGTTGGGCGCTGTGCTCATAGGCGCCTCATACACGGTTTACATCGCGCCGCGAAGCAGGCGCAAAACAAAAGGGCGCAGGTTTCCCCGCGCCCTTTCATGTGCGTTTCGCAGATGCTTACTGGTGCGCCAGAACGGCGAGCAGCAGCAGCGCGACGATATTGGTGATCTTGATCATCGGGTTGACGGCCG
>CAYMIJ010000021.1:0-37900 GCA_964390465.1 uncultured Flavobacteriaceae bacterium | reverse complement strand
GTTTTCACGCGCTCCGTTCAGCTAGCGCGCTGTCGCCTTGTAGAGCGTTTCGTTGACCAGGGTCGACTTGCCGCCGCCTGACACGCCGGTGATGCAGGTGAAGGTGCCAAGCGGGAACTCCGCTGTCACATCCTTCAGATTATTGCCGCTGGCCCCAACCACACGCAAAGCGCGTTTCATGTCGGCCTTGCGGCGCGCACCGGGCATGGGGATCTGCCTGAAGCCGGTGAGGTATTGTCCTGTCAGGCTGTGCGGGTTTTTCAGAATGTGGTCGAGCGATCCTGCGGCGACCACCGTGCCGCCATGCACGCCTGCACCCGGCCCCATATCCACCACATAGTCGGCCAGACGGATGGCGTCTTCGTCGTGTTCCACCACCAGGACTGTGTTGCCGAGATCGCGCAGGCGTTTCAGCGTTTCCAGAAGCCGGGCATTGTCGCGCTGATGCAGGCCGATCGAGGGCTCGTCCAGCACATAAAGAACACCGGTAAGACCCGACCCGATCTGAGAGGCCAGACGGATGCGCTGACTCTCGCCACCCGACAGCGTGCCGGAATTGCGTGAGAGCGTGAGATAGTCGAGCCCGACATCATTGAGGAAGCGCAGCCGTTCGCGGATTTCCTTCAGAATGCGCGTGGCGATTTCGCGCTGCTTGGGCGAGAGCTTTGGTTCGAGCCCGGCGAACCACGCATCCGCCTTACGGATCGACAGCTCGCAGACCTGCCCGACATGCACGCCGGCAATCTTCACGCTCAGTGCTTCGGGCTTCAGGCGGAAGCCGCTGCACACCTCGCAGGGGGCATTGTTCTGGTAACGCTCCAGCTCCTCGCGCACCCAGTTGGAGTCGGTATCCTTGAAGCGGCGATCAAGATTGGGAATGACGCCTTCAAACGCTTTCTTGGTTTCATAGCGGCGCAGACCGTCTTCATAGATGAAGCTGATTGCCTCGCCACTCGTTCCATGCAGCACGGCCTCGCGTACTTTGGCGGGCAGGTCTTTCCAGGCCGCGCCCATCGACGCCTTGTAGTGGCGGGCGATGGCTTCCAGTGTCTGCGCATAATAGGGCGAGGGCGTCTGGGTGCGCGACCACGGGGCAATGGCCCCGTCGCGCAGAGACAGCGATGTATCTGGCACCACAAGGTCAGGATCAAAGAAAATCTGGGTGCCGAGCCCATCGCAGGACGGGCAGGCGCCTTGCGGCGCATTGAACGAGAACAGGCGCGGCTCGATTTCCTCGATGGTGAAGCCTGACACGGGGCAGGCAAAGCGAGAGGAAAACAGGATGCGTTCCGCTTCGCCGTCCTTGTTCTTCTTGTCGGCGAATTCGGCGATCAGAATTCCATCAGCCAGTCCGAGCGCTGTTTCAGTGGAATCCGCAAGCCGCTGTTGCAACCCGTCGCGGATGGCGACACGATCCACCACGACCTCGATGTCGTGTTTCTTTTTCTTGTCGAGCGCTGGCACCGCGTCGATTTCGTAAAACGTGCCGTCTACCTTCACGCGTTGGAAGCCGCGCTTCTGAAGATCCTGCAATTCCTTGCGGTATTCACCCTTGCGGCCGCGCACCATGGGCGCCAGCAGAAAAAGCCGCGACCCTTCGGGCAACGTCATCAGCCGGTCGACCATCTGACTGACCGTCTGGCTTTCAATCGGCAGGCCGGTGGCGGGCGAATAGGGCACACCCACGCGCGCAAACAGCAGGCGCAGATAGTCGTAGATTTCTGTGACGGTGCCGACCGTCGAGCGTGGATTGCGCGAGGTGGTTTTCTGCTCGATGGAAATGGCGGGCGAGAGGCCGTCAATATGATCGACATCCGGCTTCTGCATCAGTTCAAGGAATTGCCGCGCATAGGCCGACAGGCTTTCGACATAACGCCGCTGACCCTCGGCATAGATCGTGTCGAAGGCGAGTGACGACTTGCCCGAACCCGACAGGCCGGTGATTACCACCAAACTGTCGCGCGGCAGATCGACATCAACGTTCTTCAGATTGTGCTCGCGCGCGCCGCGAACAGAGATGGTTTTGTGCACGGGGCTTGACCGACTCAGAGGTTAGAACATAATAGGAACAAGAGAGTTCCTGTGGAAGACATGAAATCGGCGCGTGTGGGCGGCGTCGCCTTATGCTCTAAGGGCGTCTTCTCACGCGACGCAATACGGAAAGTTGGAACATGGCAGGCAGCGTCAACAAGGTCATCCTGGTCGGCAATCTGGGCAAAGATCCGGAAGTGCGCTCAATGAGCTCCGGCGACAAGGTGGTGAACCTGTCGATCGCCACATCGGAAAGCTGGCGCGACAAGGCGACGGGCGAGCGCAAGGAAAAGACGGAATGGCACCGTGTGGTGATCTTCAATGAACAGCTGGCGAAGGTGGCCGAGCAGTATCTGAAGAAGGGCTCCACCGTTTATGTCGAAGGCCAGTTGCAGACCCGCAAATGGACCGACAAAGACGGACAGGAAAAATACTCCACCGAAGTCGTGCTTCAGCGTTTCCGCGGCGAGTTGACCATGCTGGGCGGCCGCGGTGGTGCGGGCGGTGACTCCGAAGGCGGTTATGGCGGTGGCATGTCCGGCGGCGGCCGTGCCTCAAGCGGTGGCGGTGGCGGGCGCGACTTCTCGTCCGATCTCGACGACGAGATTCCGTTCTGAGGTCACAAGGTCTTTCTGGCCGATCTCGTTCACAACATCAGGACATCAACCAGCGCGCCTTGGTCTGCCGCTGGTGCGTGGGGCGGGCGGATGATGAGCACCTCGGCGCGCGCGAAGGCTGAAAGATGCCCGCTGTCCTGCGTCGGCATCGGCTGAACCGTGCCAACTGCAGTGATGTTGGCGCGGATATAATCCTGCCGCAGGTCATTTGCCTTGAGCGGCGTGGCGAGCGCCATCTGCCGCATGGTGTGCCCGCGCCATGGTGCGCCACCCATCGCGCGCACCAGCGGTTGCAGGAATAGCAGAGCGCACACGAGCCCCGACACCGGATTGCCCGGCAGGCCGAGCAGGCGTGTTTCACCCATGCGGCCAAAGATCAGCGGTTTGCCGGGGCGCATGGCGATCTTCCAGAAGTCGAGCGTCAGGCCCATAGGCGCAAGTGCGGGCTGGACAAGATCGTGATCGCCGACGGATGCACCACCCATGGTGACCAGAATATCTGCATCTGCCGCCATTGCGGCTTTGGCGCGGATGTCTTCCAGCGTGTCGCGCGCAATGCCGAGATCACGCACCTCTGCACCCCATGCTCTCAACCATGCATTCAGCGCCACGCCTGTCGAGGCGATGATCTGCGCGCCTTGCGGGTCAGTGCCCGGTGGCACCAGTTCATTGCCTGTGGCGAGCAGCGCAACAACGGGACGCTTCCAGACCTCCACGGCGTCGACGCGCGCTGCCGCCAGCAAAGACAGCATTGCGGGAGAGAGGCATGAGCCCGACGATAGCAGGACAGAACCCTGACTGAAGTCATAGCCCGCACGGCGGATATGGCGGCCATGCTCAACACCTTCATGGATGGTGACATATCCACCATCAGCGGCCGTGTTCTCCTGAAGCACGACGCAATCGGCGCCCTGCGGCATTACCGCGCCGGTGAAGATGCGTGCGGCCTCGCCCGCCTGCAGCGCGCGCGCAGGCATGGCCCCCGCAGCGATCTCAAAGGCGATGGGCAGGCGGGCCGGCAGCACGGCGGCATCAGCGGCGCGAATGGCATATCCATCCATAGCGCTGACATCATGCGGTGGATGCGTGCGGCGCGCGATGACATCGCTTGCCAGAGCCCGGTTCAATGCCTGTGAAAGCGGCACGCTCTCAGTGCCGCGTGGCGCGGCCCCTTCAAGGATCCGGGCTTCGGCTTCGGCGACGGAGATCATTCTGTACCGAACACATCGGCGACCGACGCATTGGCGGCGGCTGCGAGTTTTTCCTCAGCTTCTTTCGGCAGGCGCCCGGAACGACCATGCAGGAAGCCATAAACCACACCGACTTGCAGGCCGGCATTGGCGGCCCAGGTGCTGACCTGAAGGCGGTTGGCGCGCATGAAGGTGCGGAAGGCTTCGGCGCGTTCATGGGTGGCGCGCGGGGTCGCTGGCCCGGCATCTGTGCCACGCGGTTTGGGCGTGGCAGATGGGGCACCGGGCGCACGGCGGTAGCCGCGTGAGACAAGACGCGGCGTTTCGCGCGCCGGCGTGATGGATGCCGCCGTTTCAGTGCGCTGAAAGTCACCAGACGCACCGCCGCTTTTGGCTATGAGGCGGATGTTGGAAATGACGGCGGCGCGCTCCACGGCTTTCACCATGTCGTAGATGGTCAGCGCCGCGACGCTGGCGGCGGTCAGGGCTTCCATCTCGACGCCGGTCTGGCCTTTTGTCTTCACAGTGGCCTGAATAGTGAGGCCATTTGCCTCAGCCGTGATCTCAACCGCGACCCTGGTGAGCATCAGCGTATGGCAGAGTGGGATCAGTTCGGGCGTTTTCTTCGCCGCCATGATGCCCGCTATACGCGCAGCGGCCAGCACATCGCCCTTTGGCGTCTCACCGCTGGCGATCAGCGCCAGTGTTTCGGGCGACAGGGCGATGAACGCGCCTGCCGTCGCACTGCGCGATGTTTCCGCCTTGGCCGAAACATCCACCATGTGGGCGTGGCCATGTTCATCGAGATGGGTCAGATCGTTCATGTGTCGCTCTTCGGGCAGGGAGGTGCGGCAGTAAGCGCTACGGCACCTTGCAGGGTCAGCGGATCAGGGGTCAACTGCACCATTGGCATGGGAGAACGCAATCATGACGGCGTCGGTGATCGGCAAGTGGCATGACTATATCAGGCATGGCAGCCGCCGTGAGGAGCTGATGGCGATGCTGGCCGAGGACGCCGTGTTCCAGTCACCCATCGTTCATACGCCGCAGAAGGGTCGCGAGATCACGGCGCTTTATCTCGCCAGCGCCGCGGTGGTGCTGAACGATGAGAGCTTTCGGTATCTGGAAGAATGGATCGGGCCGCACTCTGCCGTGCTGGAGTTCGAGGCCGTGGTGGACGGTATCACTATCAATGGCGTCGATATGATCTGGTGGAACGAGAACGATCAGATCACCCGCTTCAAGGTTATGGTGCGTCCGCTCAAGGCGATCAATCTGCTGCATCAGAAAATGGCGGCTCAGTTGCAAGCTGCCAAGCCGGGTTAGCGGCCAAGTAGTATGCGGGTGGCGGCGGTGACATCAGCCTGTCGCATCAGGCTTTCACCCACCAGAAAAGCGCGCGCGCCGCAGGCCGAAAGGCGGGCGATGTCGGCATGGGTGTTGATGCCGCTTTCAGCGACCAGCATACGGCCCGGTGGCACCATGACCGAAAGGCGCTCGGTCGTTTCCAGCGATACGCTGAAATCATGCAGGTTGCGATTGTTGACGCCCAGCATCCATGAACCGCCAAGGGCAAGGGCGCGCTGCATTTCGGCTTCGTCATGCACCTCGATGAGCGCATCCATCTGCCAGTGCGCTGTTTCATCCAGCAAGGCATGTGCTTCCGCATCCGTCACCGAAGCCATGATGACCAGAATGCAGTCAGCACCCAAGGCGCGCGCCTCGGCCACCTGATAGGGATCGAACAGGAAGTCCTTTCGGATGCAGGGCAGGGCGGTTGCGGCGCGTGCGGCGATGAGAAACGTGTCATCGCCCTGAAACGAGGGTGCGTCGGTCAGCACCGAAAGGCAGGTCGCGCCGCCGATTTCATAGGCGCGGGCGAGGGCAGGTGGATCAAAGTCTGCGCGGATGAGCCCCTTGGACGGGCTGGCCTTCTTGATTTCAGCGATGAGGCCAGTGCCGGTGCTTGCGATGGCGCGTTCAAGCGCCGATTTGAAGCCGCGTGGTGCCGAGGCCGCCCTTGCAGCTTCCGAAACGACGTCATACGGGCGGGCGGCTTTGCGCTCTGCGATCTCGCGGCGCTTGTAGACTTCGATCTGCTGCAGGATCGTTGCCATCACGCCACCCCGTTCAAGGCATGAAGAACTGCCTTCGCCGCGCCGCTGTCGATGGAATGGGCGGCGAGGTCTGCGCCTTCGGCCATCGCGCTGGCTTTGCCCGCCACCACGAAGGCGGCGGCGGCATTCAGGACAACCGTGTCGCGATAGGCGTCGGACCTGCCATCCAGAAGCGCGACCAGTGCTTTGGCGTTGATCGTGGCTTCATCGCCGCGAATGGCTTCGAGCGTATGCAAGGGCAGGCCGATGTCGGCGGGCGAGAGCATGGCTTCGGTGATGTGTGCGCCTTCGACCTTGAAGACATGGGAAGGGCCGGTGGGACTGAGTTCATCCAAGCCGCCATCACCGCTGACAACCCATGCCCGTTCCACGCCAAGCAGCGCCAGCACACCGGCCAGTTTGCGGGCGGCTTCAACCGTCGGTGCGCCGATGAGCTGGCGCGTCACCCCTGCCGGATTGGCAAGAGGCCCAAGCAGGTTGAACACCGTGCGGAAGCCGAGCGCCTGTCGCACCGGCCCGACATGGCGCATCGCCGGGTGATAATTGGGCGCGAGCAGAAAGGCGAAGCGATGTTCGGCCATTGCAGCCGAAGCAGCATCAGCGTTCATGTCGATGGGCACACCAAGTGCTGCCAGCACATCGGCCGCGCCAGATTTTGAGGTGATGGCGCGGTTGCCATGCTTGGCGACGATCACGCCGCCGCCTGCCAGAACCAGCGCCACGGCCGTTGAGATGTTCAGCGTGTGCGCGCCATCGCCGCCGGTACCACAGCAATCCATCGCGCCGGTGGGTGCCTTCACGCGCACCATAGCCGCGCGCATGGCCCGCACGGCCCCGGCAATTTCTTCAACCGTTTCGCCGCGTACCCGCAGCGCGGTGAGCAGCGCGGCGATCTCAGCCGGTTCCGCCTCGCCGCGCATGATGATGCTGAATGCTTCTTCGGCCCTTACGGCGCTCAGACGCGCGCCGTCTGCGATATGCGTGAGAACCGGCTTCAGCGCGCTCATGGCGTCTTGGTCAGATTCAGGAAATTGCGCAGCAGATGGTGTCCGTGCTGCGAGGCGATACTTTCCGGGTGGAACTGCACGCCGTAGATAGGCCGTGTGCGGTGTGCGAGGCCCATGATGAGGCCGTCATCGGTTTCCGCCGTGACTTCAAGCATGTCTGGCAATGTGGCGCGTTCAACGATCAGGCTGTGATAGCGGGTGGCTTCAAAGTTGTCGGGGATGTCTGCGAACACATCCGTGCCGCGATGCCGGATTTTGCTGATCTTGCCATGCATTGGCACAGGCGCGCGTATCACCTTGCCGCCGAACACCTGACCTATCGACTGATGGCCGAGGCAGACACCTAGGATGGGCATCTGGTCTGGTGCTGCGCGGATGAGATCCATGCAGATACCTGCCTCGTTCGGTGTGCAGGGGCCGGGCGACAGCACGATGCCTTGCGGGCGTGCTGACAGCGCCTGCTCCACGGAAATGACGTCGTTGCGGTGAACAACAACATCGGCCCCCAACTCGCCCAGATAGTGGACGAGGTTGTAGGTGAAACTGTCATAGTTATCGATCAGCAGGATCATGGGCAGGGTTTAACCGGGATCGCAGCTCAACGCAGCTTTTTTGAGATGTCGTTTCCGGCAGTTCAACCCAATAACCCTGCGTAACCGCTTTAAGGGTGTTCGGCTAACGCAGTACTATGCAGCCGGCCGGTTCTTGCGGGCATCGAACAGCGACCAGACGCCCTCATCACCATCCCATGAGCCCTTGCTGGCGGCCTTGGAGTATTCGGTGGCACGCTGCTCGAAGAAGTTGGCGTGTTCGACACCGTTCAGGATTTCGACCAGCCAGGGCAGGGGGTGCGGTCGTACCTGTCGATAGCTGGTTTCCTCAGCCGTGAAGTATCCATAGACGGGCATGAGCTTGAGCTGTGTCAGGCGCCAGTCGGCGATGTAGCGCACATAGGCCTTGATGTCGGCAGCGCTCATGCCATCGATGTCGCCAAGCGAGAAGGCGAGATCGACAAACTTTTCTTCCAGATCGACCATGGTTTTGGCGACATCGGTGATGTCGTCGCGCACGACGCGGGTAACTGCGCCGGTTTCCCGGTTCCAGGCGTGGAACAGTTTGATGATGCCCTCGCAATGCAGGCTCTCATCGCGCACTGACCATGAAACGATCTGGCCCATGCCCTTCATCTTGTTGCGGCGGGGGAAGTTCAGAAGCATGGCGAAGCTGGCGAACAGTGCCATGCCTTCGGTGAAGGCCCCGAACATCGCGAGCGTGCGTGCCACGTCGGACACCGTTCCGACGCCGAAGGTGTGCATATAGTCTGCTTTGGCGCGCATCGCATCGTAATCGCGAAATGCCGCAAACTCGGTTTTTGGCATGCCCAGCGTCTTCAGCAATAGGGCATAGGCGTCGATATGCACCGTTTCCATATTGGTGAAGGCGGCCAGCATCATCTGGATTTCCAGCGGCTGAAACAGCGGGATGTAACGCTTGAGGTAGTTGTCACCTACCTCGACGTCAGACTGGGTGAAGAAGCGGAAAATCTGAGTCAGCAGGCTGCGTTCGGCAGGCGAGATGACCTTGTCCGACGCCCAGTCCTTGATGTCGCTGCCAAGCGGAACTTCCTCGCCCATCCAGTGCGTCTGCTGCTGGCGCTTCCAGTATTCATAGGCCCACGGATAGCGCTCAACGTCATAGGTGCCGCTGGCGGTGAGCAGGCCGACCCGGCCCGTGCCGATCAATTCGCGCGGGTCGAGATGCGACAGATCGCCTACTGACATGCGAGACATTCCTCATAATCGGTGCGATCGGCGGCAAGAGCGACGGGGATGCCGACAGCTTCCTGCTTGCCTGCAAAAGCTGCGCGACTGACTGACTTCGAGCGGCAATAGTAAAGGCTCTTCACGCCGCGTTCCCATGCACTCCAGTGCAGCATGTGCAGATCCCACTTGTCGATTTCAGCGGGCAGGAAGACGTTGAGTGACTGGCTCTGGCAGATGTCGCCTGCGCGGTCGGCGGCGAACTCGATGATCCAGCGCTGGTCGAGTTCGAAGGCTGTCTTGTAAACATCCTTCTCGTCAGCCGACAGGCAGTCGAGGTGCTGGACCGAGCCTTCATGTTCCAGAATCGACTGCCACACAGCCTGGGTGTCGGCGCCGCGCTGGCTGAGGATTTTCTGCAGGTAAGGGTTGCGGACCGCGAACGAGCCGGACAGCGTTTTGTGGGTGTAGATATTGGCGGGGATCGGCTCAATCCCGGCGCTCGCTCCGCCACAGATGATGGAGATCGAGGCGGTCGGGGCGATGGCAATCTTGTTGCTGAAACGGGCCTTCACGCCCGCTTCAAAGGCGTCGGGACAGGCCCCGCGTTCTTCTGCCAGAAGCTCAGATGCTGCATCAGCATCACGCCGTATCTTTTTGAAAACACGCATATTCCATGATTTTGCCATGGCGCTTTCAAATGCAATGCCGCGGGCCTGCAGGAATGAGTGGAAGCCCATGACGCCGAGGCCGACCGAGCGCTCACGCAAGGCTGAATACTTCGCGCGGGCCATACTGTCCGGGGCGCTTTCGATGAAGCTGGTCAGCACATTGTCGAGAAAGCGCATGACATCCTCGATGAAGGCCGGTTGCCCCTGCCACTCGTCCCATGTTTCCATGTTGAGCGATGACAGGCAGCACACTGCCGTGCGGTGCTGGCCGTCATGGTCAAGCCCGGTTGGCAGGGTGATCTCGCTGCAAAGGTTCGAGGTCGAGACTTTCAGGCCCAGATCGCGCTGATGCTTTGGCAAAGCGCGGTTCACCGTGTCGATGAACAGCAGATAGGGCTCGCCGGTCTGCAGACGGGTTTCCAGAATACGCTGCCAGATCTGGCGGGCGTTGACCTCGCGCAGAACATCGCGGGTCTTGGGGCTGCGGAGCGGGAACATGGCACCGTCACGCACGGCTTCCATGAATTCGTCGGTGATGTTGATCCCGTGATGCAGGTTCAGACCCTTGCGGTTGAAGTCACCGCTGGGTTTGCGGATTTCGAGGAACTCTTCGATTTCGGGGTGGTCGATGTCGAGATACACCGCCGCCGAGCCCCGGCGCAGCGAACCCTGACTGATGGCGAGCGTCAGTGCGTCCATCACATGGATGAAGGGAATGATGCCGGAGGTTTCGCCCGCACCCTTCACCGCTTCACCAATCGAACGGACATGGCCCCAATAGGTGCCGATGCCACCGCCATTGGAGGCCAGCGCCACGTTCTCGTTCCAGGTGGCGACGATGCCATCAAGTGAGTCGGGCACGGCGTTGAGGAAGCACGAAATCGGCAATCCGCGGGTGGTGCCGCCATTGGAAAGGATCGGTGTCGCCGGCATGAACCACAGACGCGACATGGCGTCATAAAGACGCTGGGCGTGATCGACACTGTCGGCATAGGCGCACGACACACGCGCGAACATGTCCTGATATGATTCTCCGGGCAGGAGATAACGGTCGTCGAGGGTCGCCTTGCCGAACGCGGTCAGCAGGGCATCGCGTGAACGATCCAGTTTCAGATCAGTCGGTCGGGGGCGCTGAAACAGAGGCCCGCTCATGGGCGCATGGAGGTCGCGTGACTCAGGCTCAAGCAGGTCACGCAAGCGCTGCGCTACCTGCGTTGCCAATTCTGGCTGATCCTGATGACCGGACTCAAACGCTGCCATAGTTTCCCCCTCATACGCATCACACTACGGGAGGATAAGACAGTCACCTATCCGTGCCGCGAAGCAAGGCCCCGCAGCCGGTAGATGCCCCGGACTCCCCGCCCGTGCATTCCCCTGTTCTCGGCAGGTCTCCTGGCTTGCGGGTCGGTGCTTACGGCCTGCCTTCCCGGCTTTCGCCAGTGGATTCAAGCCGTTGCTCGCCGCTCACAGTTGCGGGGGCAGCCCCGGATTCGCCGTCATGACGGGCTTCACCGGAGTTCCCTCTTAGCCCTAAATCTTGCGATCAAGAGAACCGAGAACCACAAGATGATGCGGTCTGGTTACCAACTCGTCAAGAATATCGTGACAGTTCGACTAAATATTTGTGCGATTGCCGTAGGTGGCATCGAGCGCCTGCATGAAGGGCGTTGCGCTGACCAGCTGGCCTGCAACGCCGAGTTGATAAGTCCCCGACATCACATAGGCCTCATCCACGCCTGAATCGGCGGCGACGTAGCCGTACCCGATTGCTTTTTCGACCGTAAATCCAAAGCCGCCGCTGGTGAGATATCCACACAACACGCCATTGCGCCAGATCGGCTCACCGCCCCACAGCACCACGTCAGGGTTGTCCACAGTGAAGCCGACGAGCCGACGGGTGACCGGCTTTTTCTTCAGCGCGGTCAGGGCCGATTTGCCCAGAAAGTCCCTTTTCGTGGTAAGGGATATGTAGTGCTCAAGCCCTGCATGCAGCGGCGAATCGTCGGGACCGATATCGCTGCCCCAGGCGCGGCGGCCTTTTTCGAGTCGCAGCGATTCGATGGCGCGATAACCGGCATTGCCGAGAGCATGATCCTGACCGGCAGCCCACAGCGCCCCATAAACGGCGCGGGTGAACTCGACAGGGATGTGCAGCTCCCAGCCCATTTCGCCGACATAGCTGATGCGCAGCGCCATCACCGGCGCACCGGCGACATGGATGCGGCGCATCTGGCCGACAGGGCATGCGTCGTCAGACAGATCATCGCGCGTGGTCACCGACAGCACATCGCGCGCCTTCGGTCCCATGACCGAAAGCACCGAATAGGCGCTGGTCACGTCGATCAGCGAAACGGCGCAATCCTTGGGGATGTTGCGGCGGATCCACGAAAAGTCATGCACGGCGCTGGCCGTGCTGGTGACGATATAGAATGCATCTTTAGAAAGCCGCGTGACGGTTACGTCGCATTCGATGCCACCACGCTTGTTCAGCATTGGCGTAAGCGTGATGTTGCCCGGTGCGCCGGAAATGTCATTGGCGCAGAGCCATGACAGCACCATTTCAGCATCCCCACCGGTCAGCAGGAACTTGCCGAAGCTGGACTGGTCGAAGATCGCAGCGCGCTCGCGGCAGGCCGTATGTTCGCGCCGCTGGCTGACGAACCAGCTTGGGCGGCCAAAGGCGTATTCATCGAAGGGGCTTTCGCCTTCAAAGATATCGACGAAGGAATTGGCCCGTTCCCAGCCAGCCTTCTCACCAAAGCAGACGCCCTGAACCTGAAGGTCGTCCTGCATCGGCGACTGGCGATAGGGGCGCGCGGTTCTGTATTCCTCGGTCGGCCACGCGATGGCAGTGTGGCGGCCAAAGGCTTCCTGACAGCGCTCGCGCAGGCGGTTTTCATCCATCCATGTGCGCCCGAAACGCTTGATATCAACGGGCCAGAGATCGCAGGGTGCCTCGCCCTTCACGATCCAGGATGCCAGCGCCTGACCAGCGCCAACCGCTGCTGCAAGGCCATAACCGCTAAAGCCGGTGCCGACGAAAACGCCATCCATTTCCGGCGCTTCGCCCATGATGAACTGGCCATCGGGCGTGAAGGCGAGCGGCTGGTTGACCAACGTGCGATCCACGGCGCCGTCTAACGAGTGGAAGCGTTCCATTGCTTTGGCCAGCAGGGGGCCAAACTGCTCGTGGTTTGGCTGCGGTGTATCTGTCTGGCCGGGTTCTTCCCAGAACAGCGGCGCTTCTTCAAAACCGCTGATAACGAATGCGCCATCTTCAACGCGGCAGTGTATCTGACGATCAGGATCGCTGAGGACTGGCAGTGCATCGCTGATGTTCGCCATGCCTTGAACAATCAATGACTGGTGCTGAAGCGTGGCCATCGGGATGTTCACACCGGCCATGCGACCAACCTCGCGCGACCAGTGCCCGGCGCAGATCACGACTTTGGCGGTTTTGATCACGCCCTTTTTGGTGTGGACGGCAGTGACCTTGCCGTTCTTCACCTCAATGCCGGTGGCGGCCGTTTTCTCAAGAATGGTGACACCCTTGCTCCGCGCGGCTTTAGCCAGAGCCTCTGCGACGGCGGATGGGTCAGCAGTGCCTTCGTCCGCGACGAACGCAGCGCCAGCGACGTCATCGGCCTGAATGAGTGGCCAGCGGCTTTTGGCTTCTGCTGCGCTCAGCAGGCTTATCTCAAGACCATAAGCACCAGCGGTTCCGGCCTGACGCTGCAATTCGATCCAGCGATTGTCGTTACTGGCAAGACGCAGGCCCCCCGTGCGCGCCATGCCGGCGCCTTTAGGCAGCGAGGCCAGAACGCTGATACCGTTTCGCAGCAGGCGGGCGGTATTGGCACTGGGCGGCAGTTTGCCAAGCAATTCAGCGGTGCGTGGGGCTGAAGTGCTTCTGACCTTGTCCTGTTCCAGAAGCACAATATTCTTCATGCCAAGCGAAGCCAGATGAAGGGCAGTCGAGCATCCGGCAATACCGCCGCCAATGATGACGGTCTTTGCGGATGCGGGCAATTTTGTCATGAAGTTTTCCGTCTGTTGTCAGGTACCGTCTTCGTCCTGAAGTCCGGTGTCTGGGCTGATTATTCCACCAACAAGCAAAGATTTGGTTTGCGTATGTTTTGGCAGACTCAATGCCAATTCTTGCCAAGGCGTTAATTTTGAGATCCTGGACCTCAAGGCCTTTCAGGAATCACCCTCCAAACGCGCATGGCGGTGGGCATTTCGATCCGCTCCAGTCCGGCGATGGAAGCATCCAGCCAAAGCTGTGCAGCCAGTCCTTCCGGCGCGGCCTGATTATAGATGCTCTGCTCAGGGGCCAAAGGACATGTCACCAGATAGTTGATGTGATGCGCCCGGAGCAGTGTCAGGGCCTTGTCTGGAGCTGCCTGCATGACGTCGAACAGCAGCGCGTTTCCCGCCAGATTGCGGTGGTAAGGCCCAGTGAAAACAGCATGAGGCGTGTGCGCCAGCACGGACGGGCCGAGGTCAATGAACGAAAGCACGCGCCCGGCTGGCAGGCTGGCCAGTGGTATCGCATCGCTGGCGCGGTTGCAGGGTATGGCAGAGGCCGATTTGATCTGCCCTTTGATGGCGAGGGTGCCTGCAATGAAAAGGAAGGTGGGTGAGATCAGGAAGGCGATGGCCGCCATTCGCAATGCAGGCCACGAGGCGGTGGGTCTTATGAATCCTGCGACTAGAGCGCCTGCGATCGGGGTGGCTGCCAGTGTAGCCCCGGCGATGCCGCGCAACTGCCAGAGCGCAACGCCCGTATGCGCCACAAGCAACATCACAGCCGCAATCCATGGCATACGCCGACCATTGCGTGCGCAAAGCCAGACTCCAGCCGCAAGGCCCATCAAAGGCAATGCGTAATACGCAGGCAGCTTATCAGGCATCAGACGTGCGACTGTCGTGACGGGCAGCGC
Source organism: uncultured Flavobacteriaceae bacterium (assembly GCA_964390465.1). Taxonomy (GTDB): domain Bacteria; phylum Pseudomonadota; class Alphaproteobacteria; order Micropepsales; family Micropepsaceae; genus JADZAI01. The sequence goes on along the minus strand of CAYMIJ010000021.1, from coordinate 23,564 downwards.
CTCTGACACATTGTTCAGCCACAAAGCCGCCATGCTGCCCTGAATATCGGCATAGGGCGGCTTCAGGCACGATGGAAAGAGCAGGGCGGCAAGACCAATCCCGCCGCCTCCAAGGGCGATGCCAAGCATCAGCCGCTGCCAGGGCGATGTCAGGTTCTGTCCGCCGAGCGCGGCGGTGCAGAGCATCAATCCACCCATGGCGGCAAGAGTGACAGATGGCGCGCCGAACGCGTCGCAGACAGGGGCGGTGAGGGTGCTGAAAGGTGTCAGGGCCAATAGCAGGCCAAGGGACGAGGCCGCCAGCATGAACCCGAACATGGCGACAGCGCGCGCGCAGGCAGCGCCGTTGGTGATCCAGGCGAGCCCTGCGACAACGCAGCCCGCAGCTACCGCTGGGAGCATTTCAAGGCCGATCGCCAAAGACGCAGACGCAGTGAGCGCGGCTACGAACGGGGCAGATCGCCATGTTTCGATCTGCATCATGGCGATTGTCATCCACATGACGAGAACGAGCTGAACATTGTGGTGGTCAATCGCTCCGGGCCGGAAGTGAGCCAGAACGGGCAGAGACAGCGCCGCGAGCATCAGTGCGGGCACGGCGGCAGGCTCTCCGCCCAGCAGGATGGCCATGCGCCGCACCGCCATCAGCGCCGCTCCCAGCAGCATCATAGGCCACACGCTCATGGTGATTGCTTCGGCAGCAGTGGTTTCGGTGAACAGGCCAAAGAGGCGCATCAATCCCGCAAGCGGCGCGTCCACCAGCCGCGACCAGTGCATCAGCACAGGTGCTTCGGGATTGAGCCGGTATTGGTGCAGATCGCGCCATCCTTGCCCGGCCAGCAGATCGCGCACCTCGGCCAGCCGCATGCGGTCATCAGTCGAGAGTGCATCCAGCACCGTGCCTGTGAACAGAGGCGCTGCGAAGGCCAGGCACATGGCCAGCCAGATGAGCAGCACTAAGACGAGACTTTCCCTGACTCTCAGCCTATTTGCCGCCATGAGATCGGCACTGGCCGACATGAGGGAACCCATCGCGTGCCTCGTTGAACGGTGCGGGGCAGACTTGTCATGGGCAGATTGCCAAGCCGTTAAACGGACAGCCGTTCAGATATTGGGCTTCACGCCGCTCACAAACTGCACCGCACTTTCAGCGGCGCGGATGATGGCCCGCGACTTGTTGACGGTTTCCTGAAACTCCATTTCAGGATCGCTGTCAGCGACCACACCGCCGCCCGCCTGAACGTACAGCATGCCGTCCTTGATGACGCCAGTGCGCAGGACAATGCAGGTGTCCATCGAGCCATCGGCAGCGAAATAGCCCACAGCGCCTGCATAGACGCCGCGCCGGTCACGTTCCAGTTCGTTGATGATTTCCATCGCGCGTACCTTGGGCGCACCGGAAACCGTGCCAGCCGGCATGCCCGACGCCAATGCATCAATGGCATCAAACCCGGCGCTGATATGTCCTTCGACATTGGAAACAATGTGCATGACATGGCTGTAGCGTTCGATGATGAAGGCGTCTGTGACCTTCACCGTTCCGGCTTCGGCAACACGGCTGACATCGTTGCGCCCAAGGTCAAGCAGCATCAGATGCTCGGCGCGTTCCTTTGGATCAGCCAAAAGGCGGTTCTCGTTATCAATGTCTTCCTGTTTCGTCGCCCCGCGCGGCAGAGTTCCTGCGATGGGGCGGATGGTGACAGTGCCGTCGCGCAGCCGCACAAGGATTTCAGGTGATGATCCGATGATCGAGCAGTCTGGAAAGCCAAGGAAATACATGAACGGCGAAGGGTTCATCCGCCGCAGTGAACGATAAAGCGCAAAGGGCGGCAGATTGAACGGCATGGAGAAGCGTTGGCTCGGCACGACCTGAAAAATGTCTCCGGCCGCGATGTAGTCCTTCGCCCTGCGCACCATCTCTAGATAGTCGGCCTTCGGCGTATTGGAGATCACCATATCCGCACTCGGCCATGCAGCATCGTGTGCGGCGAGCGCAGGAAGCGGTCCATTCAGGCAGGCGACCACGGCGTCCAGACGGTCTTCGGCTTTGCGCTTTTCATCACCGCCGGGATCCGGCGTCCAGACAGGCGCGACAAGTGTGATTTCGCCGCGCACATTGTCAAAAATGGCGATGAGCGTGGGGCGCACCAGAACCGCATCGGGCAGACCCAGCGCATCGCCTTTGGGTTCGGGCAGGGCTTCGAACAGTCGCACCATCTCGTAACCCAGATAACCGAACACACCACAGGCCATAGGCGGCAGCGATGGCGGCAAATCCATGCGCGCACTGGCCGTGAAGCGGCGCAGGGCAGCAAGCGCATCACTGCCATCAGGATGAAAGCCCGCACCTGAGTCCAGTTCCGGGCGACCATCGCGGCAGCGCCAGATGAGATCGGGCTCAAAGCCGATGATGGAATAGCGGCCAAGGCTTTCGCCGCCCTGCACGCTTTCCAGAAGGAAGGCATGACTGCGCCCCAGCGCAATCTTCATGAACGCCGATACCGGCGTTTCCAGATCAGCAATCAGCGTGCGATGGACTGCGAATGGCCTGTGCCTGTCGCTGCCGGCGGCTGTGTTCACTGACCGCGCGTCCGCAACTGGTTGAACAGCGTTTCGTCGACTTCAACTTTCGCCGCCTTGACGATCATGTCGCGGTAGATTTCTACCATCTCGCCGGACGTTGCGCGTGTTTCAGCCGAACGGAATGTACGTTCCTGCTCCGCCATATCAGCCGGTTTATCGGCACTGATGTCCTTCACGCGCGCCAGCATGACCTCAGGCGGCAGACCTGGCGCACTGACCCATTCACCGGCTTTCGCCTGGAACACCGCCTCAACAAGGGCGGGCGTGAATGTTTCGGACGGCGTTGTGCGCCCGATCGGCTCGCTGGTCGCAGCGGTCAGGCCAAGATCCTTCGCGGCGGTTGCGGCATCCATGCCTGCCGCATTGGCGGCCTTGACCTTTTCGGCGGCCAGCACATCCAGCGCCTTGGCCTGTTGTTCGGCGGTCCAGGCTTTGGACACGTCCTCGCGCACGGCGTTGACATCGCGCAGGGCAGGGGGCGTCACCTGATCGACGTTAAAGACATAGAGGACATGCTTGGGCGTTTCGCCCAGCGGACTTTTGTCGCCCTGATCGGTGTCGAACACCTCGCTGAGAAAACGCGGCCCGTCAGGAATAGCTGTGACCGGCTTGCCCGCCGCATCATTGCCACTGGCGTCAAGCGCCTCGATGGTTTGCAGGTTCATCTTGATCTTGCCAGACAGGGACTCGACCGCACCTTTGAGATCGTCGCTGCCTGCAATGGCGTCCTCGATCTCATTGATGAGACCGCTGATCTTTTCGACGGCATGGGCGCGCGCGACGGTGTCGCGCAGTTCAGTGCGCACTTCTTCCAGCGTCTTGATCGAGCCGGGATGAATCTTGAGTACCTTGATCAGCACCCAGCCGAACGGTCCCTGCAACGGACCGGCAATGGCACCCTCAGCGGCTTCGAACGCTTCAGCGGGCACGGAGGTTTCACCCTTGGTCACCGTGCCGAGATCGATGTCCTCGGGCTTCAGGTTTTTCGCAGTCACCAGATCATCGAATGTCTTGCCTTCATCCAGCAGCTTCTTGGCTGCGTCGGCTTCTTCGCGCGAAGGATAGACGATCTGCTGGAACTCACGTGTCTCCTTGATTTCGAATTTCGCGCGGGAGGTTTCGTACTCCGCCTTGATCTCGTCTTCGCTGACCTGAATATCGGCCATCAGATCATCCGGGCTGACGCTGGCAAGCGTGATCTTGCGCAGTTCGGGGGCCGTGTACCGCGCCTTGTTCGCTTCCATATACGCCTTGAGCGTCGCGTCGTCGGGCGCAGCGATGGTCCCTGCTTTTTCCGCAGGCAGCACAATGTACTCAAACGAACGGCGCTCGTTCTCATAGCCTTGGAGCCCCAACGCCATAACGCGCGGCGCAGGGGCGCCGATGGCCGCGTTGCGCAGCAGGGTCTGGGTCATGATCTCGTCGCGCATCTGCTGCACGAACTCGGTTTCAGTCAGCCCGGCGCGGCTGAGGCCCTCGGCCAACCGCACCTGATCAATCTTGCCGTCAGGCCCCGTCATGCCGGAAATATTGGCGATCTCCTTACGCACCATTTCGTCGGTGGCGACGAAACCGGCGCGGCTGGCGGCATCTAGCACGGCCATGTTGGAGATGATGTCGTTCAGCACCAGACGATCGAGATTCTGGGCGCGGGCCTCAGCAGCGGTCATGGGGCGACCATCGGGCTTCGTCATCCGGCGCAGGCGCTGGTTGAACTCCTGCTCGAATGTGCGCACGTCAAGCTCTACCCCGTTGACCTTGGCGATGGCCGTGCTGCGACGTCCCGAAAAGATGTCGTTGATGCCCCAGATGGCGAAGCTGATGATCAGCGCGCCGATAAAAATGGCCGCGACCCATGTTTTTGAAGCGTCGCGCAGTTTTTCCAACATGACCAAAGCCTTGTGTGCAGAGCGCGCCTTATAGGCGGCGCGTCACGGCTACCGCAAGACGGGTGGTGCAGCCTCAGAAGGCCTTAGCGCCGTGCCTTGGGAACCAGCCTCCAGCCGGTCAGCAATACGGCAAGGCCAAGATAGATGAAGGGTTCGGGCGACAGGGCTTTGACCAGCAGGACGAAATGAACCGCGCCAAGGACCACGGCGGGGAAGACCAGCTTATGCAGCCGCCGCCAGTTCAGGGCACCAAGTCGGCGGATCATGGCATTGGTCGAGGTGATGGCCAGCGGGACCAGCAGCACAAAGGCGGCCATGCCCAGGATGATGAAAGGGCGTTTGGATATGTCTTTAAGCATCCTCGCCAGATCGAAGCCGCTATAGAGCCAGATATATCCCAGAAGGTGCAGGGCGATCGTGGTGAAGGCGGCCAGACCAACCACACGGCGGAACCGAATGAGGGCCAGCCCGGTGATTTCGCGCAGGGGGGTGATCACCAGACCCAGCAGCAGCAGACGAAGCCCCCACTGGCCCAATTCTTTGACGAGATGACCGCCGGGATCGGGCCCGAGGTGGTTGCTGAAGGCGAGGGTCACCAGCACACCGGCCGGCATCATGCACAGCGCATAGACGGCGAGGGTGGGGATGCGGCGCAGCCAGCTATGGATACGCGCCAGACCAATCGCGGGGGCGGGTGTCATGCCGTCAATAGTCCCGCGCGAGGTCCATGCCCGCATACATCGACCCAACGAAGTCGCCATAGCCATTGAACATCAGCGTGTCACGTGTCGCTCCAAGACCTTCACCGATCCGCCGTTCGGTCGCCTGACTCCAGCGTGGATGATCCACGGACGGATTCACATTGGCGTAGAAGCCATATTCCTGCGGCGCGAGAATGTTCCAGCTGGTGGGCGGCTGTGTGTCGGTCAGGGTGATGCGCACGATCGCCTTGATGCCCTTGAACCCGTATTTCCAAGGCACCACGAGGCGCAGCGGCGCACCGTTCTGGTTAGGCAGGGTTTCGCCATAAAGGCCGGTGGCCAGAATGGTCAGCCGGTTCATTGCTTCGTCCAGACGCAGACCTTCGACATAAGGCCAGGGTATGGAAGAGAAACTCGATGCCTGACCTGGCATTTCGGAAGGGCGCATCAGGGTTTCAAATGCGACATATTTCGCTGATGGCTGTGGTTCCACACGCGCCAGCAAAGCAGCCAGCGGGAAACCGTTCCACGGCAGCACCATCGACCATGCCTCAACGCAACGCATGCGATAGACACGCTCTTCAATCGTCATGCCTTTGAGGATGTCTTCAAGGGCGTAGTCGCCCGGCTTGTTGACGAGCCCATCAATGCGGACAGTCCACGGATTTGTTGTCAGGGTGTCCGCGTTCTCGGAAGGGTCAGACTTGCCGGTGCCGAACTCATAATAATTGTTATAGCTGGTCGCGTCTTCTTTTGAGGTCAGGTTCTCGCCCGTTGTGGAAAGATCGCTTTTCACCACCGGCAGTGTGGCGGCGCGCAATGGCCCGGACAAGGCAGCGATGCCGAACGCGGCTGTCGCATGCGCCATGAGTGCCCGTCTATTCATATAGACGTGGCGGGGCGTGATTTGGGATGAAGGAATGTCGAGGCGTGAATCGCGGATGAGCATGTCGGCCTCAATGGGTTGGGCTGTGTGTAGTGATGTTCAGGCGCGGGCCTGAGAAAGTTACATCCAAAGCGCAGATTGGCAGCATTATTTCGTCATGATACTCACCCGTCATGTCACATGAACGCCCTCGTCCGCTCGTTGCTGGAAACTGGAAAATGAATGGCCGCGCCTGCGACCTCGGCGAAGTCGCGGCGCTGGCAGATGCCTTGAAGTCGAAACCTGCGTCCTGTGATGTTGTCGTATGTCCGCCATCGACCCTGCTGGACCGCATGGCGGGGCAATATCGCGGCGGTGTCATCGGTTTCGGCGGGCAGAACTGCCACACGGCCATCAACGGCGCGCATACCGGCGATGTCAGCGCCGAGATGCTGGCCGATTGCGGTGCGGCTTTCGTAATTGTCGGACATTCCGAACGTCGCGCCGGCTATGGTGAAACAGACGCAGCAGTCGCGGCCAAGGCGGAGGCGGGGCACAGGGCAGGACTGATCGCCATTGTCTGCGTTGGTGAAACCTTGGCAGAGCGCGATTCAGGTGCGGCCATTGATGTCGTCGTCCGTCAGGTCGAGGGGAGCGTTCCAGCCGGTAGCACACCATCCAACACTGTTATTGCCTATGAGCCCGTGTGGGCCATCGGCACGGGGCGCACGCCTTCCAATGACGACATCGCCCTTGTGCATGCAGCCATCCGTGGCCGCTTATCCGCACGTTTCGGTGAGGCGGGCCGTCAGTTCCGCATCCTTTATGGCGGTTCGGTCAAACCGGCCAATGCCCATGAGATACTGGGCCTTGAAAACGTCAATGGCGCGCTGGTTGGCGGCGCCAGTTTGAAAGCGGATGAGTTCAAGGCCATCATAAATACCTATGGCGAATAAGGTTATTAACGACGAATGTAACCTGTTTGATTGGCTATTAAGTCGAAATCAAACTGTTGATTAAGCGCTTTGTCATCAATCGTTCGGTAAGCTCAGAACACATGAATAGTTCTGGGTTGAGTATGCAAACTCTGCGATTTGATCTTGTAAAAATTGCCATTTTCGACCCTGTTGCCGAGAATCGAAACGCCAGCCGCAATGCGTTTTATGCCCTCGGTTTTCGAGATGTATCGACGTTTGGATCGCTCTCGGCCCTGCGCGAAGGGTTCGATCAGCAGGAATTCGACGCCATCATTCTGGAAGTCACAAATGGTGTGAGCGATCTTTGTTTCGACTTTGTGGCAGCGGTTCGCCACGGCGAGATCGGGAATAATCCGTTCGTCGTCATTTCTATCACAACATTCCTGAGTGACGCGGGTATAGTGTCGCGCGCCCTGAATGCCGGAGCCGATGATTTCGTGCTGCGACCTTTGGCGCTGGCCACGCTGGAAGAACGGGTCATGGCTGTATCCCGTCACAGGAAGCCTTTTGTCGTTACGGCAGACTATATCGGGCCAGACCGGCGCAGCGGCACGGGTCGTCCGGCGCAAGGATCTGTAAAGCCGTTTGAAGTGGCCAACTCCATCTGGCTGAAGGCGGTGTATGGCGTGGCAGGCAATGAAGCCAAGGCCGCCATGGATCACGCCATCAATTACAGCCGCGAACTTGTCAGGCGTGAACGGTTGTTGCGATCAAGCATGCGTGTCTGCGTGGGGCTGCGGCTGCTGGTCGACCAGCATGCGAAAGGTGACAAGGCACGTCTGGAAATCGAGGATTCGATCAAGCACTGCGCTGTCATCAGCAAGCTCGCCAGAGACAACCAGGCCGACATAAGCCAAAGGGCACGTGAAGTCAGCGAGATCATTAAAAAATACAAAGAAAACAATGGATTGTCTGGTGTTTTGAGATCGGCATATGAGAATGCCTGTATGCTGTATGGATTGCTCAATGGCGGCATGACCCAGGTCGACTGTGACCGTGAGGTTGCGGGCACGGTTCAGGCCTTCCTCAGTCGCGCGCTGGTCTTTCAACCTGCACGGGTCTGACGCTTTCCGCTTGCGCCAAATCCCCCTTGGTATAGACAGCGCCGCTTGAATTCCCGCGTCCGGGGCGCATATCTCCGGTTGCCAGAAGGTTGTTCGCGCTATGGAAGTCGTTGTTCTTGTCATCCACCTTTTCATCGCCCTTGGGCTGATCGGGGTTATCCTGCTTCAGCGCTCGGAAGGCGGCGCGCTTGGCATAGGTGGTGGCGGAACCGGCGGCGGTCTTTTTTCAGCACGTGGCGCTGCGAATGTGCTGACCCGCACAACGGCCTATCTCGCCACAGCTTTCTTCATCACCAGCATTGCCCTGTCACTGCTCGCAAAGCATGGCGCCACAAAAGGTTCGATCCTGGATGGCGCCGCGACATCTCAGCCTGCCGCCCCGGCGCTGCCCGAACTGCCGCAAGGCAAGCCTGCTGATCCCGCAGCGGTACCTGATCCGACTGCGCCATCGGCGCCCGCGGCCGCATCACCAGCCCCATCTGCACCAAAGCCCCCCGCCGACGAAGCCCCTAAGGCTGGTGCGAAGCCTGCTGAGAATGCCAAACCAGCTGAAGGCAACAAACCCCAGCCCTGAGCACAAGTTCGGTTTTTGATGCGTGCGCCGCTTTTTATTTGCGGCGTGCCGTTTTGCATGATTAGGGTGGCCTCCCATGGCGCGGTTCGTATTCATCACCGGCGGCGTGGTTTCATCGCTCGGAAAAGGTCTGGCTTCAGCGGCTCTGGGCGCGTTGCTGCAGGCGCGCGGCTATAAGGTCCGTCTGCGCAAGCTCGACCCGTATCTTAACGTCGATCCGGGCACGATGAGCCCCTATCAGCACGGTGAAGTCTACGTGACGGATGACGGGGCCGAGACGGACCTCGACCTTGGGCACTACGAGCGCTTTACAGGTGTTTCGTCGTCAAAGGCCGATAACATCACGACGGGTCGCATCTATCAGAACATTCTGGCGCGTGAACGCCGCGGCGGATATCTGGGCGCGACTGTGCAGGTGATCCCGCACGTTACGGATGAAATCAAAAACTTCGTCGTCAACGATGTCGATGGCTATGATTTCGTGCTGGTCGAGATTGGCGGCACGGTTGGCGATATTGAGGCTCTGCCGTTCTTTGAAGCGATTCGTCAGCTGGGCAACGAACTAGGCGAGGGCCAAACCGCCTTCGTGCATCTGACGCTCGCGCCCTACATTCCTTCGGCGGGCGAGCTGAAAACCAAGCCGACCCAGCATTCGGTGAAGGAACTGCGCTCGATCGGCATCCAGCCTGACATTCTGCTGATCCGCGCCGACCGTGAAATACCTGAAAACGAACGGCGCAAGATCGCGCTGTTCTGTAGTGTTCCGCCCGCCCGCGTCATTCAGGCGCTGGACGTGAAGACCATCTATGACGTGCCCAACGCCTATCATGCAGAAGGCTTCGATACGCAGCTTCTGTCAGCTTTTGGAATTAACGATGCGCCGTCGCCTGACCTGACGCGCTGGCGGGGCATCGTCGAGCGCGTCACCAGGCCGGAAGGCGAGGTGCGGATTGCGGTGGTGGGCAAATATGTCGGCCTGCATGACGCCTATAAGTCGCTGGCTGAGGCGCTGGCACATGGCGGCATCGCGAACAATGTGCGCGTGAAGATCGAGTGGATCGAAAGCGAAGTCTTCGAGAATGGCGGTGCCGTGCAGGCGCTGGAGGACAAGCACGCGATTCTGGTGCCGGGCGGGTTTGGCGTGCGTGGTTCGGAAGGCAAAATCCGGGCAGCGCAATTTGCCCGCGAACGTCACATTCCCTATTTCGGAATCTGCTTCGGCATGCAGATGGCCTGCATCGAGGCCGCGCGCAATCTGGCGGGGATCAGCGATGCCACGTCATCGGAGTTCGGTGACAAGGGCACGCCCATCGTCGGGCTGATGACCGAATGGCTGAAGGGCAACGAGCTGGAGCGTCGCTCGATGTCAGGCGATCTGGGCGGCACGATGCGGCTTGGTGCCTATGAAGCCAAACTGGCCCCGGCCAGCCGTGTCGCGGACATTTATGGCGCCACCAAGATCAGCGAGCGCCACCGTCACCGTTATGAGGTGAACTTCGCTTTCCGCGAATCGCTTGAGGCCAAGGGCCTGAAGTTTTCAGGCACATCACCTGATGGCCTGCTGCCGGAGATCGTGGAAATCCCTGACCATCCCTGGTTCATCGGTGTGCAATATCACCCTGAACTGAAGTCGCGCCCGCTTGAGCCGCACCCGCTTTTTGCCAGCTTCATCAAGGCGGCCGTGGCGCAAAGCCGCTTGGTCTGAGCGTGCTGGACACGCTGCGCGCATTCCTCTATACGCGCGCGCTCCGGTCGGGTGATTAGCTCAGTTGGTAGAGCAGCTGACTCTTAATCAGCGGGTCGAAGGTTCGAATCCTTCATCACCCACCATTACCTCTCTAAAGATGACCGTTTGGAAGCGCCGCGCAGGGCCGCAATCGCCGCGTCGTGCGCCGGGCGCGGCTGAAGCGTATCGTCATAAAGCAACCCGCGTGGTGCACGGCCTTCAGACTTGTTCGCATTCTTCCACATCCAATAGGGAAAGCCATAGCTTTCCTTCAGGCCCCAGAAGACCACGGCCTTGACCTGCGGGACGGCCAGAACAGCGTTCAGATAGTCAGTGTAAATGCCTGCCACGGCGGCATCGCGTGCGGCGAAATCATCCGGGAACGGATCATCGAAGACATCCAGCTCGGTGATGTGAATCTCAAGGCCCAGTTCGCCGATCTGCGCCAGCCAGTCAGCGAACGCGCTGTAGTCGTGGGGCAGGCCGGGGCGCAAGTGGCTTTCCACGCCAAACCCGTGCAGCGGTGCGCCGCTATCAACGATCCGCCGCAGCTGGTTGAGCACATGCGGGCGCAGCGACTGGCCAATCTCGTCGTCCTGTTCCAGCGCCGCTTCGTTGATGAAAAGACGCGCCTTTGGGTCGGCCACTGCCGCCCGTTGCAGCGCGCGGGTGATGTAATCCGGACCAAAGGCGTCGAACCATGCGCCGCGCCGCCAGCCCTGTTCGCGGTACCACAGCGGCACAAAGGGCTCGTTGACCAGATCCCAGTATCGGATGCGGCCGGCGTAACGGCCCACGAGCTGATCAACATGGCTGTCGAAGATGTGCTGGAGTTCAGCCGTGCTCTTTGATTTGAGCCATTCGGGCAGCCAGTCATTCCACACGGGCGCTGCGCCACGAACCACAGCGCCGGCCTGTTCGGCAAAGGCCAGCATACGGTCGGCATGGGTGAAGTCCGCATCCGGGCCGTGCGGCCGCAACCAGTCGAACTTCACGGCATTGGCCAGAGTCATGATGGTGGATTGCCCGGCCACAAGCTGGCCATAGGCAGGGTCGTCAAGCACTTCAATATCGAAGGCCGATCCGCTGAGCAGGCCCGACCCAGCGGCGGCTTCACCCAGTGAAACCGGCGGAGCGCTGCCCCAAGCGGGCGGGCGCGTCATGAACCCTGCCGCAGCCCATGCTGACGCCGACTTGAGCAGCCTGCGCCGTGTCAGCGGAACCATGATTTGCCCTCGTGCTGATGCCTGCCCAAAGTGCTGCGCACCCATATCGTTCATGGAGTGTAAACATGGCAGCCTAATGATGGCTGAACGGAGTGTAACCGCCGCGTCATGACGTTTCCGTCCGATCTCGATCTCAGCTGGGGGCCGGTGAAAGAACCCGGCCCATGGCGGCTGTCTGCCGTTCTGACGGTCCTGTCGGTGGTGCTGGCCTTCTGTCTGTCGAGCTACATGCTGGCGCTGATCGGCATCGACTATGAAACGCCGGGTGGTGCGCAGTGGCAGAAACTATCGCCCGCCACCTATATGGCGGCGCTCGCCCTCGCCGTGCTGGCCATGGAAAGAGGCCCCGTTTTTCTGTTGAACGATATCGTCGCCCGGCAGAAAGGAACACTGGCGCTGCTGGCCGCCTGTGCGTTCCTGCTGATCTACATCATCACCGTACGGCCCATGCCGCTGACCAGCATTATCGACACTTTCATCTTCCCATGCATTCTGCTTGTGTTGATGACGCGGCTGAGCGAGCAGGTGCTGCGCCCGCTTTCCATTTTCCTGCATATCTTCATGATGGTGAACGCGGTCATTGGTATCGCTGAGTTCACTATGGCATTCAGGATCACCCCGATGATCCTGCCTGAAGATGTGCCTCCTGACTGGCGCTCGACCGCGCTGATGGGACACCCGCTGATGAATGCGATGGCGACAGGCAGCTATGCCGTCGCACTGATCGCCGGGGGCGGACGAGATATGCCAGCGCCTCTGCGCTATCTCAGCCTGGGTCTTCAGGTTGCATCGCTGCCGGTATTCGGCGGGCGTGCGGCGACAGCTGCGGTGGTGGCCTTTCTGGCCGTGTGGGCGGCATGGAACCTGTTGCAGTTTCTGCGTGGCGTGGCGGCCCCGCGCAGCATGGTAACGGCGATGTCTTTTGCCGTGCCGCTGCTGGCCATGGGCGTGGGCACGCTGGTTGCCAGCGGGTTCCTCGACAAGTTTCTGAACCGCTTTATCCGCGACGATGGTTCGGCGGCCTCGCGCCTCATCATGTTTGAGCTGATGGGCCGCCTCAGCAACGAAGAACTGATTTACGGTCCTGACCCTGATTATGTCGGCACGCTCCAGCGTGTGTATGGCATTCAGTATGGTATCGAAAGTTTCTGGGTGGCTTTTGTCGCTTATTACGGCTTCATCGTCAGCATCCCGATCTTTATCGGGCTTCTTCTGTTCATGAATGACATCGTGAAGCACACATCGTCCAGGACATGGTGGGTGATGCTGTATTTCCTGATGGTGGCATCCACCTCGCTGTCGATGGCTGGCAAGGGCACCATGGTGGCGACGATCGCTGTCTCCATGGTCATCTGCGTCATGCGGCCAGCTGCGATGCGGCCGCACCTGCGGCCTGTGCCCGCGCCGCGATCCAGTCCTTGGTGAAAGGTCTCACTTGGCACAGGCGCGACGTCAGGCGCTGTCTTGTCGGTCCAGCCTGCAATTCTCCGCAATCCGCCGCGCCTTCGCTAAGGAAACCCCCAGCCCTGTAAGGCCAAGGGTCTGCATCTCGGCCAGCAGCTGCGCCGCTTCTTTGCGTGTTGGTTTTTTTTCGACCAGATGGATCATCAGAATCTGACAAAGGCCCAGCCAGTACAGGACTCCAGACGTCATGGCTTCGGGCCGCAACAGGCCCATCGCACAGGCAGCGTCGATATCCGCCTTGATGCCTTTGTTGAGTGGATGTGTTCTGGCGGTTGAGGAGGACTGGCTGCGGAGCAGAACAGCGGCCAGTCTGGTGCGGGCCAATGAAAACTCAGCGACAACGCGCATCCCACCTGCGATCCTCGCAATGGGATCTTCTAAAGTCTCATTGGCGTATGTGACCCGCGCTTCAAGCTCGACCCGGATCTGTCCGGCGACGGCGTTGGCAAGCTCCTGCTTGTCGGCAAAGTGGTTGAAGAAACTCCCCTTGGCGACACCGGCTTTGGTCACGAACGCGTCGATGGCGATCGCATCAATCGGGCGCTCTGACAGAAGGTCCAGACCAGCAGCGATCAAAGCAGCTCGTGTGCGGGCAGAGCGCGGCGATAAGGCAGCTTGGGAAGGCATTTTCGAACCATACTTGACTAAATGGTCATTTACAATCTATTTGACTAAATAGTCAGAAAATATGCCGGGAGGGATTCGTGCCGATCATCAAGGTGGAAGACATCGCCCATGTGCGTTTTGCGTCACCGGATCTGGCGGTCATGCAGTCTTTTCTTGAAGATTTTGGCATGAGTTGTCTTGTGCAGGGCGGGCGGCTTTACGGAAGAGGAAGTGACGGACGCCCATTCCTGCATGTCACTGAGCCCGGCAAGGCCAGATTTCTGACCGTGGGTTTGCGTGCGGAAAGCACCGCCGATCTTGAAAAACTTGCGGCGGCAGAGGGTGTTCCGGTTTGTGATCTGAACGAACCGGGCGGGGGCAAGGTTGTCTATCTGACTGATCCCGATGGCTATGGTGTCGAAGTTGTTGCCGGTCAGACCAAAGGCGAAGCGCACCTGCCTTTCTCCGATCCGCCCCGTAATACAGCTGCTGACAAACCCCGTTTCCGGTCTACCGTTCGGCTTGATGCCGCACCCGCTCATGTGCGCCGCATCGGTCATGCGGTGCTCAAGGTGCGCGATTTCCGTGTGTCAGAGAAATGGTACAAGGATCGCTTCGGGTTTCTGACTTCTGATGAGGTGGAGGCGGCGAAGGACGTGCCTCTGGGGGCATTCATGCGTTGTGACCGGGGAGAAAAACCTGCCGATCACCACACGATTTTCCTCGCGCAATTGCCCGGTGAACTCGGCCTGCTTCATGCCGCTTTCGAAGTTGCCAATCTCGACGACCTGATGCTGGGCCACCAATATCTGAAAGCTAGCAATCGCAAACCGGCCTGGGGCGTAGGACGCCACATTATGGGCAGCCAGATATTCGATTACTGGAAAGACCCGTTCGGCAACGAGCTGGAACACTGGACGGATGGCGATCTGTTCACGGCGGCTGATCCGCCTCAGAAACAACCGATGAGCGCCTTGCTCGCTGTCCAGTGGGGCAGCCCGCATCCCATGTTCGCAGGAAAAATCACGCCGCCGCCACGCCTCATCGCATTTTTCGTGGCTCTCAACATTCGGATCAGACGGTTCTTCAGCCGCCCGTTCAAGGGGAAACCTGCATGAGACTGGCAACCTATACCGCCAATGGCCAGACCCGCACCGGCGTCGTTGCGGGTGACCAGATCATCGACAGCGGCGTCGATGGAACGATGATCGACCTGATCCGTGATTGGGATGTGCTGAAGCCCGTGCTGGAAGCAAAAGTGAAAGCCGGTGGTGGCGTGTCTTTGTCGTCGGTCAGGCTTGAAGCGCCGGTGCAGCGCCCAGGCAAGATCTTCGCCATCGGTCTCAATTATGCCGATCACATCGCGGAATCAAAAATGGAGACGCCGACACGGCAGGTCTGGTTCACCAAGGCGCAAACCTGTGTCAACGCACCCTATGCCGATATCGAAATCGCCACCGGCACCATGACCAACGATTATGAGGCAGAGCTGGTCGCCGTCATCGGTAAAGGCGGAAAGCACCTGAGCGCTGCGACTGCATCGGAGGCGATTTTCGGCTATTGCGTTGGCAACGACGTGACCGAGCGGATGTGGCAACACGCCAGTCCGCAATGGTCACTCGGCAAAAGCTTCGACACACATGCGCCGATGGGGCCGTGGATCGTAACGGCCGACGAGGTGGGTGATCCTCACGCGCTTGGCCTGCGCTGCTTCGTCAATGGTGAGAAGCGGCAGGATTCCAACACGAGGCATCTTGTCTTCAACATCTTCCAGCAGGTCGAGCATCTCTCGGTCGGCATGACGCTCGAACCCGGTGATTGCATTTTCACGGGCACCCCCGGCGGCGTTGGCGCAGCAATGGATCCCCGTCAGTTCCTGAAAGCGGGTGATGTCGTGCGCTGTGAGATTGACGGGCTGGGTCATATCGAAGGGCGGATGATCGCCGAACGTTGACGTGTCAAACACCTGGAACGAGGCGGTATGCGGCGATGGTTTCTGCAAGGCCGGTTTCATACGGTGTTGGATCATTCCAGAAGTGTGCGGCAAACTTGGAGGCGTCAACGAGATAGGGTCTGTTCCACTGGAATGACATCTCGCCAAGCTCGCGCACCGGTGTCATGAACAGCCCCATCGCGGCACGTATGGGGGCAGGCAGCACGCTGATGCGCGGCTTCACGCCGATCATCTCTGCCGCTTTGGTCAGGATTGCGCGGGTGGTCTGCGTCGGTGCGTTGGGTACATGCCAAGCCTGACCATAGGCGTCGTCTGGCGCATCCAGCAGGCTTTCAATAGCGCGCGCGACATCGGGCACATAGGTGAAATCGTGCGGCTGATCGACACCGAACACCGCCATTGCTGGCTTGCCCGCCAGCAGTCGCTTGATGCCGTATTCTGAAATCACCGAGGACGTCACGCCCGGCCCATAGAAATCCGACGCGCGAACGGACGCTGCCCGCACGCGGCCGGAATGATGCGCCGCCTGCCACAGCCTCGTGATCGCCGCACGCACCTTGGGCTTGTGGCCATAAGCTGTCAGCGTCATGTCTTCGCGCAGGGGTGCAGTCTGCGGCCCATACATGTAGAGGTTATCGGCCAGCAGGAAACGTGCGCCTGATGTGCTCGCGCCATCCAGCAGGTTCGAGATAACCTTAGGCCATTGCAGCGCCCACACACGCGACGCATAGGGCAGGCCAACGGCGCACACCACGGCATCAGCGCCTTTGCAGGCATTCATCACTGTATCGATATCGCTGGCATCGCCTCTGGAAAAGCGCACGCCATTGGGCAGGCTTGTGGGCTGTGTCCGTTGAACCACGGTGATCGCATCGTCGCGCCGCGCCAGCCGATCGGCCAAGGCTCGCCCAACTGCGCCATAGCCAAAAATGACAGTCTTCATGAGATGTCCCCGATCACCAGCGGCTCATTTGTGCCGCAGGTGACGGGCGCATGATAGAGACGGGCATCACAGGGGTGATGCCGCAATGCTCAGCATCCTTTGGGATGTGGCTGCGAAAGGGTTTGGGTTTCCGTCACCAGATCAATGTGGTTTGTGCCCTTGGTGATGACCACCGGCACTTCAATGGCGTGCTTGGTCAGCACCATGGCGGCCTGATCGGTGGGGGCCATGCCTTGCGCGTGATAGGGCAGATGGCCGTCTTTGGGCGGGCCGCCCGCAAACACGGCAGTGACATCCGTCCAGCCTTCAGAGTTCGTCACCACTGTCGCCACGATCGTCGGGCGGTCATTCTTGCAGACCAGTTCATAGGATTCGATGGACAGGACAAGTCTGGGGCCGGGGGGGACAGCCGGTTGCGCCACCGGCAGATCGGCGCCGAAAGCGGCTCCAACAAGCGCAAACCCGCATAGTGTTCCAGCTTTAAACATCGACATGGCTGATCCTTTGATTGGACTTGATTGAATAGATGACCATGAAATGATGGTTGAACTATGGCTATCTGCCAAGTGCGGTGACCAGTGCCTGAGCGGCCGCAGGGTTGCGCACTTTCGCCCCGGATATGAAGAACGCAAACACGTCGCCGCGTTTGGCCCAGTCGTTGGTCTGCTTCGCCAGTGCGGTGAGTTCCTTGTGGCTGACACCCTGCGCCGTCTTTTCGGTCGTCGCCATGAAACGGGCATAGGTGAAATCCGCCGTGGGCTGATCGATTTCAGGAAACTCTTTGTCTTTCGCCACGACAATCGCGCAGCCATGGGTGCGGGCGAGATCATAGAAGGCTGGTGTCTGGAAGGTCGGGCTGCGCACTTCCAGTGCATGACGCAGCCGTACGCCGTTCAGTTCTGCTGGCAGGATTTTCAGAAAGGCCGCGAAGTCGGCGGCATCGAATTTCTTGGTTTCCATGAACTGCCAGTTGATAGGGCCGAGCTTTGAGCCCAGCTCGGTCAGCCCCTGATCGAGGAATTTGGAGATGGAGTCCTTGGCCTCGGCAAGATTGCGCCGGTTAGTACAGAAACGAGACGCCTTAACCGTGAAGACGAAATCGTCCGGCGTTTCATCGCGCCATTTGCGCCAGCTGTCGGGCTTGAAGGTGGAATAATAGGTGCCGTTGATCTCAATGGAGGTCAGTGCCTTCGCGGCAAAGGCAAGCTCGTTCTTCTGCGGCAGGCCGGGTGGATAGAACACACCGCGCCATGGCTCATAGGTCCAGCCGCCAATGCCGATGCGGATATTGCCAGTCATGTACTCATCTCCATGAGGCGAGCAGTATAGCGCAGAACCGGGCAATGCGCTTGACGTATCGGAAAACCATGCAGATTCGGGGGTGACTTGGGCGGTCGTTCTGCTATGCGAAATACATAATTTTGTGTCGTGGGACGGTTGCCGGGGCTCATGTTCAAGAAGATTCTGATTGCCAATCGCGGCGAGATCGCCTGCCGCGTCATCAAGACCGCGCGGCGCATGGGTATTGCGACGGTGGCTGTCTATTCCGATGCCGATAAAGACGCGTTGCATGTCGAGATGGCAGATGAAGCCGTGCATATCGGCCCACCGCCCGCCGCACAGTCTTATCTGGTGATCGAGAAAATCATCGCCGCCTGCAAACAGACGGGCGCTGAGGCAGTGCATCCCGGTTACGGCTTTCTGTCAGAGCGTACGGCGTTTGCCGAAGCGCTGGCTTCGAACGGCATCGCCTTTCTGGGGCCGAACCCGAAGGCGATTTTCGCCATGGGCGACAAGATTGAATCCAAGAAGCTGGCTGCGGCGGCCAAGGTCAACACCGTGCCCGGTTATATCGGCGAGATCGACGGCGTTGAGCATGCCGCGAAGATCGCCGCTGAGATAGGCTATCCGGTGATGGTGAAGGCCTCGGCGGGCGGCGGCGGCAAGGGCCTGCGTGTCTGCAACTCAGCTGAGGAACTGGCGCAGGCCATCCTTTCCTCACAGAACGAAGCGCGCGCCAGCTTTGGCGATGACCGCATCTTCATCGAGAAGTTTGTGACCGAGCCGCGCCATATCGAAATTCAGGTCCTGGGCGACAAGCACGGTAACTGCATCTACCTGAACGAGCGCGAATGCTCGATCCAGCGCCGTCACCAGAAGGTGATCGAGGAAGCGCCGTCGCCATTTCTGGACGAAGCGACCCGCAAAGCTATGGGCGAGCAGGCCGTCGCGCTGTCAAAAGCCGTGGGCTACGACAGCGCGGGCACGGTTGAGTTCATCGTCGATGGCAGCCGCAATTTCTATTTCCTTGAAATGAATACCCGCCTTCAGGTGGAACATCCGGTGACGGAACTCATCACCGGCATTGATCTGGTGGAACAGATGATCCGCGTCGGCGCGGGCGAAAAACTGGCGATCAAACAGAGCGATGTGAAGATCAATGGCTGGGCCATTGAAAGCCGCATCTATGCCGAAGATCCCTATCGTAATTTCCTGCCTTCCATCGGGCGGCTTGTGAAATATCGCCCGCCTGCCGAAGGGCCGCGTGGCAAGGGTCTCATCCGCAACGATACCGGCGTCTATGAAGGCGGCGAGATTTCGATGTTCTATGACCCGATGATCGCCAAGCTGTGCACCCACGCGCCCTCGCGTGATGAAGCGATCACCTTGCAGGCCGATGCTCTGGATGCGTTTTACATCGAAGGCATTCAGCACAACGTGCCGTTCCTTCAGGCAGTGATGGGGCATGAACGGTTCAAGGCAGGTCGCCTGACCACCGGCTTCATCGCCGAGGAGTTTCCTGAAGGGTTCAGCGGTGTTGATCTGCCGCGCGATGCCGATGAACGTCTGGCCGCAGTGGCAGTGTTCGCCAACACGCGCGATAACGCACGTTCGCGTCAGGTGTCAGGGCAGATCAGCCGCGATGCGTCCTATCCGCCTGAATGGGTGGTGAATCTGGCCGGTGTTGATCACGCGCTTTCGGTGTGGCCGAGCGCAGATCCGCTCGGCCCGATGACCATGCGCTTCCACGATGGCGATGCGGGCGGCTTCCGCGACACGATGGTTGTCGAGAGCGATTGGGTGCCGGGCCAGAATGTATTCTCCGGTCTGATCGACGATGTGCCCTTCGTGGCCCAGATCGTCAAAACGCAAAACGGCTATCGCCTGTGGCATCGCGGCGCTGCCGTTATGGCCAAGGTCATGACGCCGCGCGCTGCCGAGCTGGCGCATCACATGGTTGAGCGCGTGGCACCCGACACATCGAAGTTCCTGCTATGCCCGATGCCCGGCCTTGTCGTCTCGGTGAATGTCGAGGAGGGGCAGGAGGTGAAGGCCGGTGAGCCGCTCGCGGTCGTTGAAGCCATGAAAATGGAAAACGTGCTGCGTGCTGAAAAGGACGCGACCGTGAAGAAGATCAACGCGAAGAAGGGCGACAGCCTCGCGGTTGACGCCGTGATCCTGGAGTTCGCGTAAAGCGGGGCGCAGCCCCGCTTATTTCTTCATGCGTGTATAGTGCCAGCTCATGGACTGGGCCTTGCCATCCATCGTGCCTTCGATGCGTGCATCCAGCGCATCCTCTGCGGGATCAAAGCTGTAGATAATCCGCTGCGGGAAATCATGCGCCGGGTTCTCAAACACGATCAGCCCGTTGTCGGCTTCCTTCAAGGGGAAGCCGACCGGCGGGTCATCGCCCAGTCGCGCAATGAAGGTGTATCGTCCTTCGCGCATTTCTATGCTCATGAACTCGACGCTTGTCTTGGCTGAAACTGAAGCGTCGTGATTGAGGGTGATGCCCGCCATCACGCCGCCCACCGGCCCGATCCAGTGTTCTTCCGTGGTTTGACCCTTGGTCTGCTGAACCCAGTCACCGGTCAGGAAGCTGAAGGTGGCGGGCTTGATGGCAAGTTCGTCTTCAGCCCGCGTGGTCGTTAAGCCCGCGGCAAGAACGGCGGCCAGAGCAAGCGTGATTGTGATGCGCATGATTGTTTCCCTGAACTATGACGAAGCTATCGCGTCTCTCAGCCCCATAATCTTGTATGATTGCGACATGTCAGACCATGGCCGCCGAAAGATATCCACGCTCACTCTCGAAGCGCGTTGGGGTTGAGCCGGTAAAGCGCCGATAGTCGCGGATCATATGTGCCTGATCGTAATACCCAGCAGCCAGTGCATGGTCAGACCAGCGCCCGCCAGTGGTGGCAAGGGTCTGGAGCCGGGCGAAGCGGGTCAGGCTTGCAAAGAACCGGGGCGGCAGCCCAAGCGTGCTGAGGAAGCGTCGTTCAAGCTGGCGCGCAGATAACCCGCAGATCTGCATGAGCTCATCCATGTGGCACCTCTGGTGCTCAAGCCTGTCAGCACACCAAGCGATCACCCTGTCATTACGCTCGGGCTGGATATGCTGGCTGAGCCAATGCTGAAAAAGCGCAGCGCGCTGTTCATCATTTGCGGCGTCGCCCATCGACGCGATCATAAGGTCAGGGCGGCTGAGCCCAAACGCGCCAGCGTCGGCACTTTCATCCGTCAACAGACGGGCAGGCACGCCGGTGAAGGCTGGCAAGGCATAAGGTTGCAACCGCGCGGCAAACATATGTACGCGGCCTGGCGAACAGAGCCGCAAGGGGCCCGTCAATTGGCCGACGATTTCAACATGAGGCTCTGTGGCGCTTGAGGCTGGTGCGCTGAGATCGACTGGTACATGGCCCAAATGAGCGATGATTTCCGGGCAGCCATCTGGTGCAATGGTGTCGATGACATCGGGTTCGTCGCAGTTGGCCGCATAAGACCAGATGCGGCGGATGTACCACCGCAGGTCCGGTCTAATGGGGTATTCCCGATACAAAGCTCAGCGCTTGGCTTTGCGCATCGGCGCAGCCTTCTTCTTCGCTGGACTCTTTTTCGCTTTTGCCGCTGGTTTCTTTCTCATCGCCACCTTGCGCGCCACGGGTTTTGCTTTGGCGGCGGGCTTTTTCTTCGCAGCTGGTTTTGCCTTGGCTTTCGGCTTGGCTTTGGCCTTGGCCTTGACGGCTTTCTTGGGCTGGGCGGGCGGGGCAGGCATTTGATAAGGCTGGATGATGCCAAGCTGCGCGCCGGAAGGATCTTCGGCCAGGAACCAGCGCCCGACACCCGGAATATCAGTCACCGGCATATGGGCCTTGCCACCCAGATCGGCGATGCGTGCATGATCGCGCTCCACATCATCGGTGGTCACATAGATCAGCCAGCGTGTCGGCTCGTTCTCCATGCCGGGGCCGCCTGTGGACATCATGCCGCCATGGCCTGCGCCACCATGCTGCCAGATGTGGTACATGAAGCCGGGCATCTCCATATCAGCAGAGCCCCATCCGAACAGAGCATCATAGAACACCCGCGCCTTAGCGGTGTCGGGTGTCATCAGCTCGTGCCAGAACCATTGACCTTTCATCTGCGCCTCCGTGCGTTGCAGCCTGGCGCAAGCTAACGCCCGAAAGGGCGGGGCGTGCAAGTGTCAGATGAACACTTCTACGAAAGCTGTGCGCAGGGCTGCATCCACGTCGGGCATGTATGTGGTCAGGCCCAGCGCTGCCAGACTGGTGACGCCATGCGCCTGAATGCCACAGGGCACGATGCCGGCGAAGTGCGTCAGATCGGGGCTCACATTCAATGACACGCCGTGAAAGCTGACGCCGCGCCGCACGCGCAGGCCCAGCGCCGCGATCTTGTTCTCCGCGCCGGTTTGCGGATCGACCACCCAGATACCGACACGGCCCGCGCGCCGCTCGCCGCTGACGCCAAGCTGGGCGAGGGTGCGGATCAGCCATTCTTCCAGATCATGCACGAAGCGGCGGATATCGCCGCCGCGTGCTTTCACGTTCATCATCACATAGCCGATGCGCTGGCCCGGCCCGTGATAGGTGTATTGCCCGCCTCGTCCGGCCTCGAACACCGGGAAGCGATCTGGCTCCAGCAGATCAGAAACTTTTGCGCTGGTGCCCGCTGTAAACAAAGAAGGGTGCTCCAGCAGCCAGATGGCCTCGCTTGCACGGCCCTCGGCAATCGCCGCGGCGCGCTGCTCCATGAAGGACAGCGCATCGGGGTATGCGACAGGCTCTGAACTGGTCAGCCATTCAACGGACATTGGTAAATATTAACTGATGGGTAAGCGTGCCGCACTAGCGTCGTGCTGGTTGGGGTTCGGGGTGTTTCGCGCGTATGGCAGTTGAAGCGGTCAAGGTCGAGATTTCCGTGGTGATCGGGAAGTCGCGCATCCCCATGCAGCAGCTGCTCCGCATGGGCCGTGGCGCCGTCATCGAGCTGGACGCTCATCAGAACGACGAAGTGTGGATCTTGGCCAACGGCACGCCCGTCGCGCGCGGCGACATCGTCCTGCAGGGCGAGAAGATCTGCGTGAACGTGACACGCACGCTGGGCGCAGCCGCTTAACCATATTCATAGAGTGGATTTTACCTGCCGAGCCCCGGTCGCTGAGACATAGGCACTCAAGCGAACCGCTTGACGCAACAGGACAAATCTTGCATATGCCCGCCTCCGCGCCGCAAGGCGTGGGAGACTCAAGATCGGCCGGCGCAGCGTACAGGATATTCCAGATCAGGTCAGGTATGGTAAGGGGATGCATGGCGTCCCCTTTTAAGTGTCTGATTTTATTCTGTGTTTAGCGTTGGAGGGGTGCCCGAGTGGCTAAAGGGGACGGACTGTAAATCCGTTGGCTCAGCCTACGTTGGTTCGAATCCAACCCCCTCCACCATCGCGCTGGCGGATATGGGTTGGAACAGAGGATTTGTTTGAGCGGGCAGGGCCTGCTTGCGGGTGTAGCTCAATGGTAGAGCAACAGCCTTCCAAGCTGATGACGAGGGTTCGATTCCCTTCACCCGCTCCAGAGTTGGTTGAATGTTGGCTAAACCGCGCCACATACAAAGGCGCTAGAGGCAGGTTGAGAGACAATGGGCAAGGCGAAATTTGAGCGGAACAAGCCGCACGTGAACATTGGGACGATT
>CAYMIJ010000020.1:0-39250 GCA_964390465.1 uncultured Flavobacteriaceae bacterium | reverse complement strand
TCCTGCTGGTGCCGCGCGTGGTGCACGCCGAGCAGCGCGAAGCGACCACGAACGAGACACCGGCGCCGGCCGCCAAGCTGCCGACCATCGCCGAGGTGGCCGCCTGCACGCTGTCCGCAATCCCCGGCGTCGTCACCGACTGCGTGATCGGAGGCAACTACAAAGGGCCGGCGGTGGACTCGCGTGTGTTTTGGACAACGCTCGGGGTCGGCGCCGGCAACAGCGTCATGGCGATCGGAGCCTTCCTCGCGGCGCACTACTGGCCCGTATCCAACGACAACAAGCAGTAACCTCCGATGACTCTGCTCGACGCAGCAACGCCGAGCATTACCGTTTTCGGCCCAGGTAGTTCTTCCTCCTTTCGCGAAGTGCTCACCATCGCAATTGCGGCAGTCCTCCTCTACGGGCTGCGCACCTTCCACCCCGTCATTCAGTCCTGGGTTCGTCCTCCCACTCCTCCAACACCTCCAGTAATTCTCACTGCTGTACAGATTCAAGAACTCCTCAAGACCCTTGGTGAGCAAGTGCACCGAAGCACGCGCACCATCGTCGATGAAGAGCTTGCAACCCTGCGGCAAGTCACTGCAAACATTCACAGCGTTCTCGCAAAGCTCGAACAGAACGACACTGCAGAGGGCCTTCTCCTCAATACCATCAGCCGCGACATTGCGATTGTACTGGTACGGTTGGAGGGGATCCAAAGAGCAGTTGACCTGGAGCACACACGACCATGAAGATCACACCGGAAGTGTGGCAGCGAGTCAGAGAAGAGGCCATCACAGGATTACCCCCTCTGCTCATTGTGTTCATCTTGCTCCTCTGCTACGGGATCGCCCAAGCAACTCGGTAGGCCAGTGGTACCGGTAACGAAATTTTCACAGGCGGGCGCGGGCCGCCTCGTATCCGATACCAGTTTCTAGAGTCTTGTCCGCTGGGCTCCTCCTCTGGCACGCGCCTTGCTACGCGCACGCGACTCTAAGCGTGACCGGGCGTCGCGCTGTATAGCGAGTTAACCTCGCGAAAGCATTCACCTTTTACGGCTCTCGTCGTGTCACGGTCCGGCCCCGTCGGTGAGTGACAAAAGGTGACAAAATGAATCTCATTCAGTGCGAAAATGTCACTTGTACTTTCGCATACTTAGGGCGTGGAGTGACTGATAGTGACAGAATCCCTTACCGTGTGTAACACATGCAGTTGAGTACGCATTATGCAAGGCAGTAAAAATCGCGTCACACCTGTCACTTTTGGGGTTAACTGCTTGAAACTACAAGTGACATTTTCGATCCGCAGGCCCCGTTTTCGAGCTTTCCTAAATGATTCTCGCAGCTTACCCTCACTAAACCACCAAACCGCACCACTTGCCCTAGGTTGAACCGCACTACGCCCCCGCCATCCTGGCCCACCTAACCACGGATCGTTCAACCTAGCGCAAGCGGGATGCCTTGCCGCGCGTGTTACGGTCCGGTCCGGTTGGACGGGTCCGGGTTCCGCGGCAAGGTGGCCGACGAGCGATCTGCGGTAGACGAGGAACGCGCGCCTGCGCGCACGCGCGTTGCAATGGGCATGCCAGAGCTTTTTGTATGCATGCTTGAAACGTACACAATGAGCTGGCCACCGTGGGTGTTTCCTACCTTCTAGACGTGGCCGATAACACCTTCCTCGATAGCAGCGCTCTCGACGGCTCCTATGCGAGCGTGGCCGATCTCGACGAGATCAGCATTCCAGAAAATGCCGGGCATGACTTCGGGCTGACGTCGAAGGTTCGTCATCTTCGCATCGCCTTCGGTCGAGTGAACAGCATTCTCGGGCAGCGGTTCAACGTGCCGCTGCAGCGCTGGTCGGAGACCGTGGTGTGGGCTCAGTGTGAGATCGCCTTTGCTGGTCTCATGGCGAAGCGAGGACACGACCCCGAGGCCAAGACGGAGAGTACCGTCGGAAAGCGGCTCAAGGCTGCGCTCGACTGGCTCAACGAAGCGAAAGAGTACGAGGTCACCCCCGATCCGCTTCTGCAGGCGGCCGAGCCTGATCAGGTCGGCATCTTCCAGTCCGACACGCCTCGCGGCTGGAACGGTGAGGGCCTGCGCACCACCAACATTCAGCAGTTTGGTCGAGGCGGCTTCTTCACCGATCACTAGGAAACGTGTCCGTCGATCTCACACAGGGCTACCTGCTTCCTCGCATCGACCAGATCATGTCGATGCTGCAACAGGTATGCCCTCCGTACAAGTTCCCCGCTGATGGTGATCGCAGTGCCGTCCTCGACAATCGCGGCTGGCGTCGTGGTGGAACATCACCATCAGGGCAGAACTTCGGTGACATCTCCGATTGCAACTGGTTCGTCGGTGACACCTACCTGAAGTCCACGATCGGAGCCCCTTGGCGACTGGTGTGGCTACCTCCACTTGTCGGTGAGGAGCGCTTCGTCGTCGGGAAGAACGTGGGCATGCACGCCTACGCCGAGGAAGTCGGTGGCTCTGATGCCTACGCCGCGCTCAATGGTCAGGGCATTGGTCAGGTGTACCGTCTGATCCTGCATCGTATTTCACCAGTGCGTGTTGACATCTGGGGTTCCGATTACCCGGATCTCGACCTTCTCGTGCACTGGCTTGCTTCATGCACCTTCGCAACCAACGCGGGCGCTGCAGAGTCTTGCGGAGTACCTACCGTCGACAACGGTGGTCTCGTCCCTCTTGAGTCCGGTGTACGCGGTCTGCGCTACCAGCTCAAGCTCAACTTCGTATTCCCGATCATCAGTCCGATCAAGTCGCCTGGAGGCGGCGCTGACGCTGTCCAAGGCAACTCCGTCGAAATCGTCTAACCTACCCTTGTCAGCATGGCAGGCACGCCCAATCCGTCGGCAAACGTCGGCTTCGGAGATGGCAACTCGGGAGCACTTACCGATCTTGCCACCGACGTTTTCCTCATGGCTGGTCCAGCTTCGGCAGGACCCTTCCTTTCGCCGCGTCGTATCTCCGACCTCGACGGCGTGCTCAACTTCCTCAAGCATGGTCCCGCTGCTGCGTTTGTCGGCCACCACGTCGCCAACTCGGCGGCGTGCTGGGCGATGCGAGCGCGCGCCTCCAACGCTGGAGCCAACGGTGGTGTGAGCTACACGCGACAGAGCAACTCGGTCGCGACCCTCGCTGCTGGCAACGCACAGTACGATTTCCACGCTGCCGTGCCGACCAATGGGTCGGCTCTGGCAATCAGCTCTGGCTGGCTCACGCCGCTCGCACCGCTGCCGCTGACCATCAAGGCGGGTGCCGCCTCGACCGCCATCGTCTGCACCGTCACGTTCATCGACGAGGCGGGTGTGCAGCGCGTCGAGACGGTCAACGTCGCTGGCACCGGCGGATCCGGCACCACCACGCGCGCAGTTCAGCGCGTCATCTCCGTCACTACCAACATCGATCCGCAGGACGCCCTCACCTTCTACGGGACCTTCTCCGGCCCGCAGGATCGCTACGACGTCCTGTTCCAGACCACTCGTGGCGGTATCCTCAGCGGTGGGCTCAAGCAGCCGCGAGGGAAGTGGTCGATGGACAACGGCATCACCTTCAGCCGTGAGTTCGACATCCCGACCACGGGCCTCCTCAAGCTCGAGACCTACGGCGCGAGCGCCGTGGATCAGGCTACCGGCATCGCCCTGCAGTTCACCTCCAACTACGTCGCCGGCCTCCTGCTCGGCGAGATCCGCGTGCCTGGTGCAGACGCCAACGGGGATCTCGTGTTCGTCGGGCTCAAGTCGGCAGCGCGAATCCGCGTGGTCGTCTCGGGCAACAACACTCCGCTGAGCATCGCGGTCGCAGGCGACGACATCACCATCAATGCAGCAACCGGCGGAGGTGGTGCAGTCACCACCACGGCAGCCGCCCTCTACACCTTCTGGAACTCGAATGACGCCAACGCCGTGATCGCTCGCACGCGCTTCACCCTGCGTGCAGCGGTCGGCACCGGGGCCAGCCTCCTCGCCGCCGCGGCCTATGCCGCTCTCACCAACTGCAACGTGTCGCTCGTTCCGCGCGTCGAGGGTGTCATCCTCAACGTCGTGGAGTCCGGTGTGAGCACCACGCGAAGCGTGTCGGTCTCTGGCAACGTGGTGACTGTCAACCTCGACACCGACGCCAACGGGGTGAGCACCTCTACCGCCACGCAGATCGCCTCGCTGATCAACAGCGACGCCACCGCGTCGAAGTTCTTCACCGCAACGGCAAGCGGTACCGGAGCCGGTCTCGCCGGTCCCATCAGCGGTCTGACCTTCACCCTCGACTTCAACACCGGCGACCAGTTCAAGTTCAGCACCACGCCGCCCTCCATGAGCGAGGCCGACGTGTCCGAGGCGCTCGCCGCCATCCGCGCCAGCCAGCCGACCCTCGACTCGATCAGCACCGTGGTCCTGGTGAAGGACGGGCTGAGCGCAACCGACCTCGCGAACGCTGCAGCGTGGGTCGACGAGATCGCCGTCAGCAAGAAGGCGGTTCTGAGCGTCATCGGATCCGCTCCGTTCCAGGCGACCCACAGCGACGACTCGGTCACCGAGGCCAACCTGCAGGACACCTGGGCTTCCTCCATCGAGAGCCTCTACACCACGCGCTACACCGGGCAGGTGTCGCTCGTCGGTGGCGAGGTCGACACCATCCTCCCGACCTACGGGGCGCAGCCGAGGCGCAACGGCATCATCCTCTACTGCGCACGCGAGGCCATCTGCCCGATTTCGGTGTTCCCCTCGCAGCCGGTCTGCCCGACCACGCGCGGCACCAAGAAGGCGCTCGCCAGCGTCGGCCAGCACCTGATCCCCTTCAGCAATCCGCTGAAGCCGCAGTACACCTCGCTGTGGCAGACCGAGGATACCCTCCTCCGTCTGCACGCCATGAACATCATCACGCTGCGGACCATCCCTCGGCTCAGCGGCGTCTACATCCGGCAGGCGCTCTGCTTCACCGACGATGGTGACGACTGGACCTTCCGCCCGCACGTCCGCGTCGCAGACGTGGCGGCGCAGCTCGCCTACCTGACGGCGGTGCAGATGATCAACGAGCCCCGCGCTACCGACGGGGCTACCGGCGTCCTCACCGAGGACGAGCACCTGTCGATCGAGGGTGCCATCAAGGCCGTTCTCACCGCCGCGCTGCTCTCCGGTGGCGACGGCATCCAGCACGTCTCCGGGGCACCGAGCGTCATCTCGGATCGCGGCATCAACTTCAAGACCACCAAGTCGGTGAAGCTGTCCATCGATCTGGTCATGAAGGATCCCACCATCACCATCAACATCACCATCAACTCCGTCCGCACGCTGCAGGCGGCGTAGTTCAGCAGGAGGATCCTAGTGGGCGCGATCGTTCAGAGAGTGTGGCCGACCCCCTCGAGGGGTGCCATCGCCCTGCAGCACTCGAGCATCGGCCTCAAGGTCGGTGATCGCTCGGTGTACTTCCCCTGGATCAGCTCCGTCAGCTACAGCATGACGGTGGATCCCGGTGAGTCCCGTGGTACCTCTCCCTTCCCGACCGGCGTGACCCTGGGTGAGGCGAAGGCCAACGCCAGCATCACCGTCAATCGCCTCTACCGTGAGGCGTTCCTCGACCTCATCGATCCCGGCAAGACTGGCCCCTTCGACAAGTTCTTCCATCTGCAGGTGGCCTTTCAGGAGTTCGGCTGGGCTACGGTGGAGATGGACGAGTTCGACGCGCGCATCACCGAGATCGGCAGCGACTCGAACGCCAGCAACAGCCCGCTCGAGGTCAAGTTCAGCCTCTACGTGCCCGGCCTCATCATCTACAACAAGCGTGCTCCGATGCAGGGTGTCTACGTCTAGCACCACGCTCTGCTCACGCTCCGCTCAAACTCTGCTGAAGAAGAATCCCAGCCAGAACGCCGCAATCGCGGCAAGCCAGATCCACTGATGTAGCCGCAGCACCTCCCCCGCCGATCGCAGTCGAAGCAGATCAAAGATGGCGCCGAAGTCCAGCCACTGGATCATCGGAAGGCTGGCCATCAACTCGATGCCCTTGCGGCGAGGAATCGAGAACTTAACCTCGAGATCGCGCATCAGGCGACGAGTGACCGTCGGCGCATCCTTCGTTCCCCAAACGGCATCGCAGAGATCGCACACCAGGGAACCATCACGCTCTCGACGAGTTTGATGTGGGGTGCTCGGCCAACCAGTACGAGTCGGCCGAAGGCAAGGCGCAAAAAGACGCAGAGGAGGGGCGGTAGGATCGCTTCTCATCATCATGCGAAAAGCCTAGCACCGTTCAACCGTTACTGCTAGACTTATGCCCATGACGACCACAACCACCACCTCAGAAGAAAAGCCCCCAGCGACCAAACCGGTCTTGGAGTGGGCGAGCAAGAAAAAGACCCTCCGTGACTACCTCTGCCTCGCGGCCACCATGCGCGGCTGGGATCCTCGCCAGGACGAGGGCAGCATCGACGAGAACCACGTCCTCGAGGAGGAATACGATGCCGCCATCCTCGCCGCCAAGGAGTTGGTCGCGAAGCTGCGGACCCCCAATCAGCAGCTCAAGGTGACACGCGCCAAGCAGGTGGTCCTCCTCGCGCACAGCTACCAGCTCCTCGCCATCATCGTGCGGAAGCCCAACCAGGCCGAGTTCGACGCGCTCATGGCAGTCCGCAACAACCCGGACATCGACGCCAGCCAGACGCAGGAGCACTTCGCCGCCGACCTGGCAAGCCGCCTCCTCTGGCCCGCCAATGGTTCCGAAGAGCTGTCGCGCATCCTCGAGGAGGAGCCGGCGGCGTACAAGTACGCCTTCCCGAAGCTGCTCATGGAGTACTGCGGCGCCGACGGCCTCGCGCAATTGCGCCGGGGGTAGAACTGTACCAGATTGTCTCCAGACGATCTGGTACAGTAGGTGGCGATCAACCCGCAGCGCCACCCCCTACTGAGGAGGAGCTGGAGCCTTTCCTCCTGGCCGCCGATATTTTCCGAACTGCTTTCCTTCCTCGTGATATGGGAGATAAGGAGTGGGAGGCAAAGAGGCACTGTCTCTCTCTCATGGCTGCCGCTCTATGGGGGGTGCTCTTCACGGAGCCGAAACGCGCTTCTCTCCTCATGGAGATAATCGCTCGAAGGCCGGTGTAGTAGCTACCCTTTCGGAGTGTTTGAAATCCGCGACACCGGCAAGCTGCGGCAGATCGCCCTGGCTCTGCAGAATATGCCCGAGGTCGTGCGTCGAGATGCTGCAGACCGCCTCATCCCTCGCTATCGTGCTCTCCTCGATCTGAACTTCGTCCGGCGGACCGATCCGTATGGACGCCCCTGGCCCAGGCCCAAAGCCGGCAACCTTCCAATGGAGCGCTCTGGCGCCGGTAGGCAGGGGTATGAGGTTCGTGCTGTGCCAGTAGGCGCTGGCATCTCGATCTACATCGGAAACATTCGAGGGTACATGGCGTTCTGGCAGAAGCATCAGCAGCAAGCTCGACTGCAAGCACCAGAACACAATCGATCCCTTCCCGCTGAATGGCAGGCAGCTCATACGCTTAGCTACGAGGAGGCCATCGCAGAGTT
Organism: uncultured Flavobacteriaceae bacterium; assembly: GCA_964390465.1. Lineage (GTDB taxonomy): Bacteria > Pseudomonadota > Alphaproteobacteria > Micropepsales > Micropepsaceae > JADZAI01. The sequence goes on along the minus strand of CAYMIJ010000020.1, from coordinate 31,722 downwards.
CTGGCGACGGCAAGGGAAGTAATGGACATCTTCGTCGCAACAGCTAAAGACGATCTCACTGCCACCGCAAATCGGATGGCAGGAGCCATTGATCATCTTTCCGGGAAGGTCAAGAGCGCAACTGAGGCGAGCAAGAAGTTCAACCAGAATCTTCTCAATAAGGGGCTTCAGGAGTCCGATCGGCTTCTTCGAGCAGGACTGATCACGGTTTCCGAGTACCGTAAGGCACTCCTCAATGCGGGCATTGCCGCTTCTAGAGCGGATCAGATCATTGCTCGTATGCCTGCCGCCCTTCGTGCGACGCGCAAGGCACAGCACGAACTTACTCAGGAGCAGAAGGCTTCTGATCGGGCTCTGCAGCATTTCATTAGAACACAGGAGCGTGCCGGCCAAGCGGCTGAGCGTGCGGCCGATCGAGCGGTTCGGGCTCATCAGCGTGAGCAGCGTGCCCTCGAAAAGAAAAATGCTCGTGCACATGCCGAGCAAGCTAAGATGCGCGCGGCAGATCGTTCGGGCATGTGGAGCCGTGCCACAGGCCTGGCTGGTTACGGGGTCGGTGCTATGGGTGCTGCGGCAGGGTTTGCCGCCTACGAAGGCGTCAACTTCGTCAAGCACGAGGTTGCCCGTGGGCAGCATCTGCTGGAGACCGTCGTACAAGCCGCGCAGGAGCGGCAGAACACGATGGTTGCCCTTCGTGACAGCCTCAAGGGCACGGAGGAGATGCGCGAGAAGGACGCGACGACGCTCTACAACGCGATCGTGCAGATGGCAATCAAGACGCCTCTTGATACGCCCTTCCTGCTCGAGCGCATGCAAGAGCTGATTGTCCAAGGGTGGAAGCCTCAAGAGACGCTGCACCTGATGAAGATGATTGCTGATCAGGAGTCCGAGTTCCATGCGGGCGCTGGTCAGTACATGGCGAACTTCTTTGCACGCATTCGCGGCGCTGGCGTCGTAACGCTGCGCGATCTCTACACCCTGCAAGCCGCCAAGGTGCAGCTCGAGCCGTTGTACGAGCACCTCGCATCCAAGCTGGGTGTGACCGGTGAAACCAAGGGCATGGCGAAGTCGCGCCACCGCAAGGCCGGCGAGCTTGGTATCGGCGTAAAGGCGTCAGATGCTCTGACCAACGACAAGCAGGCTCGCATGATCGCTGTGCGCAAGGCGATCACCGGGCGTCTCGTTACACCGGAGATGATGGTCGAGGCGCTGACCGCATCGCACATCGAGCGACATGGAGGCATCGGCACCTTTGCCGAGAAGGCACAACACACCCTGACCGGCGCGATCTCGAACTGGAAGAACATGTTCGGGGACATGCTGAAGATGACCGACATCACGAAGTGGAAGGGGCTCGAGTCTCTCACCAACTTCCTGATCCGTGCACAGACGATCATCACCAGCAAGGACGACATGGGCGGTACGCTCATCAAGTCGATCGAGCACTTCGTCGACTCGGTCCTCGGCGGGCTCGACAACATCGACGCGACAGTGATCCGCAACTACCTAAACTGGCTCATCAAGGAGTTGGATTGGGCTTCCGGTAAGGCTAAGGAAATCTGGGACTGGATCGACAAAGTTGGTCATGCTCACTCGCTCGGGGAAGGGCTGTCGATTGCCATTGACGGAGTCAAGTCGCAGCTCTGGGAAGTAGCTGCACTCGCTGGTGAGGCTTTCTCCGTTGGACTGAAGGCTGGTTTGTTTGGGCGAGGCTTTGCCGCAGCGGATGCCGGCTACGAAGCCATGCAGAAGGAGGGTGGCGTGAGTGGTGCTCTCGCTCAAGTCCCATTCCTTCGGATGGCCTTCACTAATGGCACCTATGATCAAGCCTACGCAAAGAGAATCAGCGATCTCGGTGGAGACCCCGCAGATTACATGGCGCCTGGCTTCCGAAATACCTACCGCGCCGATCAAGCACGCCAGCGTATGTCAGAGGAAGGGTATAACCCGAACTGGAACCTCAGTATACCGGGGCGGACCAGTGAGCCTGATGCCGTCTCTGCCGCGCAGAATGGTGACCCTCAGAAGTATCTGCAGTGGACGGGCGATATGTACATCGAGGCCAAGCTGCCTGAAGGGACCGACACGCAGTCTGTTGTCGAGGAGCTGCACAAGACCGGTCGTCGAGGTGTCATCGCAGTGCACGAGAAGGAAGCTTCACGCCGAGGTGGGTAGTGGCACTCGTACCCAAGAATACTGCAGCAACCTTCAACGAATTTGATCAGATGGCAGGCATGCCATCGATCGACAGCTTTCCCAATGGCCGATCGGAGTATGACTACATTCTGATCGGCGACGTGGAAATGCTGCTCAAAGCTCAGCCCGTCTCCGGGACCAAGCTCAACATCGATCGACACAAGCAGCAGGGTCGAGATTGGGAGCATCTGATCTCGAAGGGCTACCTGCTGGTGCCGACGAAGTTCACGCTGCTCCTCTGCAAGAACCAGCTCGACGGGGTGAACTACTTCGAGCGATACTACCAGAAGGTACAGCAGCAGTTGATGCCTCTGTCGGTGATCAAGCGTGAGAAGGCGCTCGATGTTTACCACCCGATCCTGAGCGCCGATGGTATCACCAAGCTGGTGATCGAGAGCCGCCCGACCCCGCACTTCATCAAGGACCAGATGTGGGAGGTGCTCGTAGAGGGTTACGACATTCGCTTCGCCAAGCCCGCTGACAAGAAGAAGAACGTGAACAAGGCGACAACTCCCGGTAATTCGGATCTGGTTCCGGTGACAGGTGTGGCTCCGATTTCGAGCCCGAACCCGATTACCGGTGAGCAGGTTCTGTACAACGCGCTGACCGGAGAGACCTACAAGGAGGATGCCTTCGTTCAGAGCCTGGGAGAAACCCCGGTCTACGTCACACCTGCCACCAACATGATCGGCGCGAAGTGAACTACGTCAACGGTCTACCAACGATGTCAGGTGAACTGACCGTCCCGCCGAGCTGGTGCTGGACGGCAGAAGTCACCATGTCATCGGTGGAGATCGCCGAGAAGTTTTCGGTAGGCCAGAGTGTGGTTCTTACCGTCGATGGAGTCGATCGCCGCGGTACTGTGCAAGTCGTCGGTGACCCGGATCTGCGAGCCAACCTCCGAATTGTTGGTGGCGCCAACAGGCTAGGCACAACACTCGAGCCACGCGACTACCGGGGGCAGACACTCGATCGCGTGGTAGCAGATGCGCTACGTGACGCAGGCGAGTCGGTAGGCGACCTCACACCATACCGCTCTATCAACCTGGCCCACTGGAGCCGCGCACGCGCATCTGCTGGCTATTGCCTCACGCGCCTTGCGCGGCTTGCTCCTGGGATTTTTCTGCGGCCAGGATCAAATGGTTCTTGGACTGCGGTGAAGCCTTCGTGGGCGAATCTCGGCGCCTATGACGAGTGGCGTGCAGGCTCTTTTCCCGCTGACCGTGCCCTCTTGATCAACGTCATCGATGGAAACACTCCTGAGCCGGGGACCAGCATTACCTATCAGGGCGTGACCTTCAAGGTCGATCAAGTACAGTCGATCTGGGGGACAACCAATCATCAGGCTACGCTGTGGGAGTGGGATGATCGGTCTCCTTTGGATCGGCTGCACGCACCACAGCAAGCAATTCAGCGCACGCTGCGGGCAGAGGACATGGTCTTCGACTTCTCCCTTCCAGCTCGCGGTAGGCTTGCCAAAACCGGTGGAGATAACGGACTCGTCGACGTGTTCGTGGATGACCCGCTGAACAGGCTGACCACACTGGTCGACGTACCTCTGTTCTCGGCTACGGGGGAAGTCGTCAAGCTTGCTTCTGGTACCAAGGTCCGAGTTGGCTGGCTGTTTGGTGATGAGCGATTCCCTTACGCTGTCGTCGATACCGGTGAGCTTACTTGGTCGGAGCGGACAGCGACGGATCACATTTCGCTGGTTGCCCCCTCTGTGCAGCTTGGTGACAACAGCCCGACTAATCTCGATAACGTGGTGACTGTTCGTGATCTGCAGACGTTCATGTTTGCGCTGCAGAATGCTGTCGTCGTCGCCAACGATGGAGGCTTGTCTCTCAAGACCACACTCCTTACCGCGCTCGGTTTTGCCGGCTGGAGTGGGCTGGCAGGTGATGGAAACTTCGGTTCAAGTGTCGTTGGAGCAAAGCGATGAGCTACCCTGCTGGAGTTGACTTCTCGACGTTCGTTCGCCTGGATGGTCAGCCCGGAATGGATCCGAGCTTCGTCCCGATGGCCTCCGGGGTTACGACCGTTCTGGAGCACATCGTCCGACGCTGGATCATCGTGCCGGGGGAGATGCACGACAAGACGATCGGCGCCGCGCTGTTCAGCTACGTCAATCGAGCAATGACGCCGCTCGAGACGGGTATGCTACAGGCACGGCTGCGTGAGCAGGCGTTGATGGTGGAGGGCGTCGAGGAGATTCAGGTGTTTGCGCGTCGACCGAAGCCGACGACGCTGGAGATCGTCGGACAGGTGACGCTGGGTGACAATCAGAAGTGGACCTTTGTATTCGCTCTGACGAGCGATAAGGTCGAGCTGATTACGCTGGCCGCAGCCTAGATCGGATTGAGATCGGTGATGGGCCAGACCGGCCGCACTCTGCGGTAGCCTCGACGGTCGGCATCACGCGCGCTGGTGAACTCCTTTCGGTTCACGTTCAGGTTGATCTCGAGATGAATGGGGGTGTCGTCGGTGGTTCTGCCGACGACGAAGCGCCGCTTCTCACCGCCGAGATCCGTCGCCTCGACCAGCCAACCTTCCCACCCGATGAGCTGCAGACACAACTGGTGCAGACTCATCAGAGACCTCCGTGGTTGAGTAGGGTGCCGAAGCAGATGCGGGTGATCTGGTCCTTCTCGATGTATCGGTAGTCGTCCGGCTCCTCCTCGGGGAGGAGGTCGACCACGTCGCCGTCCTGGTCGATGTACAGCCTGGAGGGCATCTCGGTCTCGATGAACGCGCGGATCTCAGCGAGTGCCTTCTCGTAACCGGGCCAGCCTTCGAGATCGGTGACGCCACCACTGCGAACATGGGCATTCGCGTAGAGGCGCAGCATCTTGATGCGATCGTTCTGCTCGAGCACGAAGTCTCGAACGTTCCTCTCCAACGGGGACATGATCAACCTCCGAGTCGGATGATGGTCTTGACGCAGTAGTCGCTGAGCAGCGACGTACCGAACAGGTTGACGAACTCCTTGGTGGTCTCGGGCTTGACGCCGAGGTGGATCTTGGAGATGAGGATGTGTCCGATGTCCTCGGTCTCGATGGTCATGTGGCTGTAGTCGTAGGGATACTTCGAGCCGACGTCGGCGTGCTCAACGACGAAGGCCGCGAGGAGGGCGCAGAAGGTGTCGGCCTTCACGGCCGACGGCTCTCCGTTCACAGGATTGATCGTCTGCGAGACGAAGCGCATGCCGCGCTTGGTATTCGTCTCGACCCACACGAGGCGCTTGCAGCGCTTCGAGAAGCCCCAGGGGTAGTCGTCCTGAACGAAGGCAGTGTCCTTGCTAGTGTGGCTGGCGAGTACGATCATCGGGATCCTCCGTCCAGAAGCGCAGCCATTCGCGCTCAAGGGCTAGGCGTTCACGTAGCTGGCACTCCAGGCACCATGCCTGCGGCCTCGATTCGTAGACGGTTCGGCAGTCGTGCCACCCCTGACCGAAGATGAGGCACGGTCGGGGTGGCCGCTGGCAGGTGGGGCAGCTCATTTGAGCGTCTCCTCGATGAGAGTCCACGCTGCGATGACCTTCTTCGCAGCCTCCTCGGAGCCGCCGCGATCCGGGTGCACCTCGAGCATGCGCTTCCGGTAGGCGCTCTTGATCGCCTTGAGATCGTCGGTGGGCTCGATGCCGAGGAGGCTCCACGGAGTCTCCTTTGCGGCCTCGATGATCACGCGGGCCTCGTCACCGGACATCGCAGCGAAGGTGTTGCGCCACTGCGACGGGCTGCCGCGCTCTCCTTCGTAGGTGCCGTACCGAGAGGGTTTGTTCCAGATGCTCATGGTGTCACGAACAGATGGAACACGAGGGCGCCGTCGTGAAGTTGGAAGGTTCCGAGGAAATCTCCTTCCGAGCCATCGAAGGAGTGTCCGGTGCCGCGGACCTGAAACTTGCGTCTGCGCCGTGGCGAAGCGGTGTTTACCACGACCCACAGACAAGGGGAGCCCGCCTGGGTCTGGACGGACAAAAACCGTTGGACCTCCGGCATATCCAGCTCGAAGCTGTCAGTGACCGGGATGGAGAACTTCCAGATGGTCGTCATGCGAGCCTCAGCTTCTTCAGGGTTTCGAGATCCTTGCCGAACCTCCGGCCTTGCAGCCCCATCGCGGTCAGGTGCTTGCACTGACCGTGCCGGATGTTGCCGGGGCAGGAGCATGTCCAGTAGCCTGCGCCGTCGGCCGCGTCGAAGGAGACGCGGTAGAGGGCATTCGATGACTCCGAGCGGATGTTGAAGCGCATCTTGTACCGCTCGGTGTCAGGGAAGGACTCGACCGCCGTGCGAGGCGGCGTCCACTTGGCGATGGCGCTCATGGTCTACTCCTTTGGAGGGCTAGTTTCCGGCGAGCGCGCGAGGGGGATCCTCGATCGTGTCGAGCATGATCTTGAAGCCACGATTGCAGCGTCGCGCGCCGGGCTTCTTCTCGTCGACGCTGCGGCATGCCGTGCAGTTTTTGGCGTGGTTCTGGTATGCGTTGATCTTGTCTTGCAGGCAGGGGTTCATTTGTACTCCTCCGGGATGCGTCCTTCACCGAGGCAACGGGAGAGCAGATCGAAGCCACTCTCGTACTCGATCTCGACCTTCTTGACGGGACCGAAGCGGTTTGCGCCGCCGTCGCGCTTTGCGCGCTCCTCATCGCACTCGCGCTTCGTGCGGGTACGAATGCTGTACACGTCGGAGTCGTTGAGGCACTGAGCGATCCAGTAGGTGAGTCGCATTTGAACTACTCCTCTCCGAAAAGGGCTCGGACCTCCGGCGTGTCGCCGAACTCGGCGATGGCACGCTCGAGGAGCGTCGGCACCTTGATCGCGAATGGATCGACCGGCCGCAGCGCGGTCGGCCTCGTCGCCACCGACGGCAACGTCAGCGGTGACGTCGAGGCCGTCGGCGTCGGCGGCCTGATGACGTTGACGCGACGATCGATCTCGACGGCCTTTCCGACGGCAGCCGACGACGTCCGACGCGCAGGCGCCGACGCAAGCGACGCCTCGACGTAGAAGATTCCGGCGTGGGTATCGCGTCGACCTGCGGCGCAGTTGAAACACGCCTCGACAACAGCGTCGCGTCGCAGATGGCGCACGTTGGCGATCTGGTTCGCGTAGGCATTATGCTCGTACCAAATGCCGTCGATCTCCTCGCCACCGCTCGACCATTCCGCGCCGACGATGTCAACGAGGAGCCGTAACTCGGCGCGGCCGGACTTCTTGTTAGTGGCCAAGGCGAGAGGACCGGGCTCAATCTTGTAGGAGCGAAACTCGGCCGTCTTTGTACCGTCGGCGATCTGGTCAATGTACTCGGCAAACAAGCTGAGGCACCTAACGCGCATGGTGACCTCGCGAGTACGATGCCTGCATGTCCGTGCTTTCCATGGCATTGGCACTATACATCAAACGTGCCATGATGCAAAGCCGCGCCGCGCATGGTTGGCACGCCGCTTGCCTTGCGAACGGCCGTTCGCACGCCTCTGCGTAACGTTTTGCGCATGCGCGAAAGACGGTTCACAGTCGGTTTTTGGCATAGACGTTGCTACGCGCGGCGCGATGCGCGCGGCCGTTAGGACGGCCGACCGGAAACTCGCACGCTAGGCCATCCGCCTTGCGCTAGGTTGCGTCAAACGGCCGTTCTGGTGTACCGGTATCCGGTCGGTCGATCGTTCAACCTAGCGCAAACTAGACGCCTCAGAGCGCATGCGCAAATCTTGCGTTCTAGGCGTGCATGAATGCATCCGACCATCGCACGTATAGCAAGGACCGTACCAAGGTGGTACGGTACGCGCCTTGCTACGCGCGCCGCGGCTATGCAAAACTTACATGTTCGTTATGCACCTTTTGCATAGTGAAAGTCCTTGTCGGACAAGGACTTCACAAATCCGTGACAAGTCGCTATGACACGAATGTCGGTATCCTACATGTAAGTTTCTATCCGATGTCCTTGATCGGCGCGGCTTTCCGACATGGCACGGCCGTTGTATAGTCGCCATGTCATGCGTACCACTTCAGACATGCTTGCCGCACCGAGGCCGTTGGCCGAGGCCGACGGTCGGCGCGTGCTTGCGTACCACCGAGCCGCGAACGATGCTCGCTTGGCCGGTGACATGCAGGCTTACACAAGGCTGGTCGCGGCGCGCGATCGGCTGTTGAACCAAAGGAGCTAACCATGGTGCGATGCGTCAGTGTCGGTGGTGACTCGTCGATCGTCAATTCGGTTCTGCTTGTGATGGCGAGGCGGTACCGCAAGCGCGGCGACAATCTGAACGCCAGCAAGTGCGACGAGGCCCGGACCCGATTTCTGCACACGACTCTCATCCTTGCAGGCTATCGCTGGTAGGTAGATCCGCGGTCCGCCTCCGAGGCGACTCGGAGGCGAATCGGAGGTTTTCCTATGAGCACGAAAGACAACGAGCGACGCATCGCCCGCGAGAGGCGGATCGTCGGCAAGCTGGTCAATACGCTGATGGAGGCCGGCTGGCTGCCGTTCGAGACCAATGACGGAGACGCGGACGTCCCGACCCGCACGAAGAAGAAGGTCGTCGAGATCGTGTTCTCGGTCGATCTGTCGATCGTGCGATTCGAGAAGGTCGAGAACGGAAAGACGCTGCGGCACCGCGTCCTGTTGGCCTGCGGCAACGATCGCGACATCATCGCAGACTACGGCTATCCGGTGACGCACGAGAAGTTCTTCGATGATCTCTACGACAAGCTCAGCGACTACACCGAAGCCCTCCGGTAGTCACGCCTCGTGTCAGCGCCATCGGCACTGGTCGATGGCGCTGCCAGGAGGAATGACCCATGAGATACGAGTCTGACATCAAGCGCGACTACCGCCCGAAGTGGGGGTTCTGGGAAGGCGTGCGCGAAGTCGTGCAGAACGCCAAGGATGCCCAGACGGAGCACAGTGCCACGCTCTACGTCTCCCACCAGAACGGCGCGCTCGTCATCCTGAACGAAGGCTGCGTGCTCGACCGCGAGGCCCTGCTGTTCGGTCACTCGTCGAAGGCCGGTCGCCAGGACATGATCGGCCAGTACGGTGACGGCTTCAAGGTCGGCATGCTGGCCCTGGTCCGCTCCGGTCACGCAGTCGACGTCTACACCGGCGGCGAGCGGTGGCGGCCCTCGATTCAGCGGAGCAACAAGTTCAAGGCCGACCTCCTCGTGTGGAACATCGAGGAAGGTCTGCCCTACAAGCACCGCGTTCAGATTCAGATCAAGTGCACCCTGGCCGAGTGGCAGCCGCTGCAGAAGCGGTTCCTGTTCCTCGGCAAGCCTCATCCCGAGAACATCCGAACCGACGACGGCATGCTCCTCGGAGACCCCGACCTCGACGGCTGCGTCTTCGTCAAAGGCATCTTCATCGAGAAGGACCCGGAGTTGCAGAACGGTTACAATCTGTTCAACGCCAGCGTCGACATCGACCGCAAAATGGTTGACGAGTACCACAAGCGGTGGTATATCTCGAACATTCTGGCCCATGCATCCAAGTCGCCGGAGATGATCGACCGCACGCTGGCGCTCATCGCCGACGAGGCGAAAGACACCGAAGGTCTCAAGAACATGACCGAGGTTCCCGAGGCGCTCGCGGCGCGTGCGGCCGAGAAGTTCGTCGCTCGCTACGGCACCTCCGCGATTCCGGTCGCCTCGACCAACGACAGCGAGCAGGCAACCCACCACGGCCGGACTGGTGTGGTGGTTGGCCAGATGATGATGCGCGTCCTGGCCTCCAAGCTGGAGACGCTGGACAAGGTCAAGAACCGTCTCGAGTCGGTCGTGTCCCACATCTACTCGTGGAACGAGTTGACGCCGACGGAGCAGCAGTACTTCACCGAGTCCCGTGAACTGCTTTCCAAGGCCGGCATCGAGGAGATCGACCGCGTGCAGATCAACGTCGTCGACTTCAACGATCCGACGGTCGGTGGTCTCCGCCGCGAAGGTAAGGTGTACACCGCCCGCAAGGAGATGACTTCCAAGCGCAGCGTCCTCGAGGTTCTGGTCCACGAGTGCGCACACGAGCGCGGCGGTGGCGACCTCACCGAGGAGCACACCCAGAACATCGAGCGCATCTGGTCCAAGGTCGTCGAGTACCTCTGGAGCTAAACCCATGATGCTGGCATCCCGTCAAGAAATCGAGCAGGTTCGCGCGCTCGGCCTCACCACGAGCCAACTGTGTGATCTCGCCGACCACGACAGCGCTCCCGCAAAGGAGCTGCTGTATGAGCGGTTTCCCGAGTACTCCTCGACGTTCGGCTGCTGCCAGCACGGTTCGTGGAGCTGCCTGAACGCATACCCCCACACCGAGCATCTCTACCCGTACCACATGCAGGAGCTGGTCGAATGAACCCGTATCTGAAGATCATCGAGAACATCGCTGCGGGCTTCAAGGCGCAGCACAAGATCGAGCTGCTCGAGGACGGCGCGATCACCATCCGCATCCTCAAGGACGGATCCTGGCAGGACGTGTACCACTTCTCCAACCTGCCCCGATGAGACGCCTCTCTCGCGGTGCTCGTGGCAAGCGAAACTGGGGTGGACGCGGGACCACGAAGGATCGCATCCGCCGTCGTGAGTTCATGCTAAACGAGTTTGGCTGTCTCGTGGAGTTGGGGTTTTGGCCTCTCGGTCACAACCTCACAATGATCTTCATTCGATGCCACCACTGCGGGGGCTGCCTCGATCCCACGGAGTTCGAGATCGATCGCTGGCCGATCTGCGGCAAGCACGGCGGCACCTACCGACGAGACAACATCGTGCCCTCGTGCTCAGTGTGCAACAAGCGTGGGAGGCGCTGCTGCGCATGAAACTGATGTACTATCTGCCGTGTCACGACTGCGGTAAGCCGTGCAACCTGTGCGGATGCTACAAGGGGCTAGAGCTGCGATGTACAGATTGTGGCTCAAGTGATACCTTCGTCATCGTTGGAGCCAACCCAGGCGAAGAAATCTGCATCGGTTGCGTCAATCTCTGGATCTCTTGGATGCGTGGGGATGGGTGGCAGCGTCCACGCCCGCACTAGCTATCATCGGAGTATGGCAAACGGACGTTGGGAAATTCCTCTGGAGAAGCAGGCGCGCGCAATTCAGCAGCTGGGCATCGGCTGGACCGCGCGCCAGATTTTCATGAACCTCTGGCCCACCAATCCCCCGGTGAGCCTGCAGACCTTCACCAACGCGCTGGTCACGCTGCAGGCCAGCATGGAAGGGCAGATCGCCGTGCTCATGCGCGAGGCTGGTTCGCCCACCATGCGCGACGTCGACGAGGCCGGTGAGAACGAGGAGCGCCTCGCCGAGCTGATGCTGGCGCCGGCGGTGCAGGAGCTGCCGCTTCCTCCCGGTGACAACGAGGCGCTCGCGCACCTCGACGGCGCCCGGCAGATCATGCTCAAGGAGATGTACGACGTCGCCAACTCGCTGCTGCCGGGCCAAATGCGCGACAGCAACGGTCGAGTCGTCGGCGACGTGAAGTTCAACTACGACAAGCTGGGCAACGTGACCGGAGACCCGCGCTCTCCGCGTGCGGCCACGCTTGCCACGCTCGGCAACGCGATCACGGCCAACGTGGGCATGCGCCTCCGTGCGTCGCAGATGCGCGTGCACCGCACCGTGATCCACCACAACCTGCGGCTCGCTCGCAAGGACGAAGCGCAGAACATCCTCGACGAGGTGGAGCGCGACGACCGCTCGACCAGCAACGCCGCCACCAACGCTCCTGCCTTCGCGATCGATCTGAATCCCACCAAGTAGTTGACATCCGCCTGCAATTAGGGTATTCTCCTCATTGAACAACGATGAGGAGGTGCCCTAATGGCACTGCAGTTCGTAAAGGCAAAAAAGCAAGAGACGTGGGCACTCGCCGCCCTGCGTGGTCCCATGAACGCAGGCAAGACGGCGACCATGCTGCGCATGCTCGAGGCGTGGGCAAAGGCCCTCGACGGCGAGTACTGCGTGATCGATAGCGAGCATGGTCGCGCCAGCAAGTTCGTCGGCTGGGAGAACCCGGATGGAGGTCGCATTCGTGAGTTCGCCGTCCTCAATCTCGAGGACAACTACGGACCCACTGCCTATGCCGAGGCCATCGAGCTGGCCGTGAAGAGCGGCTTCGTGGCCGTCGGCATCGACTCCATCTCGCACGAGTGGATCGGCAAGGGCGGCGTCCTCGAGCAGGTCGAGGAGCGCGGCGACATGGAGAAGGGAGGCAAGTTCAAGGCGTGGGCTCATGGCTCGAAGGAGCACACGCGCTTCATCGAGGCCCTGATGAAGTCGAAGATCCACAAGGTCGCCACCATGCGGATGGAGATGGCCTACGAGATCGTCGACGAGGGCGGCAAGAAGAAGGTGCAGACGCTCGGTCTGCAGACCGTGCAGCGCACGGGCAAGACTGACATCAACTACGAGTTCGACATCGTCGCCGAGCTGGACGAGGCTCACGTGATCACGATCGTCAAGCAGCCGCCGACGCCCATCTTCAAGGGCTATACCGAGCGTGAGCCGGGGGCCAAGTTCGCGATGCTCTACCTCGACTGGCTGCGGAAGGATGCCGAGACCATCGAGCAGCAGGCGGCCCGCATGAAGGAGGCCAAGGCCGAGCTGATCGCGGCGCTCAAGAAGGACATCCTCGCCGTCGCCGACGAGATCAAGCCTCTCGTCGAGAAGGACTGGTGGGAGAAGAAGGGTGAGCCGTTCTTCAAGTCGCGTGGCGACGACGAGGCGCTGCTGCGTGGCTGCCTCGACGGGCTCAAGCGCAAGATCGCCGAGCTGACCGTCAAGCCGGTGGACATGCAGGCCGCGCTCGCGCAGCTCGACTCCACCAAGTAACAAACCCTGGACAATCGCCGGCCGGTTTGATAGTATCTGAAGCTGGTCGACGACAATAAGGAGAACCAGATGCCCGAGATCACCAGTCGTCCGGCAAAGCCGGAAGTCCTCATGTTCAAGTCCAAGGGCCTGCTCGCCCGCGCCAAGGTGGACAGCCTGTCCTTCGGCGTCGCGCAGAACGGCTCCATCCAGATGGCCCTCGACTACGAGATCACCCTCGGCGGCGATGGCCAGCCGCAGCGCGCCGAGATCTACTCGGCTCCCAAGGACGTCCCGATCAAGGAGGGGCAGTTCGCGCCCATCCCGCCCGGCACGCGCGTTCGCCTCTACGGCTCCTTCTCCGGCGGCGCCAAGGAGTTCACCATCGACAAGCTGCGCGCCTCCGGGTGGCGCGGCAACAGCCTCAAGGAGCTGAGCCAGGGCAAGTTCGAGGGCCTCGGCGAGACCGACGTTCGCGTCACCGTCGACGTCGACGAGCTGGACCAGAAGGGTGGCTGGCGCATGGTCGGCGAAGGCGACAAGGCGCGCTTCATGCCGCGCATGCAGGTCGGCTTCGTGAACCGGGTGGGCCAGGCGTTCAAGGAGCTGGCCTCGATCGATGCGCTCGCCGAGCTGGACAAGAACCTGGGTGACCTCCTCGATCCCTCGCACGTCCGTTCTTCGACTCCGGCGGCGGCCAGGCCGGCGGCGTCCTCTTCCTCGCCGGTGGGGGCTCCCTCGCCCGACGAGGACATTCCCTTCTAGGCAACACAGACCGTTCTGGTCGAACGCCCTCGGCTCCTGCCGGGGGCGTTTTCTTTTGTTGACAGTGGACTGGCATTCAGCGATAATGGGGTGTGACTCGCAGGTCGCGCGCAGCGATTGCCTACGCCGACGCGCTCAAGGCGCTGCATGAGGCAGCGATTCTCGCGGAGCGGCTGCATGAGACCGACGAGTACTCTGATGCCAAGTTTGCCCTTCAACTCGCTACGGAGACCGCCGATCACGCCTTTGATCGGTTGATAGGGGAGATCAAACATGAGCTGCGTTATCTTGCTCGACGTTGACGGTGTCCTCGCAGACTTCATGGGCGAGGTAATCCGCTGGGCAAACTACTTTGCGCAGGCGGAAAAATACACTCGCACGTCCTTCCCCAACTACGAGGTGTTCGACCAGCTGACCCCGCGCGAGAAGCAGTACGTGTTCTCGCAGATCACCGAGGAGGGCTTCTGCGGGTCGATCCCTGTCATTCACGGTGCGCATGATGGCGTCGAGCTGCTGCGCAACTACGGCGAGGTCTACTTCGTCATCAGCCCCTGGTGGTCGAGCCGCCACTGGATCCACGAGCGGACCAAGTGGCTGGAGCACCACTTCAAGGTGAAGAACTCCCACATGGTTCACACGTCAGCGAAGCACCTCGTTCGCGGCGACCTTCTCGTTGATGACAGGGTGGAGACTGTCGTGCACTGGCAGCGGCGACACCCTGACGGACGCGGAGTGATCTGGACCACCGAGCACAACAAACTTGACGAGGCGCCGGGGATCTACCGTACCAACAACTGGCTCGACTTGGTGGATCTCATCCGATGAAGATACGGGTATTCGTCCGCCAGACCAACGGTGCGGCGCTTGTGGAGTTCAGTATCGTCGAGCCTCTACCGGCACCGGTGGACCTCGGTAAGAGGATCCCGGTGTACGCGACCGGACCAGCGATCGTGACACTCGATCCGGCGAAGGCACATCCACTCTTTAGGGAGCCGATCGGCTACACCTACGAGCATCTCCTCGACCGAGACGAATGAAGGGGTATCAGGCCACGCTCTTTCAGCAGCTCGATCCAGACACGACTCTGGACGAGCGCGTCGTGCTGCTGGGGGATCCACGATGGGACTCCTGTGTTGAGGAACTGCGCAATGCAGTGTACATCGGGATCGACACCGAGTTCTACGAGGACGGAAAAGGTCCCTTCCGCACCAAAGACGAGATCAACTATTGGAAGGCCGCCATCCGCCTGATTCAGGTAGGGCTGCCATCCGGTCGAGTGCTCATCTTTGATCTCGGCGGCCTATTCAGCGACCGCAGCAGGTGCATCGCCGCACACTGGCCCACCATGATGGTGCTCAAGGAGGCCATCGAGTCGCGCCGCGTGAAGAAGGTGGGTATGGCGCTGCTTACAGAGTACCTTCTGTTCCGCATCCACTTCGGGTGGAGGATGCGGAACATGCGCGACGTGATGCTGTATTCGCAGGTGATTTGGGCTGGCGTCGGAGCTACGAAGGGACGGTACGAGCCCTGGGGGTTTGTGCCGCAGCCACGGCTCCTACACAAGCTCGAAGCCATCTGCACACGCCTCAAGATTCCGATCGACAAGCGCGAGCAAACGTCGGATTGGGCGGGCAAGCTCGCTATGCGCCAGTACAATTACGCTGGTGTGGATGCCCTGGTCGTGATCGACGTGTGGCGAGCACTGTCGCGCATAGCGGTCAGCGATGGGCTGATGAAGTCCATCGAAGCTGAGACCGGTGCGCAACCGTGCTTCTGCGAGTGCGAGTTTGAGGGCTTGCCCGTCAACGCCGAGATGGCACGCCGAGACCTCGCCGTCTGGATTCGAGTCCGCGACGAGTTCTGGTCCTTGTTCCGCCGGACGTTTCCGGGTGCGCAACCGACTTCACCTTACGATGTTGCCGAGGTGCTCGGTGAGGCACTCGACATTCGCCTCTGTGGTGGGTGTGGCTTCGAGTACGATCCGGTCAAGGACGACAACCTGCCATGGCAGCAGGTGGATCTTCGGTGCCCTGTGTGCAAGGGACCGAAGGAAGGCTTCAAGCGCAAGAAGCTGCGCACGTTCACCGACGCCGAGGGCGCGACGCGCACCGCCGACGAGAACCTCGTACCATACGAGCACATCCCATACGTGAAGTCCCTTCTCGAGGGGCGTGCGACGTCAGCCTGCCTCACTTGGCTCAACGCCGTCGTCGAGAACATGGCGCAGAACTCGGCAGGCCAGTGGGTGATCCGAACGGATTTTCGCCAGATTGCCGGCGGCTATCAGGAGCACGGCACGAAGAATGGTGAGGCCGGTAAGGGGATGGGTCGCTCGAGCGCTGGTAATCCGGTCAATACTCAGAATCCGTCGGTGCTGCAGCCGTCACACAAGAAGGCCGGTGCACCGTCGGTGCGTAACTGTGTCCGCCCGGCCGACGGCGAAGCCTTCATTGTGATCGACCTGTCGCAGGCGCACATGCGTATCGCGGCGCAGGTCAGCCAAGACCCGCAGATGCTCAAGAACTTCCGCGACGGCATCGACGCGCACCTCGCCTTGACGGTGTCACTCCTCAACGAGAAGGGGCAGAAGCTCGGACGACCGGAGCTTGCAAACCTCGACATCGACGCTGCCAGCAAGATCCGCAAGGACAAGAAGCACCCGCTCTTTGACGAGGTCAAGACGACTCGTGATGGCAGCAAGAACGTCGGCTATGGGTCGCTGAACATGCAGGGTGGTGCGACGCTCAAGCGCACTGCAGAGACGGCGCACGAGCCCATCTTCATGACCGAGGAGGAGGCAACCGCTCGCCGTGATAAGTGGCGAGAGGTCTATCCTGTCCTCTACGGGTTTCAGCGCACGACCATCTCGCGTGCGAACTCCTACAACCACAACTTCGACGCCATCGGTGTGCAGGGCAGGTACGGTGAAGTCCGCGCACTGACCGGCCGTCGCCTGTTCCTGATCAAGAACTGGCAACCGGCGAAGTACGAATGGCAGAAGAAGGGCAACTACTCCGTCAAAGGTACGGACTGCGTCTCTGCAGTTTGGATGATGACCGAAGCAGACATTATCAAGTATGCTATGGGGCTGATGCTTCAGGCATTTGATGAGCATCCTGAATGGGAAGCTAAGTTCAGGAACATGGCACACGACGAAGTCGATATTACTTGCAAGCAAGAGTTTGCCCTACCTACGGCTACGGCTGCTCTCAATGCGGCTCATACCGCAATGCGTTGGGCAGGGATCGTTGACATTCCAGTCGACGCCGCCGATGCCTCACCAGAGAAACTTATCGTAACCTGTTGGGCGGACAAATGAGTTCCGGTCCTGGCCGAACCCCGATTGATCTCGTCAATAGGTTCTTTGGTGAGTGGCTTGTGCTCGAGCGCTTTCCAATCAACGACAAGCAGGGCAAGCCTCGCTGGGAGTGCATCTGTTCTTGTGGTACTCTCGGCATAGTACAGGGTGGGCATCTTCGAGACGGCTCTAGTACGAATTGTGGCTGCATTCGAGCATCTAAGGTATCTGCTCACAACCATAAGCATGGGCTGACAAGAGTTCCAGAGCACCAAGTCTGGGCGGGGATGCTTGCTCGTTGCAGCAACCCAAACCATTCTGCTTGGAGTAACTACGGAGGAAGGGGAATCCGTGTGTGTCCCAGATGGCACACCTTTGAGTTGTTCTATGGAGATATGGGACCTCGCCCATCCGCTGAGCACTCGATCGATCGGATCAACAATGATGGAGACTACGAGCCTGGAAACTGCCGCTGGGCGACCAGACTCGAGCAGGCATCAAATCGTCGTGCTTCCAAATCAACCCGAACCATGGGAAAATAGCGGACAGTGATCGACACGACTCGCGATCTTACCTTCACGCGACTCGACGAGCCAACTGGTCGTGTCTACCTGTCTCCACAGGGCGAGCGGTACTACAGCGTCACGACGATCCTTCGCAAAACGGCGGTGAAGAGCCCTGGCCTCAAGGCTTGGGAACGCCGGATGAAGGATGATCCTGTTGCTCGGTACAAGAAGATCCAAGAATGGGTCGACAAGAAGAAGCTCGATCCAGACATCGCCTCACGCGCGATCGTCGAGGACTGGCCGGTGCAGCGAGTTACCACGCTGATGATGCAAGCGGGTGGTAAGCGTGGCACCGAGATGCATCTGGCTATCGAGAACTTCTTCAAGAGCAAGCGGCGTCAGGGTGGAAGCGGTCCATACTGGAAGTCGATCCGCCCCTTCCTTGATCGCATCACCAGCGAGAAGCCGCTCAGCGAGTATCACACACATCACCCTGTCCTGCGCTACGCAGGCACCACCGACATGCTGGCTGAGGTTGACTTCACGCCAGCCATCCTCGACTGGAAAACGGCCGACGAGTGGAAGAACGAGGAGTGGATCGGGGACTACTTCCTACAAGTCGCAGCCTATGCGGCGGCGGTACGGGCTATGCATGGTCTGACCGTGGAGAATGGCTACATTGTGATCGCTGTACCGGACAAGCCTGCGCAAGTGATCCACCTGGATCCACTGCGAATCCGAAGGCACTTCAGGGAGTTCCAGGCCAGACTGCGAATGTTCCGTGCTGCCTAAGATCCCATACAAGCTGATGATCCGCCGCAAGAGATGGCGGATCTACCTGCACGACGACGATGATCTCCCTGAGTACCTCAAGATCGATTGGCTGGCTTGGGAGCTAAAAGTCGCCAACAAGAAGCGCAAGAACCGGAAGGGCAAAATCAGCCACGGGAAACTCTGGGGTCTGACCTACTGGTCGCTGCAGATCATCATCGTTCGTAACGGCAAGCCTTACTGGAAGATGTTCCGGGCTTTCCTGCACGAGCTAACGCACGCCTCGAGCGGACGCAAGATTCAGCTTCCTCTGGAGGAGAAATTCATCGGGGACATTGACACGCCTCTTGCTCGCATCCTCAGCAAACTGAAATGGGAGAACACCCGTGAACTACGACGAACAGGTCGAGCAGGTAAAGCTCCGCATCATGGCCGAGGAGGAAGGCAAGATGCGTGCCCGAGCGGAGATTCTCCTCGCCTCCGTGACGAGGATGCTGGGGATTCAGGGGGCGGATCAACCGAAGCTCGCTGAATCGATCGCGAAGTGCCAAGAGCAGGCGGCGGCATGCCTCGCTGAGGCCAATGCAATCAATGCTCGCGTACCCAAGAGAGAGCCGGTACCGGAGCACACCGTCGACGACGTGATTCAGACGCTGCAGGAGAAGTGTGACCCGCTGCTCGGGGGATTCACGCAGAAGGCCGAGCTTTCTCATGCGATCGATTTGCTCGGCGTCAATGAGCTTCGAGAAGCAGCTGAAATTCTTCAGGGCATCGCCTGGCCGGCAGGGGCAGATGCCTATGCGGGAGCTTGTCTGCGAGTCCTCGAAGGCTTGATCGACAAGTAGCTACCCTGTGGAGTGGCATGTCAACCACCATCTCTCCTGCAGCGACTCGCGTTCTTCCCAATGGCGTCACTGTTCCGGTGGACGGTGACCTCGCCAATGCAGCGAGCGTCGCCACCCCCATCTCGGATCTTCTGACAGGAGTGGACGCGGCGCGCAAGCTGCTCTACGGAGCCAAGCTGCGCCCGCGCTACTCGATCGACATCGCCGACAGCACGGTGACGCCGATCATGAAGATCCAGCCGCTGGGCAGCGTGCTGGTGCAGTACAGCGGTGTCTGGATGGTGATCGACCACAGCGTCACCACCTCGCTGAACCTGCTCACTACCCTCGGTGCCGCCAACTTCACGCTCAAGACTCGATACTACGTCTACTATGGCTTCGATGGGACTAATGCGATCTGGGAGATCACGACGACCGCACCGGACAACCAGCTGAAGTACAAGAGCGGGGACACCAGCAAGGCGTACATCGGGACCTTCCTGAGCGACGCAGCGACCAATACCTCGGTCGTACCCTGCTACGAGTTCGGAGGAGTACACAAGCTGACCGGGGTGCGCGGACTGCAGGTAGTTTCTGGGGGAGCCGCCGCTGTAGCGACGGCGTTCAAGTGCTTCAGCCCCGCTGCCTTTGGGCAACTGACGCCGACCTACGCTCGCGAGATCATCCTGCAGGCTTCCGCTACGTCCAGTGGCGCCGACCACCTGTACATCGGCACCAAGAGCACGCTTCCCACCTTCACGCTGATGGACTTCATCTCGAACGAGTCGCACACCGTCGAGTTCTCGGCATGCCCTGATGACAACGAGAACATGTACTACCTCTGGACGACTGGAGGTGCGGGACGAGGTGTCGATATCTTCTTGGCTGGCTGGCGCGATCCGCGCTAGTTGCAGATGTCCCCATCAGCTACGGGACATGCCTTCACGCAGAGATAACTCGGAAAATCCCCATCGTGGCAGAGCAGAGGTAGAATCTGCAGGCAGGTATTACACGGCCTCGGTTCAGCCCAACGCTTCTGCCACCGGCAGCGGTACTGGCAAGGACTGACCGTCGGCTCCGGCCCCCACTGCTGGCACAGTTCTCCACCGACAACTGGAATCAGATCGATCGACCGCACGAGGTCGACCGGGGGAGGTGCGAGATCCTCGGCAATCTTCTGCTCGGAAAGGTCGACTTGCTCCATTGTGAGATCGTCAGGCGCCAGTCTGACCACTGCGCCGTCGTCGTGGGGCCTTTCCGCCATGTAGTAGGGATCGGCCATGGTGCAACCGGCGCCTAGCGCCATGGCGAAAACGGCTGCGTTGTAACGCATGCTAGTAAGGTATGGCTTGCAAACGTGGCACGCAAGGGGTAAGATGACAGACATGGAGATCAGCAACACCGACGGTGCTCCTGGCGTCGCAGTCCACTTCACCATCCTGGCCGAGGCCGGAGAGGTCGACGGCTACGTCCACCTCTTTCTGTGGACCAAGGGAGATGTAGGGATTCGGCAGGAGCTGATCGGCACACCGAGGAAGCTGGAGATCACGATCGCTCGAGCCGGATCCATCGAGCACGCGCTTCTGGCGGCCTGGGCTCAGTCGGTGACGGTGGGGCTCGAGGCTGGCATGCCGATCGCTCCGTACATCGCCGCGGTGCAGAACACTCGCTTCGAGCCGTCGGGAGTCATGCTGATCAGTGGTAAGCCGCTCGAGAAGCGGCGCTTCGTGACCTCGGTGCTCGATGCCGTTGCCGCGATCCTCAACGATCTCGCCGAGCGCAACTGGAAGATCCGGGTGGCCGAAGTCAAGCAGACGGAAAAGATCGAGGTCATCAAGGGCCTCGAAGAACTCGTGAGGAGGCTGACGTCGTGACCTACGAAGACGCTCTGAACATCCTGAGCCAGGAGAAGCCCGTCGTGCCGGTTGTCGTGGCACAGGAGCTGGTCGAGGTCTGTGAATTGGCCTTCAACGAGACCCTGCAGGCCTACTACAAGCAGGAGCAGCAGTACGCGCAGGATCGTCTGATGCCCGACGGTCTGATGTACGAAGATGCGGTGCTCAAGCTGCAGCAGGCGAAGCACCGCCACAAGATCGCGCAGCACGCCCGCGCCAAGTCGCTCCAGCTCCTGCACCGGATGGAGGACCTGCGCCTATATCAGCACTCGCTGTAGCTTCCCTCGTTCCTCGACGAGGAACAGCACCGCGTCCTCTACCGTCTCCACGAACGCCGCCACTCCACCCCGCCGTCGCACCGCATTGAGGCGCAGCTCCTGCGCTTCTTCGACACGTCCAGTGAAAGTCTTGACGTCAAGCTCGACGACGACCTCGATACGCTTCCCACTGAAGCTTTCAAGGATCATACCGCCTTGCAGATCGAATGCGCCTTCGTCCTCGAGCTGAACTGGTGTACCGTTGCGGGTGTAGGCGCTGTGCAGAGATCGATTCTTGAGACGCACGGCCTGCAATCCATCGGAGCATCGCAAGCGTGGGTCTGAGCCAATCCGAGATGTGTAAATTCCATACACCTTTATCTCGGGAATCTTGTACTCGATGCCTCCACGGAATCCGGCGGGCCAGTGTTTGGGGCATGGTCGCGCCAGCTCGGCTGGCCACGCCTTGAGCCTCGCTCGAGCGGTAGCAAGAAAATCAACAATCTGGGCGGTGTTGTTGTCGCGCAGGACGCGCGACCCATAAGACAGGATCTCACCCCACCCACCAAACCCTGGCCTACCGAGAGCGGCCAGGAAGTCCTCGCGTGTGGCGCTCATCCTTCCCAGGTGGAGAGGATCTGGATCCGCTTGGCGCCTTTGTCTTTGCGCTGCCAGCGTTTCTCGCTCTTGTCCCAGGCGAACCAGTGCACGGTAGCACTGCCGATGCAGCGGAACCGCCGATCCTGTGGTGGTGGAGTTTTAGGTTTCCGTCCCATGAGCTATTCGACGTCGGCTCCCGGCTCGAGGACGGCGTGAATGTCCTTGTACTCGTCGAGGATCACGATCTCCTCGCCGGCCTGCCCGAAGGGCGAGAAGGTCACCTCGCTCGGGTGGCCGCTCTTGGAGAGCGAGAGCGTCCACTGCACGATGAGCACCTCGTCGCCGACCTGAACGAGATGGGGCTTGTACATCGGCCGCAGCTTCTTGATCTTGATGCCGTCCGGCAGCGCAGAGAGATCGACGGCCACACCCGTCGACATGCTCTTGTAGATCTCGGTTGCCAGCTTGTGAAGCTCGGCGGACTTGGGAGGCACCGGGTAGGTGACCTTCAGCACCGGCTTCTCGAAGTCAGCGCTCTTGGCATAGGCATTCGGGCCGATCGCGACGACGACGCCACGCCGAGGCCGGCGCTCCTTGTAGCCGTCCGGCCGGACGATGCCGGGCGCCCACTCGGCCGCCGCCGGAAAGAGCTTCACGAACACCGTGCCTCGACGAGGCCGCAGGTGGGCGTACTGCTGCAGGTCGATCATGGTCTGTCTCCCAAGAGCTTGTCGATGGAGTCTCGCACGGCCCTCATGCGGTTCTCGTTGGCTTCGATGGTGATCAGCTTGTCATACAGCTTGTGGATGTCCAGCTCGCCCTTGTGGTTGTCGACCAGTTTGTCGAGGCGCTGCAAGTAGATCTCGTCTTGTGGGATGCCAGCGAGCTTTGCGAACTCGTACACCCCCATCGAGATGATGATCGTCTGCTGATCCGAACCGATGCCGAGGATCTTCATGCCCCTGAATGTACCACGCGGACAAACACCGCGTCAAGCCATCCTTCGGTCGCACTGTCAACGGCGGTGAGAAGGTACCCACTATATTGAGCTATGCGTTCGAGCATAGTGCGATTGGTCGTGTGGCAGGTAATGTGGTACTGGTCGGGGCGTACTCGGACCAGCATGGTGAAGATCATGCCGACCTCGACGCCGCGAGCAAACTCCGGGTCGTCGGTGTCGAACTGCATGATGGACCGATACCCCCCTGATGCACGCTCACGACGGGCTTTCAGTTCGTCGATCATCAGACACCTGCTTCCTTTCGAGCTGCCTTGAGGACGTCTCTTGAGGGCCAGCGATGGTACCGCTTCTGAAAGATGGCGGCGAGTGACGTCTCCGAAGAAGGGGGCTTACCTTGAGCTGCCTTCTCACGGTTGCGTCGAGCCCACCACTTCCACAGATTGATAAGGTAGGCAAACTCCTCGCGCGGATCTGGAGGGCGAATGACAAAGGCGTTGGTGACGTTTTTTAGCTCGACGTCCTGCTCCGTCGGCATGCGCGGCGCCGGCGCAAGCGAAGCACCACACGAGCAGGTCTCCGTGTCGGAGGGCCATACTGCAAGGCACTGTTTGCAGGAGCGAGAGGTAACTGATGCAACTCGGGCTTTTCGTTGAATGGTATCCTTAGTCTGCCGATCATCGAGCCCGAATCCTTCGTGATCGCGGAGGAACCCATGCCGCAGGTGATTTCCCGCGTGAGACAGAATGATAGCGCGCCGCTTACGCTCATGGGTGCGACAGACTCTCCCTTCACGCTGTCGATAGGAGCAGGCAGACTCTGTCGGTGCACAGTCGCCAAGAACCTCGAGAGGTTGATACTCTGGAGGATAAGATTGCCCAAGCCACAGACTCCGATCATTGAGTACGCGAGTGTAGTCAGATTCAGAATCCCAGCCTTCACGAAGAACATCCACATTGCAAACAACATCGAGCGCCTCCGGGTGGTCGGAGCCTCGGCCACCGATGGCGAGGCGTGCAAGGATTCGTGAGCGCTGTTCGGTTGGGGTAGTCCCGTCGAGATGTTCGGCTCGAACGTTTACCTCCCGGAATCGTTCGACGAGATGCTGGCTGTGCGCGATGGAGGCAGCGAAGTAGACCGATGGAGCGCCCCCGCTTTTCTTGATCCACGTCTGCACCACGTCACCGACGAGCGACTTGGTGTTGACTCGGGCGTCAACCTCGTCAGGCGAAAAGTCGCCTCCTCGGTGGTGTACTCCAGTCATGTCGGGCGCCGCCTCACCATAGACGACCGGCTCCATGATGACGCCGCGCTCGATCAACTCTCGAGGGGTAGTGACCTCGACCAGCTCGTCGGCGACGTCACCGAGGCTGCGGCCGTCGAGGCGGTATGGCGTGGCGGTGAGCAGGGCAAACCAGACGTTCTCCTCACCGTAGGCTTGGCGGAAGCGATTGACCTGCTCCATCCAGCGTGCCCCCACAACGCGATGCGCCTCATCGATAAAGACAACGGCCTTCTTGCGCGACGGAACGATTTCTCGGCGGGCCAGGGTGTCTACCGAGAACACGTTGACCGGCCAGTCTTTGTCTGTCTTGTGGCCGGGGCTGTGGCGGTTGGCCGGTATGCCGAAGGTGTGCAGGCGGTCGATCGGCTGATCGATCAACTCCTTGCGGTGAGCGCCCATCCAGAAGTCCGCCTTGCCGTTCATCAGAACGTCGTAGCAGACCATGCAGGCGATGTGAGTTTTGCCCGAGCCGACTGGTGCAACTAGCAGGACGGCGCGCTTACCCTTCGCGCAAAGACGTGGAAACGACTCGCGCGCCGCCTTTTCCTGATAGTCACGCCCTGCCGGTCGGGCAAGCGTCACTCGATCTCCAGTAGCTTGTCGAGTGTTGGTGCAGCTGAGGCTGGAGCGGGTGGAGGCGGTGCGGCGCGCTCTTGCGGCGTGAGCTGCGCTCTGGAGCGAGATGGAGGAGAGATAGGCGGAGGTTGAACGACTTGTGCGATGCCGCTGCCGTAGAGAGGAATCTCGATGATAGCATTGAGCAGGCCGTGCAGCTCGTTTTGGTTGATCGGCCCTACTGCTTCCAGCGTGATGGCTACCGAAATTTCCTCACGAGAGAACCCTACCGGCCTCCCCCCGTAGCTTTGCTCGGCGATGCCTTGCCGAGCCTGGATATGCCTGACCAAAAACCTCACCGTCGCTCCTCGAGCGTGGCGATGATACGTGCGAGCATGAGCACCTCCTGTGCGCGGGCCTGCGCGCGAACCTTGCCAGGAGCATTCTCGGGCCATTCCTTGAGAAGCAGCTCCATGTCGGACAGGACCGAGGTGATGCGCGGCAGGAAGTTGGAGGGGAAAATCTCGCGCAGGCGCTCCATGTGACCGAGCATCTGGTACGCGGGAGGCATGTTGTCGACGGTGAGCTGCTCGACGGTGGCCTGCTCACCGAACGGCTGCAGCAGACGGATGGCGCGTGCCGCCGGAGAGGAGACGCGCTTGCCGTCCCAGCAGGCGAGCAGGTACACTGACTCCGAGGAAGGGTAGTGACCTGCATCAGGCAGCGGAATCGGCGATGTCTCGCTGTCCCAATGCGCGGAGCCTCCGGCGATGTAGAGCGCCTCGTAGCGACGGATCAACGGCTCGGTCCAGCGCTCCTTGTAGGAGGGCACGATGCCGGAGACGAAATGGCGGCCGTGCTCGACGGCCACCTCGGCGCACCACGTTCCAGGTCCGAGCTGCAGCGACAGGCACAGCGTCGCATCTGGATACTGCTTGAGCAGCTGTGCGAAGCGCGCCTTCACGAACAGCCTGAAGGGTGCGTGGTCAGCATGACCACCGAGATAATTCGGGTTGTCTCCAGCAACGCAGATGATCATAGTGAAAGTCTACCCTATCAGCGTGCTGCTGTCAAACGCAACCGCTAAGCCATATCTCAATGGGACTCTGACCGCGACGAGCTTTCTCGGTGCACCGCTTCTGGTGTTCGGAGATGCACTTGTCGTAGGGGATCCTCGATGGACAGCAGCGCTGGACTTTGCCGATTCGCTCGGTGCCATCATCAGCGTCTCGGCTCCCATCATCGGCGTCAACCTCGATGTCGAGGGTGACGCGCCGAGCGTTCGTGCGCGGCTTGCCACTCAGACGCAATTCTACACGCCGAGCGCCGTCACCCCCTTCCTGTGGCGTGGTAGCAGTGGTGCTCCTACCATGTACCCGATCTGTGGGCCGATTCTCTGCATGGCCTCGGACGAGGCACACCGAGCCAACTGCAAACTGGTCTCCGGTGGAGAGTCGGCTGGGTACATCCGCACCAGAACCAACAACCTGTATGGCATCGGCAACTTCGCGTGTGGCCCTGACACCGCACCGAATGTCAGGCTGACACCTCCGGTCTACGACATTCCTCCCGCCACGCGCACCGCAACGCTGCGTCGCCTCCTCAACCTCTGGCGTGGCTTCGGTGGTCCGACGCTACGCAGCAGCTTCGACACACTCGCCGCGCTCGAAGGTACCCGTCCAGGCATCAGCGCTCACATCCATCCGGCTCTCGTCCCGTATGTGATGTTGCAGTACTAGCCGGAACGTGGTACCGTTCGATCATGGGCCTGAGACGAGATCAGAAGGAAAAGCAGAAGAACCGGCGGCGGAAGGCGAAGGCGAGAAAGGCGAGGGCCTTTGAGATGGGCAGTGTGCGACTTACGATCGGTGGCAAGGAGCTGGAGCAGGTCACCGAGATCAAATACGAGCCCCTCTAGAGCAGGCCGCGCTGAGTCCAATGCGGCTCGCCGACCAGCCAGCGCACGACCTCGGATGAGGCAGACCAGTGGCTGCCGTCGCCCCACTTGAAGCCGCCCCACAGCTTGCCGGTGCCGAGGTTGACGACAACCCACATTGCAGTGTCGTGGGCGGCCTTGAAGTTCTGCACCAGCCGACGAAGCTGATCGATCTCCGCGGTCGTAGCATTCGAGCCCCAATGGAAGCCACCCCACAGCAGACCGGCGCTGCCCCAATGCACAGGCAGCCAGGGGTGAGGCCGCTCGATGAGCACGTCGAACTGTGACCACACCGAGCGCTGAAATGCCTTGACGTAGTCAGGGGTCGAGCCATCGGAATATGGCATCGACCACTCCTTGCGGCGGAACACCCGAACGTTCTTCAGGCTCGTCCAGCTGAAAGCCTCGCGGTGCAGCTCCTCGGTGCCACCGATGGCGTGAATGTCCCACCCTTCACGCAGGCGAGTTCGGTAGTCGTCGGAATCCTCACGCAGCCCGGTACCCATCAGAAGCACCTGCTCGAGCCGCCGCTCCTCACCGATGTAGAGGAGCGCGTCCTCGGGCGCCCACTCTGGCCAACCGGCACGCGCAGCCCACTGCGTTCGCAGGAGCTGCTCGTCCATCATTTCACCCATCGCCTCCTGCCATGCACGACCATACTCGTCATCGAGCGGCGACTTGATGAGAATTTGGGACCGAAGTTCCGCGTAGGTTAGAGCGGTTGTCGTTGACACGGAGATTAGGGTAGTATACTATCTTCAGCGTGATGATCAAGCGTACACTCTGGGTCACACCCGAAGAATACCGAGAACTGGAACAGCTCTGCTGCGCCAATGCTCGACGCGAGCGCATGCAGGAGATCGCCGGTCGACCGCTCGGTAAGGGGCCGATCCGCGCGCGGAGGCAGATCGGTCCGATGATCAATCGGCTGGTGGTGGAGGCCCAGGCGTAGGGCTAGATGGAGACGAGCGTAATTCCCGAGACGTCAAACACCGGCACCTCGTTGTAGGCGAGGACGACGTCGGCGGCGGGGGCAGTCCAGTCCATGTCCTGAATCGGCTTCGGCTCGAGGCCGGCGACGTTGCCAGTGACCTGCAGCGTCCTCTCCCATGACACCTTCCCTCCGATGTCCATTGCGAGCTGGTAGGCCAGGACGTCTGCGCCGATGAGCGCGAGCATGGCCGGGGTGTTCAGCTCCCCTGGGACATAGAGCGTTGCTGTGATGGTGATGGTGCGGTTGACGGCGCTCGCGCAGATGAAGCGCGCTGTTTCGGGGATGAAGCTGCCACCGATCTGCGACGGTGCGATGGCGTTCTGCACGGCCAGCACGATGTCCGGGCTGAGTGCACCAGCATCACCTGCGATGATGGCGGTGACGGTCCCTGGATCGAGCATGTCGAGGTTGCTGAGGATCTTGACGCGCTTGATGAGCGGGGAGACCGCGCGAATGCGGCTCTCGTAGCCTGCCGCCGGCGTACCGATGCCCAGCTCGCCCCACTTGAGCGGGTTGCGCGTGCGCAGCTGCTCTGGTGTCTCGTCATCGGAACCCTGAATGGTTCCGGGTGCCGAGAGCCAATCGCTCGGGTTGGTGACAAGCACGCCCGGCAGACCACCTCGAGCGATGGTGTTGATGGCGTTTGTGTTGACATTGTACTTGCCACCGATCTCCGCAGCCTTCACGTAGACGTAGCAGGAGCCATTCTTCGGCAGGGTGACCACACCAGTCGGATCGTCGTAGCCATCGAAGAGGAGGCCGCCGAGGCCGACCGACACCGAGAGACTCGACGGTGTGATCTGAAACGGCCCGGCTCCAGTGTCCGTCAGCTGCACGCGACCGATGAGCTGCACACCGGCCAGCGGGTTGTTGTTGTAGATCTGCAGCGAATGCTCGATGAGCGCATCCTTCGATGCCCATCGATTGAAGCGGCTGAACAGGATCTGCTGCTGCGCGAACTGGAAATTGCTGGTGGCGTCGGCCTCGGTCTCGACCAGCATCGAGGGCACCGACTCCGGCGCCCAGGACAACGCCGCCGTGATCCCCTTCGACGCAAGGTTCTGAAGGATCGCTGCCTTGTTGACAGCGGGAGTCTTGGGTGTCTTGAGATCGGTGAAGGTGTACGGTGAGATGATTGGCACGAAGGAGAGGGTAGGCTATTCGGCGACGATACGCACCGGTACTGTTGACACGACTCCCTCGACGGGCAGATCACAGTCAACCTTGGTGGAGACGCTGCCGTCAGGATGCTGCAGCAGGACGACGTCGGCCTTGATGCCCTTCTTCAGCAGCTGCTCCTCGAGCGTGTACCGGATCTCCGTCAGCGGCATGCCACGCTTGAGACCCTCGAGGATGCAGTTGCCGATCAGCTTCCTAAGCGGATCCATCGTCCAGCCCCATCAGGGTGATCAGTCGCTCGCCGTCGACGTACTTGGTGTCTGCGCCGACGGCCTGTTGAAAGAGGGACATGCGATCGTTCGACTGAAAAACGATCGTCATGTAGAAGTTGGAGTCGTCGGCGGCGCGCTGCGCCTGACGGGCCTCGCGCTTCTTCTCCTTGATCTTGGCGATCTCGGCTTCTTTCTTGGCCCGCTCTTCGACCTTCTCCTGCACCAGCTGCTCGGTACCTCTGAGCGCCTCCTGTGCGGCTTCCGGCTGTGCCTCGGCGGAGAACAGCGAGCGGGTCTCGTCGAGCACCGTGAGGTCGATGTCGAGCATCGCCTGCAAGTCCATCGCCTCGAAGCCGGCCATGGAGAAGTCGAAGTTCTCCTTGCCCTGCGCGATGAGCGCGGTGAGCGCGTCGGCGTCATACTGGCCCTGAATGGCCGGGTTGTTGAGAAGGACGTTCAGCTCCTTCTCCATCTTGATGTCGAGGTCGACGAGGGTGACCTCGATGGTGTAGTCGAGGTCCTTCTCCATCTTGTCGATCTGGTCGAGGCGCTGATGCCCGCCGACCAGTGTGCCGACGAACAGCTGCGAGCCATCCGGCGCGACGACGAACTTCTCCTCGAACCCGCAGTCTGTCGAGCGACGGTTCAGCGTCAGCTTGTCAGCGAGGCCAAAGTGCTTGAGGCCCTCACCGAGGCGCTTGCCTGCGTGCTTGTCGATGGTGCGAGGGTTGTACTCGGCGGTCTCGATCTGGCTGCGGTGCACACGCAGCGTCGGCCACTTGTCCACCTTCGCACGACGAGAATCAACCAGAGAGGGCATGGAACCTTTCCCACAGAGCGACGGCGCCTGCGGACATGAGGATGATGCTGCCGACGGTCAGGATGGTGATGATAGCTGCGAGCAGAACTCTAATCATCTTTCACCATGTACTCAGCCCGCTTGAACTGCACCTCGGCGTCAGGAAACGCTTCGAGGATGCGCTCGTAGTCATTGGGGTAGTTCTGCTTGAGGTAGGTCAGCGTCTCCAGGCGAAGGTCGATGCCGCTCATGTTGCGCTTGCCGAGGCCGCCGGGAACAGGGATCTGGCGAGCGCGCAGGTAGTTGACCACGTCGCGAGCGCTCCAGTCCCACAGCGGCCATACGCGCATCTCCTTCGCGGTGTAGGCGCCGAGCCAGCCCTCGTGCTCGAACTCGCAGATCGGTCGACCGGCCTTGGTGGAGGTGGCGGGATTCAGCTCGCCGCACTGGTCAGGACCGTGGTGCGTGCGGTCGCAGTGCGCGTGACCGTGCAGCTGCCCACGACGCTGCAGCGACTCATCCATACGCTCGCCGGTGCACAGAAGTTGAATCCCGCTCATGCGACGAGCTGTCGCGAAAGCATCGTTCATGGTTGGCTTGGGCAGCCGCTTCTTCACCACCTCATCGATGTGCGGCCTGAACGTACCACTCATCAGCGCCAGCGCACCGGACGGGTGCATGAGCTTGTGTACGGTGAGTGGTACCACTCTGACTGCACCTGTGCGGCCCTCAGCCTTGGCACGCTCGATCTGAAATCGCGCACCGAGGCGTCGAGCAGCATCGTCCACGGGCTTGTCGAAGCACTCGAGGCCGGGGATGAAATGCAGGGCGTAGCACTGCACGTCCGAGAAGCCGGCGCGGATGCAGAGGTCGACGCAGGCGAGCGAGTCCTTGCCGCCGGACAGCCCCACCAGGATTGAGGAGTGCTCGGCGGCGATGGAGCTGAGCCAGGCGAGGGTACGATGAAGGTTAGCTGCCATTGGTACCAAACTCCGCTTCGGATGCCTCGGTCAGTTCCTTCTTGGCGGCGGCCCACTCCAGCTTGGCGTTCTCGTATTCCGACTCCGTGCGGGACAGCGTGGTACGATCGTTCTGAAGCCGCCGTTGCAGGTTGGCGAGGTAGTCGGCGCGGACTCCAACAGCTTCCAGGGCTTTCTTCAGTCGGTCGGTCATAGCTTCACCTTGAGGTTTTGTAGCCGATCATTCAGTTCGAGCAGCCCCAGCCGAGGATTGTCGAAGTTGAACGGCTGACCGGAGATGGCATCATTGACTGCCTTCAACGTTGCCTCTATGGCAGCATCTCGCTCCTTCCGGTACTTCTCCGCCAGATCGGTGATGGTGTTGAAGTTGTGCCGCACCGTGTCCAGCTCGGTGCGGAGGGCGCCAGCATCCTGCTGCTCTGAGGTGGGCTCGCTGAAGCACGGGTCCGGTCCACCGATGCCAGTGGTTCGATGCCACCGCTTCTCCCAATCACCCCTCCACGCACCGCACTGGTAGCACCATGCGATGCGCCCGCCAGCGATGAGCCACAGGGACGACTTGTGCCGATGACGCTTCTTCATCTCCGCCCTCCCCCGCCGGTCATGGTGCGGGCTCCTTGAGCAGCGCGGCGCGGAGGGCTGCCTTTGCGATGTTCGCGCGGATCAACCTCTCGTCAGATGTCCACCGCATGTCGTCGAGGGCGGCCAGCAACTCGCGCGCCGCCTCGACGAGCCCCGGGGAGGGCGGGGAGGAGGCACGGGCGGCGGTGAGGACGGGGCTCAGCGCATTGAACACCACGGCGCGGTCCTCTGAATCGAGGCCGAGCGCGGCAGACACGCAGTCGGCGCATTCGTCGAGGAGCGCCACGACGGCCGCCGTCTCCCGGTCCGTGGTGGCCATCACGCGCCTCCCTTCGCGGC
>CAYMIJ010000019.1:0-42870 GCA_964390465.1 uncultured Flavobacteriaceae bacterium | reverse complement strand
CCGCCACGGCGCGAGCGCCGCACTCGTTGTCGCCATCGGCAGCGACGCACAGGGCAATCGGGTCAAGTTCCTGCGTCACTTGCCACCTCCAATCGCGGTCAGCATCCCGCGGAGTTGCGCGGGGGACAGGGTGGAGAGGGCAGCGCGGAGACGCGTGTTCAGTCACGAGCTCACCGCACCGATTGCATCGATCACTTCGTCGACCGTGGCGCTCGGTGCGGGCTGCTCAGTGCCCCACCCCTCGATCCACGTCACCGCGTCGTGCCACGAATCGGGTGCCGGCTGCGTCGCGCCGTTCGCCGCAAGGGCATCGCGCACGACGCGAAACACCACGTCGCTCGGCTGCGTGGGGTCAACGATCGCCACGGCAGCGGCAGCCACGGCGCCGCATGCGTAGGCAAGCGAAGTGTCCCCGTTCTCGCTCGGTGCGGGCTGCGGCACGGCGGGAGGGAGCCGTGACTTAACGAACGTCACGAACTCGTCGGTAACCGCAGTCACGTCGCCGCGCGCAACCGCCCTCACTAGTTCCACGCGGTCCCTGCGCGGTGCGTCGCCGATCGCGCTCCACCGAAAGAACGAGTCATCCGCCATCCACGCCTTGGCGATCTCCATCGCTTCCTCGTAGGTCAACTCCCGCGGCGCCACCGGCTGCACCGGGGCGGGCGGCTGGGCAGCGTTCGGGTCAGGACGAAGCGACACCTCGACGACACACAACCTGGAGCCGACGACGGCATGGCAATGGTACTTGCCGTTTGGCTGACGAGTAGCCACCCCCATGTACTCAATGTCCGGTATGCTGGCGTCCTTCAGCCCGTCGACAACGACAGTGGCAGGTGCCTCGACGGGCTTGCTCTCCGGCTGCACCGGGGCGCGGATCTCCTCGCGGGCAAGCTCCACGGCGGCAAGGATGGCGCGAGCGATAAGCCCCTCCCGCAGCGTCATCATTGGCAACCCTCGCGAGCGCAACGCCTCGTCGACGGACTTCAGTGCTTCCGTGGTGCCCCTGCTAACTAGTGGACCGAGCAGCTTCTCGTGCAGTCGACGTGCGACCGCCGGATCGCAGAGAGGGCAGCTTCCTTCGACGGAACCGTGCTCACACACCAGCGTCTCCTAGCGGAGGGGGCAGTGGAGGCGGCTGGCCTCGTCGACGGCTTCGTTTGCACCGTGAACGACGAGGATGTAGGAGTCAACTCGAGGGAATTCACGATGGCCTCTCAGGTAGCTGGAGCCTTCGTCCATCTCCACATAGCAGTACGTGTAGTGCCCGTCGTAGGAGAAGAAGCTGCGGATGCCCGAGAAGATGAAGTAGACGATCGGAGCGACGAGAGCCACACCGAGGAGTCGATAGAGACGGGTCATGCAGATACGGTACCAACTTGGAGGCGTTCAAGCAAGCAAAAAGAAACGGCCCCCGAAGGGGCCGTCTCGAGTACTGCTGTGGAACCGGCTGGTTAGCCGGCGCTGCCGCCGGAGTGGCTGCCGACGCCGTGCACGCCGTACTTCGCGCCGGCCTTCGCGACGGCGCGAGCGTGAGCCTTCACGCGGCCAGCGTGGCCCTTGCCGGCCTTGCCCTTCACCTTGGTCATGGTGGTGAAGCCCTTGGCGCCCTTCGCCTTGGTCTTCATGAGGCCGCCCTTCTTGTCGAAGGTGGTCTTTGCACCGAGCTTCTTGTCGGCCTTCTCGACCGCCTTCTGGAACCCTGCGAAATCCTTCTTTGCCATTGTCTCGTCTCTCCTGTTAACCCCGCCTCCCGCCGGCAATCACTCGAAAGCCGGCGTCGGGTGCCAGTTGGCATGGTAGCGATGACGTGCAAATGGCGGTCGAAAGCCCAGAAAAGTAGAGAAATTCTTCACTATTTGGGTGCATTTCTTCGGAGATTTCTTCGACAAATTAGTGCAGAAATGGGGTCAAACTAGACCAGAAAAGTGGTTGGTAGGCCAGTTGGTGTGGGCTGGCGCCGCGATGCAGTTCGTCTGTTACAAATGTGGCGAATCTGTTGCAATTCTCTTATCGAAAACAACGGGCTCCTGTCACAAAGTTCTGGGTGTCTACCTGTGTAGACAAAAGCATGAAGAAGTAGACAAGTTGATTCTTCACCCAAACCAGTTTTCACGATTTCTCTAGGAGAAACCACCGATCTTCCGTTGCCCGGCACCCCTAAACCCACGCAGCTCCTTGTGATTGCGACGAGAAAAACCGTACTGTCACCGCATGTCACCCGAAAATGTCACTTGTGGTTTCGCGGAGTTAACCCCCAAAGTGACAGGTGTGTCCCAAATTCCAATCCTTTCCCGCGTGATCGAGAGAACCTCGTCTTTCCTGACGCGCGGTATAGAAAAAGTGTCACTCTTGTCATTTTGGGGGTTAACTGCTTGAAATTACAAGTGACATTTTCGCTGGTTTCGTAGACACGAAATGTCACGCAGCGACGGGAAAAAGAGTGACAGCCCTTGTAAGCGCGTGGTTTGCGTTATGGCGCGTTTTCGGTCCGGTTGGCACCCCGGCCACCCCCCACCCCAGAAAATCGATCCTAGGCGAAGCTAGGCCCCAGAGACGACCAGATCGGGCCTATCCGCATTCCCCCGAAACCGCCACCAACCCGACCGGCGTGCACGCAAGCACCCTGGCCCACCGATGCCGCGGGGCCAGGAGTTTTTGCGTGCACGAATGCACGAATAGACCGTGCATGAATGTACGGAGTAGGTAGAGTGCATGCATGTTGGTCTGTTGGGATTTCATACACATCATGCGTGCATCAATAGGTATGAAACTGTCAGACTCGTCTGGAGTGGGGCTTTTAGGTCGCGCCTGTGACAAAGCGTGACAAAACTTTTCCACCGTGCTACCTTTCTGCCCCGATGCCTCCAACACCTCTGACGTCGCGGCAGGCTTTTCTCTACATCTCGAAGCTGATTTCCCTTGGTCTCCCCGCGATCTGGTTGCGGTCACCGGCGCAGACTTTCCAGTACACGCCGCAGGGGCCGAAGGACATTCCTCCAGATCGACGCGGCAAGGCGCCCATCGCAGAGGGCTGGTCGAGCCAAGATGCGCTGACGATCGAGGAGCTGCATCGCCAGTGGGGTGAGGGGGAGCCGGGGTATAACATCGGCATCCGCACTGGTCGAGTCAATGGTGCGCAGCTCAACATCATCGCCGTTGACCTTGACTCAGCTGAGGCCCTGAAGTGGGCCGAGGAGAACCTGCCGCCGACTGAAATCAGGACGCGAACCAGCAAAGGGCAGCACTGGATCTATCGTGCTCCACGAACTCGGATCGGCAACCGAGCGCACATCGGAGATATGACGATCGACCTGCGCGCCGACGGCGGCCAGATCGTCTCGCCGGGTAGTGTGCACGGTACTGGTTTCACCTACTCGGCAGTAGTACCGTGGACGCTCGAGCGCCTCGCCGACATGCCGCTGTTCGACCCGCAGTGGTTCGGTAAGGAGGCAAAGTGGGATGGCGCCGAGGATGTCGTGCTCGCGGAAGGAGGCGAGCGGCGCGACCCAATCTTCGTCCCAATGGAGCGCAAGCGCAAGCGCGCGCTCGCGTACCTCGCGCACGCTCCCGGCACGGTGCCGGGACAGGGGAAAGGCGCAGGCGCCGAGTGCCTCTACTACGCACGCGCGCTGGTGTTCGGTCTCTGCATTCCGCCCGACGCGGCGGCGCAGATCATGGTGCAGAGTGAGTGGAACCAACGCTGCACCACGTCACAGGGCGATCCATATCCGTGGACGCTGGACGAGCTACGGCACAAGTGCGAGAACGCCTATCGCCTCGCCTTCGAGAAACCCTATGGTTTCTTGCTGCTCGAGGACCAAGAGGAGCAGAAGGCGGCGGCAGCCCTCAAGACGCACGAGATCCTCGAAGGCATCGCCAAAGAGATCCAGGACATCGAGGCCGCGGCGACTTGGTGGGACTTTCAGGTCGACGAACAGGAGGTGCTGGAGCCCGGCAAGCAGCGTTGGCCGCTGACGGACACCGGCAACGCCGAGCGCCTCGTCGCGCGCTTCGGTGAGTCGATCCGATGGGTCGAGGACCGCAAGACCTGGATGGTCTGGGATGGTAAGACGGGGCGCTGGGTCGACCGTCGCGTGTGCCTCGATCGATGCTCGAAGGTCACCGCGAGGCGCATCGGTGAGGAAATACCCTCGGCAGAGGAGGCCGAGGCTATCGCGAGAACCAACTTCCTGCAGAAAGAAGGCGGCCTCAAGGCTGACGTCGACATCGCCAAGGATGCCCTGAAGCAGGCCGAGAAGAACCTGCACAAGATCAGGGCATTTCAGTCCTACAGTGAATCAGCTTCCGGCCGCAGTGCCATGATCAGCCTGTCGTCGTCGGAGCCCAACATCGCTGTGTCGACGTCGATCTTCGACCAGCGACACATGATGCTCAACGTGCGCAACGGTGTCCTCGATCTTGGCAGCGGCAAGATGCGACCGCACAACAGGGACTTCTACTTTACCAAGGTCTGTCAAGTCGAGTACGACGAGAACGCGGAATGCCCAACCTGGGAACGGTGCCTCGCGCAGTGGATGGAGGAGGATGAGGAGATGATAAAGTTCCTGCAGCGCATCGCGGGTTACTGCCTGACCGGCGTAACACGCGAGCAATGCATGTTCATCTTCGTCGGTGAAGGGGCCAACGGCAAGTCGACTTTCCTCAACGCCCTGCGAACTATCCTCGGTCCGTACACAAGCACAGCGTCGGCAGGCTTGCTGATGGAGACCCGACAGGACAAGGCGTCACCGTCGCAGCTTGCAGGCTTGGCGGCGCTCCTTGGATCGCGGCTCGTGATCGCGACCGAGACCGACGAAAGCGGGCACCTGAGCGAGCCACAGGTCAAGATGGTCGTCGGTGACTCCTACGACAGAATCACAGCCAAGTGGATGGGCGAGAACTTCTTCGAGTATACACCAACTCACAAAGTCGTGCTGCAGACCAACTACAAGCCCAGCATCACCGGCACCGACGAAGGCATTTGGCGGCGCCTGCACCTCATCGACTGGCCTACCCATATCGCTGATGACAGAAGAGACACCGGCCTTGCCGCGAAGCTCATGGCCGAGCGGAAGGGAATTCTGTCCTGGGCGGTCAGAGGTTGTGTTGACTGGCAGCAGAACCGTTTGAACCCTCCGCAGAAGGTGCTCGACGCAGTCAAGACCTACCGCAAGGAGCAGGACACGATCGGCAACTTCTTCGAGGACCACATCGACTTCAAGGATGGGCTGTTCGTGTCCAAGTCGACGCTGCGCGAGGCATACGAGTTCTGGTGTGAGTCGCTCGGCCACGTTCCCTTCAAAGGAAAGCGGTTCAACACCGAGATCATCAAGCGCGCTACCAAACTCGGCGTGAAGGTCGATCCTGAGGCACGCACCAATGCAGCTAGAGGTTGGGGTGGTCTCGGGTTGAAGTCGTGAGGTTCGTCTACCACGGCGTCATGCGTCGGCCGAAGCAGTGGCGATACAGGGAGAGAGTATGGATTCTGATGTTCCTGCTGGCCGCAGCGCTGAAGCTCTTACGCTAGTGACGAAGCGTCGATGAGATACCTCGGAGGAAAGTCCCGGCTGGCCGCAGGCATCGCCGAGGTGATCAAGCGCGCAGCGGTCGATCGCTACGTCGAGCCCTTCACCGGCGGTGGCAGCGTTCTCGAGGCGGTGTGCAAGACCGGCGCCTTCAAACGATACGAGGCTGGAGACCTGCACCCGGATCTTGTACTCATGTGGAAGGCGCTGCAACTTGGCTGGGAACCGCCCGAGTCCATTCCGTTCGAGCAGTGGTCGTACCTGAAAGGCTTGCAGCCATCACCGCTACGAGGGTTCGCAGGCTTCGGTGCCAGCTTTGGTGGCCACTGGTTCCGCGCCTACGCACGGCAGCAGGCGGGCGTCGAGAGCGATGAGACCGTGCAAGCATCGCGCCGGACGTGTCTGCGTCAAGGTCGGGCTTTCCGCCATGCTCGCGTGCGATTCGTCAATGTCGCTTACGATCGCTGGGAGCTAAAGGCAGGTGACGTCGTGTACTGCGATCCGCCGTATGCGAGCACCGCTGGCTACTGTGGCATCGACGAGAAGTTTGACCATGCCCGGTTCTGGAGTTGGTGCGAGGAACAAGTGCGAGCTGGTGTGCGCGTGCTAGTGAGCGAGTTCACTTGCCCACTCGAACACTGGTATCGTGTCGAGTACCAAGTCCGCGCGACTGCGTTCAGTGGGGATAACCAGTTCGGCGCGCACGGCCACGACCTGCGCAAAAAAGCGGAGCTGGTCGATGCGCTGTGGGCGCACGAGGACCAGCTCGGTTTGTGGATCTAGAAGCGGAAGATTGGGTCGATCCCGGCGTAGCCGAGATTGGCAGGCGTCGAGGGGACGGCGTCACCAGCCGCGGAGAAGAAGTAGTTCTCGACGATGTAGCCGTGGCCGGGGAAGATGGGAATCGCGGTGAAGCTCTGCGGTGCTCCAGGTACGAAGTTCTGCGCCGAGAAGCTCGGGTATTGCTGGCCACCACCGGAGGTGTCGTAGAGGCTGACGATCCAGCGCTGGTAGCGAGTCGTGCCCTTGATGACGTACTTGCTGGCGAAGTTGACGACGTACTTCTTCGCACCGTTCACGGCAACGTCGACGAACTCCTTGCGGGTGTTCTCCTGCCACAGCGAGACGCGGATGGTCTTGGCTGCTGCCGCGGGCCAGAAGAACTGCGCTCCGGTGATCGTAGCGCGGCGCGTGAAGAAGAACGCCAGACCAACGGAGGCCGCGCCGCTCCCAATGTAGCTGCTCATGTCGATGCCACGAGCAGCCAGCATCGCGATGTGCTCGGACAGCATATACTGCCCGTCGATGTCCGACGAAGGAAGGAGGAAGCTCATCCGTGCACGCGACGCGCTTCGATCTGCACGCGGTTGCCCGCGGCGTTGGTTCCACCCGTGCGCTTCACGGAGACGCGCAGCTTCTTGAACGCCTTTCCGAGCTGCAGGATGAGGGTGTCGTCGGCGCTGTCCGTGCTTGCGAAGCTCTGCTCGGTGAGCGTCTCCTTCGTGCTCTGGCGAAGCGTCAGGAGGGGAGCCGGACCTTCACCTACCATTGCCGAGTCCCCGTTGTCGTACACGGAGACCTCGTAGGAGGTCGCGTCGGTGAAGGCCATGTTGAGACGCAGGACCAGCGACTCGACACCTCCAACCCCCAGGTCGAACGCCGTGTTGGTGGTGAGCAGGGAGGCTCCGCTCAGGTCGCAAAGTCCGGTGATGATCACGGCTTGACGGTAGGATTCACTTCGAGTAAGCTAAGTCAAACCCTGGAGAAACCAATGGCTGCTGATCAGGATCTCCTCAAGCTTGCCGAGGAACTCTCACATGAGACCCCGTACAGCACACTCGTCATCCAAGGGATACTGGTGACGTACAAGCTGACAAAGGACGAGTTCCTCTCGGCTTCTCGGATGGCCGCTGAACACGGCTTGAGCCTGGGCTGGGTGGCCAAGCTCTACCACGCTATCAAGACGGGGAAAAAGGAGCTGTAGTGCACTACCTCGGCGGTAAGACTCGGCTGTCGAAGAAGATCGTCCCGTACATCACCTCCATCGCTCAGCAGTCGAGCGGCTTCTACTACGAGCCCTTCATGGGTGGTGGTAGCATCCTGCAAGGCATCTGCGAAAGTGGGGCGTTCTTGCCAGGACGGCTGCACGCTGGAGACGTGCACGAGGATCTCGTGCTGATGTGGCGGGCCTTGCAGCTCGGATGGGATCCACCGCAGGAGGTGTCGGAGGAGTTCTACGCCGACCTCAAGCATGCCAAGCCGTCGGCGCTGCGCGGCTTCGTGGGCATCGCCTGCAGCTTCGGAGGGAAGTGGTTCGGTGGCTTCGCTCGGTCGCCAGGGCACAAGCGGTGTCATGCAGCCGAGGCGTATCGAGGGACGATGCGCAAGACCGAGGCTTTCAGAAAGTCCCGAGTCAAGTTCGCGCTGCGCAGCTACGACGAGTGGAAGTTCGAGCCCTTCTCTGTGGTCTACTGCGATCCTCCCTACGTGGACACGGAGGAGTACGACGGGCATGGCGGAGGCTTCGACCACGCTCGCTTCTGGAGCTGGGCACACGAACAGGCGCAGAGGGACGTGCGGATCATCGTGTCGGAGTCAACGCCCCCTCCGATGGAGGGCTGGACTCAGGTGTGGTGGGTGAACAGGCAGATCAACGTGACGCGCCAGGGCGGCGGTCCGGTGGGGGAGATCTTCGACGCGCTCTACGTGCCGGAGTGGCTCTCGCCGTCGGCGTTCATCACGGGCGAGAACCTCTGACGAATCAGCTCGGCGTCGGCCTCGAGATAGGCCGTGAAGAGCGCGTCGTCGACCCGCCGGAAGTCATCGTACTCCTCGTGCTGCTCACGCGCACGGTCGCTGGCTCGGCAGTACCGCTCCCACAACTTCTGATGGTCGTTCACGTCGATCTCCACAGGTGCCTCGATGTACTCGGTACGGGGAACCTGAACCAGCAAGGCAGGTGCGGCAACCGGCACCGGCTCGAGCCCACAAGCGCGAGCAGCGGCAATGAGGTCCTCGCGGTTCTGTTCGGCCAGGGGTAGCACCGACGTTCGCGAGAACACCTCCCACCCATCCCCCTCCCAGTCCACGCGCCAGCCACCCTCGACCAGCTCGCACCGGACGTCACGGCACGAGTAGCCAAGCACCCTGGCCCGCCGGAGCACGTCGGCGACCGCGTGGGGGAAGACCATCGCCGTTGGGAAGGGGAGCTGCGCGTGCAGCGCGTCGCGACCTGCGACCGTCAGCAGGCGGCCTTCGAGCAGGCCGGGTTCCAGGCGTTCAGGCGGATCGTAGATGGTCTCGGTGTAGTGAGCAGCGCGGGCTCGGTCGATCACGCTCAAGTGCGGATCGACCTGCGCCGCAAGGAGGAGGGAGAGGAGCTGGCCAGGGCTCATGGTGCCTCCGATGCGAGTGTGGAGTGGGCATAGTAGCCTACACGCCACAGTATGTCAAGCTGAAAATTCGCGGGTGTGAAGCACAAAAACCGCCGCACCTTTCGGTGCGGCGGCTCTCGGCAGTGGTCGGCTACTGCGCGGCGGCCTTCTTGGCCGCGATGGCGGCCAGGATCTCGGCCTTCTTGGCGTCGAGCGCCGCCTTCTGCGCGGCCTCGAACTCGGCCAGGGCCTGCTTCACCTCGCTCTCGTTGGCGTGCTCGATGTCGAAGGCCTCGATCGCCTTCTCGGCGTCGGCCAGCTTGCCGTTGAGGTCCTTGATCATCTCCGCGATCTTGTCGCGGCGCGCGACCAGCGCATCGCGCGACTTGCCGCGCGGCAGGCCGACGGTGGAGGCGCCGCGCGGCGTACCGGCGGCCGACGGCAGGCCGTAGTACGCGCGGCCGTTGATCGACGTAGTCTGGCCACCGCGCGACTTGTGATCGGCGACGGCTGCCTTCGACAGCGACGTGTACAGCTGGCCATCGGTGGAGAGGAGCCATCGGCCGTCGGCCTGCTTGGCCACCGACGACAGGACGGTGCCGGACCGATCCTTGTGCTCCAGCACGGTGCCGGTCGACATGTCGGCCGCGTCGACGATGACCTGCGGCTCGTCGGTGCCGTCGGCCTGCGGCGCGTTGGAGGCGGCCTCCTCCGTCGAGGCCGACGGCGCGGTGCCGTTCAGCGCATCCGCGATCTGCCGCTTGGAGGCGCCGTCGGCAAGCGCGATGCCGACGCGGCCGGCTTCGGTCGCCAATTCGGCCTGCGACCAGTCCTTGTAGTTGACCGGACGATCCTGGATGTTCTTTGCCATGGTGTTCTCCGTTCCTTGTGCGGTGACTTGGCACCGCTTGTTGTTGGATGCCTGGATGTCTTAGCACTTGTCATGCCTGGACACGGCTCCAATGAAATCAAGGACTTAGCGATCGGACCGTGTGACAGAACGCCACACAGCGACGCAGACATTCGTGCACGAGCCGCGCTAAGTCCTTGCGGCACAAGGACTTAGAGCAGTGTGGCAAAGTGTCACCGTCGACGAAGCCAGAACGCCACACTTTCTTGATCGGTCAGGATTGGTACACAGCTTGCAACGCGCGTGCGCCGCAAGCAAGACCAGTGCCATGCCGCAGCGCGTCAAGCATTCATGCATGCTTGAAAGCAACGACCGTGCCATGACGCACCGCGGCGTACATACATGCACGTTTTGCAAGCAATCCGCGTGCCATACGCTGCACCGCTGACGTGCCGTTCGCTAGGATGCACCGGTCGACCGGCCGGTACCGGTACACCAGCCTTGATCGTTCCGTGCATCCTAGCGCAAGCTAGACGGCCTAGCGTGCGTCTATAGCGCGCGCATGGCACCGTCCGGCGCATACTGATAGGATGTTCAGTGTGTGGCGTCCTGGCGTCGTCGACGGTGACAAAACGCCACATAGGCCAAAAGCCTTGCGGCACAAGGACTTAGCGCGTTTCAAGCATGCATGTTCGGCGTGCCGTGTGGCGTTTGGCGACTCTTGCAAAAAGCTAAGTCCTTGATTTTCAAGGCTTTACGTTTGGCACGTTCGGTGTATAGTGCCATGGTATGAAAACGAACCTTGACACCGCGCGACGCTACCGCGCATCCGTGACTCTGACCGCCGACCAGCGGATCGACGCCATGACGCAGATCCTGCGCGCCATGGATAAGCTGGTCGACCACGAGATCGCCAACGGTTCGCCGCAAACTCTGCGCGACATGCAGGTTTTGCGCAGCAGGCTCGTCAACCAGTTTGGAGGCTAACATGGCATGGATCCTGCGTAGGCACTACATCGACGGCCTCGGCCGGTCAGCTTACACCGAGAGCCGCTTCACGAAACGTGCCAACCTCGACCGCGCGCTTGACGCGGCAGAGCGGTGCGGCGACCGGACCGAGATCCGCGAGGTCGCCGACCGGCCCCGTCGGCGCAG
The DNA here is from genome assembly GCA_964390465.1 of uncultured Flavobacteriaceae bacterium. GTDB lineage: Bacteria > Pseudomonadota > Alphaproteobacteria > Micropepsales > Micropepsaceae > JADZAI01. The sequence goes on along the minus strand of CAYMIJ010000019.1, from coordinate 31,966 downwards.
CTTGCGCGACCAGATCGCGGCCGATCTTGGTCTCGTCAAGGTCCGCGGCGCGGTCTCCGGTAAGGTCTACTACGAGTAGGCGCTTGTAGGCTGCGCACGGCGCCACGGTCGAGAGGCCGTGGCGCTCGTGTGGAACCCACAAACGGAGGCTTCCATGGCGACCACGAAAGGCAATCTGCAGGCAGTTCCGCTTCTCCCCGGCTTCATCGAGAACGTGCGCAGCTGGCGCGCGATCCGTGCGGAGACGATCCGGCTCAAGTCCATCGTCGACCCCGACTCCAAGGAGAAGGTCGTCGCGCGGACCGAGTCGCTCACTCGCAAGGAGAGCGACCTGCGCAAGACCATCTGCGAGGTGCTTCCCAACAACTGCATGATGGAGGTCGACGGCCAGCCGCTCGTCTACTCGCGCAGCGAGCAGGCCAATCCCAACGACGACCGCTTCGAGGTCGGCTGGCAGCGGCTGCAGGAGAAGTTCGCCAACGACCCGAAGATGCTCAAGATCATGGCGTCGCTTCTGCCCGACCCGAAGCCCCGCATCGTCCACAAGCTCTCGTAGGAGAGCCGCAGGCTTGTGGCCTGCGTTCAGCTCCGCGTGCGGGGCTGAGTGGAGGCCACAAACATGATCAAGCAGAAACGAGTTGCCGTCGCTGAACCCGCTGCGATCAACAACCTGAAGCAGCCCGACCTGTACACGCGCTGGGCCTACGAGACGCTCCTCGACGTGCGTGCATGTCAGGAGGCGCTGGTGGCCCGGAGCACCACCAACGCCATGGACTTCAGCGCCGCCCTCGGTCGCGTCATGCAGGAGAAGGTGCTCGAGGATCCGGCCTTCCGCGACGCGGCGGCGATGCTGTTCGCCGGCATCGACCTGCCGCCCGAGAAGTAGCAGCAACGCGCTCGGCGTCGAGCGCGCAGAGCACATCGGAGGTTTGTACGGGTACGCCATGCCCTCCTCCTTTCCTCCGGTGTGTTCTGTGGGCACGACGCCCACTGGAACGGAGTACGATCATGAAGATGCAGCTGTTCATCTGCGACGGGTACGCCATGATGACCTTCTCCGACAACGACGGGAAGGTCGTGTCGAAGCTCTACCTCGAGGAGGACTCCGACGACGGCATCCTGTCCGAGCTGCTCCCCTGCGAGGAGAGTGAGCTGTCGGCCGGCGCCAAGGAGGCGTTCGACTCGGCGTTCTAGGGCCATGGCAGGCCGAGCCGCCTCGGCGGTTCGGTTCCTGCTTTACGCCGTCTCAGACGGCATAAGGGAGGAAGTACAGCCATGAGCACTGTCGTTAATCTGCGCCTCGTCACCTGGGTCTCCGACGTCGACTTCCGCAAGTCGGAGCGCACGAACTGGAAGCTGCTGGCGAATCACAGTGATCGCCCGCGCGCCCACATCTCGCGCAGCGATGACGCGATCCTGCTCATCAGCAAGACCCGCAAGATGGGGGCCTTCATCTGGGGCTACCACAGCGGCAACAAGCAGCTGTTCGCCGTCGTGCGCTTCTGGTGTCCGAATGGCTTCGAGTGGCGCATGCTGCAGAACTACGCCCGAGAGGCTGGCATCGAACTTCGCGGCATGAAGTCCTTCGAGGACTATTTCGTGCGCCGCGTCGCGTCCCACATCCTGCAGTAGGAGGTTTCTCGTGTGGTGCAAGGCTGGAGGTAATGAGGTCGAGTTCCATGGTGGTGAGGATCGCCGTGTCCCCTGTCCTCTGTGTGGTCGACAGGTCACGCTGCGATTCCGCCGCAAACCGAAGGAGCATACCGTTGTCTGGTATCTACCCGAGCATCTCGCCACGAGCCGGTGAACTGCGTATCGTCCCACCGCCGGTACAGCTACCGACTCTGGTAGCTTTACCAGATGGTGGGGGTACGTGGACAGAGCAATTCACCGCTCGTGCGCTTCTTCGTAACGGTCTGGGCCACCCTGCGTGGTTCAAGACTGACTACGCACACTCGCACCTTGAGGGCCAAATCATTCAGCAGTTTGCGAAAGATACCGGGCTCTCGCTGCTCGACGCACACCGCGAGCTGTACGATCGCTTCGATATGACCATGCCCGGCTTCGAAGCTTGGCTTGTCGATCGCCGACCGAGCACGCGCGGCTGGTATGGCAACCTCGTACCGCCCGAGAACTACGGCCACATGAGCGACACGCTCGCCGTCGAGAACTACCTTGAATCCGAGAAGAATCCAGAGACTTGGGCCGCTGTCCGGCTGGCCTGGGAGACGCATGCGGAGAATATCCGCGCCATGACCATGAGATTCAGACTGGACAGAAAGTTGAAGAGACCACGTGGCTGATGACGTGAGCGAGGAGTACAAACGCGGTTACGTAGCGGGCCTGCGCGCACGCCGAGGTCGACTCGGTAGCAACCGCAACGAGGATCGCCGGACAACCCTCTACAATCTCATGACGTACTACTCCAACCGAGCCCTCGCCCGCACGGATGAAGGCAAGCAGTCGGGTCACGAGCAGCAGGCCGCCTCCGCGTTGGAGGAGGCGCTGCGCCGGTGGGACAAGTACGAACGGCTGAAGTTAGAAGCGTCGACCCCAATCACTCCCGAATAGGAAGTCATTCCCCCCTTCGTTGATCTGCTCGCGCGGCGACCATTGGCTGCTGACCGCGCCGACCACGTCTGACGTCTGCCCATCAGCCCGAGTAACCGGGACCATCGAGGATGAGCCTTGCATGGCGGCGGCGAGGCGTGCGTCGCCTGCCGGGTCATCACCGCTCATAAAGCGGTGGCCTCGGCACGTCGAGTCTGTGACGTCGGTGACTTCGTGTGGGCAGTCCGGGCCGAGAGCGTCCATCGAAATCACCCATTCTCGAGCGAAGTCCTCGATCGTCGTGACCTCGACAGCCTTTCCGTCATCGGTCTCCGTCTGTGAGAGCCACAGGGAGATCGCGCGTGACGGACGCCATTCGGTGACCAGTTTGAGATGCCCCGTCTCTGCTTGTGGTGAGGCGAATCGGTGGCGTGCGACTTTGTCACCGCCTCGCCCATCGTCAGGTACAAGCCGGACTTCATAGCCGAGGCTGCCAAGCGCCAGCTGCCAACCTTCCTCGTCGAGACCAGCCTTACCAGGATCGCGCGGCAGAACGATGGGCACCTCGGGACCAAAGATTTCCGCGCACTTTTGAATCACGCTGAACGTGATGTGTTCACGAGCGCGGAACTTGATCATGTCGCAGACCCACCACAGACCCTGCCAACCTTCACCGGACGACTGACCAAACAGAGTGCCGACGGTCCAGTCACCGGACGTACTCCACCCAACGTCGAAAGCCCAGCAGAGGCGGATGTCCTTCGCCACCTCCGTAGGCAAGTACTCGAATCGATTCGGCGACGGTTCCCAGGTGTCCTCTCCAGTAAGACCCCACCACTTCCTTTTATATACGGTTCCGCCGCCGCTGAACTGATTCCAGTTACCTTCGAGCTTCTTTCGGCGCTCGATAAGGCCCATGTTCTGCAGCTTGGCACGGTACTTGCGATCGAGACTCGGATTCATCTCGAGCGGAAAGCGGATAAACGTGAAGCTGGTGGGGATGAGCCCCTGGTATTCGCCGGACAGAATTTCGCCGGCCGCATCGACCTCACCAAACTCCTCAAGACTATCGGCCCAAATGAAGTGGTCCGAGTCGGGTTCGCGGACAAACCAGCGAATGACCCCGTCCATCTCAGGAATAGCGAAGCCATCCTGGCCCACGTAACCACCGGACTTCAGGAATACCTCGAGCCAGCCGGGCTCAGGGTTGCAGGTGGCTCGTACCTTTCCTGGTAGGCCAGTGGTTGTGCGGACGCGCGACTGAAGCGCCCAAAATTCCTGCGACGAGAATTCTTCGAGCTGGTCGAAGCCGAGGTAGGCGACCTGCAGACCGTCATACTTCTTGAACTTGTCGCACCCGTAGAACTTCACGGTGGCGCCTGATTCGAAGCGCCAAGTGAAGCTGGAGTTGTTCGGGTCGGAGCCCTCGATCAGCGGGTAGAACTTCTGCGATTCCGACCAGAGACCACCCTGCAGGCGGTGCATCTCGAGCGTCTTGCGGAACATCGCGCCTTCGTATCCAGGCACGTTGATGCCCTGCAAGACGTCCATGAGGAGCGCCATGGTCTTACCACCACCTGCGCCTCCTCCGGCGAGGATGATGTCAGCCTCGGTTTGGAAGTATCGAGTCTGAGGACCAGGGTGCGGCTTGAAGCGGAATGTTCTGCGTGGTCCTCGCTGCTCGTCCTTGTAGCGACGCTTCGGCCGATCAATCCTCATCCAAGCCTCCGGCCCAACATGCTCACGGCGAGCTTGACCGTGATGTCGTGCAGAGGCTCGTTGGGAGCCACGTACTTGAGATCGTCGGTGTGGATCACGACTCCAAACTCGACCGCGATGGCGGCTCGAAGCTTTGGTGGTAGCCCGGAAACGGCCTCACGAATACCGAGGCGCTCGTCGATAGGCAGCGAGCCGTCGGAGTCTGATACTCGAAGCTCTGAGTATTCAGGCCCGACGTAGGCATGGCGTGCTTCGCGCATTGCCTCCAATGGTGTGAGCGGCGGTGCGTCGCCATCACGCAGCGGAGGCCGCCGCTCGTCGGACTTGTTCCAAAAGACTCGGGCTTTTTTCTGGTTCTTGCTGCGTTCCTCGTTCTTGTCCTTCTCCAGCTGCCGCAGCATGGTAAGCAGCTCATCATCGGTAATCCCGCCATGCTGCGTGATGTGTTTGTCAACCAGTTTGGTGATGGTGGCGTGATCGTCTCGAAGCTGGCCTGGGACTTTTATCAGTGCGCCTTGGTGGTCCTGAATGAGAAGGTCGCACTCGTAGCGCAGGCGATGCAGCGCGTAGGTGCTGATTCTGCCCGCTTTGTTGGGGTTGAAGCGCATCACTGCATCGGTGAACGCGAGGATCGCCTGCTGCACCACGTCCTCTTCAGGAACGTGATGCTCGTCGAGATCACGGGCGTACTGAATGCAGAGGCCGAGGTTATCGAGGACGTAGTCTCGAAGTTGCTTGAGGAATGGGTGCTTTGCTGGCTTGCCAGCGTGCAACCAGCCATCCCGCAACTGACAGATGACTAGGAGCCGAACACGATCTGGATCGTCATCCGAAACCACTCCATGCCTGCGTTGTTCACCGGGTTTGAGCGGCGGTCGGATGCGAGGCGGCATCGTCGCACCCTCAGCGGGCGAAACCCGGTTGTCAAGCTAAAAACTACCTTTGCGAGCATGCCAACCATCACGCCCGTCACGTCCCTGCCTGCTAACGGTGTCACCACCGGGAGCGCCGTCTCCACCTCCAAGCGCATGCGCCTCGAGGTCAGCGCCGGATCGAACCTGATCCAGCTGCAGATCATCCGCATGCTCGCCAGCGGCGACTGGTACGTCGACGAGCAGGCGATGGCCAGGGGCAAGATCGCCCTGGGCAAGAACGGCCGCGGCAGCTTCTTCTTCGACGTGCAGAACGTGGGCGACCGCTTCCACGTCCTCGCCGTCAGCGCCGTCGCCAGCGACTCGCGCATCGACCTGACCGCCTGCGCGCAGATCGGCACCATCAACCTCGTCGACGCGCGCCACGAGGCGATCGTCAACCCGCCGGCCGCGAGCACCACGAGCTGGATCAACACCGCCGCCTACGCAGACGGCGCGCTCGCCATCGCCGCGCAGCCCGCGTGGCCGGCGAAGGGGCAGATCACCGTGGTCGACGCCAACTCGTCGATCACCGCCGGCCTCATCACCGTCGTCTACCTCGACCAGTTCGGGGTGCAGCGGACCGAGGTGTTCAACCAGGCCAGCGGCGGAAGCAAGGTCTGGAAGACGACCTACGCTGTGGCCAAGCTGATCTCGGTGACCCTGAGCGCCACCACCGGCTCGGCCGGCGGAGCGACCGACACGATCGCCATGGGTCCGACCGCCGACCTCGGCCTCACCGCGATGCAGGCGCCGGTCGCCGGCTCCCTCTCGGTGTTCAAGTCGACCGCCGACTCGGTCAACGAGGCCGTCGGCACCGTCGACGCCATCGCCTGCACCATCTCGCCGACCACGGCTCCCAACGGCACCCACGACTACGACTTCTGGTACACCTACCAGTTCAACCTGAACGCCTGAAGAACGGCGCCGGCAGACGGCGCTTGAAAAAAGAAACGCCCTCGACATGGCTGGTGTCGAGGGCGTTTCTGTTTGTGGTCAGGCGGGCAGGGATCGAACCTGCAACGCCCGGTGGAGCTGCTGGGAGTCGAACCCAGGTCCGAAAGTGCTGCTGTTAGGACTCTACGCGCGTGTCTGGTTGCACGTTACCAGCACCGTACTGCGCCTCCACCATCAGCGGGGGACTACTAGACGCCGCTGACCGTCTTTGCTACGTCGGCGATTCTGGTTCGAGGCTCGCCGGAGCCCACCGACTTACGCCGCGAGGCGGTCGTCGGAGGCGATCGAGTTATCGTTCGCTTTTATGGGTGCCATCTGGATTTACGAGGCTGATGACTTCCTCGGCGCGCATCCTAACCTCAGTTCACCTCCGTCGAAACCGTTTCAGCCCCAAATCTGTTGCGCGGCTTTCCACCGCTGCTCGCCGGGTTTGCCCTGTCCTCGTCGCAGGTTGACTTGACGGCTCCCGCCGCCCCTTACGGTTAGAGGTAACCACCGGACTATTGCCTACCAGTCTTGACCAGCACGGGGATTCGGGCTGGTAGGCTCACACTGCTTCTGAGTGGTGGACCGAGCCGGGATCGAACCGGCGACCTCCTGCTTGCAAGGCAGGCGCTCTCCCAACTGAGCTATCAGCCCAAATGGGTTGGGCACTCCAGCTTTCGATCCAGCCTCGTGATGAGTTTACTCTACCGGCTGGAGTGCCCTTCCCAAACGAGAACGATCAGGCGTTGTTGATGATCCAGTCGCGAGCGAAGTCCGCCTTGCGGCCCTCGAAGTCGCGCTTGAAGTCGGCGTTGCCGGACGAGAGGCCCTCGGCGTAGGCGACCTGCACCTTGGCGAGCATCGCCATGACCTCCGGCGCCTCGACCTCCGGCCAGTCGCCACGCGAGTCGATGGGCTTCTCCTCCCAGGCCGTGAAGGCGTTGTCGAGGAGCATCATGGCGTTGGTCTCGGGGCTGGTGTTCTGCGCCTCGATCTTGCGGTTGGTCTCGGCCGTCGCGTCGATGTCGGCCTGCGCCATGGCCGTGAGCACGGTGTCCTTCAGGTCGGCGTCGACGTCCAGGGCGTCGCTCTTGCCGCCGAGCCAGGACATGATGCAGGCGACGGCGTTGAGCTTGGCCTTGCGCTCCATCTTGGACTTCACGACCTCGATGCCGTCGGAGCCCTCGATGCGGACGCTCTCGGAGATCTCGTAGACCAGCTCCGAGGCGCGCGGCAGATGTGACATGATGCCGGTCGCTGCCGCCGTCGGATTGCGACGCTTCGGCGTGGCGCCGGCCGTCGGCGAGCCGGTCTTGGCTCCACCGGGGCCTGCCACCGTACCACCAGGGGTCTGAGCCGCCGGCGGCGAGGATGCGATCTGCTCCGGCGTGCGGTTCTTGGCTCCGGGGATGGTGGTGTCGATCTGCGCATTGGTGAGCGGCTCACCGCTGCAGTACCCCTTGCCGTCAGGGTGCTTGCAGTGCGCGGACAGGTGGCGGATCTGGCCGTTCGGCATGCGGCTGCCGGTGTTGGCGAAGACGATCTCGCCGCAGCCCGAGCACTTGAGGTCCGTCGGCCACGCCTTCTCCTCCTTGGAGATCTCGGCCTGCGTCGGGATCCCCTTGGCGCGGGTCGGAGCACCGGCGAAGCGCTCGCACAGACGCGCCTGCTCCTCGATGCTCTTGGCGACGTAGCCGCGCGCCGAGGTGTTCACGAAGAAGTGGTCGACGATGATCTTGAGCGAGATCTTCTTCTCGTTGTACGCCTGCTGCACCTGGGGGATCGTGGCGAGGACGAGGAGCTTGTTGGCGATGGTGCGCTGGTTGGCGCCGTAGAGATCGGCGATCGTGGTGTAGCTGTCGCCGGCCTCGAGGAGCGCCTTGATCTGCATGCACTCGGTCAGGGGCTGCGTCGGAACGTTGATGCGCTCGGCGATGGAGATGTGCAGCGCCTCGCGCTCGTTGGGATCGACATCCGTGATCTCGACCTTGACCTTGAACGGCAGCGGCCCCTGCAGCGTATCGCGGGAGAGGGTGAGGAAGCCGGGCTGCGGTGCGCCGCCGACTCGGCCACCGAGGAGGCACTCGATGGCCTCGTTGGTCTCGGCCCCTTCCTGGAAGAACAGCGCGAAGTCCTTGCAGGCGCCTTCGGGCTCGTTGTGGCCGGCGTTGGCGTAGGCAATGAACTGGTTCTTCAGGCGGACGCGGTTCTCCTCGGTCTTGCCGCCCGGCATCTTCTCCCACATGTCGTAGCCGAGGCGAGCCATGCGGTTGATGTACTCGATCGCCTTGGTACGCTGGCGACCGTTGAGCACGACGAGCAGCTGCGTCTCGTCGTCGCCGCAGATGGTGACCTTGGCCGGGCTGATGCTCAGGTACGCGCACTCGCCCTTGTACCGCTCGTGCATGCGGAGCAGCGACCGAACGAGCGCCGCATCGATCTCCAGCGACTCGCGACCGTCGGCGGCGAAGGAGTTGAAGCCTCCCTCCTCGATGGGCCGGTCGATGTAGAGATCCTCGACGGACCACAGCGTCTTGTTGCGAAGCTCCTTCTTCTTCGCGGCGGAGACCCGCATGGGGATTGGCTTGCGGACCGTCACGAGAGGCTTGGCAGCCTCCTCGCGAATCTGCGGCGTGGTTTCGGCCATGGGTGTTTACCTTTCGGTGGTTGCGACGTGTGCACGTAACCTAGCGCGCGCCGTGCCGTGCGTCAACGGCTAAACGTCAAAACGTACCCACGTATTCGACGCGCACCCAGGAAAACTGCGAAAGCGGTCTACTGAAATCCTCCCATTCCTTCGGAGCGAACACGAGTTCACCGGACTTCGCAAGTTGCTGCCACGACTTGCCGACGAACAGATCGACGTGAACGTGCCCGCCGAGCTTGCGGACCTTGTACTTGAAGCAGGTCACTTGCCGAGTTCCTTCTCGGCGATCTCGATCCGCTCCTTGAGCTGACGAAGCGCGCGCTGCACCTGGCTCAGGGCCATCCAGCCATTGATGCCGAGCGTACCATCGCCCTTTCCGAGAGGAGCATCGTTCTGCTGCTCGTCGATGAACTTCTCGAAGAACGCGAGAAACTTCTCGTCCTTGAGGATGGGAGCTTTGTCACGCATGAGCACAAGCGCGATACGCCCGCGCTCACGAGCCGTCCGATTCTCTGCCATAGCTGCTCCTAGAGGAGTTTGAACTCGCGTCGGTCGACGATTCCCTTCTGCTTGAGGGACTCGCAAAGATCATTGTACCGCGTCAAGGCTTCCGACGCAACGGTTTCCTGAGCCCACGGCCGGATCGTCTCATCCTTCAAGTCGGCGAGACGCTTCTCCTCGATCTCGATGGTCTTACGTAGCGAGGTGGCGCGAACCTCAAGCATACCGAGTTCGCGGTCAAGCAAGTCGAAGGTCCCCTGATTGTGAATGTTCAGCACCTGAATGACCGACCCCTCGGCCAGGACCATCTGCAGTGCCGGTGCACCGTAGACAGTCTGCAGGCGCAGCTCGCGGCCACGGTAGGAGCCGATGGGCACCGCGCGCTTGATCAGAATCGAGCGCAAGTTGCTGGCAAGCACGTACACCGTTGAGTCAGCCACGGCACGATCCTCGAAGAGCTTGACCTCTGGCCCACCGATCACTTTGAGATTCACCGAGAAGCGCGGCTCTCGCGTGCGCAGATCGGCCGATGCCTCGACGGTGGTGAGGTCTTTCTTAAGGGCTTCGAGCTTGACCGGCAGCGCCTCGAGATCCAGCACGATCTTGGCGCGCTGGTAGGCCCACGACGAGCGCTGCCGTTCGAGGTGTGCAAGCTGCGTCTCCAGCTTGATCTTGTCGACGACTCGCTGATCGCCGAGAGCGAGCCCCTTCGCCATGGCGGCGGTGAGTACGAGGTCTCCGACGTCGTCGGCGTCGTGCCGAGAAATGTCACCTTCCTGCAAGCGGGAAATGAAGTCGGCCTTGATCTGGATCAACTGCCAGAGGCAGACGTCATAGCTGCGGGTGGTGACGTAAGCGAACTCGTACATCGCAGTCCAGAGGTTGCCGTCGCGGCGGCCTCGACCGGTGCGCTGAATCAACTGGTCCGGCCGCCAGGGGCAGTCGAGGTGATGGATGGCGACGACGCGCCGCTGCGGATTGGTGCCGACGCCGAGCTTGTCCGTCGAGCCGATGAGCACGCGGACGTGCCCCTCGTTCACAAGGCGGAACAGCTCGTTGCGAGCAGCCTCGGTCTTGTGCTGATGAATGAACTGGACCTGGGACTCTAGCATGCCGTGATCGACGAGGCGCTGTCGCAGCTCACCGTACACCCCTTCAAGTGCAAACCGCTCCGCGTCGGTGGCGTCCTCGTCGGCCTCACCTTTCGGAGTGGCAAGGTCGCAGAACACCAGCTGCACACCACGGTCCTCGTGGTGGGTGTGGTACAGCTTCCAGATCTGCTCGGCGCAGGCGTCCACCTTCGTCCAGCGGCGGGGACGCTCCGTGTCCTGTTCGACGGACGGCTCCGAGAACATCTCCTCGACGCGCTTCTTGAACAGGCGGGTGACGTTCTTCTTGAGGTTGATCTTGGCGTCGAGCCTACGCTGCTCGACCTTCTTGAAGCCTCGGAACCGATTTCCTTTCAGGGCTTTCGGTGCACGCTGCGGAGGCAAGGGGAACACGTCGAGCGGTTCACCGTTCCACATGCTCGCCTTGCGACCGTCGGAGGTCACCTTGAGCATGTTATCGTCTTTCGGGTGAACCTGCCGTGCACGGATCAACTCGGCACGCGCGGCCAGCTCCTCAACGTAGGTCTGCAGGTTGGCAGATCCGTCGACCTCGATGATCTTCGTCGCCGCTCCGACAAGGTCGGGCCTCTGAATCTCGAGGCTCTGCGACGCGAACGACCACACCTCACCGAGGAGCATGACCAGCTCAGGGAGGTTCACGAACCGCAGGCGCGTGACAGGCCGGAACTCTCCGACGGCGTCCATCTCGACCGAGATGATCGGCTCGGTGAAGGTGGCGGCCCAATCGTCAAAGGTGATGAGGCCAAGCTGGCGCAGCCGCAACGGCTGAAAGAACCGCATGGCGACGTATGCCTCGGCGAGGCTGTTGGTGATGGGCGTACCAGTCAAGCCGCCGGTGCAGCCGTCGGCGAGGATGAGGCCGTGCACCTTGGCGAGCGCATCGGTGGCGCGAAGGCTGTCATCCTTGGGGAGACCATACACGCGAGTCATCTTCGTGGTAACGGGGATCTTCTTGAGGTACTGCCATTCGTCGAACATGACGGCAGCGCGCGACTTGTCTCCGACGACCGTGTCCCAAGACACTGCGAGAGGATCCTTGGTCCACCGCTTCGCGTTGGCCTCGGCGATCTTGTCGGCGCGGTCGGCCCACTTGCTCGCGATCTTCGCGATCGTCGAGTCATTCGGCCGTGACTCGCGCAGCTCGCGAATCGGCTCCATGTCCCAATTGATCCAATCCTCGAGCGACTCACGCGAGATCGGAATCGAGAGGTACTGCTCGTAAGTGAGGATGATGAAGGCTGCCTCCCCGTTGGTGACACGAGTGAGGAAGTCCTTGCGCTCGGTGCGGAACTCCTCCGGCGCCACCATGAACTCGTCGGCGTAGGCGGGGAAGTAGGTGTCGGCGAAGGTGCGCCACTGGTTGAGCACCGACTTCGGGACGACGATGAAGGCTCGATCGATCAGGCCAAGCTGCCACCGTCGGACCAAGCCGAGGAAGGCAGTCATCGACTTCCCGTAGCCGACGTGGTGGACGACGAGATTGGCCTTCGCCTTACCGAGACGATTCGCCGTTACCGACTGATGCTGTCGAGGAGACACCCCGACCGCAAGGCCGGGAAAGACCTCCAGCGGTTCGTACTGCTCCGGCACCGACGCGCGGAACAGACGGTTGTACTCGTCGGCGATCTTTTCGTAGAACTCGGGCTCCTCTTTGAGCCACCGACGCCACTCGTCACGAATCTCCTCTGCCTTGCCCTGAGCCTGTGCGGTGGCGTCCTGATCGAGGACTCGCTTGCCGTCGTCGTCCTTCTTGTAGACCTCGGGGACGCGAAGGTTGATGATCTTCTCGAGCAGCTCGATGCCGGTCATGCCTGGGACGCCCCAGGTGTTGATGTTGGCATTCGAGGAGTCGACGCGGTAGCCTGACGTTTCGATCTCCCAACCACCGCCGCAGGGGATCTTCTGAACGCTGACGCCGCTGGACACCCCTGCAAGGTGCAGCGCGAAGTCACGCAGCGCGTCGGTCGGAATCCACGGTGCACCGAGCGGCACGCGGATCTCCTCCGGCTTGAGGCGTGCGGGCAGAACCCTCTTGAGAGCCTCGACGTTGCGCTCGAATCCGACGGCCTCGGCCTCGGCCAGCTTGCCTGCAACGTCACCGGAGAGGTACTCCGACGCCAGCACGTCGCGATTGGTGAAGGGCTCCTTGAACGTCTCCTTCGTGGTGTTCGTCGCTGGCAGCGTCTGCTGCAGCGCGCGACCGGCGAGCAGCTCCGGGTGTCGCTTGAGCGCGTCGAGGAGGCGCCATTCGCGGGTACCTTCCAGGCCGGTAAGCGAGGTCACCTTGGCGAAGCGCGCCTTCGCGCGTGTCAGTGCCTCCTCGAATGGTTCCCCCGCGATCTCGAGATCGAGCGCTTCACGCGCAGCCTTGTACGCGGCGACCGCCGCCATCTCGCCGATGTTCTTGGGCTTGTGCTGTGGCGGCTTGCGAGGCGCACTCGGTTTGTTCGTGAGGAGCGCGTCCTTCGGCACCTGCTCCTCTTGAATGGCCAGCACCGAGGGCATGTCGGCAAACGGCGCCTCGCTGGCATCGACGAGGCGAGGCCGCTTGCGAAGGATGATGATGAGTTGATCGTCGACGTCGAGGATGCCGAGGACTTCCCCACGACCGGCGATCCACCGGCGAGACTCGACACCGTACTCGTCCATGAGCGACTTCGACGCGGACAGCACGGCGATTCCACCCGGCTTGAGCAGCCGCAACGCGCGACCACAGTGCCAGTAGTCGGGGCCAGAGTACCCGATTCTGGACGGCACGTCAGGCGTGGTGCGCTGATTGACCGGTGAGACGCCGATCACGAGATCGAACTTGCCCTCGATGAGGATGCTCTCGTCACGAAGATCAAGGTCGAGCAGCTTGGCAATCTCGCGGCTCAGCTTCTCCGTCGAGGCGGCGTACATCTCGGCGCGGCGATGGTGCACCACCCTGCCGTAACCTGCACACGGATCGATGATCGAGAGGCGCGTCAGATCGCCGCACACGGTCTCGGCGATCGACCACAGCTTCTGCACGAACTCGTCCGTGACTTCTCGGGGCTGGAACTCGGCGACGTCACGCGCCTGACCAGCCTCGTCACGCTCGACCACGTCGCGCAGCGCGCGGATCGGATCGTACCCGAACCTGAAGCCGAGGTGAAGGACGTCTCGATTCGACCAGCCTCGGTAGGCCAGGAGGCGTTCCTTCTCCTCGGTGGTAAGGGCGGTCCGCTTCTCCTTGCGGAGCGCATGCAGCGTGTGCAGCGCCTCGATGTTGCGCGCCAGGATTTCTTCAGGTTCGGTGGGATTCACGGTGCAGGCAATATAGCGTAAAGGGCCGTGCTTGTCAAGCGGCCGATTACGTTTCGTGCATGCATGTTCGCGGTGTTACCGCTGCGGGCTGGATCTCACCTCGTCGGTGAACATGATCTCGGCGGACTTGAGCCTGTTGGAATCGTGCGCGAAGGTGATGTTGAACAGCTCGTGGCCTCTGAGCGCCGTCTCGTACTTCTCCCTCACGTAGCTCATGCAGGCGGCCTCGATCTCCTGCCGCGTCAATTCGATCTTGAGTCTTGCCATGGGCTACTCCCTCGCAGCGACCTGCAGCACGCGCTTCCAGCAGGTATGATAGTTGGAATCCTTCTCGGACGCGGGTAGGTCGTTGAGCACGACCGTCCAGTAGTTGCGGTCTTTCGGATCGCCCGACTTCGTGATTATCTGCTGGTTGTCCCAGAAGGATGCCCAGATCAGATCATGACCATCCCAGGGGTTCGCCTCGATCATCACCTGTCCTCCGGCGTACCACTTGCCGGAGCACTTGTAGAGATCGGCGCGGACAAACCAGCGCGGCTTTGTGTCGGCCATGATCAGCCTCCCAGCTTCTTGATCCAGGCGTCCAACTCCGGGTAGTCGCCGGGAGCATCCTGGTGATAGCGCAGCAGTTCGCGCAGATCCTCGGCCTCGGCTCGGCTCAGGTGCACCGCGTACAGCGAGTGCTCCTCGAACAGGGCGAAGGTGCGCGGCCAGATTTCCTTGGCGATCTCGGCGACGGCGTTGGCGTACTGGCGGATCTCCCACTGCGCGTGGCTGTGCATGCGCAGGCCGAGGAAGTGCAGCAGGTTGTGCAGGTCGATCTTCCACCGGGCCTTCGTGTAGGTCGACAGCGGCAGATCCTTGCGGGCCTGCTCCTTGGCGACGCCGAGTTCGATGCGCTCCTCATAGATCATGCGCATCGTCTTGTGCAGCTCCTTCTCCTGAAAGGAGATATGCCCTCCGATGTTCCCCGGCAGGAACTCGCCGCTGCCCTGCCGATTGGTCTTGCCCTGCGTGCGCCACTTGTCCGGCGGCGTCTCGTGCATGAGATCGATGGCCTCGGAGTAGCGGGTGCTGTACTCGTTGACCGAGGCGGTGCGGTGCCGAATCCACTGGCGCCAGACGTCCATGGGCGCCTGCACCTCGATGACCAGCTCGCTGAACTCGAAGGGGCTGGTGTGCCTGTTCTTGTAGAGGTACTCGAGGATGCCGGAATCACCACGGGGGAAGGACTCGAAGTCCTGACCGCCGCAACGAGTCCCCGGACCAGCCAGCCACTTACCGCAGTCGATCTGGTGGATTGGCATCGTGCTGTCGCAGCTTTTGCATCGCTTGTACGGCTCCCACGAGACGAACCCGCGGCCGGTGCTGGTGCGCGCGTTCTCGATGATGAACTCGTCGGAGCCCAGGTGAGCGATGTACTTCACGTAGCCGTGGTCGAGAACTTTGATCTTCTTCATACGTCCCACCTTTGCCACCAGTCCGGCTTGCGCCCAGGCGGCGTCCAGATGCATTTGTAGTGATCGGGCTTGCACTCGAGATACCTGCGGTAAGCGGAGACCGCGTCGCCAGGGATGCGGTAGGCGTCGGGCATGCACTGCGTAAACGGCTGCAGCGGACCGTCCGACACGAAGGCGGCGCGCGTACCGCACCAGAAGATGACCCGCTCGGAGGCGTGGTGCTTGCCGCTGTAGCGAGCGGTGTACTCGCGCGCCAATGCCAGCCCGTGCGCCGTCAACCACTTGAAGTTACCTCGGGTAACCCTGGCCCACCGAGCCGGCTCTTTGTTGCCAGTGGTGTGCTTGTACGGCACGTCCTGCGCGCCCACGTCGAGCATCACGTCGCAGAGGATCTGTGCCGTCTCGAGGGTCATCTTGTTGACGAGTACATCCGGCAGCGCCTTGGCCGCCTGAATGGGATCGTCGTCGCAGGCGAAGATATTCACGATTCGAGGATCTTGCGCTCAGCGTCGAGGTCGCGGTTGAGTGCCGCCTCGCTGGTGAACTTGTCGGGGTACCGCTTCGCCAGCTTGGCGATGTTGCGCTCCTGCGCCTGCTCGACGGTGAACCCGTTGCTTTCAAGGATGACCTTGAGCAGCACCTGCGCGAAGGTGCACAGGTTAGTGATCTCGGCGATATCGAGCGGGAGATCGTGAAGCGTGGCGATGAGCCAGGTGTTGAGCGCGTCGGTTGTGACAGAGTGCAGGTTGATAGTGCGCGTGAGCAGTTCGAGAGAGACGTCCCCTCCGTTGAAGCTGTTGGGGAAATCGCCGATCTCGATGCGTCGAGCAATCACGTCCATGTCGACACCGCAGGCGTCGCGAGTGAGGGCGATGTACCAGTAGGTGTCACCGACCTCCTCCAGCAGGTTGATTCTGTCGAAGGGCTTGCCATAGATTAGGTGCTTCTTGTAGAGGTCGAGAAGCTCACCGATCTCCGTTGCCATACCGAGCAGGCCGTGCAGCACGCGCGGATACGGCCCGATGTTGGGGGTGTTCTCGGTGCGCAGCGCCAGCTTTTGGTACTCGTTGGGGGTCATGGTGTCTCCATTGAAGTTGTCGGCATCGTTACTGGCTGGTCAGGCTTCTTGCGCTTATGACGACGCCCCTGCCCAGGAGGCGAGCCCGTCAGGTTGGACGCGCGACCGCGCAGGATGTTGACGGCTTCGTTGCAGGCGCGCTTCCAGATGCAGTTGGGCTTGTGTGCAACGTCTTCGTTCTCGGCGGCGGCTTCGTCGGCGCAGAAGAAACACACCAGCCAGACCTTACCATTGTCATCCGTCTCGTCGACCAGCGGGTCGATGTTGCCGAGGTCGATCAGCAGGTTCTGCTGCCGCAGTCGAACCTTGTTGAAGCGGGCATTATCTTTCGACATCGACGTGCTCCTCGTTCTCGGCAGCCGCGTCGCCGAAATGCCGGAGAGGGTGTCGGCTTTCGACGTACTCAATCAATGCGAGGTTGGCGACGTCGACCAGCATCTCGAGATTGCCCGTCTCGTCGTACTTTCTGATGCGCTTGATGATCGACTCGGTGCAGCGGTAACTTGGCTTGCCCTTCGCACCGAGCGAGCCGTAGCGCAGGCTGCCGACGATGAGGCGGTTGCGCATGAGCTGCTCGAACTCGGGCGACCATTGCGCCTGCGTGTAGGTCTGCCAATCGAGCGCTGGGGGTGGAACCATCCCACGGTCGATGAAGATGCGCTGTCGAAGATGATCGAAGATGGTCATCGCACGGGCTTCAGCTTGCTGTGTGCAACGGGTAAGCTGCCTCCTACACCACGCAGCAGCTTGCCGTTTGGCAGGCGAACGTGGACACTGTAGAGCCGCTCGCTATCACCCGAGTCTGGCTCGTAGTCGAAAGAACACTGCGCACCGGGGTACTCGACGCGCAGCTTTGGCAGGATTTCATTAGTGAAGCGCTCCTGCCGACGTTGATCCCAGACCCCTCTACTGCGCCGTGTCATTCTTCTTGAAGGCGCGAGCGCAGGCTGCCGTCGCGAAACGTGCCCTTGCGCCGCAGCCACAAGCGCAGATGACGGGATTGATCAGGGTGTCGAGCGCCGGCGCGGTGTCGGTCTCCGGCCTCGGTAGCTTGTTGGCGCGCTGCACCTCCATGAACTGCCGCGCCGTGATCTCGCCGGTGCCCTCATTCCATCCGAGGAGCTGCGCGTCGTGGTAAATCTTCTGGCAGTACCGCTTGAAGAACTTCGGTCGCCGCCCGGTCTTGGCGTTGCGCGGCGCCTCGTTGCCGCAGCCGCACGCGCAGAGGCGAGGCTCGTCAGGGATGGTCTCCTTCACCTTCTTCACTCTCGGCTTGCGCTCCTTCTTCGGCTTGGCTTCGGGTTCTGCTTCGGTGATGTTGGTATCAGGCACGAGAGGTCCTCCGCGAGTTGTCGATCATCTTCACCACGCCCTCTTTCATCTGTTGGTTCGATCTGGTCGCCGAACAGTTGAGAGGCTCGGGGGTGGTGCTTCCAGCTCGACATTGACTGCTACATACTACCGCCGCCATGCCGGAAAGTCAACCGAATTGGGGACCGAACTCCAGATCGAAGGTCTGTCCGACGTGCTCGCGAAGGTGTTCGATTACCCAGGCGCGCGCCTCGCGGACCGTTTCACCGGGAGCGTCGACGTACACGCGCTCCTCGCCCTCGCACAGAACCGGAACGCGCGAGAGCCGCATCGCTCCGGCAACTCGGGTCACGTTGTCGGCGCCTGTAAAGAACGCGATTCTCATGCGTATCTCCTTGATACTTGGTTCTCGACGTAGAAAGCCGCAGCCAGCGTCGGGCTGTAGTACACCAGCCGATCGAGCGCCTTCTCCAGCCGGCGAATGAGCCGCTTGGAATCAGGGCAGATTCCCTTGGCATAGAGTTGCGCGACGAGACGACCACCGAGAAGCTCGATGGCTCTCGAGCATTCGGGGCAGTTCATCATGTGTGCAATCGCCTCCTCCTTGTTGCGACGTAGGAAGCGGTAGAGGATGGCTTCTTCGATCGTCATTAGTCGATCTCCAGCAGGTCCCGTAGCGTTGGAGTACTTGGTTCTTCCTTCTTGGGAGCGGGCTCGTCGACCATGGCGCGGAGGCGCTCCTCCAGCTTCTTTTGCCTCTTTGGTGTGATCTTGGGTACGAGTTTATTATATGTCTGAATGGGGATCACAACGAGGTCATCGGGCTTAACCTCGGAGAATCGAGCGTTGCTATCCTCAGCGATCTCATCGATCTTGTTGATGATGCCCCGCCTCATTACTTCTTTGTAGATCGGGACGAGGCTCTCGATATTGCTGAAGTCCCTACGATCGACCAGTTCCTTCCGCTCGAGAAGCCTCACGATGTTGGCGAGATGGGCGTCGGTCAGACTACGCAGAGGAGTCCAGCAACCGTCGCGGCTCTCCCAATACCAAGTGTTGCCTCCGATAATAGGGACTAGCTTGAGGCCGGGCATGGTATCACACGAGATCCGCCGACTGAACGAACCGCAGCTCCTTGCGTGCGCGGGTCAGGGCGACGTACTTGAGGTTGCGCTCCTGCTGCAGCTGCCAGTCCTTCTTCGCGCCGCGCGCAGGGATGAGGCCGGGGTCGAGGAACCAGACGCGATCGGCCTCGAGACCTTTGACGGCGTGAATCGTACCGACGCAAATCCGACCTTCGCGGGGTCCTTCGAAGAGGTCCTTGACCTGCCGTACCAACTGGCCAACCGTGCGCGCGTTGGTACCTTCGACGATGGCGCAGATGGTCGCGTGCTCGTCGCGGGCATCGTCCTCGGCCTGCTCGTCCTCGGCCTTGATCGCCTTTGCGATCCGCTTCCGCATGCGGCGCTCCGAGGCGTCGATCAGCGCGTCGACGTTCTGCTCGGGGCGGGCCAGGGAGATGAGGAGGTCGATGAGGCCGCCGCCGTTATTGTTGCCGAGAACGCGGACCTGCGCCCCGGCGCCAAGGAGGCGGTAGGCGGTCTGAATCATCGGCGCGCGGTTGCGGCAGATGATCAGATCGTCGGGGAGAAGCTCCTCGCGATTCCACTCATCGCGGTGCTCGACGATGCCTTCGATGGCGCCGGGCGCCGCTTCGATCTGCGGCACGATCTCGCGTGCGAGGTCGAGTACGCTGGTCGGACACCGGTAGCAGATCGACAACGGCAGGCGCGTCGCCTCGGTCGACCGAGTGATCTCCTCCATGGCGTAGATGCCTGCGCCACGGAAGCCGTAGATCGCCTGCTTGGAGTCGCCGACGCCGAGGAACCGGCCGCCTTGGGTACTGAGGCGCGCGATCATCGCGGCCTGCAGCGCCGAGGTGTCCTGCAACTCGTCGCAGACGACCCAGGGGGTCTGAGGGAAGGTGACGCCGTCGGTGAGCGTGCTCATGTACGGCTGGTCATCGAAGTCGATGACTCGGTGCTTGGGTTGTGCCCAGATGATGCCGGCGCGGAGCACCTCGCGAGCGGCGTCGGTGAGGATCGCCGGGGTGATTCGCTCGTCGGTGGGGACTCCGTGATGGTCCATCATGGAGGTCCACTGCGGCAGCGTGTCCGGCACGAGGCCGGTCATGTTGGGAGTGCCATCCGGCACGATGCCGTCGCACTTCGCCAGCTTGACGACCTTGTCGAGCAGGCCGGGCGGGAGCCACTTGGGGACCTTGCCGCGCTCCTGCAGGATGGCGATGATCTGCTTGTTCTTCTCCGGCGACTTCTCGCGCTTGCGGGCATCGTACTGACCGCCGCGCAGGTCGACGCGACCGCCGCAGTAGGCGCTCCAGGCGCGGTGGCCGACGCTCGAGATCGTCGTGCTGTCGACGTTGTTGGGCATCTTCTTGCCGAGCTGCTCGGCCGCGGCCTTCGCGAACGAGAGCGCAGTCATCCGCTGGTTGACGACCTGGGCCACCATCGCAAGCGAGGTGGTCTTGCCGCTGCCGGCCACGGCCTCGACGACTCCGTTGCCACCGTCAGGGTCGGTGGCCCAGTCGAGTAGGGCCTTCTGGTACTTACTGGGCTCCATCGAGCTTCCTCCGCGCATCCTCGAAGGCCGTGTGCAGCCGGGCCTTGAGATTCTCGCGCCAGCCTGCGACGCGCTTGACATGAGGGTACCGATGAGTGAACCGGCCGCCTTCACCGACCAGTGCAACGCGGATCGCGTCGGCGCCGTTCTCGCGGGCCTCGTCCTCGCCGACACCGAAGCTGGTGTACAGCTTGACTTCGAGGCCGCTCGGCTTCTTGGGGAGTTGGCCGGTGCGGTCGTGCAGCCAGATGGTCCAGACGGCCACCTGCTCTCGACCGGCCGTCTCGAAGCGGTCGGGCTTGCGCTTTGCGCTCAGGATGAAGTCCTTCATCTCGGCGCGGGTGATGCTTACGAAGGTCGCCATCGGGGTCTCCAGTAGTGTTCGGAGAGTCTCACGGCACCGCTCCACCGTTGGAGCGGTTGCGTCAGGGTCACCGAACTCCGCGAGGCGACGGGCGGCGCACTCGTCGCAGCCGCACGTCGTCCACTCGCAGATTGGTTCCACTACAGCGGCCGATCGTCGTGGAGGAGATCGTCGTCGCACTCGCGCGGATCGACGGGCTCCGACTTGACCTCCAGCTTGAGGAGACCGATTCGCGTTGCGCTGCGGTGACCACGGTATCCGTCGACCTCGACATAAGCGAGGCCGTTGCGAATCGCGACCAGCTTACCGTGGTACCGGTGAGCGGATGCGCAGGAAACCGGAAAGGTCACGCGATCTCCGATCGACGGTACGCAAGGCTTTCCGCGTTCCATCCAATCGGAGCACCATTCATCCGAGCAAACCGGACAGCGATCGTTGGTTGACATGCCAAAGACACTATCCATCAAACGTGCCAACGTGTAAAGCCTTGATTTCATTGGAGGCACGCTACTTGCTTATGCGCAGCACCGTTCGCACCTTGGCACCGTTCAACCAGAGCTAAATCCTTGCGCCGCAAGGCTTTCCGGCACCTTTCGCACCTATGCGAACGACCGTTCGCACCATAACATACATGCATGTTCGGCCGCCTGAGCGGCACCTAAGCGCCGACGGTCGGCCGGTCGGACTTGCACGCTACGGCATCTAGCTTGCGCTAGGTTGAACGATCGACCGGTCGCCGCACCTTGACACCGGCAAGCGGTCGGACGCATCCTAGCGCAAGCGGCGCGGTTGCATGCATGAATGTACGGCCGCGCTGCGCGTAGCACATACCGTGCCATACCGCACCGCGTCAAACGTGCGCGCACGTTAGCCTAGCAACGGCTATGCCAAGCGGCAAGGTGCGAAACGTTTTGCGCATGGCGGAAACGGCCGTTCGCATGGCGTGCGATTCCGTTTCGCACAGGCACGAAACGTGCCAACCATGAGCGGCGCGGACTTAGGTGCTGGCACGGTTAGTGGATAGAGGCCGTGGTATGGAAAAGCCGATCCGGTTCGCGCCTCTTGGCACGCAGATTGCGCGCCTCATTGTGTCCGGTGACGTTGACGCGGCGCGCAAGCTGCGTGCAACCACTGGTCGGACCAGTTGGACCGTCGCTGAATGCCGCGGCATCATCGGCGCCTGCGCCACCATTGGCCTTAACGCGGAGGCGATCCTGTGGCCGTCGCACCGGAACTAGCCTCGATCGAGGCGTTCGCCGAGTACCTTCTCGAGGACGACCGCGATTCCTTCACCCTTGCCGACTGCCAAGCGCTCGGCGCGTCGATCCACCTGTCGAACAGCAAGATCCGCGCCGCGCTTGAGGAGTACGGTTTCCACTACGTCAAGCCAGAGCACGGCCGCTCCGTACGCGGTTTCACGTCGAACAGTCACGACCGCTGGACCGGTCCCGGCTCGTGCGCGACGCACGGCGGATCTGGTCAAACCAACATCGCAGGTTTTGCCGGAGATCCGGCGAAAGGCTGGTAAGCCGAACTGGAATCACCGTCGACCTCTCACCATCAAGGAGTAGTAATGGAGCATCAATGCCCCTGGTGTGGCGAGGTCGTAGAGCCTCAGCCTACCGATCCCTTCGTGGCGTGCTGGCAGTACAAGCACGAGAACATGGAGCGCGCTCTGCGCCTCAACCCTCTCATGTGCCCGCTGTGCTTCGGCGTCGGCAGTGAGGACGACTTCTCCCCCACGCTGGTCTGATCCTAGTTGCTACCGTCCCGGACGGTGGCCCCCACTCCTCCCCAAATTCCAGAGACGTTTGACGGCCAGACGCAAGGCTGGTGGTCCCGTCAGGTCTCGCGCTTCTTCGGCCAGAAGAACTCCCCTGCGGAGCCGCTGGAGGAGCGTGCACTGAACGAGGACGAGCGCCCTCCTCGGCCTGCACGCACGCTGCAGCCCGTCAATCCCGCCGGCAAGACTCAAGGCATCCACATCCCAGGCGACCGCGAGATCGATGATGCGATCGAGCAGTGGCCGGTGCAGGGACTGCCCGGCGTCGGCACCATCTTCGGCTGGGACGTCAACACCCTCATGCTCGCGATGCGAGCGCACACCGCAGGTAGCTTCGCGCAGTCTGGTCGGCTCGTCGATGACATCAAGACGAACCCGATCATGAGACACGGCATCAACACTCGACGCGAGTTCAAAACCACCCTGCCGCTGACGGTCCTTCCAGGCGGTCGCGGCGTGCGCGGCGGGCAGTCCCCACCAGAGGCCGTGCGCTTCGCCGACTTCTGGAAGGAAGTGCGGCCGGAGATCCTGAAGCCCTCCATCCTCGACGACTGGTGGCTGCACAACAACTTCATGGGCTTCTCCGATTCCGTCATGGAGTGGGAGGAGCGCACCGACGGGCGAGATCGCTGGTGGCTGCCGCGCATCAAGCCGTGGCATCCTTCGCAGCAGTATGTCAGCTACAGGCCCGATCTCGGTGCGACGTCGCCTGACGGAATGGTGATGTTTGCCATGACGAGGAACGGCCCGGCAGTCGTCAACAAGGGAGACGGTCGCTGGATCCACTTTCAGAAGGGCGAACTGTCGCCGTGGTTGAATGGCCTCGTGCGCGTGCTCGCCGAGACGTTCCTCGGAGACACTTACACCCTGCGCGACAACATGGCTCTGATGGAGCAGTATGGTCAGGGCATCAAGAAGCTGATCCATCCGGCCTCGTGGAAGGCGAGCGAGGTCAACCAGAAGATTCAGATCCTCCGCAGCGCCGGCCACGGCGGCGTCATCTCCTGCCCGGTCGACAGCAACGGCAAGAAGGTCGACGTCGAGAATCTGCAGATCGATCCCTCCGGCGCCAACATCTTCGAGCTGACGGAAGCCCGCCTTCTCAAGCGCATCCTCATCGTGCTCCTCGGTCAGAACATGACCACGGTGGGCCAGACGGGTGGTTATGCGCAGGCCGCCATTCACGCTGGCGTCCTGTGGCAGAAGCGCGAGGAGGATGCTGGGGATTTCGGTGACGCGCAGCTCGTCATGGAGCTGGATGCCAACGGCAAGGAGAAGCGGTTCTGGCTGCCGACAACCGGCACGATTCGTGGAGACATTACCCGCTGGATTGCCTACTTCAACGCCGGCAGCTTCGACCTTGCACCGTTCACCTACTTCAACGCCATCATGCCCGAGGACAAGGCAGCAATGGAGACCGCACAAGCCGGCGCCATCTCCAGCAAGGCCACCGCCCTGGCCAACGTGAGCCACGCCATCATGGGAAGCGAGAAGGGTCCGGGCATCGCCGCCGCGCTGCGCGGAGCTGGTGCACCGGAACTCAAGGCCGACGACCTGGAGTTCATCTTCAGCCAGGCGGGCTTCCGGCTGCGTGCACCGAAGGACGTCAAGTAATGCCCTACACGGCTCCCGGTTGGTCCTGCGATCCGCATGCTTGCCGACCGGAGCTGCGGCCGGTCATCCTGGCAGCGCTGCGTTGTATCGGCGTGGTGGAGCAGCCGCCCGGTTCCAACAGCGGCCTCGAGATCGACATCATGCTGAAGAAGGCGGGTGTTCCGCCGGGTTCGGCGTGGTGTGCTTCGGCGGTCAGCGATTGGTACGCTGCCATGACGCCGTCGCCGCTTCCTCGCATGGCGAGCGCCTACAAGATCCGATCCTGGGCTGAGAAGAACGGGCGAGTGATCAACATCAACGCCGACCTGCAGCCTGGAGACATCCTCGGCATCCTGCGCCAGGACTTTCATGGGCACGTCGGGCTCTACGTCGGACCGCTCAAGGACGACAAGCTCGCGACCATCGAGGGCAACGTGCAGAGCGCCTGTCGTGGTCTGATTCGAGTCCGCAGCGATTGGGGTTGGGCCGTTCGACCACTCCTCTAGGGTCTACCCTGCAGCGCATGTCACTGGTCATCAAGCGCGACGGAGATCGACGGGAGGCGGGGGAGAACCAGCACTGGTTCCGCTTCGTCACTCCTCGCAAGGACGAGCACGGCACCGTCATCATTCCGAGCGGTGGCCGGTTCGAGCGGTTCAGCAGCAACCCCCTCGTTCTGTGGATGCACAAAAGCCGGCCGAAGCCGGAGATCGATCCTCACACCCCCGAGTTTCAGCACGTCATCGGTCGTGTCGCCGAGCTGAACATCGGCGAGTACGAGAGCTTCGCCCTCGTCGAGTTCGATGTCGAGGACGACTACGCTCGCGCTCTGATGGGGAAGGTCAAGCGCGACTTCATCCGCATGTGCTCGATGGGCTTCAAGCCTCTGCGCATCGAGATGATGACGCCGCCGGACGAACTGACCGCGCGTCGGTGGGGTGTGTCGCCCGAAGCACAGGTGCCGGTCGTCCTCGAGTGGGACATGGTCGAGCTGAGCATCGTCACCATCGGCTCCAACCAGGAGGCGCTCGCCGTTCGCACCATCGAGGAGGGTGTGCAGATCTCGACGCCGTCCATCGAGGACATCGACGACACTGAAGAGCGCGCTGCGAAGAAGGACAAGCCCAAGAAGCAGGACAAGAAGAAGAAGCAGTACGATCCCAATGAAGGGGAAGAGGATCCCGACGAGCAGGATCCGAACAACCGAGAACCCGGCGATCATGGGGATGGCAGCGACGACGAGGAAGAAGATCGCTCCATCGACGACGCTGGAAAGGCGGTGAAGCACGCGCCCTTCCCCATGGACGAAGGCGACAGCTGGGACGCCGACGCGGAGCGCGAGGAGTGGGCGAAGCAGTGCGGCGGCTCGATCAAGGGCTTCGACAAGGTCGACAAGAAGAAGTATTCGCAGATGTTCGCCATCGTCCTGGGCGACGGTGAGTCCGCGAGCGACTACAAGCTACCTCACCACACCAACGTCGACGGCAAGCTGCACGTCTCGCGCAAGGGGGTAGCCGCCGCGCTCGGCGCTCTCCATGGTGCGCGCGGAGGTCTCCACGCTCCTGGCAAGCTGAAGGAGGCCGCTGAAGCCCATCTTCAGAAGGAGCAGGCGATCATCGATGCCTACGATGCCAAAAAGAAGGAGCGCGTGATTCCACCCCTGCCGGATGACCTACCCTCCCCGGCAACGCACGAGAGGATGCCAATGTCCATGAAGATGACCCCCGAGCACCGCTGGACCTGCCGCGGCCTGATCGGCTCCTACATGAACGGAGCAGCCGGGCACATGAGCGCCATGAGCGCCACCAAGGACGAGGGGCTCCTCAACTTCCACAAGGGCTGCGCCGAGAACTGCATGACGCGCGCCATGGAGTGCGCGCGGTACCTTCGCGAGAGCGACGGCGACGGCGAGGAGATGCGCTACGCTCCGCTCACCGCGGTCCGCACCGTGGCCGAGAGCATCGGCACCACCGAGCTGCGCGCCAAGTTCGCCGAGGTCGCCGCCGAGACGCAGAAGTACGACATGGCGACCTTCGAGGACACCGCCCGCGCGTCGCTCAAGCTCGAGCGGTCCATCGGCGACATCGAGGCCTTCATCGGCCACTTCGACGCCTACGAGGGCATGAACGAGCGCCTCACCGTCCTCGCCACCGAGCAGCGCCGGATCAAGGACGATGCGCAGGAGGCCGAGCGCGTCACCGAGGTCGACAAGCTGCTCACCGAGCGGCTGATGACCCCCGCCACGGCGAAGCGGGCCAAGGAGGAGAAGTGGTCGCTCGTCCGCATCGGCAAGTACCGCGCCGAGGTGGAGAAGGGTGGTCCGATCGTCACCATCGAGCGCGTCGCGCCGCTCCAGACGGTCGAGACCCCCGCCGCGCCGGCCTCCCCCGCCAGCTCGACCTCCACCACGCCGGCCGCGGCCTCGACGCAGGAGCGGTCGAGCGTCGACGACCTCCTCGAGGTGGTCCCCGGCATCGCCACGCTGCGGCAGGCCGTGACCGGTCCCGGCAGCGAGCGGATGTTCCTCGCCCAGGCGCGGGACATCTATGCCTCGCGCATGGACTTCGAGAAGCAGCAGCGGTGCATCAACGAGATCAACAGCAGGCTCGTCCAGGAGCGGGCCGCCGCGGCGAAGTAGCCCAACCCAGGACAGGACGAGGAGACCAACATGGCAACGCAGGCAGACATCTACGCAGGTCGCACCCCGAAGGGCATCGACGGCCTCCCCCGCCGGATGACCTCGAAGCTCGGCAGCGGCGTCGCCGTCGGCATGGGCGAGCTGCACGTCATCGTCGCCGGCTACGGCGCTCGGCCGGCAGCAGCCAACGCCGCCACCGGGAAGTGCGCCGGCGTGACGCTGGCGAACGTCGACAACGCCGCAGGCGCCAACGGCGATCTCTCCGTCGACTGCGAGAGCGGCTACCTCATCGACGTCAAGAACGACGCCACTCACCCCTGCTCGCAGGCCGACGTCGGGAAGTCGGTCTACGCCTCCGACAAGGAGACCGTCGGCAACAACAGCGGCGACGGGCCGAAGGTGGGCGTCCTGAAGTACTACAATCCGAGCGATGCCGAGTCGGGACGTCCCTGCCGCATCCTCGTCCAGGCAGACCTCGGATAACCGGGGCAACCACCCGAAAGGAGCGCGACGATGCCCCCGACCCTGAACATCCAGCAGATCAGCACCCTGACGCCCCAGGCGCAGATCATGGCCTTCAACTCCTACGTGGAGACGGCCTTCGGCGAGCTGGACGAGCGCCCGCAGGCGATCTTCGGCGACCAGATCGCCCAGATCCGCACCCCCGCCGACATGGGGCTGCCGGCCGGCACCATCCCCAAGCAGTACGTGTTCTCGTTCCGGCCGCCGCAGAGCAAGGCGCAGCGGCTCCCGGCCGAGGGGCGCACCCCGCGTCCGCTCTCGCAGCACGCCATCATCCTCGAGGCCGGTGACCCGATCGTCGACACCGTCAAGGTGAAGCGCACCGAGTTCGAGGCCGACGTGCTCGGCGTCCTGCGCAACGTGCCCCGCGACCTGCGGCGCACCGCGGCGAAGTTCATCGACAACTTCCTCGCCGACATGCTGCGCAACGGCAAGACCGCCCTCGACTACCGCAACATCGGCGAGTACTTCTTCGCCACCGGCAAGAAGTGCTCCCCCGAGGGCATGGGCACCGACACCTACAGCAACCTCAACACCAGCAACCCGCTCACCGAGGTCAACCTCGCCAACTCCGTGCAGCAGGGCGCGTCCATCCGCGCGAGCGACGGCCTGATGGCGAACGTCCAGCTCAACGAGCTGCTCATCCCGATCTCGCTGACCCACGACGCCGCGGTCGCCACGCTCATGAAGGCGATCGTCTTCGCCGCCGGCGGCGCCAACGCCGCTCCGGGCCAGCAGGGCGGAGCGGTCGGCAGCGCGATGGCCGACAACCCGATGGCGACCATCCTGAAGTACGTCCGGCGCACCATCGTCTGCGACGTCCTGCAGGACGGGCAGCCCATCAACGACAGCACCTGGTACCTGCAGGACGCCGTCGACGGGCCGACCGGCCTCGTCTACGGCCGCTTCGCCGCCCCCGAGTACGTCTCCCTGATGGATCCGCGCGACGCCAACGTGTTCTTCAAGGACGAGTACTACTGGGGCTACCGCATGCGGGAGAACGGCCAGTACGGCCGCCCCGAGCGGCTCCAGCGCAACGAAGCGTAGCCTCCCCAGGCGACGATCGAGAGGCCGGCGGGAACCGTTCCCCCGCCGGCCTTTCCTTTTGCGACGAGATAGACTACCTTGATCCGCATGCCCGATCCGATCGTCAATCTCACAACTCCCGTCTCGAACGAGCCAATCGTCCGCTTCAAGCCGCTGCGCGAGCTGAGGAAGGGGGTCTACCCTGATCCTCACGCTCACGAGGTTTCCGGCGACTGGCTGCTGCCGTTCGCTCCGCGCGACGGCAGGACGCGCACGGTGCAGGGTGGCAACAGCGCCTGGCTGGCGACCGGCATCACACTCGAGCTGCCCCCGAACGTGGTGGCACGAGTGCTCTACCCGATCAAGCCGGGAATCCCTGGCGTGTGCCTCATCGGAGCCGAGATCGACGCCCGCAACAACGGGCAGGAGATCATCATCAAGGTGCAGAATCAGAGCGAGGCCGACGCGCTGATCTTCTACCCCGGCGACCACTACTTCCCGCTGCGCCTGTCGCGCAGCGACGAGTTCGTGCTACGCGCCTACTGATCGCATGTAGCAGGGTGTACATACCCCTGGCCTACCGATCTCCGTAAAGAAAGGTGCGCTGCATTCCGTGCAGGTCTGCACCATCTCCGGCTTGATCCCTCCACGCAGACCCAGCTCGTAGGCAAGGCGCACCGCCTCGGTGATTGCCTGCTCGGCGCGATCCTGAATACGATCGCCATGGAGAGCATGCAAGTCCTGCGGCAAGCCGGAGGATACCCACTTTCCTCTGCGCAGTGGTGCGAGCGCTGCCATGAGCATCTCGATGCAGTCACATCGGATGCGCGGCCCGAGATCGACCGGAATGTCTCGACCATGCCTCGGACAGCCCTTCTTCTGTTCTATGGCCACAGATACTCCTTCAACCAAGTTGAGAGCAGCCGTCCGCTGAGGATGAGGCGCTTGCCGGAAATGAGCGCCTCGAAGCCCTCCTTGTCGAACCACTCGATCTTTTCGGAGGCGAGCGCCTGCGGTGTACCGTCGGTGAAGCAGGAGAAGTAGTAGATTCGGAACTTGAGTCCCTTGTGCGAGGTGCAGGTGAGATGTGCCAACGCCTCGTCGACCCTCACCGTCACGCCGAGTTCCTCCTGGCACTCTCGAATGAGAGCGCCACGAAGTCCCTCATTAGGCTCCACCTTTCCGCCAGGACACTCCCACAGTCCCCCATAGTCCTGCTCTGGCTTGCGCTTGGCAAGCAGGATCTCGTTCTGTCCCCGAGAGTTCATGCGGGTGATGACAGCAGAAACGACCTCGATCGTACCCATCCCCCGATTCTACCATAGCTCGCCTCAAAGTCTACCATTACATCGTGAGCGCACCGATCCACGATGAAGTCATTGGGGTCTGGCCGGATGGTTCGGTTGCGCCTTTCTCCCCGCCGTCCTTCAGCGTTTCTCTCGTCGCTGGCAGCAACTGCCGAATCCGACTGAAAGTCAAGACCGGCGCGACATGGGGCGCTGCGAAGAACGTTGCCGGTTGCGTAGCCATGCTGCGTATCGGCAACGGACGGCTCGGACGGCTCGGGACGGTGGTGGACGGTCCCAACGGACTAATCGATCTGGAAATGGCACAGGTCGACACGTTGCTGTGGGCCGCCTTCGGTTATCCGGCGATCATCTCGTTGACGGATCCCGAGGGTATGCGGGAGAACATCACCAGCATCGGACTGGTGAACATCATCCGCACACAGGGAACCTTCGATGATCCCGTTGACACGCTCTCTCCAACTGCCATCGTCGCCTATGGTGTCCCCGCCTTCCGCAACGGATACGTGGACTTCGACGGCAGCACGATAGAGCTTCCGGTCACGTTCGCGAGTCCGATGCCCACTGCCAATTACACCGTGCTTATTACCGGCGCAACTGGCGTCGGAGGAGGTACGGCACCGGCCGCCCCCAAGAGTGGCACGCTCACCATGGCTGGTCTCACCATCCAGCTCACAACCGCCGACTTCATCGGAAGGGTCTACTGGAGAGTCGATGCGCTTCCGTAGCAGCCTCGCCGTCCTCATCCTTTTCTGGTCTGCTCCCACTCATGCGCAGACTCCTGGTGCGCCTCTCAAGGCAGACCAGATCCAGATGGCCCCTATTGCGGGACCGACCTTCGCCGCAGGAAAATGCGGCATCTGGTTGAATACATCCTGCAACGCCACCGTCCGTAAGGCAGATGGGACGGATCTTGTTCTTGGTTCTGGTGGTGGCGGAGGTGATGGTAACGCGACGCAGCTGCAAGGGAGGAACATTTCCTCGACGGCACCAACAACCAATCAGGTGCTTGCGTGGTCAGCTTCGGCGTGGTCACCACAGACTATTTCGCAGTCCTTCGTCAACGGGGGTTATGCTGACCTGATCAATGATCAGGTCATCGCTGGTAACAAGCAGTTTACCGCCCCCGTTCTTGCCGATATCCTAGGCAACGCGAACACTGTCACGAATGGTGTTTACACCAATGGGGGTTACAGCAATCCCTCGTGGCTGACGACGCTCAATGTTGGTAAGCTCACCGGCACCGTCGCGCAGAATTTTGCTTTCCGCGGGCCTACCTCCGGCAGTGGGAATCCACTCTTTCGTGCCGATGTTCTCGGCGACATGCCGACGACGGTTAGGCTTCGACCGTACTTTGACATCAGGGACTACGGCGCAGTAGCAGGATCGGACATTGCACCGGCGGTGCAGTCGGCATTCAATGCTGCCTGCACTGCGGGGGGCGGTTTCGTGGTGGTACCGTCACGAGATCAGAATGGCGCACTGGTCGTGTGGCTCTGGCAGTCGGCTGTCACCGTCAATTGTCAGCCCGGCGGCATCGGCCCTCCGACCATGCTTGGTCTCGTAGGTCCTGGCGCTATCCTCGTACAGGCACAGCCGAATGCCCCCTATACGGCACTGACGGTGCAGCAGGTCCTCAAGGTTCAGGACATCCGCTGGTACGGCTCTCTCGACACCGCGCATCCGAGCACGGGAATGAACCCCATCTCGGCGCTCATCCGCAACCCTAGTGGGATCATCTCCGAGGACAACCAGTACAACGGCCTAAAGCTCGACCGCCCGGTCGGGTCCTTCGCCCTGCAGCCCGAGAACGGCATCTTCGTCACCGCGGAGCTCCGCTCGACCCGCGACCAGTTCGGCGGCGACGCCGGCTCGAACCAGGGCCTCATCCGCCTGGCCGACTGGACGGCCGGCGTGATGCGCGACGGCTGGGTGCGCGACTTCTTCATCGTCGACGGCGTGACGATGAGCCCCACGGACGGCGGCGAGTACCCCTACGCCTCCTTTGTGGCCATCAGGCCCGCCAGCGGCGCCGAGACGCACCACTTCGGGGCGCAGAGCATCATCATCGAGAACTGTCGCTTCGACGAGGGCTCCGGTGGTCTTGGGGAGCAGATCATCGTGTGGCGCGGCTTTGGAGAGACGACGGAGAAGGCGCAGTTCGTAACGATCCGCAACGTCAGCAGCATGGTCCCGCCGACCTCCGGGAGTTCGGCGATCCGACTGGACGGCGTTCACAAGGCGTCGATCGAGGACTGGTTTGTATTTGCTGGTTCGGGTGGCGGCCGGGCGCTCTACGCCGACACGGTGGACGAGTTGACCATCCGCCGCACCATGACCTGCACCAACTGCAACCCGGCGTGGCCCGCCAATAACAAGGTGCTCATCACCTCGAATGTTGGGCTGGTGCGTGCCGAGGATAGCCACCTCGACCTTGTCACCAATAACAGCGCCCCGCAGACCATCATCGAGAGCGCCGGCAAGCCGCGCAACCTGATGAGCTACACCACCGGCGGGCGGCCCGCGGCGAGCGGCCTGCGGCCCGGCGCCCTGGTC
>CAYMIJ010000018.1:0-48025 GCA_964390465.1 uncultured Flavobacteriaceae bacterium | reverse complement strand
CATTTTGTTTTCCTCGGATTTCATTAAATACTTTTAAGTTGTGTTCTCGTTGTTCTACGTCTTTTTTAAGCTCTTCACAAAATTCAATCCAACCTTCAACAGAATTCCATTCTAGTACTTCTTCGTTCTTTGTATCGTCTATTAAGTCCCAAACTTTGTCTAATAATTGTCTTTTAGTCATTTCTTTACCCAATCCTAGTTAGTAAAAAAGAATCTTCTTCTATGTCGAGAGAACGAATAACTTTTATTCCTCTGAATTTTATTCTTGAAGCAGAAGAGAAATCAGCGTACTCTGAGTTTCGCAGGTAATTCCTAAAAGTAATTGGATTCACTGCTAAGAAAAACGTCTCATTCTTATCTGCCCTAATTACTTGGTAGTCTATTTCAGGTAACACCTTACCCAGAAATATTTTCTTTTTAACTTCTAAATCTTCGTTTCTCATTTTCTTTCCCTTAAACACTCTTCAACCACATTAGAAACAGCTATTGTGATTTTTGAACGAAATACAGAGTCTTGTTTCAATTCGTTTGATACTTTTTCAAATAACCCATCACTATTTGAAATAATAGAACGGGCAACCTTGTGACTAAAAGCATTTACAATTGATTGCTTGAACTCATCAAGTTTTATCACTGAAGAAAAAGCCTCAGAAATGATTGCTCTTAACTCCGTTCTATGTTCTTCTATTACAACTTCTACCAACTTGTGTAAAGGACTACTGTAGCCGCTGGTAAGTACCTTCTGAATTGATTCCGCAATTGAAGTTTGAACTGTTCTTAGAATATCCTTTTCCATTGTTATTGGAAAATCTTTCTTGTCGAGTCTCTTCTCGAATCCCTCGACCTTTTGTTCAATTACTTGTTGAAATAGATTATTTTGTTTATTTAATTGAGTAACAAGAGCTTCTACTTCGTTCCAAAACTCATAGTCCAATTCGTACCCAAATGAACTTAGTAGAACCTTTCTGAGCAGCTTCGAGCATAAGGTGTTTAAATCTGTTTAGTTCTTTCTCTGAGTTTTTTCTTTGCTGAGTCTTAGCAATTTGAGTTAACTCTGAAGCAGTAACTTCTTTACTTTGTTCTCGGTAACTCAAGAGTCCCGTAAGACCTTTTGAAGTGGGTTCTTTAACATTGCTAGGGTAACTCTGTTCTGACCATTCTGCAAATGTTTTAAGTAATGGACTGCGGGTTTTCTCTGAAAGTAAAATCCTATTCAGGTCATCAGAATTTCCAGAATCATAAGCATCAATAATTGCGTTAGCTCTTTTTAATTCGGTTGGATCAACAGAACTAATAAATTCAACTTTCCTTTTCTTTTGGAAAATATTCCTTGATACAAAAACTATTAAAGTAAGAGAAACAACTATTAAAATTAAGCTTAACATTTTACTTTCCTCGTTTCTCAAGTCTTTCAATCTTAGAAAATAATTCTTCTTTTCCTATTTTATTAAAGTGTGAAGTTTTTATATTAGTATTAGAAAAAACAACCCAATAGTCTTCATAAACATTATCGCTACCTGAATGGAAATATTGAGCAACTGACCTGTTACCTTCCTCATCCCAGACTTCATAAATCCCTTCAGGTCTTCTTTCGTTGGAATACTTTTGAAGAATACTAACAATTTCTTTAAAAATGAGAATTTTGTCTACGGTACCAAAAGACTCAACGGCTCTCTTGTGTTCTCTCCAATCAAGAATCCTCCCTATCTTGTCAATAACCATTGCCAAATTGTCAAAATTACAAGTATAATCAAGGTTGTTATTTCTTACATCAAGACCAATAAAATCTCTTATGATCTTGTTACCAGAGTCTTTTTCGAATTGCGTTATTGTATTATCTTTTTCCATACTTAAGAGAACGTTTTGTTTAAAGTAATAATTAGTTGTGGAATATAATTACTAGTAATTATAAAAAGATATTTGTAATCAGAGATCTTTTCTGTATTCTATCGCTCCCCAAACTAAATCTCCAGTAGGAGGAGGAAGCGGGTGTATAATGCTTGACCTATCAACCTTGAAGTAAACAACTTCATATCCATCTTCCAGTCCTGGAATCCTTTTTGCAGTTGCTTCTACTTTTGCTCTAAAACTTCGACCTGTTGGCTGACCTTCGTTTGTTTCAAATACTTCTAGATAACCTCCTACAATATCAACCCCGATATCTTGGATCACCGTTGACGTTGTTACTCCGTCTCTGACGCTTTCGTATTCTGTTCTGTTTCGGTATAAAGTGTAAATAGTCATTTAATTCTCCTAGAAATAGATGCAAAGGTCTTTAACCAATAATACTGAAAGTTACTAATTACTCTAACACTGTAATGAGGAACTACTTTATACTCAGAATTGTTAACATAAACCAAGTAACCCAAGTCTGTTGGGTAATCTTTAACAACATAACCAATGTCGCCTTCTCTGTAGTACCCCTTGCTTTCTGTTGAAGTAGTCTGTATCTTTGTTTTCATTATTTATTTTCCAAGGGTAAATTATTATGTTTTCTTCTTTTTAATTCCGCGTTGTAATATCTTCGAAAGTATTCATCTGCAGAATTAACTTGGTAATTTTTAGGAATCCTTACTTCCCCATCCTGAGTATATTCCAAGTTTAATCTACTTACTCTTAATCTGTACTGATGCCAAAGTTTGTCAATGTAGTCTGACCCAAGTAACTTATTTCCAGTATTAACAACTTTTAAAATTGAATTAAGATCTTCAACAATCTTATTTAAGCAATACTGAACCAAAGGGCTAGTAGGAATTACGATAAACATTTTCTCGTAGTCACTTAGTTCTTCTTGGGATAAGGATTGATTTTGACAAAATAAAATATTAGAGTGTTGATCCAATCTCTTTCCACACTCTTCGTAAGTAAGTTGTTCTTCATAACTTCTCCGAATTACTTCCCAATAACTACCTTCCTGGTCACGTACTTGGTTTCTTAATTCAATTCCTTCTTTGCTTTTCTCATGAATGTAAGTATATCTAATGACAGTATCTTTGTACCACCAAATAGGAATATCAATCCCATTTATTGTAAGCATTGGTATTTCAAGTCTAGGAGAGTTCATTTTAAGTCCTCTGGTTGATTTCTTAATTTCCAAGTATCCAGAAACTCATTCATATTTTGAATGCAACTTATTCTTTGTTCTTGCGTCGCCAAAATGTACTTGTAGTTCGATAATTTTGTTTCGAACTCTCGTAACACTTCTTCTCTTTCTCCCTCAAGGTCTCCAATCTTTTCTTTAATCAATCTACATGAAGCGTCTCTGTGCTCTTTCCCTGTTGAGGGGTCTACCCAAACCCTTTGTTCAACTATAAAAAATCCTTCGTTATTTAAGTAATCAGAACGAAGAGTATCAGTATTGTCTGTAATTAGAACCTTTAACCAACATTGGGCTTCTTGAGAAAGTTTCTTATCAGAGTAGAAAGAGAAGCAATGTTCATAACCTCGGTTATCTTCTCTTGAATCATTTACAGAATAGTATCTTATTTCCTCTCTTACTTTGTTCCAGGAATTCTCGGATGCTATTTGAACCAAATCTACAAACTCTACTAGCTTCTTGGAGAACCCAGCCTCTAAGCGGAGTTCTTCCCTTAATTCTGGTTGAAGCAAGCTCCACCATTCAGTTATTTTACTTTGAGGTATATTCATCTTAATTCAATTAATTCTTGAGCTTCAATTTTACTTCTTAATTTAGTAGGAATAAACTGCAAATAAACTCCTCCTCGTGCTTCCCAACTAACCCTATCAAAAAGCTGGTGTATCTTCCCCCGATTTTTATTGCAATCTCTCTTAAGGACAACTCCGTAACTAATACCTGAACCAGATTCAGACATAATAAATACTTCTTTTATTATCTTAGAATTCTCAATAAAGAAGTTCTTACAAATTCTTTTTACTTCGTCTGGAGTTTCTTTAATTCTCCTTACTTCATCCTCAAGTTGCTTTCTCCAAATATATCTTAATTCCAAACTAACTTTCTCCGCTAATTCCAAGTTAAGAGTAAACCATTGAGGTTCTGGTTCGGGATATATGTTTAGAACATATTTTTGGTATCTCCAACTTGTGTCGGATTTGAATATCTTGAATTTTCTTATTTCGCCTTTACAATACCAGAGTTTTAAGTCTTTGTCCAGAGTATAAACATCGTAAACCTTCTCGTCTTCTATATCATCTGGGTTGGTTTTGTCGA
Organism: uncultured Flavobacteriaceae bacterium; assembly: GCA_964390465.1. Lineage (GTDB taxonomy): Bacteria > Pseudomonadota > Alphaproteobacteria > Micropepsales > Micropepsaceae > JADZAI01. Next base: position 43,836 of record CAYMIJ010000018.1, on the reverse strand, counting down.
GTAATTCAAAGTAATCTTTTGGTAATTCAAATTTTAAATTAGGTAGTTTCATAATATCAAGAACGTGCAACTAAGTAAATATTTATATTTTCAAGGTAATTGAGGAATGCCGAGTCAATTGTCCTACCTAATCCCCAAAATATATCTTCCGGAAATTCCAGTTTTATGGATTCTTCTGGGCAATCTGGGTTTACTTCACAAATAAGTCCCGAATCCTCGGGTAAGTTCAGAATCAAAATATTCTTCTTATCATTGGTATGCAATCGAATAATTGTCAGAGGGTAAATGTCTTCAACTCTGTTTGGAATTTCTATACCTCTTGGTATTTTACTTTCTGGAATTTCTTCAACAGGCTTAGTTAAAGGGTTACCGAATGAATCTACTATCATTATTATTTCCTTATTGTAAATTAAATCTTTTCAAAATTGTATACCCAAGGTTCTGATTCTCTAAAATGTTCTGGTTCCCCGTCTTCTTTAAGCTTGTGAACGTAGTAAAGAAACTTTCCCTCGTAAGTAACTGAATCAAGCCAGATCTTTGCGAGAAAGGAAGCCCTGTTGAACTTATTGGTTATCCTTACTGTTTCTCCGTCTTGGTACTTCCGGTTTTTGTCCTTGTAGTTGTTTTGGAAATCTTCCAAGTCTTGCTTTGCTTTCGCAATCTTTTTGTATCTACGGCTCAATCCGCGTTCATATCTTGTCATTTTGTTCCGGAAGTTTAATTAGAGGACGGAATTATTTTAAATAATCGTTGCCAGGCTTTCTCTGTTTCAGGATTTTGAAAGTAAAGACTCTTTTCAAATTCCTTGGATTCTATTACGTACATAGAAAACAGATCTTCGTTATATTGCTTTGAATGCTCAAGGTTAGCAATACGGTCACAAATCTTCACTACTACCGCTCTCCAGTTTTCTCGTATTTTGGGGTAGGTCTTACTCTTACGTTCCTTTCGGTTCCTCCCGAGTTCGTCTGTAACAGCGAACACAACTTCCGCTACTTCGAATCCAAATTCCTTCTTAATATCTTCATAAGACAAAGAAGCATCTTCTAGAATGTCATGAAGAACTGCAGAAATAATTACAGTTTCATCATATCCAAGTTCTTCTGCAATCTTAACGACCTGAAGAATGTGATACATATATGGATAAATATCGTAGGATTGACCTGCGTGAGCTTTCTCTGAAACTAATAAGGCTCTTTCTTTATTTTTCATTTTTTACTTCTTAGTTTTAGATTTAGTAAATAATTCCTTGGTTCCAGTTCTGTCAAAATGCCCTGTCCGAACTAAATTCTGACTCCCAATTATTTTCCAACGATCCCCGTGAATTCCATTATTTTCATCTCTTAGGTACTCCGCTACAGATCTTTCTCCAAATATAAAAACCTCATAAAATCCACTTTCTCGTCTTTCTGCGGAAAACTCATTCAGAAACTTCGTAATTGAAATGAAAATAGTTTCCCAATCTAAGTCTTTAAACAACTCTCGGATAGGTTCACAATCAGATTTAATAAAATTTAGTTCCATCTTTTTCATTACTAGAACCAACTTATCTAAGCTACCTGAATAATCGTCGGCTTTGTGACTAGACTTAAAACCCTTCATAAAATCAGAAATTAACGAATTTCCAAAGTCTTTTTGTTGAGGTTGCATTAGTGTAATTGGGGATATGAATAAGACAAAATTGTAATTAAAGAAAAGAACGTTCAAGTTATTATAAGTATTAGAGTTAGTATTCTAATTCCTATGAATTCTTCCCAATCAACGTATTCTTCTGGTATTAAATCCACCAATTTTCTTAACATAAATTTTAGTGTTTTATGTACTAGCTGTTTTCGAATAAAATTTGGTCAATAACTTGTTGTGTATTCCACGTCCAGTTCTGTTAACTTCTTTCTTACTTGCATATTGAAAGAAGTAAAAGTTGGATTAACTAAGTATAATTCAATTCCAGCTATCTTTACAGGCTTGTCTTGTTTTAACTTAATAATTGACTGCAAGTATTCCATAACAGTTAATCCCTCTTCTCCTCGGTCCTCGTCTTCTTTTATTTCATATTGCCAAGTTCCATCCAGAAGAAGTTCTTTATGTTTATCAAAACTTGATTTCAATATCACTAAGGTTGGTTCGTAACTCATTTTAATATTTAAAGTAAATAAAATTCCAAGGAACATCAGAACTAGGTCTTAGTTCTATGTTATTAAAGTAGTAACGAGTATAACAACATAAACAAGAAGACTTGTCTGGGACTTGATCCCAGACATCTTCATTTAATTCAATAAAATCAGGTTCTTTTTCGTAAATTCTTTCATACTTAGAAATACCTAATTCCAAAGTATTTTCCAGAATCTTAAAAAGAACCTTCTTTGAATCTTCTGATTCTTCAACTTCTTTTAAAGTCGGAAATGGATTCATGTATTGCTTAATCACTACTACCTCAAAATTATTCTCATTAAACAATCGGATCAGGTTCGTAGGTTATAGTTCTTTCTAAACTTGTTGAATTGCCTATGTTGCTTACTAAAACCCACCCATCGTCTTTTTCCCAATCCGTGATAACTATAATATTATCGGGGTCGTTGTATTCAGTGAGATCTACAAAACTATAGGTCACCACTTTTCTTATTTTCGTCATTTCTTTATTCCTTATATTAGTTGTTAATAATTACTAAAACTATACCGATTTTTATTCTTCTGGGTTTAATATCTTTTCAGCTAATTGAGTTGCCATGTAATCCAAGTTGTTTACATCTGAAGAATTAACTTCATTCTTTCTAATTTGGATTAGGGACTTCATTAATTCCATCTTAACAAACTCTAACTTAGTCAAACCTTGATAGTAAGAACTTATATGGTTCGGGAATGCTCCCTTGTTCTTGTTTTTAGTTTCTGTCACTTTAAGTAATTCCTATTGTATATTTAATTATACCAACATGGTATTTCTCTCCGTGTCCATTTTGCAAGATGTCTTTTCTCAGTGTTAAAATACTTCTTGTAGGTATCCATAACAGAGGGTAATTTACAATTCCCCGATACTGCCGACACAAATTCTGTTCTACTTCCCAAGGTTGGGATGTTTGGAACTAAGTCCTTCAAAGTATCGAGAACAAGTTGACTTTTATGAACCTTTCCATACCGAAAGCTGTATTCTTTGCACAACTCGTATCCTAAGGATAATAACCAGTTATAATTCTCCTTGCATGTTCGAGCCCAAACGGCACAGGGATGATTTTTATGAGTAAGCTTATAAGGGGCTTGTCCCCCAGTCACCCAATGAACACTGGATAATATTTGAGCAGTCTCTAAAATCATTTTAACAACGTGAGAATCACAGTGTTGTTGAGCACAAATTGTCGGATCTTCATTAAAGACAAATATATTCATTTTAAAAGTAACTCTAAAGTTTTTACAAACTTCAAACACATCTCCTTCTTATTCCAGGAATCTTGTTGTAACTCGGCGGAATAAGGATATTCGCAACGACTTCCATAATATTCCACTTCTTCTTTCCAATCGTCAATAATAGACTTTGTTAAGTCCTGCAGAGAAGGAACCTCTATAGCGAATAATCCTTCTTTAATACCAAGGTTAGTTTGCGAAGCAAAATACGCTTCTACCGCTGTTTCCGGATCGTCTGAATAAATTATATCGTCCACTCTATCATCGTTTGAATTTTTAATTCTGTATCTCATTTTAGAAATAATTGTAAGTGTTTAATAAATCTGATACATATTTCTTTTCTGTTTTCTGCTTCGTGCCTCCACTCCATGTCATAAGGATTTTTCTGTTCTTCCTCATAATACTTTACTTGCCCTTCGTAATCCTTAATTAAAGATTTTGCTAAGTCTTTTGGATTAGTTACGTCTTCAACTTTATGTGGGAATCTCAGATCATTTGGAAAATGCTTGCAGAACTTTTCTAGAGCTTCTTCCGGAGTTGATGCCTTGGTTACTCTATCTTGATCCCAGTGATCCCCAACTCTAAACTTTTTCATCTGTATTTTATCTTTAATTCTTTAGAACGTTCTTCATCCTCAATCTTCCAACTTTCTTGAAAGTCAACTTCTAGTCCAAAATTAAGATTTGCTTTTCGGTAAGATTCTAGGATTTCTTCCCAATTAGGTCGGTACTTCCAAGATCCTAAGAGTTCCAAATGATCGTCCCAATCGTAATGAGAAGACATAAAATCTCTAGCACTGAAATCAATTTCAAAAGGAATTGAGTCTTTAATCCATTTAATATAGTCGAATCCAATTGTTTGGTCTGCTGGAAAGTAATTTAAGAATATACCAAGCTCTGGTTTTTCTACTACGTAAACATACTTTCCATCTTTGTGTTTCTGCTTATAATTCTGGATTAAAATGAAATCCCCGAACTTAAATGTTTTATTGTAAAAATTCATTTGTTGTGATCCTTTTCTTAAACCCTCAAGAAAATGCAGTTACAATTTTAACGATATTTGTTGGTTGGTTGACTTGCTACTCCGAGCCAAAATGCAGCCATTCCTCCAAAGATAGAACCTACAACTATTAGTCCGGAGGTTTCGTCTTCAACGATTCCAAAATGATTCAAAATAAAACTTGTTAGTATTCCAAAAACAAAAATAAAAACGCCAATTAAAGGCGAAAATGACCGTGGTTCTTTCATAGTTCTTTTCCAATTTAAATGTATTTTCCTTAAGCCCAAATTACCTAAAATTCTCTTAAAATTCTTTCTTTTTCCAACTCTTCCGTTCTTTTGTTATGTTTTAAATGATCAGCACAAACCTTGGGGGGAATCATTAATTCCCAACCTTCTTTAATTAGATCGTTTGCCCAGTTATCGTTATGAGTATAAGTAAGCGGAAATAGTAGACTGGAATATTTAGGATCCAGAGACATAATTACACTTATTTTGTATCTTCGTAGAGGGTAATTAGTCTTCCATTGATCTTGAACATCTTGGTAACTCATTGTTTATCTATTCCAATTTAAATATTCTCTGTTAGGAGCAGTGCTTATAGTATTTAAGAATCTTTTCTCTCTATATTCTTTTATCTTTTTGTCGTTAGTAATTACCTTTACACAGTCTTCAACCTTCCCCATGTCTCTGTGACGAAGACAAATTAGATTGTTTACCCATCTGGCAGACTCATCAATCGTCTCAAATTCTTGGAGTAAGTTTACAACTTCATTGTTAAGTTTGTTGTAAACGTCACAAAGGTAAGTAGCAAGAGAGTATTGCTTATTGTATTCATTCCTAATTTCTTTCCAACTCATTCCTTAACCTCCAATTTAAATTTCTTAAAAATTTTAGTTAACAGTTCACTTCTATACGAAGGAATAGAAATAGGATCAAAAACAAGGGTAAACCCTGTAAAATTATTTTCTACTCTTACTCCAATCTTTAAACCTAAAAAAGTAAAAGTATACTTGGAAGGTCCAAATGCTCCATAATTTTCATTTGGTGTTTTCACTGGTTTACTATATACTTTATTTCCTTCCTTGTCTAGGTAACCCGTAAACTCTTGGAGACTATCGTAGAGGATTTCACAACTTTTCTCATTATCTGTAAGTAACCATAATTTATTTTGGGTACTATTAAAGATGAAGTCGTAACCTTGTACTACTTCCTTAGTTTCTGAATTTCTTGCTTGATACTTAGAAAGGGTCTTTTCCATTCTCTTATATTTTGAAAGTTGTGTCTTTTAATAGCTCTAGTTGATTAACGTGCAAGAACAATAGATCTCTTTTATTGTCTTTAGAATCAACTAAAACAAAAACTCCGTAACTATTTTTAGTTAAAAGATTTTTATTTGGTTGAACCGTTCCCGTGCGAACTTTTCGGATAACATTATCGGAACTTAAATCAAATATTACTCGTGAACCTGCCGGAAAATCAGAAACAAACTTAAGCATTCAAAACTCCCTGTTTTATAATTTAATTCTTAGTTCTTTGTGGAGTACTGTCTCGTTAACTTTTACTTCGGAGAGTACAACTTCGATAGGAGATTCAGAAACAATGCTTGCAGAGTAGTCTCTGAGTAAGGCTTCTAGGTCATCTCGGAACTTCATTTCAATTTCTTCCTGTCTGTAAATTCTAAAATTACTTCTAGGAAATTCAAAAGCAAGACTATTTATAGACTTCCAAATTGTTTCTAGGTGATACTTGACTATACCAAGTTGTACTTTTAACCCAGGACTTGGGAAAGAATACTGTTTTAATAGATGATCCTGTTGCTTTCTTAATTCTTTATCTTTTAAATTAAGAGCCGAAACAATTTCTATTACTTGACGAGATGTTAATCTAAAATTCATTTAACTCAAGTCTTCCATAATTAATAAACCTTGATTTAGATTAGTTTCATCTAGGATTAGATTTCTTAACTCCCAGAGATCATAACCTCCAAATTCCCAATCCGGACATTGGAAGATTATCTTAACTTCTCCCAGGTTTACTTTCTGGGATTCCAATTCAACTATTTTATTCTTTAATTCTAATAAATTCATTTTAATTCTTTGTTATTATATAATAGAGGTCATTGCTTAGAACTATTCGTCCTCTTTGAGACCACAACTCTTTATGTAATTAAAAACAATTTTTAGAGATTGGTAAACCATAAAAACTATGAATGAAGTACCCAATGCAGTATAAAGTATTCTTAGAAACATAATTTTAAACAAATCCGTTTATTTTACTTAAAAGATTCTTTGCTAATTCTAATTTCTTTTCTGTTTCGCTTTCCCCAAGGGCAACATAACCAAATCTTCTTTGTGCTACTCCAATGTTTTCTTCTGTTTCATCTTTGTAATCCTGGAGTAACATTTCGATTAACTCAATTTCATCTGGATTTAGGATTATTTGTATTGATGCTTTCACCATTCTTTTAACCTTCTATATAGAGACACTAAAAATTACTTCTTTTGGAGAATGTAATGACCATCATAAATCAAATTTTCTAAGAGTGCTCTGAACGGGTATTTATCAAACTTTTCTTCTGTTGTAGTATTCTTCAGAACTACTCTTGCTCCTTTGAATATGAACTTCTTAATTAAGAATACATCCCCAGTCTTTACTTCTATTAAATTGTCTCCTTTTACTCCCGTAAACTCTGGAATTCCAGGAGTTGATTCACCAAATCCCGCTAGGTTGTAATTAGGAATTACTTTTTGAATTGTAAGCATGTTATGTCTCTATATAGAAGAGTAAAATATTAAACTTTTCCGCTTTTAATCATCCACTGTATACAATTACATAGAACGTCTCCGTGACACTCCTTTGGCTTACAATAACAAACCAATTTCACGTTAACTCCCTGTTTTACTAGTCTCGCTATACGGAATAGTTCTTTTCGAACTGGAGACATTGGCTTATTATATTCATACCATAGTTTTTGTCTGAACTTAAGGATTGATTCATGTCTATCCTTATCATCTCTTATATCAAAATAGAAAGGATTCCCTAGGAGTCTATTCCTAGCAATAAATATCTTTTCAAACCCATCTGAAGTGTCTTGGTAATGAATATTCACGCACTTAATCTCCCCAGGCTCACTGTTGAAACTATTCCTAATAGTTTGTGAGGGAGCTTGTTCTGGTAGAGAATGCAGGTATAATTCAGGATCTAATTGGAGCCTAGGCTGGTTTAGGTCTGGCAGAATTGTGAGAGATTTCTTGATTTTCTTTGACATAACTTAATGATCTAAATAACTATTGATTTTAGAACTGAGGAGTTTTAGATTTGAACTCTCTACTTAGACTGAAGTATCTATTGTTTTAAAAGCCTGGCGCAATTTGTATTCCAAAGAATTCTTGTCGAGAGACTTTTCGTAATCATATTCTTCTATGATGTCTAGAGCATTTTGTAACTCTGTCTGAGTTATTCTTGGTTCCTCAGGTTTTTTACTTTCTAAGATTGGTTCACTGAAGATCTCTCGAATTGCGAAAAAAGAACCTATTGCTAAAATTATGAAAAGAATTGTGAGGATCATTTAATTTGTAGTATTGATTATTTTGTACTTTTCATTATCCTAGTCTTCAATAATTTCTAGAGCATCTTCTAATACCTGAGGATTTAATAATTCTTTTCTCTTGAGTTCTGCTTCAGCTTCTATCTTTAGTATTCGTTGTTCAATTGTTATGTTTTACTCTTTCTAGTTTAAATTAAAAATTGTTTCTTAATACTTACTAGAACGTTTATGTTGGAATTACTTCCTGTAATTGGAACTCCCAGTAAGAATCAAGGTCTTCGTCTAAGTAATAACAAATCTGAAGAGAACTGAGTCCAAAGGATCTTTTTGTAATTACTCCTTCTCTTCCTCCAGAAACTACCTTCACCTTAGTACCTATGGAATACTTAGCGTTTGACTCTATGAAGTCTTCTTGTAACTTTGTAGTTAACTCTTCTAAGTGTTTCTTCTGGTCTTTGTACTCTTCTTTAGTCATTTTGATTTTTGTTAGTGAGTTTTAGCACTTCACTGAGAGTGAATTCATAAATTATTTGTATATCGAGGGTTACTAATACTTTTGCTAGGTTATCTAAAAATTCAGTGGAATGAAAATCCCAGAGGAAAGGTTGTTCCTTTAATTTTTGTATTACCGGAAGTAACCAATTCCAATTCGAGTGATATTGAAGCTTATCGAATTCACAAGAGTTTAAGTATTGAGAATTCATGTTTTCTAATACTTGGTAACCATTTTTAGCAAAAAGTATTGAATCCAAGTCCCAATAACCTTTTTCTGGTCTTAGGTTAGAATCTTCTTCGTATTGGAGATCCATGAAGATCGCTATTTCTTTATTTCCTAATACTATTTCTCTTTCAGTCATTCTGCTTCTCCTATTGATTTGATTCTATCTTCTGGCCAAACCCCCGTAAGTCCCTTAAAGTGATACAAAACGGAATGAGTTCCATCTGGATTTTCGTAGAATCTTAATCTTTGGATTTTATGAACGGACGTTACTTTTGAACCCTACAAAAGAAAAACCACTTCTCCAACTTTGAATTTTGCAATTGAGAGAGCATATTCGTCTTCAAGTTCTCTTTTCTTTTGTTCAAACTCTTCTTTAGTCATAATTTTATTCAATAAATCTTACATAAGAAACATTTACACAACCCTTCGGGGGACATTCTGAATTTAGTTCATACATAATTATCGTATATTCCCATCCCATAAGATTACAATCCATGAGCTTCTGTACAAACTTTGGGTCTGAGTTTAAATCATTATTCTTTAGGTATTCTTCAAACCTGCGTCTGAGCTTAGGAGTATTGTTCTCTCCGTAATTATCACTTATTTCTCTGAGATCTCTCACCAACTTAGGAGTTAACTTTATATTGTAATCATCCACAATGTTTCCAAGGGAATCCCCCCAATATTCGTCTTTTAACAATTCTAGTTCTGTTGGAGTCATTTTTAGTCCTTAATTTTCTTTAATTCTTTTTGTTCGTAATTGGTAACGGAGGGAACTCTCTTTCCGTCATAAAAGGAAACTAACTTTGAGTCTTCCACCTTATAGAGGATACAAATATGATTTTGGTTATGTTGAAAAGCCCAACGCTCTAAAACTGTTCCGGTTCTTTCCCCACCAAAGCCTCCTAACATAACGGTCTCTCCTACCTCAAACTTTGCGCTGGAACTTAGGTATTCTGCCCGAAGTTCTTCTTGTTTTCTTAAAAATGTTTTCTTAGTCATTTTATTTTGATAAAGTGCTAAATGATAATCGTTCCCGTTCATAAAGCGAACTGTAGAGTTCCCATCGAATACGACTCTTTACTTCTGACCCAATATTATTCTCTTTGTAAAAGAGAGAAAGTTGCTTAAACGCAAGAGCACGAGAAAAGCGAACTAGATTTTCTGAAGTTACTTTGTTAAGCTCTGTTTCATACCCATTAGAATTAATACCTAGAGCTTGCTCTATATCAATCTTCATCTCAAGTTTTGCCCCGTCTTTGCAAATTAATTGCAGTTGTTCATCACTGTAAATTTCTGAACTCAAGATGTCCTCATTCCCAATTCTGAGAATGTCAATACTTCCTTCTAAAGATTTGTAGGTCATAGTTTTATTTCTGTTAATTCGTATTCTAAGTAATTAAGTTGAGAATTTTGCAAGGCATAAACAGGAAATTTTGACTCCTTGAACGCACCTGCAAGTCTCCGTGACTCTATTATGTCTTCTCGGTTTTGACTTTTAACAAGAACCTTTTGTCCAACCTTAAATTTTGATAAGGATTCAAGTAGTTCTTCTTGGAGGAGATTTAATTTATGATTGAACTCTTCGATTGTCATCTTACATCCTCCGGAATGAAGTTACTTTGTCAAATCCTTTTGCAATTATCTTTTCTTTGTCTGTTCTGTTGTCTTTTACTTCTTTTTCTCGTAGGAGGAAATTTGTTATTCTTACGTAAGCTTCCTCCGCTGAAACAAGGTTTGAAAACTTAAAGTCATCAAGTCTCGGTACTACCGGAGTATCTGTTTGACCATCTACCACTAATTCCCAGGTGTAGTATCTCTTATCCTTAGGGTCATCTTTGAAGTTCCCTTTCTTGAGAAGAAGGACGGGAGCATTGTATTGTTCATTGAGTGTTGTAGACTTCAAGTGAAATTGAACCCAATCTTTTTCGAAAGAAACTTTTTCAATGTTTTTGTAATCCTCCCCATAATAAAATTTCCCCTGGTACCTAAGTATAAAATACATTGTACCGCAAAAAGCTATTAGGTAAGATCTTGTGTTATACTTAAGGTTCTGTTGATAGAGCCAATCGGTTGGATAAGTTACATCACTATATCCTACGTGGTACGGTACATATGGAGGAGTTCGGTTGTAAACTGCCTTTGGGTCTATTCCTCTGACCTCAATTACGTAGTCGTAATAATCTTTAAAGTTCGTTATTAATTTCATTGCTTAATCCTTGTTGTTTTAGGAGTTCTTCTTCGCCCCAAATTGAAGTGGCTGGAACTCGAACTCCGTGGTTATAAGTTCTTATTTCGTAGTCATCAACCCTGTAAATAATTTCAGGTTCTTCTTCTGAACGGTTTAACCACCTCTTAATTATAATAGCTTTTCTATTTGGTTCTGTTAAACTTACGGTTTGTCCAACTTCAAACTTTGCATTTGAATTAACAAATTCTTGTTTTAAGTCTTCTCTTTTCTGCTTTAGTTCTGCAACTGTCATTTTATTGTTTCAAGTTAAAAGTTTTCTTAACACTTATTAGAACGTTTCATCTTTAATTACTTATTTAATTGACGAAGAAGCTGACCTCTCTCGATGCCCTTGCTCATTTCTTTTACTCTCCTCCTACGTTCTTTCTCTTCCTCTGTAAATTCATTTGGATCAACGGTATTTTTTGGATCCTTATTGTAGATATCATTCTTGTGAATAAATGCATGATAAAATAATTCAAGCTCTTTTTTGTAGAGGTTATTGTAAAAAGAGAACTTAAACCGAACTTCTACTTCTTGCGCCTTGGTAAGCTCAAGGTAAGTTATTCCGTTCACAATGGAAAGATCAAAATCAGCTGTTACTGAGTATGCAATTTGATCTAATAATCGTCTTTCTACTTTTGTTACATCAAACTTACACCAATGAAGTTCTTCTGTCTCTAAGCTTTCAACTGTTATGTTGTACTTCTTGAGAAGAGAATTAAGGATCTTCTGAGCATTTTCTTTTTCACCCTCTATCCCTTTGTCTGCCAGAGCCTTAATCTTTAGTATTAATTCTTTTTCTTTATTTGTCATAGTGCTTCTAACTCCTCTTCGCCTAGACCACAAAATTGAAAAGATTCTTCTGCAAGACTGTAAGATACTTTAGGAGTTCCTAATGGGAATTCTGAGGTTCTTATTATGTTTAAATAACGGGTACCAACTGTTCCTTCTCTGTTTTCAAGTTTTGACTTCACTTTAGTACCTAAAGGAAACTTTGCAATTGCCTCAACAAAGTCTGCTGTAAGGTATTCTATTTCATCTTCTAATTCTTGTTTTTTGTCTTTGTATTCTTGAAAAGTCATTCTGAATCCTTTAATATATTTTGTAACTTCTCCACAAAGCCTCGGCAACTAACTTCTTTTGCTCTGAATTCCCTCATCTTAAGTTCACACTGAATTACAAATTCATAATTCCCAGAACTCGCGTTCTTTTTAACAACTTCTTCTAATAACTTTTCTCCCCAAATGTCTGATTCTTCCTTTAAGTCATCTACAAGTTCAAGTATTGATTCTTTTAAAGTCATTTTAATCTTCTTTAATAATTTCTATTTTTCTTGCCACTTTTTGTTTTAAGAATTCCTGAGATTTCCTTAATTGCTCTTTGAACATTTGAGCATCGCTTTCCGACGTAAAGAAATTTGCTTCTTCTCTTTGGTCAGGGTATCTTTCACTCCCGCACAAACTTACCCACCTAACTGACCACCGCTCATATTCTTTAATTTCTATAGTTTCCCCACTTGGAATTGTCTTTTGTTTGAATAAGTTCATTTTTAATCTTCTTTAGTTACTGATAAAAGTCTAACGTCTTGGTAGTAAATAGGTTCTTTGGAATTTATTACTTCAGTATTATTTTTAATATCTTGTACTTGAAGTCCTACAAGGTCAACTCTGTTAAGGGGGTATTCATAATTTTCAAGAATACAAAAATAAATATTCAAGTTCAATTGCACTCATGTTAAAGTCTTCGTCCCTGACAATAGCTCCTCCGAAGTTTGTCATCATTTCCACAATAGTTCCTAAAATAGGAAGATCTGACTTTTCGTTAAAGAAAAGAACTTTATTTCCAACTTCAAAAGTAACTCTCGGATTCATCTTATTCTCCTTCGTTGTCTCGGGATTGTAAAACAGCTTCAATAATTTCAAATTCCTTTATTTCAGATTCTCTAAGATCTTTTCTGTTCTCCGGAGAAATGCTCAGGGAACCATCAGGCAATTCTTTTAAGTTGAACGCTAATTGAAGAACATTGCCCAAGTCATACTTAACCTGCTTATATCGTTCGTTTCGTTCCTGAATACGAAGTTCGTTCTCCTTTTCGTATTCTTCCTTCCAGAAGTTTGCTTCTTCTTTCCAACGGTCTACTTCGTCACAGAGACTATTTATAAGATTTTCACTACGCTTCATTTGTTTTATTTAAATTAGATTTAAAAATTAGTTACCCATAAAAGAACGTGTAACTTACAATAAGTATTAAGAGAAGTTTACCAACTTATACTAACAGCGTAATCAGAAAATTCTACTCTACTGAATTTAAACCCTTTCAGGCATAAAAATTTAACAACTTCTGGAACCAAAAGGTCTGACCAATAAAATTGATTTAAACCTTTCAACTTTGAACCTTCTGCTAAAATTAAAACCTCTCTTAGTTGTTCAAAATACTTAAATATTAAATCGTCAGGTTCTTCTGAAGTTTGAATTAATTTTAAAAGAAGGTTCAATTTTCTCCAAATTACTTTCCCTTTCAAAAGTACCCCAAATATGAGCTCCTTGCAATATGTAAACTACTTCATAGGGAACACCCTCATAGTACTTATTGCTCCAGTGTTCACAATTAAGGTTTCTTTTCTCAACAACGTCCTCCCGAGAATACGCTCCAAGGACTCTTACTTTTTCACCTACCCGGAACTTAGCTATTGAGTCTATAAAGTAATCTCGTAACTTTCTGAGCTGTTCTTCTAACTGTTTCTTTTGTTCGTCATATTGTTCTGGAGTCATGGTCGAGGTTTTTGAGGAATTATTAAAAAATTATAAGAAAGAAGTATCCAAAGAGTAAAACCTAAAAATTCCCTATCTGAACCAATTTTAGATACTAAGGTTGGAATGAGAAAGTAACAAGGGAGAGATATAGCAATCCATTTTGCGAATAATAGCCCAATACTCCGTAATAAGTAATTCATTTTAAAATAATTCTTTCTTAGTTAAAACAAAAAATAAGTCTTTTAATTCCTGTTCATACTTCAAAATAGCAGAACACTCAAAGAAACCTTTCTTGTCATTAGTAGAACGTATTGAAACATAAAACTTCTTATTTTCTCGTGGGTATATCATTATAAAACAGTTGCACCCCTTCGGTCGCCAGTGCCATCTTACTACGTTAGGTTCCCGAGGATCCCTCGGAATTCTTTTATGAATTGAATCCAATCTTTCTACGGTTAACGGGATTAAAGGGCTAGTACTCATTTTATGGTTTAATATTGTTAAACTTCTCTCTTAATTCTTTTGCAAATCCATGAGAAGGAAAAATTTCTTCTTCAAGAAACCTTCTCACATTTCTTTCATACTCTCTCACTCTTACTTCTGAATACTCTTCTATACATTCTAAAGCATAAGGAATATTCATCTTGTACCAAGAAGCAGGATTTCCGTCTTGAATATTTTTCTTTAGTTCTTCTGGAGTCATTTTTGATTTCTCTGAAAGTATATCTATTTTTGTTTTCATTTATTTTGAATTAAGCATTTTTAGTAATTCTTCATTACGTTTTATTAAAGCAATGTATTCTTCAGTTGAAGGAGAAATAGAATTCCAACATTGAACGTCACTAAGAATTTTTATTTTCGTCTTTAAAGTACTAAAGTCTTCATACGTAAAGATTGAATTTTCTTTTTCGTGTTTTGCTTTATCAAAAATTGGATTCAAACAACGAAGAACATCCGCAACAGCATAAAATATAGAATTCTGAGATCGAATTATTTCCGCTGTTAGTACAAATTGGGTATTAATATTTGCGTTACTTAACTCATCTTTAGTTGTCATAATTACCTCGTGTTTTAAATAAGTTTTCTTAATACTTATTGGAACGTTTAATCTTGGATCTTTCTTAAAGTAAGAGCAACGGGGGCTGGAGTAATTGTGAAATGAGAAATTTTCAAAAAATTAATTTTGTTATATTCTATTTCAACTAAAGAAAAACAATGAGGAAACAAAAGAGTTCTGGATTTTATCATTTCTCGAAGAACGTTTCCTTTGTCAAGGTCTAGTACTCTGAAAATTCCGTGCAGAGAAACATTAGAATCTTCTTCTAAAATCCAAACCTTGTCAATCAGCGCAGCTGCATCATAAAGACTCGGCTCAGGTTGTTGTTTAAGTGTTGCAAAGGTTCTACCCCGAAATACTTCTGTTCTTAAAGAACTTACTGCTTTATCAAAATCTTCCCTGGAAACTTCCTGCCCGTCATTTTTAGGAATTGAATCAAAGTCAAATAACTTTCCCCTTAAGTAAAGGACTCCTTCTTCCGTGTAAGCTACTAGAGGATCTTTTCCATCCAATTTTATTAAATCATTCATCGTACAAATAATTAAGTTTAGAAAAATCAATTAAGTCCATTGCTTCTTTTATTTGGTCTTTCTCCCAACCATCTTCACAAAGAATTTCTTCTATACTTTCCTTGTATTCTCCCTTTCGGAGGAGACGCGTTATTTGATTTCTTAGATTGTATTTTAAAATAGTTGTCATAACAAGCTCTCAATTGCTCTTATTTCTTCTTCCCAGATTTCAATATTCTTTTTATAATTTTCAATGTTATGTCTTTTTGACTTTATTGAATTATCTTTGTAAAGTTCAATTTTTTCTTTTGAAAATTCGTGGTTATGCTTTTTAGCTTCTTTCAATTTATTTTCATTTAATTCTCCGTCCTCTAAGAATTCTATAAGTTTTACACGAGCTTCTTCATAAGAAGAAAAAGCAAATATAAGATCTTTGTACCCAGAATGATCTGAGTACTGATGGCGGTAAGTCTGAAGAGTTCCGTCGTCTCTCCCAAAAAGAGATACTAATCTAAGTTCTTGTTCGTAGTCTGAAACTGAAGCTCTATTACCAAACTCGTGTATCTTTGGATCGTAACCTCCGGTAACAAAATGAGTTATCTCTCCACAAAGAAACTTTCTTAACAATTCAAAAGAATCTTCGCTTACATTCTTTAATACTTTTCCAGTATATTTTAATTTTTCTGAAAGTAATCTGTAATTTTCTTTAAGTCTCTTCTCAAGACTGTCAAGTTCTGTTTTGGATTGTTTTTGTCTTTTCTCTAATTGTTCCTCTAATTCTATAGTACGCTTTTCCTTCCAGGAAATTACAGGAGAATCATGAAGCGATTTTACTACAAAGTGTTCCCCAGAAGGAATTTCTTTATCATCTGAAATAAAGATTTCTTGTACTATCTTTTCTTGAGAATTAAGATCTCCAATTATAATAACTTTTTTGTTATCGTCTGTGTACTTGTAATTATTCATCCTATATTTCCTCTTATAATTAGTTATAGTTCCTGAGCAGGTTCCAAAACTCCGTCCTTGTTTCTTTGGTAATTTCCAAAGTAAACTTGTGAAAATTCGGACTCTTCTTCAGGGAGGTCTGAACCAAATATTCTTTCTACTTCGGAAGTTCCCGTTACTAACTGCAGGTACTCATTTCGAACGATTCTTGTATTTCCAAAATAGTCTTTGATAACGGAGAATGTTCCAGAATCCGAAAATCTATGTATTGTGTAAATTACTTCCTTTTCGGAACTAACATAACGAACTTGATTTAAAAGAGAAAGTCCATATTTTTCAAATACCCAGTCTTTAACTTGAAAAGAAGTTGGGGTTAACTTGAACGAAAACGAAGGTTCTTTTGAACCTTTGGAAAGAACATATTTTTCTTTAAAGTGAGAGAGTTCAATTGGTTTTCCAATCAATTCTGAATTTTTCATTTCTAATTCGGTCATAATTTTATTCCTAAGTATTCAAATTGTAGTTTCTAAATTTTTGTCTTGAATTATTCTTAATAACCCTTCATCTTTCAGGTCGTTCAACATTTGAACCTTTGCAATTAAGTTTACAATGCAAAAGGTTCTGGGAATATTGTTTTGAACTGTAGTAGTTTTGTCATTCATTAAATCTTCTGAGTTGTTTCCCCCTGCTCCATTTTCTATTAATTCTCTAAATTGTTCCATCCATTCCGGCATAACCCAGGGTTCTTTCCCTTGAAAAGGATTGTTAACGGAAGTGTCTGTAACTCTGTGGGGTCTAAATGTTTGTTCCGTTATCTTCCCAAGATATTTAGTTTCTACTAAGTTTCCATTTTCGTCTTCTTTGGCAAAGGAACTTAATGGAATTGAAGTCTCAGGCAAAAGAGATAAATCCGTAAAATGACATGACCTATTGTAATTTTTGGTTTCGTTTTTTACGTAAATATGGGAAGTCCCAGGAGTAAATCCTATAACTGTTCCTACCCAACCCTCTTTATGTCGAACTTGTTGGTCTATTTTGAAATCTTTAAATTCATTCATTTTTGTAATTTAAATCTAAAAAGTTATTGGTTAAAATCTTAAATATATTTTGGAGTTGGTGTTGAAATTTTGTATAAGTAATGCAACATCCTTTGACTTCAACTCCAAATTCTCCGTCCCCACTGTCTACCAAAGCAATGTTACTATCACGTAAATAATACCTCTTACCACTTTCATAAAACTCTTCTGCAACCCAACTCATTAAGATTGGGATACTAAACAAACTTTCAAAATCTTTACAAGTGTAAAGAGTCCCAGTAGAAGTTTTTCTACGTAAATTAACATAAGTCTTCGTAGGATCCCAGTATTCAAACTCCCACGTGGTTCCTCTTTCGTCTTTTAAAAGGTTTCCAAATTGAAAATCCCTTGGATTAATCATAGTATTATGTCTATTATGTTAGAATCTTTGTCGTTAAAAATTTCATAAAATTTTCTTCGTGCCATCTCTTCTGAATCAGCAAACACTCTCCAATGCTGAATTGAGTCATATTTATCTTTGTAATACACTTTCCAAAATTTCCACATTTCGGTTATTCCTCTAAAGTTGAATTAAGACATTCTTCTTCTGTTCTAAATAGTTCCGATTCTTTTACACCTTTTGAATAAGAATTGTTTGGTACGTTTGATGGAAACAAAATTGAACAATAAGGAATTCCGTCAAAACTTACATGAAGACTTTCTACTACTGCTTGGGTTGGTTTGTATTGTCCTAATCCAGCCCATCTCATAAACCAAACTAAATCACGTGAATTGTACTTTCGTTCCATTTTCCCTCCCGTTAGTAATTAAATATTGTGGACTCACCTGGACTTGAACCAAGAACCTGCGGATTATGAGTCCGGTGCTCTAACCAATTGAGCTATAAGTCCAGAAACCTCAGCAAACAAAATCAATTTCGTCAATTGAAATAACAACTGAGTCGTCAACTGTCAACGAAATAGAAGTATAAAATTCAACCCCTGAATCTAAGAATTGAGAAAGTATAATACCTTCGTGATTCTTGAATACTTCAAATTCTCCGTTTAAGTTAGATCCTCCAGTTATCTCCTCAAGACTTAACCCCTTTACTAAGAACCCGTTTTTGTTTCCCTTAAAAGGCATTCCAGGGTACTGAACACTTCCAGTGAAAACAGGTTTTAGTTCCTCTATTGATTTTCGTAAACTCTCTCTGTTAAGAAAATGAGGAGCACTATCGAAAGAAGAAATAAGAGTTCCAAACCAATTTCCATTTTCAAGTTGTTTCAGCGGAGCTTGTCCTCGAATTGTTAAAGTTTTCATTCTTTTAAGCTCCTATTGATTCTTCAAATTTCATTAATTCTTTAATTGTAAGAAAAGGTTCATTTGAATGAGTTGTATAAATGAATGGATTTTCTTTTTCAAAATAGTCAAATAAGTCTTCTACGCAAACATTATGATACAATTCTTGGTAATGATGAACGACATCGCATTGATCGTTGTGGTCTAGTCTACTAAATTCTATCGGATTTTGTTTATTCATAAGGATAGGGAAGCCCCTCCAACATCAAAAGGTTCTTTAATTTTATCTGGAGCACCTTCCAGGGGAGTTATTTGAACATCTTTAATTTCTCTTTGGCGTTCCTTTTCTTTTAGAACGTTTACTTCCGTTTGCAACTTAGAAGTAAGGTAGACGCTTAAAATATAAACAGTCAAAAAAGTTGCGAAAAGAATGTCATACTGAGAACTACGAAATATCTTCATCAGTACAAGAGCTAATAAGAAAATACCAATACTCCAAAATAGATTTGAAATCAAAAAGTTTTTAGGTTTTGTTTCAATATGATTGTAAGGTTTTAAGTTTTTCATTGTTTTAGTTAATTATTAAAAGTTAGTTAATCTTTTACCTAAAAGGATTTTCATAGGGGTCTTTCCTCAAATAGTTCAATTTCATTCATACCGATAATATTATAAAATTTTTCCCTTGCTCTTTTCTCTGATTGAGCTAAAATTGTTTTGAGCTTTTTGCCGCCGTTATCAGATTTATAAGTTATTCTAAATCGTTTCATAGGAATGCCCTTTACTATTGGTTCGCCGTCTTGGTCAAATTCATAACAATGTTGGAAATAATTAGTTCGATTTCGGATAGTTCTGATTTCAATTCTCCGTATCGCTGTTTTGCATGTTCGGGCAAAAACCGTTCATCGATAATTACATCATAATCTTTAATCAGTCCGATTTTTTCTGGCTGTAATTTTTGCAATCCCTCCAAAATTATCGGTATATGCTTATCATCTATTATCACTTACGACCTCGCTTTCTTGGATAGTTGAGGAAAGATTAGAATTAACTAATGCTGTCTGAATTGTAAAATGAGCAAATTTTATATCTTCGTCATTTTCCTTTGTTCTGCGAATACTCTTTTTCTCTTCTACTATTTTTAATACAGACATTACCGCTATCCATGTTTCGTAGCTTAATGTTACGGTTACGTTTTTACTCATAACACCTCCTTATCCAAATCCCCAACTATCGGCTGTCCAAATAGCCCGAAATGTTGCTTCTTGACTTTGACGGGGTTGTCGGATACAAACCAAACGGGCTTCATTTCTTTAGTCGATACAAAATTAATAGGGTCTGTTTTCTTGTCCGAGATAAATCGGATTTCGTTTAATTTTTGGTTGCTCATAACTCTAAAATCTCCATAAGTTCTAAAATTCTTTGATAGTCGGACACAAGCGGATGTATCCCCGCCAAATCCACCATGTCAATAATTGCATCTTTTTCGTCCAATGATTTAATACTAAACTGAACTGTATCGGGTACTCTATACTCAAATATAGGTATAACCATTTGACGGCTTTTGTTTAATCGCGCCAAAAGGTTACGGCAAAAGTCTAATTCTCGTTTTAATTTTTTTTTATCAGGTCAGCTTCTTTTTCTGCTATTTCGGATAGTTTGCTCATTTCCCCTTCTCCATTTCTTCAATTTTGGCTTTGGCGTTTTGCCAAGCTTGGCAAAACGGGGTGTATAACCACAAGCAAACCACATATATTCGTTATTGTTCCTTATTAATGTATAGGTGCGTGTTGTTCTGCCCGTTCGTTCTATGTGGCTTTCCTGTCTCATTTTCGGATACCTCTCCAAAACGAACTGTTTAGCGGTTTGCTTGGTCATGGTAGTTGCTCCAAATCTGCAATAAAACTTTTATACAATTCAATTTTGATATTATTATCGAAATATTCACTCGTATCACAAGTATTCATTTGCCAGTTACCAATATTGGATTTTAACTCTTCGTTATGCTCCATTTTTGCAATTAAGATTTGACGGTATTTTATCATGCTGTTACGATTATAAATGAGCCATTAGGAAATAGAGATTGTAGTTTTTCTTTTCTTAGATACGCTTCTTCGAGTGTATCAAATCTCTGTGCGTCAAGTATTCTGCCATTCATTAGTATTGTTAACATTCCCTACTCCTATTAGTTAGTTAAAGTAAGTTAGTAAGTATTTCTTTTATCTCTTCGTCTGTATATTCTCTAATAGAGTTTTCTATAATATCATTATATTCTTTCATCACTCACTCCATTTATAAAATTTGACCAGATGGGTGATAATTCAAAATTTCGGTCAGCTTTCGTTAATTGCTTCGTTAATTCATTTTGCAAATCTATTATTGATTTTTTATGTTCCTGGTATTTCTCTTGTTGTTTCGTTGCCATGTCATCTCCTATGGGTTAAATAAAGTTTTGATTACTCCTAAAAGAACGTTTAGTACTCTATA
The DNA here is from genome assembly GCA_964390465.1 of uncultured Flavobacteriaceae bacterium. Classification (GTDB taxonomy): domain Bacteria; phylum Pseudomonadota; class Alphaproteobacteria; order Micropepsales; family Micropepsaceae; genus JADZAI01. The sequence goes on along the minus strand of CAYMIJ010000018.1, from coordinate 22,874 downwards.
AAAAGAAAATTGCTCTTAAACCTAGAAGTAAAAGAGCAATTAAAATAGATTTAAAGTTTTAATATTCTATGTTTGAAACTAGAAATTTATAGTTGCATTCAGAACATTGAACATCTAAGTTAACATCTTCTTCTCGTAAATTATAAATCGGGTTGTCTCCGTATACTTTTCTTTTAAACTCTTCATCTTCATAAAGATCAAAATACCTTCCACACTTGGGGCAAGAAGTCCAACATTCAAACTTAACTAATCCTGCAACGGATTCAACTGGGTTTAGTTCTTCCCGGAACTCTTCCGGAGAAATTGTTTCCAATTCTCCTCTTTTCCAAAGTTCTGCTTCCTTTACTCCTTGGGTTACATTTTCTATTATTTCTTGTTTCTGAAAAGGTAACCAAGCACTCTTGTAAGGATAATAATATTCTTCTAAAGAAAGATCCTGAGTTACTTCTAACTTTTCAAAACTTTCAATTCCTGTTTTCAACTGGTTTGAAAATTCTACTAATCCCTGGATTCTTTCTAAGTCTTGTAACGAATGAAGAGCAATACTATTTGAAATTTTAGTCTTTGTAAGATGTCTTTCGCTCCCAGTTGGGCACCAACTAACACAATACCAAAAATTAGAACCTTCCGTTTTATCAGGTAGGAAAATATAGTGGGTTTGAGTTTTTAAATCTGAACTCAAGTACGGAACTCTTTTAAATTCTTTGAGTTCCCCTGGGAATTCAGGTCTTGAATTATTAATTTTATAATTTGAAACTAAACTCTCAATTTGCTTCTCGTTTCTTTTTGGATTGTAGATTAAAGCCAAAATTGAATCCCCTAGATCCCGTTCCTCTTTTGGCAATGGAATCTTATCCAAAAGACCTAGAGCTTTAATTAAGACCTGAACGCACTCCGGAGGAACTACTATAGGATTTTGATTAGAATTCATTTTAAGTTTCTTTCTTTAAATATACTTTTGTTCATTTCGCTTCTTTTGTTTACTAGAAAATCTAAATCCATTTCAGCTGCGTCGAGCGTGTAAAATCTGTCTGAAGAATTACAAGGGTCTTTAATTACACTAATAACTTTTTCTAAAGTTCTGATTTGGACTTCAAGTCTTTCTAATGCTCCTAGGGACATAATTTTAGTATTTAAGAAACAACTCAGATCTTCGTAAAAAAGTTTTTATATGTTCCGAAATCTTCTTCGGAATTTTATTGTATTCTTGAGTTGCGAACCAAACATTGAAACCGTCGATTCTCCGGTAACAGTCTTGACAACAAGGAGAACCAGTAGTTTCTTCTTCCCCTTGACAGGTAAAGTTGTATTCTACAAAAAGACCTGAAGTAATTTTACCAGTATTACACCAAGAACAGGTTTCATTACTTTTGGCGTGTTGCCAGGAATTATAAAAAATTCTGGCTGCCCATTCTACTTCTTCAAATTTAGTTTCCATAAATTAAAAATTAACAATATCTGAATTACCCTGTTCCCCAGAATTCTTTGAAAGAAGCAAGAGAACAAGTAGAAAAGAAGGCAAAAACATAAGACTTGAAAATAGGATGGATTCTGACATTGAAACTTTGGTTCCGTCCAAGCGTTCTAGAGGAAACCAAGAGTAGTGACAAAAGAAAATTAAGGTTGAAATTATTAAGCGGATTGAGATAGAAACCAAGACCTTATATTTAGTTTTCATCTTAATTAATTTCCTCTTCACTAAAAATTCTGTCAATAAGAGTATTTATGTATTCAGAAGTTAATTTGAAATCAGGTTCACTTTCATACTTGGTTCTTAGAGCTTCAATTACCATTCCAAAATAAGCAATATCTACTCCAATAAGTTGCTCTTCTAGAACGTCTGGATTATTAAGATCTAAAGAAGAAATTTGGAACATTATCTTAAGAAGTTCCCCTGCGGTAATATTAAAACCTTTCTTCAGAAACTTCTTAACTCGAATTATTGAAGTCAAAGGATAACAAGAACCTTGGTACTTAAGTTGTTTTGTGAGAATGGATTCCACTGCAAGAAGATTTCGAACAAGTCCTTCCTTGTAAGTAAAATAATTAGTGGCGTGGACAAAATCAAAAGTCTTGTGAACTTGTTCCGCATTACCCCAGAATCTTAAAACAATCTGGAGGTCGTTTGAAAGGGAAATTGCATTAGGACTAAAGAAAAGAGGAGTGTAATTTAACTTTTCTTTTTCTAAGTCTTGGTTAACCTTCATTCCTCCGGAACTTGAAAGGTACAACTTGATTTGGTCTTCCTTAAGGTTTCTAACGCAGACATCCCAATGAGCACTTGCTTTAAGATTTTCTTCTGGGTTTCCAAAGTCTTTAAAATCTAGTTGACCTTTATTTCTTCCGTCGAGAATATTAATTCCTGAAATTCCTTTAGTATAATAAATCGCTAATTTCTTGAGAACGTCAATGTCCATTATGTATATATCAAAGTCATTCACAGGTTCCCCCAGGAACATAGAAGAAATACAACCCCCTGAAACAAGAAGATTATCTTTAACTTCTTTTCTTAAAGTTTCGTCTGTTATTGTAGCTAACCATTCCTCTAACTTATTTTCTATTGTTCTTTTTATAGTTTTGACTTGCATAATTGGGTTTAATTTGAATAAATTTTTGAGTACACTTGAAACCCGGAATATCCCCCGCCCCTTCCCATAGGTTCAATAAATATTTCGTCTTCGATGTTATTATCTTCTAGGTATTTCCGGACAAGTTCATAAGCGTTGCTTCTTATGTTTTTAACTTCTTCAACAGTTAACTTATCAAACTCTGAATTGCAATCAATTTTTAATCTAGAATAGGAATCCTTGTCAACCTGTCCAGAAACCTTAAGATAGTAACTCACAAAGTTGTAGGGCTTCAAAAAATCAACAAGAAGAAATTTTATATTGTTTAGATGCTTTTTCATAATTTTAGTATCCTAAAAGATCTTCGATTAATTTAACTTGAGTCTTAGTTTCTTCATAATTCTTTTCATACTCTCTCCGATACTTTTTCTTTAGAGGACTCTCCACAATTCCCTGTAAGTGTTTTAGTCTTTTTTCTTCTCTTTCTAATCTCTCTTTTAAGTCTGTGAAAGAAACACTTTCTTGTGCGTTTGTTATTTCTTTTAAAATCCAGATCAAAAGAACAATCTGGGATCTTATTTCTAAATAATCCTTATTCCAAATCTTTTTTAAAGACTTCTCTTTCAATCCGGAAATCTTATTTTCAAGATAATGCTTAGTTCTCTCCTTCTCTTCGAGAAGGTCTTTTAAAAATTGTTCAATGTTCATTTTAATGCCCTGTAAGTTTATCCAGAAGTTCTTTCGACATATCTCGGGATTTCTCTTGCAGTTGTCTCTCAAGAGTTCCGAGGTTTTTGTCTTGTAACTTCTGTATTGATTGGTGAAACAAACAATTCAGAGAATCTAATATCAAACTAAATTCACCCTCTGTTATTTCCTTTAGTGTGCCTATCATAAATTAATCTCCTAAAACGATAACGCCAGTTGTTAAAAGTTCCATTAGCATATTGTAACTGTATTCGTAAGCAGGGTATTGCTGACCCTTCTTGTATTGTTTTTGACCTACTACAAAGTCGCAAAGAAAATAGGTGTTAGGCAAAGAGTTCTCGTAAAAGTTCTTCTTTTCTAATCCCAACTCTTTGGTTCTCAGTATTTTGTTAGAAAGTTCCCTTCCGAGTAGCCCTACAAATCTTGAAGAAAAAATAGAACCAATACAAAGAAAAATACTAACTAAAATCATCGCGGGAAAAAATAGAAATAACCTAACTAAAAACGGAAATTCTAAGGGTTTTAAATCATTTCTCATAAATTTTATTTAAGTCCATTGAATAAGGTCTTCTGGGAAAGTTGCAGAAGGAGTTACTTGTAAAATGCCGTTTCGAATATATCTAACAAAAATATATTTTGAAGTCTTACTGTAAACTACCCCGTTTTCACAGTCTGAGTGTGAAACATTCCCCTCTACATGAGTCGGAATGTAACGAACACTTTCCCCTACTATTGCTTCTTCTAATTTCATTTTAAATCTTTCCCTTTTAAAATCCCCCAGTAACTTCCGTCTTCTCTTCCAGAAGTTACTGTTTTATTGAGGATAAAATTTAATATTGCATAAACACCCTGGGTTAAATTACTCTTCCAAATTTAAGTTCCAAAAACTTTTGAAACTGAACCGTGAGTGTACTAGAACGTTTTATTTTAAATCTTTTAATTCCAATACTTCAAAAAAGTTAAGAGAATTCAAGTTTGTTTCATAAACAATGTCCTCTAAGGATTTATCTGGAGACTCTAAGTGCTTATCCCAAAGTTCTTTGGGAACTTTGTTATTCAAGTAACTCTCTCCTATCCTGTTCCAACCTTTTCGGTAAACTGAAATAAGATTTATTATTTCATCTGAAAGTTCTTCAAAATCATCCTCCAAAATAATCTTCGAAAGTGCTTCTCTTTCAACGCACATTTCGTTTAAGATCTTTAGTATTAATTCTTTCATTTTTATTCTTCCCAAGTTAAGTTTGCAAATTCTCTTCTTTCAATCTCTTGTTTAAGATACTTCTTGTAAATAGGATGATCCCTATTAATTGGCTTATAAAAGAGAAGAGTATATTCAAGATACCCTATTTCAATATTTAATTCTTTCGCAAGAGACTCTAATTTTAGTAACCCAAAACCTTCGGGTAAAAATAAATCTGCAAAGAAATGATTTGAAACCTTATTATCTTTAAAACCGTTGTAAAGTTTATTAAAGTCCTCTAGAAGTTTCCGGATTATTATTTCTTCGGCGTCACAAGTTGAATAGTCGTTTGTAGGCATGACTTTAACTCCTTTTACTTCCATAAGGGTTAGGAGGAACTCCTGGAGGAGGCATTTCAATACGATCCTCTGGTTTGATAATAGGTTTTACATTTCCTCTAGAAGATCCTTCTATCAGAGGAGAACTTAGTCTTGGTTTTGGTTGGTCGAACGGTACACCTGGCCATTGTCCTCTTTTTCCTGGGATTGATTTCACAAAACTAGGAATTCCAAGTTCCTTTTGTCCTACAGATTTCAAAATTGAATCTAGTTCTTCTTTAAAAATACCCTTGTAAACTGAGCTTTCTTTATCCCAATCTTCTTGATTTAAACAAACAATTAGACCTTTGTCAAAAGAACAACCCAAAGTTTCGCAAAAAGCAATAAATCCTTTGCATTGAGAATCCAAAATATTGGTGTAAGGGGTTAACTTTGAAAGTGAAAAAGAACTTAAAATCAAATTTAACTCTTTTAAAATCTTATCTTCTGTTCTTGCTTCTAACTCAATTTCAAGTTCACGGGGTAAGTTTATTTTAATTTGTTTCATGTTTATTCTTAGTATAATGTTCTAATAAATTAATTGTTATAAGCTTCCATTAAATATTCGGATTTTCTGGAGCTTTCATCCAATGAGTAGGCATTATTGATTCCCAAGACCAATACTTGTCTACTTCTCTTCTGTATTCCATAAGTCTTTCCTTGAGCTCTTCTTCTGGATCATGAGTGTAAATACCTTGTACAAAAATAGCCCAACCTGGGTGACCAAAGAAAATATCAACTTGTCCTCCAGGTTCTGTTGTTGGAAGTTCTTGGTCGAACCGTTTCCAAGTAAAGTTACGATAACATTCTTGCAGTGCAAACAAGGAAGGTTCGTAGTAGATATTGTCTTTGTTATAATTAATTACCCTATTTGTTTCTTTTAAACCATTCCTATACATTCTTTTTATGTTCAAAGATGGGTTTGTAAATTCAATGCTTTCCCGAACTGCATAAGCAAACCTATTATTGGAATTAGTTACTTCCTCTTGGGTTGCGTCAATATGAAGATACTTAGCTTCTTCAACTTCAGAAATTATCATTCCAGTATAAAGACCTTTTAACCCATGAGTCATAACAAACTGATCCGCGTTACACCAGATACAAACACATTCTTTAGTTCTTAAGGCTGAAACAAAACCCCCGTCAATAACAAACCCAGTCTTTCCGAGAAGCCCCTGCGGAGTACCGTGACCTAACATAATTATACGTTCATGATCCCGTATTAGACCTTGAAGAGTAAAAGCAGACTCCGCTCCTCTGGAGATTGTCCAGTCTTTATCTCGATAGATTTCTTGGAGAAAATCCGTCGTTTCGTCTGAAGGGTGAATTACTAAAGTTTTCATTTTAAAATAGTTGAGTTTCAATTTCTGTTACTAAAAATTCAGTGTCTGAGCAATCAAGTGTTCTGTATATTCTGTCGTTCCAAGTGAAATAAGGATAACCGCATTCTTCTGCCTTAAGTCTTGCAACCGATTGATTCCCCCACCAATCTTTGTGAGTTGAATTAAACACTGTTCTCCAACAGATAACATTCCAATCCGATTTTTCCATGTTCTCGTAATAAATTCTTTTAATTTTTAATTACTCCTAAAAGAACGTTTAAGTATCTATAAAAAGAAAAAGACCTCAAAGCAGTAATGCCTGAAGTCTTTCCTCTAAATTTAAGTCCAATTATTTTTTAAAACTTTCGAATCTTTCTAGTTCTTCGTACAACTCCCCCGCTAAGTTGCTTATTTTTTCTAAGTGGTCTGCAATGTAGGGTTCATCTCCGTCTGGCTCGTTCCACTCATCCGGAACTCCTAGATTTACTTGCTGAGTTTCTATGGTATCAATAAGACTCCTCAGAGGTAATAAAAACTTTTTAAACTTCAGAAAAGTAACTGAAGAAACTTCCTCTGTTACTTGTCTCTTTTTAGTCTTAGTAGAAGAAACTTTTTCTTCTAATCTTCTGATTCTTTGTTCATGGGTTATTGTGTGTAAGTTAAACAAGTTATTGGAGTATATAACTAAGTAAAAAATATTGTTAGTAAAGATCTGAAGAATCGAGTCTACCTTCCATTTGACCTTCTCTTGGGATTAACTGTCCTACATCTTTGGCAATCTGATAGCCTTCTTCTCTATCCACAAATCTATTCTTGTTCGTGAGAAATCCCTGGATACAATTTTTTCTTTCTTTAATTGAATCTTTGGTTATGAGCGAAAAAGTATAGAAACAATTATGATGTCTTTGCCCACAAATAACAAAACCTTTAGTAATATTTTCAGGCTGATATTCAAACCTCTCTTCTTCATTAGGTTTAAAATGAAAGCGGAACAAAGTATTTTTTCTTTAACTTCCATAGTACTTTATTCCCCCAATCCTCTCCATAACTCTCTCAATTTCACTTTTAACATTTTCAACTACTTTCTTAGATTCTTCTGGGTCTCTCTTTTTCTTTTCTTTCTTTTTTGATTCTGAATCCCCCTCTAGAACAGGTAAAATTTCTTCAACTAAAATCTTCTTTTTCTTCTTCCCAGATTCAGAAGAATCTAGTATCCGAAAAGAAACCTGACCTGAAGATCGAGAAGCATAAGCTCTATTACTAACTCGAGTAGTCCCCATTTTAAATAAACCTTAAGAAAATTGTTAATTGAGAAGAATCTATTTTTTCCAATTTTATCTTGTGATTATTGAGTTCAATAACGCTTCCAACTAAAAAACTAGTCCAATTCACTTCCTGAAGTTCTTCTTTTTCTTTCCCTACCGCAGAGTATCTTTCTGTTCCCCAGCCCAAAATAATATTCCATACGTTACTTGTTCTCATTCATTTAATTCCTTATTCTATTATGTTTCTTAAAATTACGTCAAAAATTTCTTCCGGTGTTCGGTTGTCTACACAAATACTTAAAAAGATTAAATTCTCATTTTCTTCTGATAGTCTAAGAAATGTTTTAATATAATTTTCATGAATACTTCTTCTTTGTTCCCCCGTCATTGAATCATTTGGATCTTTATCATCTCGGGACGTTGCAAAACTTGGGTAGTCTTGTCCAGAGTACATGTAAACTATTAAATCTGGAATTGGAGGTTTTGGTTCCATCCAAAGATTTTCCACAAACTCCATTCGAGTTGGATCGGAATAAACCAAAGAAGAATACCAGTATCTATCACATATAACGTAATCAACCGAATCTTTAATCTTTTCAATTTCAACATAAGTTAATCCGTGGGTAACTGCATGACAAAGATCTCGAATGTAATGAGAAGTGTTTTCAAAATCTTTTGTCAATGCTCTTAGGTAAGGGTATTCAGAAGAAGGGAAATTAAAGAACTTAGCACTTAATTCTGAATTCTTTAATTTCTCTACTAAGGTTGTTTTTCCAACTTTGTCGAGTCCCTCGATCACAACTAGCTTTTTCATAAATTGCTCTCTTTTAATTTTAAAATCAGTTTCTTAATACCTTCTTTGCATTTTTCTGGTTCTTTGTTATCATAAACAAGTGGAGTTATCTTTGGCGGAAGACTATCGGGAAGAGTCTTAAACAACATCTTTAGGGCTTCTTCTAATTTCCCTTCCTCCAGCAAGGAGAGTGCCTGGAACTTAGAGGAAACATCCGCAGGGAAGAGGAAGGGAAGAACGTCCCAAGAGTAATTAATCCTGAATCTTACTGCAATCAAAGCTCCAATCATATTAACATAACACTTCTTTTGAAGTGGCTTGAAAGTATGAAAGAAAGAAAAATTAATTTCATATTCTTCTTTTGCTTCCAGGTACTCAACGCAAGTTAAACCTTCTTGAAGAAGTTCAGATAAAGTTGAAGGGAAAATATCAGGGTAAGCATTATATTTTATATCAGATTCAAACTTACGATAGTTCTTCGGGTTACCTCTCTTCTTCATTAACTCCAAAGATAGCTTCTGGAGTAGCAGTGAATGCTTGTCCAATTCATAAGGGAAGAGTTCCATTCCAGAGTCTTTTTTTAAGTTCTTTATTTCGGTGTCAGATAACATCAAACAACTTTAATTTTTGTAGGAAAAGATTTGGATCAACATGGAAGGTACTTTCAATAAAATGGTCTGAAAACAGGTCTTCTTTTCGGAAAGAGGTGTAGTACTGAAAGTTGAAACAATCTGAATTTGAAATTCTATTTGTTATCTTGTAACATTCAACAATAGGAGTATCGTTAAACTTAAAAAAGACTGGGGAAGAATTTTGTTCTGGTAATTCAAAAAGAACTATTTCTTTTTCTTCAAAAATAAAACAATCCCTGTCTAAAACATAGAATGAATTGGAATTCTTTTTTGTTAAATTCTGGGAAGGCTGGAAAAATGCAGAGTGTATGGGTTTCATGTTTAAAATCAATTATTAGATATCTTGGAATGTAATCCAGCTGTTAGCTCGAGACGAAAAATCTTTTCTCTTAATTCAGTGGTATCTTTTGCGTAGTTCTTTTCAAGAAGTTTTATCAATTTTCCGTAGGAAACCTCAACGTTAGCAACAACTTCGAATACAAACCCAAGTACTATTGGTAGGTTGTCTTGAGTTAAGTTGAATTCTTTACTGAGACTTCGGAGTAGGGTTTCAATCTCTTTTTGAAATTCTTTACTGTCCGCAAATTTAGGTATGATTAAAGGCATGAATTTGTTCAAGCAAGTTTTAAATCCTTAAGTATTTCTTCTATAATAACCGAAGTATCTTCTCTTTTATTATTCACAAATACTTTAGTATTACTTGCAAAGTCTCTTTCAATATTTTCATACATAGTTCTACGACCTTTTAAGAACTTTTCGGTTTGATTATTTTCACCTCGGGAAGCTCTTCTTTCGGAGAGAACTTCCTCACTTACTTTCAAGATGTAAAGAGAGTAATTAATGTTCAAGGATTCGAGAGTCTTGAAAAGATCTTGCTTGAAGAATCTATCTCCTTCAAACAAAATAGTGTACTCAAGGAAGCAATCGTTATCAGTACAGAACCTAACGAACTCTTTTAAGGACTTTATTGCGATCATTGACAAACGATCTGTTCCACAAAAAAGAACCCCTTCTTCATATATTCCAAGAATGAGGAGCTTTGGATCCAGGTTAATATACTTGTTACCTCTCAGCAGTTCATACTTAAACTTCACACCTTCTCCAAGTTGACCTAAGATTGTCTTCATTAATTCTGACTTCCCTGTTCCTGGCTCTCCCCCAACTCCTATTATTCTCATTCAGTTCTTTCTTAGATTTAAGTTTCTTAATTCTTCAAAGGAACGTTTTCTTGAGCATTAATTAAGGAATATCTTTTTGTAAAGATAGAATCAGTAAAACCTAAGAAGTGTCCATCTCTTGTCCGAACAACCCATCCTCCATGATTCACAATTGAAACCCCTTCTAAGTTTGAACTCGTGTTTTGAATACGGAGCTTTGGAAATTCGTGGTAAGAAAAAGGTAAGAACTGTCCCCACTTCTCTTGCCACTCTCGGAATACCTGGGTCTCCCCTAACCATCTTACAGCATTTACTTTTTCATTAGTTTCATTGTTGATGAATTCTTGCATAATTTACTTTCTTAAAAATTTAAAATCTAATTAGTTTCTTCTTCTGTATTTGGTTCTTTATTAATATTAAAAATTGAATCAAAGTCTCTATAAGAGAACCCCGATGCGCCTAGGTGTCCACCCCCCTTGTACCTTTTTGCAAACTTAGAACAGTCCAATTTTCTGAACGGAGAATATACTGAAAACTTATAACCATCTTGAGTTAAACTAAATGCAATACAGAAATCTACTTCTTTGTTCTCAATGTAATCAAATACTTGGGAACTAACATTAGGAGCATTTACAAATACACAGGACTCTTTTGTTTCTTTTACTTCTCCTCGGAAGGACTTCTTGGCAAGTTGCTTAAATCGGTCTTTTTCCCATTCCCAGAGATACGTCCCGATTGTTCCAATATCATTCATAACTGCAACCGCTTGTTCTTTTATAGGTAAAGATTCATAAAAGAAATCAACGTCTTCCGGAGTTTTGTAAAAGAATCTACTTCCGTATTGAACTGGAAGAATAAGAGATTCCCACTGTTCCTCTTCGGAACCCTTCCACACATCGTAATCCGCTATACATTGAACTAAGAAAGGAACAGGCTTATCTGGAAAGAAGTATTCCCAAGTCAATTCGCACCCAGATTTTTCTAAGCTCAAATGAGTCTTAACATGTTTTAAGAATTTATAGTTCTCAACATTGTCTGCAAACTCATCTATTGCGCTCTTGTGGTGATCAATCCACACCGTTTGTAAGTAAGAATTCAAAGAAATTCTATCCAGGTCTTCAACAGGGAAAGAAACATCACATATGACAACAGGTCTGTTAGGTTCTAACTCGGGTATAGGCTCGCCATAATTATACGGAACTAATTCCACCCCAGATTTAAAATACTTAACAATAGCACCCGAGAATATTCCGTCGAGATCGGCTGAGTGGTAGATAACGTACATAACTTCTTTTGTTTAATACAAAAATAAAAGGAAACAGAACTTATTATTGCTCTGTTTCCTTCGCTTCTTTGAAGTAGTCTTCCGCAAAATAAACTGGGTAGAATATTCCAGTCAATACTCCCCATGCTCCTCTTATACGATCCCAACGAGTAAAACTCAATTTTGGTTTCTTAATGAAGATCTCGAAGTTATGATGGAAAGAATCAGAAATAACCGTAAGGTCATCCAGTAAAAATGCGTGTTTGAATTTTCTCATTGCTTAAAATCTTAAAAGTAAAATCTAATCTGAATTCAAAGCATTCAGGGCTTGTTCAATTGCGGCTGCTTGCAGCTTTGTTGCGGAGAAAGTAATTACTATCTTTTTACTTTCGGGGTCTCGAAAAGAAGAAACGGTTGTTGCTCCAAGTCCAGTTGCAACTTCAATAAACTTATCGTTTCGATTCTTTCCAAATTTGAATTCTGAAATGTTCGGAATGGTTATTTTAAATTTTCTAGACATAACTTAGGAAAATTCGTATTCTTTTATTCCATATCTTTCAAATATATCTTCCAGTTCGTCTATTACTTCTTCTCTCTCCCAGTCTTGACTGAAAGATATTTCCCAAGTATCAGAACCTCTTTGATCAATGTCTATTCTTCCTTTTGCTTTTAGTTCAAACTTTACATCCCGAAAAGCGTCTTGGGCTTTTTGTGCGTAACGAGTTGAAACTTCTAAGTTAATTGCTTCCAGTTCTTCTTCCTCGTACTCTTCCTCTCCTTCAGAACTTTCCCCAAAAGAATCTTCCATACAATACTCTTTATAAATTGAAAGAGCTTTTTCTTTGACTGCCTCTGGAATAGCTCCAGGTTTATCCCAAGCCAACACGTCTTTATGTTTCCAATAAGTAGGTTGTTGAGAATCCCCTCCGGACTTTCTATAAACATTCAAGTAGTTATCTCTATCCTCCTGACGTACTTCAATCTTGTAACCCCGAAAATAGAAAGTCTTCACAACTGTCCCAGATTCCTTAACACCCTTCTTTTTAGGTTTGGTTTTAAACCACTTATTAAACTCTCTCTTGTACTCGGACTCTGAATTAAATTTACCCCCACTATATTTTTCAAAATCCTTCAATTGTTGGAGCGTCGCGTTACCGTAAGGGTTACCAGATTCCTCAACCAACTTCTTTTCAAGTCTGGAAATTCGTTCTAACAAAGATAATTGCTTCATTTTAAATTAAAATAATTCAAGATTAAAAGATCCTTTTTCGGCACACAACATAAGAAAAGGTCTCACTCCTGCAAGACGTTCAATGTTTGCTCCCCCTGGAGAAAGAGTATTTTGGAACAAGACATTAAGATCTTTTCCGTTGTTGTTTGAACCAAACAAAATATATCCTGCTTGAGTAATTGCGTCAGAAGTTACTTTAACTCCTTTTACGCCCTTAACATCAAGATCTTTTGAAGCAAGTATGATAGAAGTCGAATTTTCCAAGTCTCTCTTGTATGTTGCAGTCATTGCAGCAGCATTGTCAGGAGCTAAGGAGAATGTAATAGTGATGTCACCTGTTACATAATCAATAAAACCATAACTTGTGTTAGCAGAAGAAAGAACGCCATTACCATCATCTGTTATGTTGTGTCCAGAGGAAGAGAAATCAATTGCAAGAGTAACTGTTCCAGGAACAATGTTACCATACGCAGTTCTTCCTGTGTACTTCACAATATTTGTTACTCCAGTAATTGTTGTTGTCCCAGCAGTAACCTGAGTTGGAGTTAAGAAGAAATAACGATAAGCTGCAGTAATCAAAGTTGAGTTGTCAGGGGCAGTAGTACAAACAAGTGTCCATGCTCCCGTTTGATAATTGATTGTACCTGTAACGCCTGTTCCAGCAAGAATACCAACTCCGTTATCTGTAATAGGAACGTTTGCAGCTGAAACAACTACGTTAAAAGCGCAAGAACCTGGTACCACCAAGGTTTTTGCTACAGTCCCTGTAAATGACTTAAGAGTACCGTTTGGAGCGGAGCCTGGTACTGCCGTAGCGGATGCAAATGTACGTGACGTGCCGAAGGCTCTAGTTTGAATCGAATTTTCCATTTTGTATTTTCCCAAAAAAGATTAAATAAACACTTAAAGAATTAATTACAATTTTATAGCTATCAGGATAAATGTAATAACACATTTTCAACTACAGCTTTTATTTTTTTACGAGATTCTTTACTGATTGCTCCAGAAGAAAGTTCCATTTCAGGATTTAAATTCCCGGAGTCTTGGTAAAGTTTCTGAGATATCTTCTCTACAAACAAACCGTTGTTCTCAAAAAATATCTTCATATTTGGATTTGCAGCGATCCCCGTTAATTGGTCTATTAGAAGCATGGTGTGATTATTGAGAGACTTCTGAAACTTGTCGAGGCTCTCAATATCTCCTTCTTGAACTAAAACCTGAGTAAACAGATAATCTTCAATCTCCTCGATCTTATCGAGCATTCTTGAAATACGAGATATCTGTCTGTATATAACTAAGGAAAGAAATCCAGAAAAATTATTTTTAAAATCGTAAACTAAATTCTTTATATTCTCTTGATCTTCACGAGAAACAGATCTTCTGTTAATGTAGTCGTTAGCTACTTTTAAGGTCAAAGACTTGGAATCATTCATAACAGCTGTCTCCGTCGAGTTTTTTCATTATCTTTTCAAGGGTCTTAATATCATTTTGTTCTAGGAACTCTTTTAACAAGAGTATCCCAGCATAACTAAGGTGTAAAGACTGGTTCAAGTTCTGATTCCTACTTCCTCTTTTTCCTATTACTGCTATCCTAGCCCCATCTTCATATTCAAGAATATCAAGGAATAGTTTTGAGGTCTGATTTATTTCCCGAGAATTAGAGTAAAGTTGCTTTACCAATCTAACGCTCTTCTTTTCTTTTTCGTTTTCCGAATTCATGCAGATCTTTACAAGTTACAAGGATAAAGTTTTGTTACAAAAAGAATCAAACTTAGATTGTAACAACTATATAACTCTTAAAGACGGGAAGTTAAGTCAATTCGTTGTGCTTCCTAATCCACCTCGGGTTGGATTTTTAAATTCTGCAATTGGAGTCTGCAAGAATTCTACTTGAGGAGTATTTTTAATAAACCTCAACTGAGCAACTCGTTGACCTTTTCCCAGGGAAACTAATTCCTTGTCTCCAACGTAAGTAAAAATAAGCTGAATAAAATCTTCCTTACCACAATAATCAGAATCAATAATACTTACTCCTGTTGGCATAACTATACCCAACTTAGACAAAGAGGAACGAATCTGGATTTCAACGTGATACCCTGGAGGGGGTTCAATAATCAACCCTGTATCAACAATAGTGGTTTTGTTTGGGTAAAGAGAAATATCTGTTGGTAGTGCAATATCATAACCATCTGAAAAAGCAGTCATTCGTTCTGGGGTAGATACTTCGTACTTATTGTAGATTTTTGCAGAAAGATATTTTTTACTTTCATCCTGAATATAGTACTGAAGAACATCTTTGTAATAATCCATTGAAGTAAGATCTTTCCCAAGAAGATTAAATTCCTGGAGAGCCTGAGTAAAGTTATTATTTAACTCTTTTAACTTTGCCGGAAGATCTGGGGAATCCCTTCGGATTAGCTTTTGTTCCTGTTCTTCAATTCTGTCTAAGGCACTCATAATCGAGTTGGTTCTGCGGTTAAGAAGAGCCAAGTAAATTATGTACTGTCTCTGAGTCTTATCGTGAACAACTTTTTCAAATAAGTTCTTTATCTTATTGTAATCTGGGGAGAGAGCAGTGAGTTCAGAAAGGAAGTCTTCATCGATCACTAAGAGGGTACTATCTTTTTTCTGGGGGTTCATGCTAATGCGTCTTTTATATTTGTGGGTAAAATAGCATTCAGGTGTTCAAGGTTCTTGAGACCTGAAAATCTTTTCTGTAATTCATACTTCAGATTTGCAGCTGACATCTTTACATCTACTGCAACTTCTTCTAAGGTCTTACCATTGGATAATTCTATAAAGGCATCAATGTAAACCTGAATTTGATGAAAATCCTTTATCCGAGGGAAAGTCATCTGACGACCTTCTAGGAGTAAAAGAAGTTTCTTCATATTGTCTGGTCCCATTGAATGGTACATCTCTAGTAAACCTGGGTATTTATCTTCCAGGGAAAGTACATACAAAAACTGGCTGTCTAACACGTAGTAATCTCCTTTTCGTTCGAGAAACTCGTGCGGATTAGATTCTCGATTAAGAGTAAATAATAGCGAGCATCTTGCAATTGAAAATGCTCTGTTTTTGAGTACAAGGATGGAAGACTCGTCCGGATTTAACCCTAAGGAAGCAAGGTACTTATTGATGGAACGGCTTTTAAAGGTCGAGGTGTCGAGGAGAGCTTCAATAATGAAATGAGAAAGCTGATATAGGAAGTCTTGTTCTTTGTGATAAGAACAGAAAAGTTTTATGTACTGACTAACAATTCCAAAAGAATTACCATCAAGATCAAATTCCTTTGAGGGAGGCTCTTCCTCAAGTTCTTCAAAAGAAACGGGCTTATTGCAGAATTCAGAAACATAAAATGAATGTATTCCAAGTACAAGCCGCTTATCGAAGTAAGCATACAATTGCTTTACATCCGGAAATACAAGGGTTCTTTTTTCTAAGATAGTAACAAGCATTGTATAAGAATAGGAGAAGAGTTCTTCAAACACTTCTTCCCCACCTTCGTAAGCAAACCTATTATTAGATCTTGAAAGATAGGAATTGGCGAGAGGAATGGATAAATTTTGGAGAGTCGTATAGTCCTCTCGCCTTCCATTAGAATAGTAGTCTGAGTAGATAGTATAGAAATTAACAAGAAAATCATAGTCCACAAGTTGAGACTTAAGATTCTTTACGCTGTTCTTCAGGTCTACCATATGCAGTTGGTTAAGATTGGGTTAAAATCAAACTTTAATTTCGATCTGTTCTCAGGCGATGAAATACTGGAAATCTTAGAGAGCCATCTTTTGTTTTCTCTTGAAATTCCACTTCACACAAAATACCAGTTAAGCTCTGAACTTGATTCAGGTAAGAAAAATAGATTCTTTGAGAATCAGAAAATCCACTTCCTACGTTGCAAAGTTTTCTGTCAGTAGAAGTAACTTGAAATGCTCCCAGAAAAGTAGATACCTGAGTAAACAAGTCTTCTGGGGATTCACTTAAGTTTAACTCCTCTACCGCTTTTTTACATTGCTCTAACGAAGGTTTAACCTTGTACTTCCCTGCTCCGGGAAGTACTTGAGCAATAGGGAAGTCTTCTGTAAAGAAGGGCTTCACCTTTAACCAAGAATCTTTTCTCTTTCCTTCATAATTTGAGTCAAGATTTTTAAGTATAAGTCCTTCGTAACCTAACTCAATTGAAAATTTTAAATGGTCTTCTAATTCTTGCTTTGAATTAATTCTTTTTTGTTCTAATAATATAATTCTTTCATTCCCTTTTAGGAGTCGGTCAAGATTAATTTTTCTTTCCTCAAGAATTACTTCACTCTTTCCCTTAAGGAAGTCTTCTTGGCTTATGCAATCAAAACTAATAAATTTTAACTTGTGAGACTCGGGGTGAACCTGAAGGGACTTTGTTATGGAAAGAGTTGAATTCCAATCACCTGCAAATAATTCTCCATCTAACACAAATCCTTCCGAGAGTGCTTGTTTAATGATTGGTAACAGAAACTTTAGGTTTTCTTCTGGGAGTGGTCGGGAGTCCCTAGAAAGGAATATTGGTACTCCAGTTGGACTTTTTACGATGCTCATTCGCATACCATCTATCTTAAACTCTGCAACCCAACGTTCATTTTCAAAATCAATATCGAGTTCAGGTGTCCAGGTTTCTGCTGTTTGTACGTCATATTGAGTTTTTAGTTGAGGATAAATCTTTACAATACTCCCGTTGGACATTCCCGTTACAAACTTTTTGTCAATAAACTGAGTATACCAATGACGGTAAGATTCGTCCGGAAGGGAAGAAAGAAAATTGTAAATAACTTCCCTAGCAGCAAACCCTGTTACTTGTCTGGTAGAAAGAGGGTCAACTAAGTTTGTGAATCCTTCATATATTTCCAGATCGCTCTTAAAGAGATTGCTAGAAAGAGGATTAAAACTTCTTTCAACCAAAAATTCTGTTGTTGTTCCCAAGGTAACAAGGTTGTTGAAAACGAACCTTGAAACCTGTTTTAGGAATATATTGTTCTTTATTGAATCCAAAAGAGCAATCTTTTCATTCCGGGAATTAGTGTCTTCTGCTTTGTCCATTATGTCAATGAACTCTGCAACTTGTTTAAAATCATTCATAATAAACCCCAAAAAAGGGAGAAGGTTTTACACTTCTCCCTTAAAATCAAATAATTAAGATAAAACAACAGAATTTTTGTCTAAGCCAAACACATTCTTCATTACTTCTTTGATCTTTACTTCAAATCTCCAGTAGAATTTTTCTTCGTAGCCCATTAATTTTCCAAGAACGCTCATCGGTATATAACCATTTACTCTTGGACGAGCTTGTGTTGCCTTGTAAGCTTCATATTTTTCTCCTATTTCTGGAGAAGGGTCAAGAAGCTCTTGAAAGAACTCAACTATGCCTGGGTGAGTGTCTTCATATTTTTCCAAGTAGGAAATTGCTGTTTCCGTAAACATCTTTGTTGACACTTCCATTTCAGGGCTTGGGGAAGAAAGATAATGATCAAATGTGTTCAAGCTGCCTTCTTCGTCTTCTGATTCTGAAGTTGAAGAAACTGAAGTGCTTTCCAAGTTTGTTTTATTTACAGTATCATTACGAACAATACTTGCTCTTATCTTGTCTGCGGTGAAGTTCAATAAAACACTTCGAAGAGAAGAATATTGTTCATTTTTTGGAATAGTCCCATAAGAAGGGTCTTTTCCGAGAACTGTCAAAATTCGAAGATAAAGTTCTTGTAACCCGTCTTCGTGTTCAATAATATTATTTGACATGCGAAACGCTTGCAGATTCAAAAAATCTGAATGTTCAGAAACAAAACCAACAAAGATTGATTGAACTGATTGTGAGGATGCTGCATTCATCGTGTTACTCCAAAATAAAAAGAAAATAAAGTTTTTGTTTTCGACGGGAACAAAATTCGTGGTTTTACAAATAAGAACCAAATTTTATTTTGGTTTTTGTGAAAATTATTTTTTGTTGTTTGTGTTAGTTTCTTTGGAAGTCACTGGAATTGTTTTGAATTACGGAAAAGAAAAAATTTTTTGTTTTCTTAAGAATTCTTTTGTTTTGTTGAAAACAACAAATTTTAATTTGGTTTGGATTGCTCGTAGAGGATAAATCTACAGACAAAGAAAATTCAAGGATTTTAACTTTGAAGAATAAATTTCTTTGACAACGGCAAAATTCGGGGTTTTACAAATAAGAACCAAATTTTATTTTGTTCTTTTCAAAAATAATTTTTTAATTTCAAAAGCGGAAGTTGTTCGGGTTTATAGATCTTAGTTTCTTCTAGGGCAGACTGAAACTCCTCCGGGGTCACTTCGTTTGGATCTCCTCGAAGCCCTTCAATTACTCCCGAATTCACTCCATTTTCTAAAAAGTTGTTTCGAATACTTTCTTTTGCTTTCCGGGAAACATCCGGATCAAGACAAACATAAACAGTCCGAAACTTTAAGGAAATTTTTGCATACTGAGAAAAAGAAATCTTCTTTCCCAAAACAGCAATTCCACTCTTCCCTGCCGCAATTGCAGAAAAACAACCCTCCGTCAAAATACAATGATCTGTTGTTACTTTATTTATATTATAAACTATATCAGATTTTGGAATTGGAGGATTAATATACTTTGGGAAAACATCTTTGTAAGCCCGAGCAGTAAAGTAAACTATTCTAGAATCTTTGTATTCTGGTATAATAACTCGATTAAAGTATATTCCTTTACCCATGAGAAGACCATAGTAATCAATTAAGTCTTGAGAAATACTTCGGGACTTAAGATATGAATAAGCTTCAGAATGGATTGAGATTGGTAAACCAATATCTTGGGGAGTAAAGCCCTGAAAAGACTTTACCATTGTTACCCCCAGAGATTTCAGTCTTTCTTTTATTGTAGGAAGTTCATACTGTTCTGTTTTGAGCTTCATCCCTAGAGAAGAATTAATGTCGTCTAACTTCCCCTGAGCACTACATCGGAAACAATAATAAAAATCTCTCTTAACATCAATCATTAAATGAAATTTTGTATCTTCTCTTTCCGCTATTTCTTTGTCTGTCCTTCTACTTATACAGTAAGGGCAATTTATGTAAACTCGATTGGAAGAAGTTTTTTCAAATTCAAAGTCTAATTTCATTTACAAAGAAGCGGTTATGAATAGATGATCCTCATCGCTTCCAGGAAACAATTCGGAAATAACGTCCTGGGTGAACCTTGAATTTTCAAGAATAAAACTAAATTTTTCGCTCTTAACTATTCTTAAACCTTCTTCTGCAATCCCTTGAATAAAAGTATTACCTGACTTAAGTTCTTCGTAAACATAAAATAGAAGTTCCAAGCAATCCGAAAACTTTATTATCTTGTCTAAGTGCTCTACAAATTCTTCAAAGAGGGAAATACTATAATTCATTCGTATTCCATGGCTTAATAATTCTTCATAAAAATAATTAAGTCTTCCTCTCTTTTCTTCTACTGAGAAATCTAAAATCAAGGGCAGCACTTTACGAAAAAGTCCCTCTTGAAATTGATCCTTAACATAATTTCTTTCCCCAAAATCCGAAAAGTGTATTGAATGTTTAAAAGGATAGGTTATGTCTCCAGTAACGGCTTCTCCCAGGTCATGGTAAAGAGAAGCATTTAACACATACAACTTTGCCATATTCCAAATACAGTTATTACAAACTGTCTCTTCTTTGTTAGTTAAGAAAGAAAACTTAGGAACAAAATAGTACTGGAGACTGTCAAAAATTTGGGAAGCTAATACAGTTACTCCGTAAGAATGTTCCGCTACGCTCTGATCCTTTATTGTCCTTACTAAGGAGTATCTTTGAATGTTGTTTAGGTTCCTTGATACAAAAATATCTTGTAGGTCTTTTGTCATTTTAAAATCTTATTTTGTTGAATTAAAATCTTGTTAGGAGAACGTCTTTTGGGATATCAACTCCCATATGTTTGAACTGCGTAACCATTCTCGGGAACTTTTTCGTATATACGAGAACATGCTAGGTCGGTTGCAACTTGAATAAATTCATTTTCCATACCCTTCCGCATTTTTGCCGTATAAAGTCGCATCTGGTTTATACCTTTTTCCTCTGGAGTTTGATTCATGCTTATAATACCATGAGCAAGGTGCGCTTTCTTGCTGGACTCTGCCAAGTCACTTTTAAATATGGTATCTTTTGACCACGCTTCCACCTTCGGTTGACTTGCAGTAAGAACAGGACAATTGTAAGCAACTGCAAGTGAAATCAGGTCTGAGTAAAGATTGCCTCTTTCCTCATAGGAAGAAAATTCCTTTTGAGTTCCGGAAGTAAGGGAATTCATATTATCAGCGTAATCAATGATTATTAGGTCAGGTTCAAACCCGTAATTATATTTTAACCGATAAAGGTGAGATTTGATTGCAGAAGTTGTTATACTGTGGGGTTCAAAGTACTTAATAAAAAGAGAACCAAAATCTCCAAAGACTTTCAATTTTTCTAAGATTTCGTGTTCTGGTAATCGAAGTATATTACTATGACTAAGTTGAGCAATATTCGAAACATGCTTGAATTCAATTTCAACTTCTGGAACTTCAAGTGTATAAAACACAACCCTCTTTTTTACTTGAATTGTGTGAGCCGAAATACACGATAGTAAAGTTGTTTTACCTCTCCCAGGAGGAGCTACGATCGAATAAAGAAATTTCCGAAACATTCCACCAAGCATTGCTTTATCTAAGGAAGGAAATCCAGTTGAAATACAATTCTCTTCTGCATATTCTTCTGTATATCTAGATTGAAGACTACCTACGTTTTGATTGAAGAAAATTCCGTGAGAAAGAGGTTTCCCTATTGAAATTGAATCCTGTATAATACTTATAGCGTCATCAAGGTTTCCGTGGTTCTCAAGGATCGAGGTTACCTTAGAAAGACCTTGTAAGAGACTTCGTTCCTGTATAAATCTTAAAACCTGTTCAACTACGTCTTCAATCTTCTGGAGTTCCATGTAGAAGATTTCATCCATCAAGGAAAGAATGCTTTCTATTACATCTGAAGTGATTGAGGTATTTTTAAGATTGGCAGAAATGTATTGAGAAAAGGAATCTTTGTCAGGAAGGTAATTGAACTTACTTACAAAGAAAGTAAGATGCTTGCAGATCTGTTGGAAGTATTGATTGGAAAAATAGGAAGGTTTTATTATATCTAGACCGTAGGAAAAAAGAAACTTAGGGTCTCTAGTCATCATTGCTAGAATTTTCTTCTGGTACACTATATCAAAATTAAACTTGGTTTCTGCTACTTGCATTCTTGTAATACTCTCTAATAATGAAGGAAATTTTGACTTTGGGTAGAGCGAAAGGAACGTCTTTCTTTGGATAAGACAGAAAAGCCCTCCGCTGGGGAAGGGCTTATATAACGTGAAATTTAATAACTTAAAGAGAATTTAAAAATTGAATAAACTCAGAAATACCATGTGAAACATTATAGTAGTTTTCTTCGTATAGTCTCTTCCTAGTATTTGAATGATTCTTTAGGTAAATATGAACGTTATCTTCAAAGTCAATTATAAAGGATTTACTCCGAGTATCGCTCTTAGTTAAAGCTCGTGCAGGTCTTTGGATTGTCTTTGTGTAAGAACTTCCTCCCGCTAAAAGAATTGCTCCGTCGAGACTTGGGATGTCCCGACCTTCGTCAAACACGGAAGAACCAATAAGTGCCCGAATATTCTTATTATTAACTTCTTTAATGAGGTCGAAATCCTTACTATACTTTATGACTTCCCTGGAAATATCCTTATCGAAAACAATATCCTTTATTTGGTTTGAATACCTCTCCTGGAGTTCCGGAGTAAGCAATGAAATATTAGTATTGTCGCCATACGAGAAAACAGTATCTGTAAGACCTGAAAGAAGATTTAACATCTTCTTACCATGCATAATCTGATTAATTGAAATCAAAAAAGAAAGATTCCTTTGATAACAATATCTTGCAACATGGGAAGCTATTTCATTTCGGTTCTTATTTGAAACTATAAACCTCTCATACACTTTTCCGTAGTTCGAAATAAAGATTGGAAGTTTCTTAAATTCATAGGGAAGGAAGAATACGTTTGGTTCAGAAATAATGCCTGCCTCAATAAAAAACTTTGGACTAATACGAACTATAACCTTGTGAAATACTCCCATTATAGCAACGTCCCGAGGAGTCTTGTAAGGATTGTTTCGGTCTTCAAGAGGAGTACCAGAAAATCCAAGGAGTAAATCAAGACCCTCAAAAGAAGAAGTTAATTTAAGATATGACTCCGCTCCCATGTGATGACACTCATCAACTATAATTGCTCCTACAGACTTAAAGAATTCCTCTTGTTGTCCTTTTCTGAAGTTATTGTAAAGCGTATCAATTGTACATA
>CAYMIJ010000017.1:0-50280 GCA_964390465.1 uncultured Flavobacteriaceae bacterium | reverse complement strand
TGGCGCACCCATCAGGATTCGAACCTGAGGCCTCTACCTTCGGAGGGTAGCGCTCTATCCAGCTGAGCTATGGGTGCATTTATCTTCAGATAGTGTCCGAGGATGCTCGGGGTCAATCTCGAATCGGTCAACTCCGTCAGCGCAAACGCCATGGGTTCCGACCCCACCGTTTACCGCCCTTCGTACTCCAGACACTCCCTAAAACTTGCTTCCGTGGTGCTTCCGCGACCGCTGAAGCGATTTCAGTGCTTCCTTCGATTTTTCCCAATTGCTTGGTTTAACTCACTTTTTCCAGCACCCGCAATCAAAACGCTTGACTTACGTCTGCCTTCGGAGGGCAGCGCTCTATCCAGCTGAGCTACGGGTGCTGATGCCGATCAGGTGCCTCCCATAAACGAAACAGGGCTTGCGATCAAACGGCGATCCACGCATTTTCGCTTTGGTTTCAAGCTGATTTGAGCGCATCAGGCCCATCATGACCCAATCCCATGCCACACATGACACGCCCCTCCATGCCGGTGAGACCATCCGCGTGCATGAGCACCGGGTAGCCTGTGATGGCGGCGATGGAGCGCTTGGTCATCCGCGCGTGTTTCTGGAACTGGGCACAACAGGCGATGTCACCTGCCCCTATTGCGGGCGGCATTATGTGATGTGCGACGGCCATCACTGATCTGAACCGGGCCGGGTCGTTGCGTAATACCGCCACAGCATGATGAAGCTGGCGGCGAGACCCAGCAGCGACAGCCACAGGCCTGCATTTAGTGGCGCATCTGCCCATAACAGAAGGGCTGCAAGCAGCAGACCCAGCGCGGCGCCCGCATCCCACCCGCCTTCAGTGGCGACGTGGAAACGCAGCGTACACGGTGCGTTCTTGGAGAGCAGATAGATCGCCGTCATGAAGACCAGTGGATAAAGGCAGCCGCTGATCGCCCCAATGGCGTTGAGCGTGACGGCCAATGCGGGATGCCCGACCGCCAGCGCCCGCAACACAGTCATGGCGGCCAGCATCAGATAGACCACAACCAGCGCCTGCCGCCGACGATGCCCATCCATGTGTCTGCCAACGACAAACCCTGCTGCCGCGCCGACAAGAGCAGCGATCGCCATCGCCCCACCATAGGCCATGGGGTCTTCATGGAGTGTGACGAACAGAGCAATCTGCCAGGTGAAATGCCCGATGGCCGTAAAACCGTCTGCCGCGAACAGTTTGACGCCGAGCCAGGCTGAACGGTACGCGTCTTTCACGCTCGCCTTCACCGGCGCTTCGGGCGTCCATGCCAGGGGCAGGGCCGAGGCCGCCGCCATCACCGCATTCACCCAGAAAGCGATGCGCGGACCGTAGGTGACCAGCAGCCATCCGGTCAGCAGCGGGCTGACAATACCGGTCAGCAAGGTCAACGCTTCGCGCGCACCCAGCTGATGGCCGCGATGTTCATCATCGCCCATCATCGAAAAGTAAGCGTGATAGGTGGACCAGTAGATCGCATCGCTGACTGCACCCACCACGATCAGTGCGATGATCGCCACACCAAAGCCCTGCACTTCAGGGATGATGAGATACGGGATCGCAGCCGCCACCGTGCCGGTCATCAGCATCCGGCGCAGGCCAAAGCGCAGCACCAGCGGCACTGCCAACGGGCGCACAAGAAAACGCCCCAGCACGATCAGCGCCAGCGATACAAAGACCATGGGCACTGAGACACCGCTTTTCAGCAGCCAGGCTGAAAAGAACGCGCCGCCGCCCATCATGGCGAGCGCATGGATCGTGTAATGAAGATTGAGCAGATTGACGCTGGTATTGCGGAAGAAAGCCATTGGAATGTCCGGCAGAAAAGAAATGCGCGATAGGCCACCAGTGACTGGCGGCACGGCGAACTGACCCGGACCCCGAAAGGGTCACGCGATCAGACGTTGCGAATTCTTTCAACCGAGCAGGCCACGCGACACTCCGTATTGGCCCGTTACTCATACGCGATTCACGTCAGAAAACCAGACATGCACGGTTGATTTCGTGCGCCGAGGCGCGTTTGAGTGGCGGCATGGCATCAAAACCACACCCGAAGACTGCGGCCCCTTTCGGCAAGGGCGATCACCTGTGGCTTATTGATGCTTCAGGCTACATCTTCCGGGCCTATCACGCTTTGCCGCCGCTCACCCGCAAGAGCGACAATCTGCCGATTGGCGCTGTCAGCGGCTATTGCAACATGCTGCACAAACTGCTGCGCGAATTGAAAGACGGCGACCAACCAACGCATCTGGCCGCTGTGTTCGACACGTCAGAACAAACCTTCCGCAAAGAGATTTATCCCGCTTACAAGGCACAACGCCCGCCACCGCCGGAAGATCTCGTCCCGCAATTCCCGCTGATCCGCGATGCGACACGCGCCTTCAATGTGGACTGTGTGGAGTTGGGGGGCTTTGAGGCCGATGATCTGATCGCCACCTATGCCATCGAAGCGCGCAAACGCGGCGGGCGCGTCACCATCGTCTCGTCAGACAAGGATCTGATGCAGTTGGTGGACGATGGTATCATCGAACTGTTCGACGCGATGAAGTCAAAGCGCATCGCATCACCCGAAGTGTTCGAGAAGTTCGGCGTGACACCGAACAGGGTGGTTGATGTGCAGTCACTGGCTGGTGACTCGGTGGATAACGTGCCGGGCGTACCGGGCATTGGCATCAAGACGGCCGCCGAACTCATCAATACCTATGGTGATCTTGAAACGCTGCTCGCGCGGGCGGACGAAATCAAACAACCCAAGCGGCGCGAGACGCTCATCACCAATGCTGAAGCGGCGCGCGTCTCAAAGAAATTGGTGACCCTGGCGCAGAACGCGCCCCAGCCGGTGGCGCTGGACGATTTCAGCGTTGAGCCAATCGATCCGCAAAAGCTGATTGCCTTCCTGAAAGCGATGGAGTTTTCATCGCTGACCAAACGGGTGGCGTCAGCTTTCGATGTAGAGGACATCGAAGGCATTGCGGTGGCCGACGTTGCGATCAAAGACGCACCAACGCGCGAGCAACCCGCGCAGGAACCAGCTCTTGATGGCGCATGGACGCCGCAGAACCGCGCGGGCGCGGCGGCGCATGAAGCGGCGCTGAAGGCGGCGATCGACGTGAAAGCCTATAAGGCGATCACCGATGCAGCCGCGCTGAAGGCCTATGTCGCGCGGGCCTATGACTTCGGTTTCATGGCCTTTGACACTGAAACCACCGGGCTTGATCCGATGCAGGATCAGCTTGTCGGTGTCTCGCTCGCCTTTGCACCGGGCGATGCGGTCTATGTGCCATTGCGCCACGGCTTGATCGCGCGCGACCTCATGTCGGCTGGTGATGCCCCGACACAGATCAGTGTAAGCGATATGGTCGCTATTCTGAAGCCCGTGCTGGAAGATGTTTCGATCCTGAAGATCGCGCAGAACGCCAAGTTCGACATCAATGTGATGGCAATGGCGGGCATGACGGTTTCCCCCATCGATGACTCGATGCTGATGTCCTATGCGCTGGATGCCGGGATTCATGGTCATGGCATGGACGATCTTTCGAAGCTGCATCTTGGCCACGACCCGATCGCGTTTAAGGAAATCGTCGGCTCGGGCAAAAACATGCTGACCTTTGATCGCATCGAATTGGCCCGCGCCACTGAGTACGCCGCCGAAGATGCAGACGTGACCCTGCGCCTGCATATGCTGTTGAAGCCGCAGCTCGCGGCGCGCGGCATGGCGAGCGTCTATGAAACACTGGAACGCCCACTCGTGCCGGTCCTCGCGGCGATGGAGCGCGAAGGCGTGTTGGTGGACCGTGATGTGCTGTCGCGCCTGTCAAGGCGTTTTGCACAGAAGATGGGCGCACTTGAATCAGAAGCGCATGAACTGGCTGCGGAACGGTTCAATCTCGGCAGTCCCAAGCAGCTGGGCGACATTTTGTTCGGACGCATGGGGCTTCCCGGCGGCAGGAAGACAGCAACCGGCGCCTGGTCAACCGATGCCGATGTGCTGGAAGAACTGGCAACGCAGGGCCACGCGCTACCAAAGAAGCTTCTGGAATGGCGTCAGCTTTCCAAGCTGAAAAGCACCTATACCGACTCGCTGCCGGACTATATCAACCCGCATACGGGCCGCGTGCACACGTCCTATCATCTGGCAGCAACGCCGACCGGCCGACTGGCCTCGACCGACCCGAACCTTCAGAACATTCCCATCCGCACGGAAGAGGGCCGTCAGATCCGCACGGCCTTCATCGCACCGCCCGGTCATGTGCTCATCAGTGCCGATTACAGCCAGATCGAACTGCGCCTGCTCGCGCATGTTGCAGACATCACCGCGCTGAAAGAAGCATTCCGGAATGGCATCGACATTCACGCGATGACCGCATCTGAAATGTTTGGTGTGCCGGTGGACGGCATGCCGTCCGATGTGCGCCGCCGCGCCAAAGCGATCAATTTCGGCATCATCTACGGCATCTCGGCTTTCGGCCTTGCCAACAATCTTGGAATCGAGCGCGGCGAGGCCGACGCCTATATCAAGAAATACTTTGAACGCTTCCCCGGTATCCGTGACTACATGGAAAGCGCCAAGCAGCACGCCCGCGATCACGGCTTCGTCACCACGATTTTCGGGCGGCGCGTCCATTATCCCAACATCAAGGCGAGCAACCCGTCGCTGCGGGCCTTCAACGAGCGCGCCGCGATCAATGCACCGTTGCAGGGTTCGGCCGCCGACATCATCCGCCGGGCGATGATCCGCATTCCGCCAGCGCTGGAGCAGGCCGGTTTGAAGGCGCGCATGCTGCTTCAGGTGCATGACGAGTTGGTGTTTGAGGCGCCCGAAAGCGAAGCCGCAAAGACCATTGCGCTCGTGAAAGACGTCATGGAGAACGCCGCCGCGCCAGCCGTCCACATGACCGTACCACTCACGGTCGAGGCTAAATCAGGTCGCAACTGGGACGAAGCGCACTGAACAGGGTCAGGCGGCTTTCAGGGCCTTGCTGAGAAGTTCGGCCAGTGCCCGATTGCATGTACCTGCTGGCACAGCGCCGCTCACCAGTGCCGATTTCAGCGCCTGAAGCACGGCAGGTGCTCTGGCTGGATCAACCAGAAGCGGCGCAAACCGCGCCGGGTCAGCATGGCGCTTGGCGATGGTATCGATCAGCACCGCGCCTTCCTGCCTATTGGCCTCGGGTATGCCTGATTTCAGCAGCCGTTTCTGGATGTCTGCCGCGCGCCCCAGTCGGGTGATGGGTGCCAAGGCGGCATTGGCCATGGCGCTTTCAAAAGGTGCGCCGGTGAGTATGGGCCGCAGGAAATCCCAGATGCGGCGCTTGTTTTCAGCGCCGATGATGTTTTCTTCAAGCGCCAGCAGGCGCAGGGCCTGTTCCAGACAGTCGGCAGCGCCTGTCATATGCGCTGCAATGGAATCAGGCTGCACAAGATGGCGCGAACGCAGCGTGATGGCATTCACGATATCTTCGTGGGGCACAAGTTGCGGCGGCCCCATCACCATGCGCGACGTGATGACGCGCAGATGGTTCATCTCGATCTCGACGCTGGCCCCAAGCCTTTTGTGTGTCTTGATTTCGTTCAGCACGCGTCGGCCCAATGCCGTGCGCGCCTCTGGCAGCTTGCCGTCTGTAAAGAACTGCGCGAGCCGGGAAAGGCTGCCCTTGATCGCGTGCTGAGGTGGCCGCCCGATATAAATGTCACTCATGACAATAAGGCTCGCGCCATAGTCTGGCGTTTCACCAATCAGTGACTGCAGGGCTGAGGCACCTGTCAGAATTTCGCTGACCAGTGCATCGGTCAACGCAGCCATCTGCGCTTCGGCCTTTCCAGATGTTCCCAGTGCATCAAGCACGGCCAGCGTGCGGTCCAGTTTTTCATCCCAGCTGACGGCAGGGGCGAGATATTTGGCGTAAGCTATCCCGATGGCCAGTCCAGCCTCAGCACCGCCAGCCAGTTTGCCGACCAGCGCCGTCAGCTCAGCCGCGGTCGAAGTTTCCTTTGCCCGCCCGGCACGGTCTTCCTTATAGACGCGCTGGATCGCCTTGTCGGCCAGATCGCCAATTTTGCGGATCAACGCCACGGCGGTTTCACTGCCGTCATCGGCCTGAGCCAGCGCCACCTTCTGCACAGCGTGCTGGAATAGTGTGCCGGTGGCTTCCAGCTTCTCCAGCAGATCAGCGCGATGGATCAGCTCGGTCACTGTCACTTTCCAGCGCGCCAGCGTGTCGGTGAATAGACGTGTCAGGGTCTGGCGCGCATGGGCCGAATAGAAATCCTCTGGCGTCAGGCAGGGCGGCGCAGCCTCGCCCACTTCGCTGGCAGCCGTCTTTATCGACTTCTGCTTGACCTCACCCTCTTCGAGAATCTTGATTGCGGTGAAGTCGCCGGTTGAATCGTCGAAGGTCTCCTTCACGACGCGAATGGCGCCCGCTTTGCCGCTCGCCAGAAGCGCCTTGGCGGCATCGACGGCGTCCTGACGGTTCTCCATTGCGTCGACAAGGGTCCAGACCGGCTTGCCGCGCTGGATGAAGATTTCGAAGTGAACCTGTCTGGCCATGCGTAATTTGCCGCCCACCCCAAAATATCCGGCGTCAGAATCCTCGCTGTTCAAGGTTAATTGGGAGTTGAGAACGCACGGCAAATAGTTTTCTGGCTCAACTTGCCACAATACCTGCTTGTATTTCTGCGCCTCATTCCATCCAATTATGCTCAAAACCAAACGCTACCGCGCTGCCGGTTACTCACTATCTGTATGTGATCTTCTTCATGACCGAAATTTCCCTTTATGGCGGTCGGACGACATCGGGTGTCGTCAAGATCGGAAATACGGTTCACCGTCCTTTCCGGGGCGACCGTTCCTTTCAACATGCGTGCCTGCAGCATCTTTCGATCCCAGGCTTCAATGGCACACCACGCCTGATCGGATTGGATGAACAGGGCCGGGAAGTGCTGTCATACCTTGATGGCGACGTTCCGACAGAACTTGGTTCTTATTCTGACCAGCAACTTCGCGGGGCCGCCAAGCTGATGCGGCGTTTTCACGATGCCTCAGCAGGGTTGGAGCTTGTTCAAAGTCTGGGCTTTGAAGTCGCGTGTCACAATGATTGGTCGCCGACCAACACGGTCTTTGCCAACGGCGACCCCGTAGGTGTCATCGACTTCGATACAATGGCGCCCGGCCTGCGCCTTTGGGATCTGGGGTATTCGGTGTTCACCTGGCTTGATCTGGGTAACAGCCAATATCCACCCCATGAGCAGTTGCGGAGGCTTCAGGTATTTGCTGAGGCATACGACTTCCCCGGATACACAGCTGTGCAGCTCGCCGTCTTCGCAGTTGCCCGGCAGAGCGCTCTGGCGGCTTCAGCGCAAACGCGGGCTCATGGCGATCAGTGCATGGGCGGCGCAGGCGCGTGACTGGACAGCGCTCAACATTCTGGAACCGCTGTTACCGACAGGATATGTGCAGAACTGACCTGCCAGTAAGTATGCAACTGTTGAAAGATTTAGGCTGCGTCGCGGGCGCCGCGCACCAGCCGCCCCGGCAATGCGCCGGTCGGCACACCGCCGCGATAGATCACCTGCCCTGAAACGATGGTGGCATCATAGCCATCGGCATATTGCATCAACCGCCGACCACCTGAGGGCAGGTCATACAGAATGGTCGGCGCATGCAGGGTCAGCCGGTCATAGTCGATCACATTGATGTCGGCCTTGTAGCCTTCCTTCAGAACGCCGCGATCACCAAGACCCACCGCCAGGGCGGTTTCGCGCGTCTGCTTGGCAATCATGGTTGCAAGCGGAATCTTCGGGCCGCGCGTGCGGTCGCGGGTCCAGTGGACGAGGTTCGATGTTGGGAACGAACCGTCGCAGATCGTGCCGACATGCGCCCCGCCATCGGACAAGCCAAGCACGGTATTGGGGTGCGTCATCATCTCGAAACTGGGGTCGAGTGAGCCATCGGCATAATTCAGGAAGGTCTGATAGAGCGCGCCCTTGCCGTCGCCCGCCGTCATCACGTCCAGCGCATAGTCTTCCGGTGTCACGCCCTTGCGCGCGGCCTTCGCGGCGATCGAGTCCTCCGGCAGCGGCTCATAGTTCGGCGGATCGCCCAGCTCGAACATCGATTCAAAACCACGCAGCACCGACTTGACGAAGGGATGATCGGCACGCGGCTTTTCGGCCATCAGTTTCGCGCGGAACCAAGGGTCACGCAGCGCCGACAGACGCTCGTCCAGAGATTTATGAGCAATCTCCTTATAGGCTTCGTGCGCGATGAACGGGTTGAGCGTCAGCGCCAGACCCAGCAGCAGACCAACCGGACGGCCCGCCACCTGCGCGCGCATTTCGATGCCGTCGGCATTGGCTTCCTCAAGCCAACGCAGCACGTCCCTGTACATGCCGGGCGCGAGAGGCGACTGCGCGAGGCTGACCGAGAGCGGGCGGCCTGAAGCTTCGGCCATGCGGCGCAGAATGGCGAACTCCGCCTCGCCACCGGGAAAATCAGTTACCACCTGAAGCACGCCAAGGCCCGCTTGTTTCAGCCCCATCGAAATGCCGACCAGCTCGCGTTCTGCCGCGCCATAGGTCGGCGTGTTCTGGCCATCTGCCGTCTTGTGATTGAGCGTGCGCGAGGTTGAAAACCCCAGCGCCCCGTCGCGCATCGCTTCGCGCGCCAGTGCCGCCATGCGGAAAATGTCCTGATCGGTGGCGGCTTCCTGTTTCGCCCCGCGTTCGCCCATCACATAAACACGCAAGGCCCCGTGCGGCAGTTGCGCCGCGAAGTCGATGTCGTGCGGCACCGCTTCCAGCGCGTTCAGATAGTCGCCGAAGCTTTCCCAATTCCATTTCAGCCCTTCCTGCAACACGGGGTGAGGGATGTCCTCAACGCCTTCCATCAGGCTGATCAGCCGGTCGTGATCTTCGGTGCGCACCGGTGCGAACCCGATGCCGCAATTGCCAAACACGGCAGTCGTGACGCCATGCAGCGAGGAAGGTGCCAGATGGCTGTCCCAGGTCGCCTGCCCATCATAATGGGTGTGAATATCCACAAAGCCGGGCGTCACGATTTTGCCCTTCGCGTCGATTTCTTCCGCGCCCGCACCTGTCACTTGACCGACTGCGGCAATGCGCCCCCGTGCGACCGCGATGTCGCCTTCAAAGGGCGCGCCGCCCTCGCCGTCAAAGATGGTGCCGTTGCGGATGACCAGATCATATTGGGGCATGAGAGGCTCTTGTCAGAATGGCGTGATACAGCGAGGCTAGCACAAACGTCATTGCGCGAAAGAACCTTCCCATGAGCTTTCAGTCCATCATGTCCAGCCTCGTGTTCTCGCTGCCCTCCGGCATCATCCAGATGATGGCCGGGCCGAAAACCACCATAGACGGCAAAACACTCGACCCGCGCATCGCGCTGATGGCCAAACAGGCGGCGGGCGCCCCGCCGATTTCTGCGCTTTCGCCAGCCATCATGCGCGAGGGCATGAAGGCGGGCTTTGCCATGATCGACGCCAAGCGCCGTCCTAACGTGGCCGTGAAAGACATGAACGTGCCGGGCGGCGATGGCGTACAGCTTCCCGCCCGGCTCTACACCCCGCCGGGCGCCACGGGCAGCGAACCGCTGATTGTCTACTACCATCAGGGCGGCTGTGTGCTGGGCGGGCTGTGGACCTGTGATGTCTGGTGCTCGATCCTTGCTGAGGACGCGCGCGCCATCGTGCTGAATGTCGATTACCGCCATGCCCCGGAACACAAGTTCCCGGCGGCGGTTGACGACGCCATCGCCGCTTATGAATGGGCCGCCGCAAACGCGAAATCATTGGGCGCGGATGGCAAGCGCGTCGCGGTCGGCGGTGACTCAGCGGGCGGTTATCTCTCCGCTGTTGTGTGTCACGCCATGAAAAAGGCAGGCAAGCCGCAACCGACCCTGCAGCTGCTCATCTATCCGGCACCGGACTGGACCGCGACCACCGGCACCATGGTCACGATGGCCAAGGCCTATCCGCTCACCGCCGAACTCATGGACTGGTTTGCCGGGCATTATCTGAACAGTGAAGCCGAGCGCAGCGACTGGCGCGTTTCACCCGCTTTGCTGCCTGACCAGTCGGGCCTTGCACCTGCGCTCATCTATAATGCCGGCTTCGATCCGCTGACCACACAGGGCAAGGCCTATGCCGATGCACTGAAGGCGGCGGGCAACGATGTCGTCTATCGCTGTTATGACACGTTGTCGCATTCATTCACCGCGATGTCCGGCGCGGTGCCAGCCGCGCGTCAGGCGCTGGCCGAGATCGCCGCCGATGTGAAGACGGCCTTCGCAAAACGGGCATGAAGGCGATCGTCTGCCGCGCCATATCTGAAGACATCGGCTCGGTCAGGGTCGAGGAGTTGCCGAGCCGCGCCCCCGGACCCGGCGAAGTGCGTATCCGCATCCGCGCGGCGGCCGTCAACTTCCCCGACATCCTGATGATTCAAGGCAAGTATCAGCACAAGCCGCCTTTGCCTTTCACGCCCGGCATGGAAGCGGCGGGCGAGGTGATCGACATGGGCGAGGGCGTCACCCATGTGAAGCCCGGCGACCGTGTGCTGGGCGGCGGCTTCAAGACCGGCGCGTTCGCTGAAGAAGCCATCGCGCCTGCGGCGGCCGTGCGCCCTATTCCCGGTGCACTGACCTTCGAGGAAGCCGCCGCGTTTCAGGCCGCGACGATCACCGCTTATGTAGGGCTCGTTCGGCGCGGAGCTGTGCAGAAAGGTGAGACGCTGCTGGTGCACGGCGCGGCTGGGGGCGTGGGTCTGGCCGCTGTCGATCTCGGTTTGCATCTGGGGGCACGAGTCATCGCCACCGCCTCATCAGATGAAAAACGCGCCTTTCTGAAAGCGCGCGGCGCGCATCTCGTGCTGCCCTCATCTGGCTTTCGTGACGCCGTAAAGGACGCGACCGGCGGCGCGGGTGCCGATGTCATCTACGATCCGGTCGGCGGCGCTGTCTTTGATGAATCCGTGCGCTGCATCGCTTTTGACGGACGCATGCTGGTCGTGGGCTTTGCTTCGGGCCGCATACCGGACATCTCGGTCAACATGCCGCTCATCAAGGGTTTCAGCGTGGTGGGTGTGCGGGCCGGCGAATATGGCCGCCGCTTCCCGGCGCGCGGACGCGAAAATATCGCTGCCATTGATGATCTGGCGGCGCGGGGTGTCATCAGGCCGCATATTCATGCCAGCCTGCCGCTCGAACAGGCCGTTACCGCCATGAGCATGCTTGAGACACGCCAGGTTATCGGCAAGGTTGTCATAACGCCCTGAATGGATTCGATGATGGCTGATGATAAGGCACCACAGGCTTTGACAGTCCGCCAGCAAAGCTGGTTCTGGCTTGGCGCTGTCGTGGCGGCCTTTCTGTTCCTCTATCTCTTCCGCGACATCCTTCTGCCTTTCGTTCTCGGTCTTATCCTTGCTTATCTTCTCAATCCGCTGGTTACACGACTTGAGAAGATGCGCATCGGGCGCACCGCTGCGGCGCTCATCGTTTCAGGCGCCATCGTTCTGGTCTTCGGTGTTCTCGCGGTTCTTCTGGTGCCTTTCCTCGCCAACCAGATTGCTGAACTCATCAACAACCTCCCGCAGATCATCCAGAATCTTCAGGCCTTCGCGGCCCAGCATTTCACACCGCTGATCGAGCGCCTTGGCGGCCCACAGGCGGTTGGCGACGTTCAGACCTCCATCGCCGAGATGGCCAAATCAGCGGGCGGACTGCTGGGCGACATTCTTTCGTCCATCTGGTCGGGTGGCGAGGCGATCATGAACGCCTTCATGCTGGTGGTGGTCACGCCGATCATCGCTTTTTATCTGCTCATCGACTGGCCGCGCTTCACCCGCACCATTGATGCATGGCTGCCCCGCCGCCACGACGACACGGTGCGGCGCCTGTTCGGAGAGATGGACCATGCGATCAGCGGCTTCCTGCGTGGTCAGACGGCCGTGGTGCTTTTGCTGGCAGCGTTCTATGCGCTCGCACTATTTTTTATTGGCCTCGATTATGGCGTGGCCATCGGCATTGGGGCGGGCCTGCTCAGCTTCGTGCCTCTGGTCGGCGCCGTGACCGGCTTCATCGTTTCCGGTGCGGTGGCAACTGTGCAGTTCTGGCCGGAATGGTGGATGATTGCGCTGACGCTTGGCGTCTTCGTGTTCGGCCAGATCATGGAAGGCTATGTCATCGCGCCAAAAATCGTCGGCGAAGCGACCGGCGTGCATCCGGTCTGGCTGATGTTCGCGCTGTTCGCGTTCGGCTATCTCTTCGGCTTTGTCGGACTGCTGCTTGCTGTGCCACTGGCAGCAATCATCGCCGTGCTGTGCCGCTTCGCGCTCGACAAATACCTGACGAGCTCGCTTTACCTCGAACTCGCCGCACCCGAAGGCGACCCGAACGAGATGCCTTGAGGCTAAACGCCTTTCAGGCCCAGCCTTTCAAACAACGCAGTGTCGCGATCCTCACCCGGATTGGGTGTGGTCAGCAGTTTCTCGCCCCTGAAAATCGATGCAGCACCGGCCATGAAGCACAGCGCCTGAAGCTCATCGCTCATCGTTTCGCGCCCCGCCGAAAGCCGCACGACCGAACGCGGCATGGTGATGCGCGCCACCGCAATGGTGCGCACGAACTCGATCCCGTCGATCTCCTTGGCCTCAGCCAGCGGTGTGCCCTTCACACGCACCAGACGGTTGATCGGCACCGACTGCGGATGCTGCGCCATGTTGGCCAGCGCAACGATCATGTCGGCGCGGTCGGCGCGCGTTTCGCCCATGCCGACAATGCCGCCCGAACACACATTGATGCCCACCGCGCGCACATGCTCCAGCGTCTCCAGACGCTCTTCGAATGTGCGGGTGGTGATGATTTCCCTGTAATAGTCCGGCGAGGTATCGAGATTGTGGTTGTAATAATCGAGCCCTGCATGGGCGAGGCGCTGGGCCTGTGGCGCTTCCAGCATACCCAGCGTCATGCAGGTCTGCAGACCGATCTTTGACACGCCCTCGACCATCTCCACGATGTCGTCGAGATCGCGATCCTTGGGCCGTGTCCATGCCGCGCCCATGCAAAAGCGCGAGGCACCCGCAGCCTTCGCAGCCCGTGCCGCATCCAGCACCGCATCCAGATCCATGAGCTTGGTGGCTTTCAGGCCCGTTTCGCCTGCGAACTTCTGGGCCTGTGGGCAATAGGCGCAATCCTCGGCGCAGCCGCCCGTCTTGATGGAAAGCAGCTGCGAAAGCTGCACTTCGTTGGCGGCATGATGGCGGCGATGGACACTCTGCGCCTGAAACACGAGGTCCATGAAAGGCAGATCGAACAGCGCCATCACCTCGTCGCGCGACCAGTCGTGACGTAAAGACTCAACATTCAATGCATTCATGATGGCTCACGCATACCGTAACTGACGGGCGAGCGCTTAGCCAAGGTGACGTCCCGGCGTCAATCGCCGCATTGTCAAACCGTACGCCTGGATTTGTCCTTGTCGTTAGTCGCCTTGATCATGCCGCGAATGGCTTCCCACTCCGCATCACCAAGCGATGCCATCCGCGAAAAATTGCCGCCGGTTGCCTGATACTGCGCGCCGTCGATCGCGATGGTCTGGCCGGTGAGATAGTCGCAGCCATCGGCCATCAGGAAGGTGGCCAGATTGGTCAGCTCGCTCATTTCACCCACACGGCCCAGCGGATTACCGCTCATGTCACCATAGGCTTTCGCGCCCTGACCAGGGTTCAGGCGCGCGCTCATACCTTCGGTGGGGAACGCGCCGGGGCAGATGGAATTGACGCGGATGCCATGCGGACCCCACTCCACGGCCAGACTTTCGGCCATCACCTTTACGCCTGCTTTTGACATGGCCGAAGGCACGGTGAAGGGCGAGCCGTTCCACACCCAGGTGGTGAGGATGTTGATGATCGAGCCCTTGCGCCCGTCTGCGATCCAGCGTTTTCCGGCAGCCAACGTCGTGTAGAACGTGCCGTGAAAGACGATATTGGCGATGGCATCGAAGCCGCGCGGGCTTAAATCCTTCGTGCGGCTGATGAAGTTCCCGGCTGCATTGTTGACGAGCCCCGTCAGCGGCCCGTCATTCCAGATGCGGGTCATCATATCGTCGATGGCGTCCGCCACGCGAATGTCACAGGCGATGGGGGTACAGCGCCCGCCGGTTGCGCCTTCGATTTCCTTTGCGGTTTCAACCAACACGCTTTCGCGCCGTCCGCAGATGACGGTTTCGGCCCCCAGCCGCGCATAGGCGGTCGCCATCTCCTTGCCCAGCCCGGTGCCGCCGCCGGTGACCAGAATTTTTTTGCCTTTAAGCAGGCCGTTGCTGAACATGATCGCCTCCAATGCTGATGACCCAGCTTGGCGCGATCGTCCGTTCAGGGCAACATCGCTTCCAATGTTTCAATTTGGTCGGCCTCGCCCGGTGGCTTGTCCCAGCGCAGGCGGTTGATGCGCGGAAAGCGCATGGCGACACCGCTTTTATGACGCGCCGAGCGCGCCAACCCCTCAAACGCCACCTCCACCACCAGTCCCGCTTCCTTCGTATGCGTCACCTCACGCACCGGACCGAAGCTCTGCACCGTGTTGTTCCGAACGAAACGGTCGATCTGTTTCAACTCCTCATCAGTAAAGCCGAAATAGGCCTTGCCGACCGGCACCAGTTCCTCGCCCTTCCACACGCCGAACGTGTAGTCGGAATAGAAGGACGAGCGTTTGCCGTGGCCGCGCTGGGCATACATCATCACTGCATCCACCAGATGCGGATCGCGCTTCCACTTGAACCACGGCCCGCGCACGCGCCCCGGCAGATAGGGACTGTCCCAGCGCTTCAGCATCAGGCCCTCGACCGATGGCGATGGCGTTTCACTGCGCCGCGCACGCAGCGCCTCCCACGACGCCGTGTCCACCAGCGGCGAAAGCTGAAGACTGTCGGTTCCCGTTCCGATCAGTTTTTCAAGCCGCGCCCGGCGTTCGCGAAAGGGAAGATCACGCAGATCCTCGTCACCCTGCCGAAGAAGATCATAAGCGAGGATGCCAGCCGGATAATCCCGCAGCATCGCTTTGGTCACCGTCTTGCGGTTCAGCCTCTGCTGTAGGTCGTTGAAGCTGGCGGGCGCGCCATCACGAAACACCAGCAACTCACCATCCAGCACCGTCTCCGGCGGAATCAGCTCCATCACATCAGGAAAGGCGGCGGAGATGTCCTCACCGGTGCGCGAATAAAGCCGTGCGGCCGCACCGTCGCGCACCGCCTGCACGCGAATGCCATCCCACTTCCACTCCAGTGCGAAGTCCTCCGGCTTCAAGACGTCCAGATCGCGATCCTCGATGGGATGGGCCAGCATGACCGGACGGAACGGTGCACGCGTCACGCCAGAAGGTTTCCCGCCTTTGCCCTCCAGCCAGGCAAATAACTCTGTATACGGAGGATGTAGCCCCGGCCACACCAGCTCGATCTCGTCCGGATCGACCTTGCCGATGGCCGCCACTGCCGTCTTGGCGAGGCGCGCGGAAACCCCAACCCGCAGCGCCCCCGTCATCAGCTTGATCAGCGCCCAGCGCCCGTCAGCATCCAGCGCATCAAGCCAGCCTTCCACGAGGCGTGGCAGATCGGCTTTGGCGGTGCGCTCCAGTCCTGCCACCACATCACTGAGGTCGGGCTGACGATTTGCGCCAGGCCGCGCGGGCCAGATCAGCGCCACGGTCTCCGCGAGATCGCCCACATAGTCGTAAGACAGGTTGAACAGCACCGGATCGACACGCGCCTCTGCCAGCGTGCGGATGAGGCCTGCCTTGGCGTGGGTGAAGCTGAGTGCGCCGGTCAGCGCCGCCAACGCAATGCCCCGGTCTGGATCTGGCGTTTCGCGCATATAGGTCTCGATCAGCCGCAGCTTCACATTACGCTGCGCGGTATAGACAAGACTATCGAGCAGAGCGGCAAAGCGTTTCATGCGCTGCCTTCTTCCGGGCCGGGGCGCACATCACCCTCGCCTTCCTCGTCATATCCCACCAGATTGAGTGCCCGCGCTGAAATGCCCTGCGACGTCGCCCAATGCACCAGCGCTTCTTCCGCGCCGTGCGTGACCCACAATTCGCCCGGCTTCAGTTCATCGATCGTGCTGGTCAGCTCATCCCAGTCGGCATGATCGGAAATGATCAGCGGAAGTTCCACCAGTCTTTGCCGTGCACGGGCACGCACACGCATCCAGCCGCTGGCAAA
The DNA here is from genome assembly GCA_964390465.1 of uncultured Flavobacteriaceae bacterium. Classification (GTDB taxonomy): domain Bacteria; phylum Pseudomonadota; class Alphaproteobacteria; order Micropepsales; family Micropepsaceae; genus JADZAI01. Next base: position 34,035 of record CAYMIJ010000017.1, on the reverse strand, counting down.
GCATGTCACCACATCGCCAAGCCGCCGCGACCAGATGTCGTTCAGCGCTGAAGGCGGTGCCAGCACGATGGCCCCTTTGAACACTTCGCGCATCAGCGGTGTCTTCATATGGTCCATCGCCGGGCGCAGATCACCAAGATGAACACCCAGACTCTCATAAAGCGCGCACAGCTTCTGCATCGCGCCGTGCAGATAGATGGGCGCGTCATATCCCGCTTCGCGCAGGAGGGCGATCAGCCGCTGCGCTTTGCCCAGCGAGTAAGCCCCGACCAGATGACAGCGATCGGGGAAGGTCGCTACCGAATGGAGCAGTTTGGCGATTTCCTCAGCATCGGGTGGGTGGCGGAACACCGGCAGGCCGAAGGTGGCTTCCGAGATAAAGACATCGCAAGGCACCGGCTCGAACAGCGCGCAGGTTGGATCGCGGCGGCGCTTATAGTCGCCAGACACGACAAAGCGCCTGCCTTGATGTTCCACCACCGCCTGCGCGCTGCCCAGCACATGCCCGGCGGGCACAAGGCGCACATCCACGCCATTCACGGAAATCGGTTCGCCATAGGCCAGCGCCTGCGTCTGTCCGGCGAACTGGTCGCCATAGCGCGCAGCCATGATGGCGAGTGTTTCTCCTGTCGCCAGCACGGCGCCATGTCCGGCGCGGGCGTGGTCGCTATGGCCGTGGGTTATCACCGCCCGGTCCACGGGCCGCACCGGATCGACGTAGAAATCACCCGCCGGGCAGAAAAGCCCCTTGGGCGTGGGATGAAGAAGCTGGCCCGCACGCATCGGCTATAGATAAGGTGTGTTTGTGACTTTGCCGGAAAAATCTGACAGCACACCCCTGCTTCCGCCGCGTTTTGCGGCGTGGTTCGTGGCGCGTGGCTGGTCCATCCGCCCGCATCAGGTCGAGATGATCGAGGCGGGCCAGAACGGCGAGCATGTTCTGCTCACCGCCCCGACGGGCGGCGGCAAGACACTGGCGGGTTTCCTGCCCAGCCTGATCGCGCTGTCGGAACCACGACCACCGCGTGCGTCGGGCACGGCGCCGAAAAGTGCAGACCTCACGGAGTGGAAACCGCATGCCCGGCGTTCAGTGCACACGCTTTACATCTCGCCATTGAAGGCGCTGGCGGTCGATATTGCCCGCAACCTCGAAGTGCCTGTGCGCGAGATGGCGCTTAATATCCGCATGGAAACGCGCACAGGCGACACATCCGCCCACAAACGCCAGCGCCAGAAGATCGATCCGCCCGATATTCTGCTTACCACACCCGAACAGCTTGCCCTGCTGCTTGCCAGCCGCGAGGCGTCATCCCTGTTCGCCGGCCTTGCCTGCGTGGTGCTCGACGAGCTGCATGCCCTCACCGCCAACAAGCGCGGTGATCTCTTGGCCCTAGACCTCGCACGGCTATCGCATCTCGCACCGCACCACCGCCGTGTGGGCCTGTCAGCGACGGTAGCCGATCCTGACCATCTGCGTCGCTATCTGGTGCCCCAGTCGGGCGATACGCCGCGCCTTGCCCGCCTTGTCGCCGGCAAGGCAGGCGCGCCAGCCGCCATCAGCGTCCTGGATTCAGTCGCGCATATTCCATGGAGCGGCCATTCGGGCCGGCACGCGATTCCCGAAGTGATGGCGGCCATCACTGCTGCGCGCATGGCGATCATCTTCGTCAACACACGCAGTCAGGCCGAGTTCCTGTTTCAGGAAATGTGGCGGCTGAACGAGGCGAACCTGCCCATCGCGCTGCATCACGGCTCGCTGGATGCAGGCCAGCGCCGCAAGGTGGAAGCGGCGATGGCGGCGGGCACGCTGCGCGCTGTGGTGGCGACCTCCACGCTTGATCTCGGCATAGACTGGGGCGACGTCGATCTCGTCATCCAGATGGGTGCGCCCAAGGGTGTCTCGCGCATGCAGCAGCGTATTGGCCGCGCCAATCACCGGCTGGATGAATCCTCACGCGCGCTGCTTGTCCCGTCCAACCGGTTCGAGGTTCTTGAATGTCTGGCGGCGCGCGAAGCCGTTGCGGCGGGCAAGCAGGATGGCGAAACCCGCAAGGAAGGCGGGTTGGATGTTCTGGCCCAGCACATCCTCGGCATGGCCTGCGCCGAGCCCTTCGCGGCGGATGACCTGTTCGCCGAAGTCATCAGCGCGGAACCCTATCGCCACATCACGCGCAACACCTTTGACCGCGCGCTCGATTTCGTGGCGACGGGCGGTTATGCGCTGCGCAGTTACGAACGCTTTGCCAAACTGCGCCAGACACCGGAAGGGAAATGGCGTGTTGCAAATCCGATGGTCGCCCAACGCTATCGTCTGAATGCAGGCACCATCGTCGAAGCACAGATGCTGAATGTGCGCATGGTGCGTTCACTGCGTGGTGGCAGGGCGGTCATGGGTGGGCGCGTGCTCGGCAAGATGGAAGAGTGGTTTTTTGAACAGATGACGCCGGGCGACACGTTCCTGTTCGCCGGACAGACCCTGCGCTTTGAAACCATCATTGAAACCGATGCCTATGTGACACGCGGCACGACCGACGAGCCAATGGTGCCAAGCTGGCAGGGCGGCAAATTCCCGCTCACCACCTATCTGGCGGAACGTGTGCGCGAAATGATCGCCGCACCGGATCAGATAAAACATCTGCCGCCGCAGGTGGCCGAATGGCTGAACCTTCAGGCCTGGCGCTCAGTTCTGCCGCATCCCTCGCAGATGCTGGTGGAAACCTTCCCGCGTAGCGGAAAGTTCTATCTCGTCTGCTATCCGTTTGATGGCCGCCTCGCGCATCAGACGCTTGGCATGCTGCTGACAAGACGGCTTGAGCGCATGAACATGCGGCCATTGGGGTTTGTTGCTGGCGAATATGCCCTTTCCATATGGGGTCTGCGCGATATGGCGCGTCTGGATATGAATGCGCTGTTCGCGCCCGACCTTCTGGGCGATGATCTGGAAGAATGGCTGGCCGAATCCATCATGCTGAAGCGCCAGTTCCGCAACTGCGCCATCATTGGCGGTCTCATCGAGACGCGCTTTCCGGGCAAGGAAAAAACCGGACGTCAGGTGACCTTCTCGTCCGACCTCATCTATGATGTTCTGAAAGAACACGAGCCCGATCACATTCTGCTTCAGGCGGCGCGCCACGATGCGCTGACGGGCCTGCTTGATCTTCAGCGCCTCAGCGATCTGCTCCACCGTATTCAGGGCAACATCATCACCCGCGATCTTGAGCGTGTGTCGCCGCTGGCCGTTCCGGTGCTGCTGGAAATCGGCAAGGAGCCGATCAGCGGCGCGGCAGATGACGACCTTCTGGGTGAAGCTGCAGGCCGGCTCATTGACGAAGCAACGCGCCTTGTCTGATGAAGGCGCAATGACGAATCTGTCCCTTATGGGCGTGCCGCTCACCGCCGATCATACCGGCGCGCTTTTCCTGCCGGAAGAGCGGTTGCTCGCCGCTGCCGATCTGCATCTGGAAAAAGGCTCAGCCTTTGCAGCGCGCGGCCAGATGCTGCCTCCCTATGACACCCACGCGACGCTGGCGCGCTTAATGGAAGTCATTACACGCCTTGCCCCGGCGCATGTCGTGCTGATGGGCGACACGTTTCACGACACGGGCGCCGAAGCGCGCATGGGTGATGCCGCGCTGCTGGCCTTGAAAAACCTGATGGACCGTGTGCCGCGCTGGACATGGCTTCTTGGCAATCACGATCCGCATCCACCTTCCAGCCTTGGCGGCGAGGTGCTGAATGAACTGACGCTTGGCCCGCTCGTGCTGCGACATGAACCCGCAGCGTCCCCATGTGCGGGCGAAATCGCGGGGCATCTTCATCCTGCTGCACGGGTGGTGGTGCGTGGCCGCTCAATCCGCCGACGCTGTTTCGTGACCGATGGCGAACGTCTGATCCTGCCAGCCTTTGGTGCTTATGCGGGCGGGCTTGATGTGTTCGACCCGGCTTTGCGCGGCCTGTTCGGCCCGCGCTTTGCGGCCTTCATGCTGGGGGCTGGAACCGTGCATGCAATGCCCTCAGCGCAGCTCGCCCGGCCTGTCACGCGGTTCAGTCGCGTTCGCGGAAGATAAGCGCGGCACCAAAACCGATCAGCCCCGCCAGCATCAGCGTGGCGATGCCATAAAGCGCGCCAAACTGATGCGCGATCTCGAAAAGGGAACGCTCCAGGCCCTGCTTGTCCACGACCAGTTGCGCCTTATGCGAGCTGATCTCGCGCCCATCACGGAACAGATAGGCCTCCACGCTGTAAGTGCCCACCGCAACACTGGCTGGCATACGAATGCGCGCATGGAACAGAGCCGGGCCGTTCATCTCGACCGCGCCAATATCTTCGACATAAAGCTGGTCATTCACCCGGTTGCGGACCAGCGCCTTGCGAAAATCGTTGATGTCACGCCGCTTCGGTCCACCAAGGGCGATGTTATCGAGGCCAAGCTGCTTGCGTTTGAGAATGGCGGGCGCGGTCAGGCGGTCCAGCGGAACGCTGCTCACCAGATAATAGAATGACGGCGCGTCCTCGAAACGCACTTCATCCGCATTCAGCCATATGCCCGCGACCTGATCTTTCTTGCGCACGGTTTCAGGGCGGTTCGGGCCGCGCACCACGATCAGGATGTCGCGGCCATTGGCTGGTGCATAAAGGTCTGATGTCTCGACCGTGCCATAGACCACGAACTCCGCGCCACTGAAGCTCGACGTGATGTGGATCGCTTCTTCCGTCAGCCCTACGGCGAGCTGGTCGGCGGCTTTTGCGGGCAGGCACCACAGCGCCAGCATGAACGCGAGAGCGAGGCGTTGCATCACGCCTCCTTCACCGGAGCGATCGAGAACAGATCACCCGGCGGCATGATGAGTTCGAGCGCCAGCCGCGCCGCCATGCCAACGATCAGCAGGGCAATCAGGAAACGCAGCTGGTCAGAGCGCAGGCGCTGGCCCACGCGAGCGCCATACTGCACACCCACCACACCGCCCAGCATCAGCAGCAGGCCCAGCACGATGTCGACCGTGTGATTGATCCAGGCCTGCAACAGCGTGGTCACGATGGTCACGCACAGAACCTGAAACAGCGATGTGCCAACGACCACAGCTGCCGGCATACGCAGAATGTAGATCATCGCGGGCACCATGATGAAACCGCCGCCGATGCCCATGATGCCCGACAGCACGCCGCTGAAGAAACCAAGCAGCAGCGGTGGTATGGACGAGATGTAAAGCTTGGAAACTCGGAAGCGCAGCTTGAAGGGCAGACCATGCAGCCAGATATGCTGCGAGGCACGCACTGGCTTGCGGCTGCGCGGTTGCCGCGACTTCAGCCATGTGTTGATGCTCTCGCTCAGCATCAGCAGCCCGACGATACCGAGCAGCAGCACATACGAGACCTTGATGACCAGTTCGGACTGACCCGCGCCACGCAGCAGTGACAGAAGCCAGACACCGATGAAGGATCCCGGCATGCCGCCCGCGACCAGAACCAGACCCATCTTGAAGTCGACGGCCCGCCCGCGCTGGGCAACGATACCCGAAACGGATGACGCAACAATCTGTGACGCGCCGGTCGCCACCGCGACAGAGGGTGTGACGCCATAGAAAATCAGGAATGGCGTCATCAGGAAGCCGCCGCCGACGCCAAACATGCCGGTCACAAACCCGACCGCCGCACCCATCGACAGGACCAGCCAGACATTGACTGACATCTCAGCGATGGGAAGGTAAATCTGCATCAGCGTACTATCGCAAAACGCGGCCGGTCAGGATCAAAGCCTGCTTCAAAACGAAACCGGCGCGCCGTCTTTAGAACCGCGCGCCGGTAATCACCAGCCCAAAAGGGCCACATCCTTACTTCTCTTTCAGGGTCGGGGTGTCATTTGCCGCAGCATTGACGGGCTTGGGCTTGAAGTCAGCAGCCATCTGCTTGGCCTTTGACACGTCATCGGGCTTCATGCGGCTTTCCAGCGCGATGGCGCGTTCGCCCGATTCCTTGTCGCCCTGGGCGGCCGCGGCAGCATACCACTTATAAGCCTCAACCAGATTGACCTCGACCCCAAGGCCACGCTCATACAGCAGGGCGATGTTGTACTGGGAATCCTTCACGCCCAGTTCAGCGGCAGCGAGGAACCATTCAGCAGCGCTCTTATAGTCCGGCTTGCCTGCCGAACCGTCTGACAGCAGCACAGCCAGATTATACATCGCCTTGCGGTTTCCGGCATTAGCGGCGCGCTGATACCAGGACTTCGCCTGCCCGGTGTCACGCGGCACACCCTGTCCCCGCTCGAACATGACGCCCATGCGGAACTGTGCTGGCGGAATACCTGCCTCGGCAGCGCGCATCATCCACTTGGCGGCCTCTTTATTGTCAGCCTTCACGCCCTCGCCTTCGGCATAACGCAGTCCCAGCTCGAACTGAGCGCGGGCATCACCGGCTTCGGCATCGACCTTCAACTGGTCGATCTTCGATTTTGGCGGTGCAGTCGGTTCTGCAGCAGCTGGAGTTGGCGCAGCGGTGGGTGTGGCTTCTGCTTTCGGCGCATTCACTGGTACGAGGGGGGGCGCATCGGTTGCCGAATGTTGCTCTGGTGCCGGCGTACCTTCAGGCGAAGCAGCAGGGGGCACACCGGTCGTCGGTGCAGGCGGCAATTCATCAAATGGCGCGCCCGAGGGAGCTGGCGTCGGATCGCCCGCCGCCGGTGTGACCGGGGCCGGGGTAACCGAAACCGGAGCAGGGCCGGTGTTTGGTGCGGGTGGCTTCTTCAGGACGAATTGATAGGCGAGATACCCGGCCACGGCCAGCAGACCAGCCAGCAGCAGAACACGCAGCCATGGTGTTTCCGTGGCCGACGCCTTCTTCACGCCCCTGGCCTTGTCAGTGCCGCGTGATGTCAGCGCATCCGCTTCTGCGGCAGCCGCAGCCTGAGCGGCCCGGCGGGCGGCCGCCAGAAAATCGTCTGTCTTGCGGGTCGGCGGATCGTCCGGGCGACCCAGCACTTCAGCAACAGCAGCATCCCGTTCAGCGGCCGTGGCTGAACCGGCAGCAGCGCTCATCGGCGCGGGTTCCGCAACTTCGATCACCGGTTCTTCGACCGGCGGTGGCGGCGGAGGCGGCGGCGGCTCGACGACCACTTCAGCGACAGGAGCCTCAGGGATTGGGGCTTCGGCAGCTGGAGCGTCCATCACCGGCGCGATAACCGGCTGACCGCGCTCCAGTGTTTCCAGACGCGACACAGCATTTTCGAGGCGGGCATGAATGGCCGCCAGCTGATCCTGGCCCGCATGACCGGCTTCCTGGGTTGCGCCAAGCTGTGCGACCACGGACTGCAACTGATGCTCGATGGCCCCAAAGCGGTTTTGTGCTTCTTCAGAAACAAAGGCCTGCGGTGGCGCCGATTTGAGAGCGGCGATTTCCCCTTCCAGCGCATCAAGACGCCGGGCCTGTTCAGATACCAGTGCGGTGGAATCGGAAAGCGCCGCACGCAGCGGCTCCATCGCTTCCGCGCCACTGGCTTCGAGCATTTGAAGACGGCGGGCATGGTCTTCAACCGAGGCCGTGTAGGCTTTCAGCGATGTGACATCTGCATCGACCTGCTCGCGCATCCGTGCGGTCAGCCGCTCCTCTGCCTCCGCCAGGCGCGATTCCAGAGACTTCAGTGCGTCGTCATGGGAACGCGACAAATTTGCCTGCGCCTGCACCGCCGCACCGACCGAGCGGATTTCATCGGACTGCGATTTGAGCGCCTGCACCGTCGGATCGGCACCCCGATCTTCCCAGCGCTGCAACAGTTTGATCAGCGAATCCTTGAGATGACGCGCGGTTTCGGCATTGCGTTCTTCAATGACGCCCAGCCGGTCAGCAAGAGCGCGGTATTCACCATCCTGGCGTCCGGTGACATTGGCAATGCCGCCTTCCATGGATCGGGCTGCGGCCGCATAGCGCGCATCGAGTTCCTTCAGCCGTTCGCCGATCGCGCTCGTTTCGCGCGCATGCGAGGCAGCGGCATCATCGACAGCCTTCTGCAGTTCGCGCGCAGCGGCAGCCTGGCGCTCCTCAAAGCCTGCCAGCCGCTCATTGATCGAGCCGAGCGAGGCACCAACGTCAGCGGCGTGCTGCTGCGAGCGGGTTTCGCCCTGCTCAGCCAGCGCCTTGAGCGAGGCAAGCGCCTGGTCAAACGATTCCATGACCCCGCGGGCGCGATTCTGCTCCGCAGCCAGGCCATTGTGCCGTTCTTCAAAAGCCGCCACGCGCTGCGCGGTCTGACCAAGGGTCTCTGTGAGGGCGCGCGCTGCATCAGATGCGCGCGCATCCGTTTCGGCGCTGCGTGCTGTGGAAGCGGCGACGCGCTCCTTCAGGTCGGCAATGGTCGCTTCAAAGCTCGACAGGACATTGGTTGCGCTCAGCGCCGCATTGGCCTGCGCCGAGGTTTCCTCAAGCCGCGAGACAAGACCGGACACAGACGTCTCCAGTGCCTCGAAGGCAGACGTCTGCTCACGCGAGGTGGTCTCGAAGGCTTCCGCCGCGGCGCGCATGGCCTGATCGGTAGCGGCTTTCAGATTTTCAGATGTTTCCAGACGCTCGGTCAGGGACTGAAGCGTGGCGGTCAGGGTTTCCGCCGACTCGCTCTGGCGTTTCTCAGCGTCTTCAATACGCAGATGCAGGTCACTGATCAGCGCTGTCGCACCATAGGCATCGCGTGATACGCGCGGCTCGCTCCATGGTGCAGACTGCACGCTTTCGCGCATGCGGTTACCGGGAATGCGTGAGTAGCCAGACCAGCGCGGCGCTTCGCTGCGTTGGTATCCGCCTCCTGCATCATAGCCCTGATCGCGCCTCTCGCGGTCCGCACCGTAGTTCTCGCCTGTTTCAGAAGCCATCAGGCGCATCCAATCCTCCAATGACAAACCCATCTTGCCGGCAGCACGCTCAGCAGCGGCGCGAAGTTCCGGGGTCAGGCCCGACACGTTCAGGGGAACGCGCGTTCTCATGAAATAACCCTCTGCCGTTCTGGCATTTGATGGTTAATGACGGCCATCAAGCCGGACGGGACCGCTCGAATCGGTCATGCCCCCCTTAACAGCGGGGGCACGTTGGAACCCGGGGTGTTAATGCGAGGTTAAAGGTTAACGCCCCCAGTTAACCTAGATGAGATAATCCTTACCAACCGCCATCGCAGTTGCAGCCTGCCCCGAATGGGCCAAGATGCCATGTCACGCAGGCGCACCGGCGCAAGCAGCTGCATGAGGCAACACAATGAGTGATCCCCAAATTCCCGAAGAACCGGCTATCCCGCCTGAAACAGAGGCACCGACCCAGCCCGGGGAAGGCGAGACCACCGCGAAATCCAGCATGTGGACCCGGTTCCAGTCCACCGCCTCCAAAATCGCCTCAGCCACCAAGGATGTCGCCTCCAAGGCCGCTCACGTAACAGCCGAGGTGGCGCGCGATGCTGTGAATGTCGCGCGCGATGGCGCTACCGAAAGCGCCAATGTGGCCCGGCACACGGTTTCGCATTTTGACGAGGTGCGCCAGCAGACTGGTGCGGCCTTCGCCAAAGTGGGCAAGACCGTCTCGGATACCGCTGTTGGTGTGGCGCAGAGTGCTTCCAAGACCATTGCGATTGCTTCAGGCGAAGCGATCCGGGCACTCGTTTCCAATATGAATGAAGCCCTGCCCTATATCGAACGGGCGGGTTACCGGGTTTCGGAAATAGAACTGGGTCTGAGCGTTCCGCCCAAAGTCCTCATGCACCTCACACTCGGAGAAGAACTCAGCGATCCGGTGCGCGAGGCATTGCTGAAGGATTGCGAAGGCAAATGGTTCACCCGCCAGCTGATCGAACGCCTGCACAATGTCCGGCAGATCCAGCGCGCCACTCAGTTCGTCGGCATGGCTTTCGACGAAATCGAGATCGAAATCGCCATGATTCCCTCCGTGCTGCTTCACTATCGTCAGGTCGCACGCAGCGCACCGCTCAAGGCGCTCACGCCATTGGCGGATGCGGCCCAAGCCAGCGAAAATGCCGCGCTGATTTCCCAAACGGAAGCCTAACTCCTTGAGAAATTGATATATTGTCACTGATTGTTACACATATTGCGGGTGTGGAGTATTTTTGTGCCAAAAGTAAAAAATTGGTGAAATAACCATACCCTGACGTTGCCGCTTACGTCATTGCCTGCTATCCGTTACGAGAACTGACATTTCATCAGTCACCGCAGGGAGAGCAACATGAAGACCAGTTTTTCAATCAGTGAGTTGTCTCGCGAATACGCCGTTACACCGCGCGCGATCCGCTTTTATGAATCAGAAGGCATGATCGCTCCGGCCCGCAACGGCCAGACGCGCATCTTCTCGGTGCGCGACCGCGCCCGCCTCGGCCTGATCGTGCAGGGCAAGCGCGTCGGCTTCTCGCTCGCCGAGATCCGCGAAATGCTCGACCTCTATGACATCGGTGATGGCCAGGTGACGCAGCTCAAGGTCAGCCGCAAGAAGTTCGCCGATCGCATCGTTGCGCTTGAGCAGCAGCGCATCGACATCGACGCTTCTGTCGAACAGCTCAAGCGCTCGATTTCCTGGATGGACGAACGCATCAAGGCTGGCGAGGAAACCGAAGCCCGCAACAAGCAGATGAACATTGTCGGCTATGGCGTGATGCCGCGCACCGGCACCTGACACCATATCAGCTGCATCCATGCAAAAGCGCCGCCTGGGCAACCAGCGGCGCTTTTTCTTTTCAGCCACGCTATGGTCGCGTCAGATTCGCGAAGGATGACGCCATGCCCAGCTACACTGCCCCGCTCGCCGATTTCCGCTTTCTGCTGAATGACGTGCTGAACATTCAACAGCACGCGGCCCTGCCGGGCTTTGCCGATGCGACGCCCGATATGGTCGATGCCATTCTGGAAGGCGCGGCGCAGCTTGCTGAAAACGTGCTTCAACCGCTCAACCTGCCGGGCGATCAGCAGGGCTGTACCCGCCACAGCGATGGCAGCGTCACGACACCGGAAGGCTACAAGGCGGCCTATCGTGCATGGTGCGAGGGCGGCTGGGGCGGCCTCACCTCTGACCCGGCCTATGGTGGGCAGGGCCTGCCATCGGTCATCGGGTCATGCTTCAGCGAAACAGTTTCGGCGGCCAACATGGCCTTTGTCATGTATCCGGGCCTCAGCCACGGGGCCTATTCGGCCATTCACGAACACGGCACCGACGAACAGCGTGCCACCTATCTGCCCAAGATGGTGGAAGGGGCCTGGACCGGCACCATGAACCTCACTGAGCCGCATTGCGGCACCGATCTTGGGCTCATGCGCACCAAAGCCGATCCACAGGCCGACGGCACTTACAAAATCACCGGAACCAAGATTTTCATCTCGGCGGGTGAACACGATCTTTCCGAAAACATCATCCATCTGGTGCTGGCCAAGATTGCCGGCCCCGATACGCCCGCCGGCATCAAGGGCGTGTCGCTGTTCATCGTGCCGAAGTTCCTGATCAATGCCGATGGCACGCTGGGCGCACGCAATGCCGTCACCTGCGGGGCGATCGAGCACAAGATGGGCATCCACTCGAACGCCACCTGCGTGCTGAACCATGATGGCGCTGTGGGCTATCTGATCGGAGAAGCGCATAAGGGCATGCGCGCCATGTTCACGATGATGAACGAGGCGCGCATCGGCGTCGCCACACAGGGCCTCTCGCAATCCGTCGCCGCCTATCAGAACGCGGTCGCCTATGCGCATGAACGTCTGCAGGGCCGCGCACTGACCGGCGCCAAGGCACCTGATAAGCCGGCAGACCCGATCATCGTGCACCCTGACATCCGCCGCGCGCTGATGAACATACGCGCCTTCAATGAAGGGGCGCGCGCGCTGCTGCTCTGGACTGCCTTGCATGGTGATCTCTCGCATCATTCGCCCGATGAAAAAGCGCGCGAGCTGGGCGAAGACATGATGGGGCTGCTCACCCCGGTGCTGAAGGCCTATCTGACCGACAAGGGTTTCAACAACGCTGTCGAGGCACAGCAGGTGTTCGGAGGTCACGGCTATATCGTCGCCAATGGCGCCGAACAGTTCGTGCGTGATGCCCGTATCGCGCAGATCTATGAAGGCGCGAATGGCGTTCAGGCGCTTGATCTGGTGGGCCGCAAACTGGCCGCCAATGGGGGGCGCGCGGTATTCGCGTGGTTTGGCATCATCGACAGCTTCATCGCCGATCATGCGGGCAATGCGGCCATCGCCGATTTCCTCGATGCGCTGAAAGATGCGCGCGGCAAGCTGGAAGACGGCACCACCTGGCTGATGAGCAATGCGCTCAGCAATTTCGACAATGCGGGCGCCGCCTCGATGGATTATCTCTATCTCTTCGGCCTCACCGGCCTCGCCTTCTCATGGGCGCAGATGGCCGCAGCCGCAGCACCCAAGGCGTCCGACAGCGCGGACGGCGCGTTCTACCGAGACAAGCTCATCACCGGGCGTTACTTCATCGCCCGCATGCTGCCTGATACCGGTGCCCATCTGGCGAAACTGAAGACGGGCGCAGCGCCGGTGATGGCGCTGGCCGCCGAGTCCTTCTGACGCGCAGCCTTATCTGGGCTGCGCCGCCAGCCAGGCGCTCACCTCAGGCAGGCGCTTGGTGCGCACCGTGTCGCTATAGAGGATGTCGTCGATGGCGCGCTGCATTTCGATGCGCGGCGCGTCTTTCGCGCTCGCATCAAAATAGGCTTTCAGCTCGTCGGCCCGTTTTGCATGGGCTGACGCCGAAGCGATGTCAGGCAGGAAGCCAAAGCGCCACATCGCATCAGTGCGCGCGCTCAGCTCATCTATATGCTTCAGCACGAACGCCCACACGAGATCGGGATGATTGCCCGCCATCGCGCCGATCAGCTTCGGCCCAAGCTGCTTTGAGACAGAAGGGCTCAGCAAATAGTCCAGCGTCTTTGCGGCCAGCCCCGGATCATTCACCTGCGTCAGGGCCCGCAGATAGAAGCGCTGCTCCAGCGGACTGGGGGCGTTTGCGGCCGACTTCACCAGCTGCGTCCATGTCGCTTCGTCTGCTGCGATGGCGACAGCATTGGTCAGCGCGCTGCGCATGTCGCCCGACAGGCTGCCCTGATATTTCATCAGGCCATCGAAGCGTTTGCGGGCTTCGGCAATCACGCTCTCATCACCCAGATCGACCAGCGAGGTAATCAGCGAGCTGCGCAGAATGGCAGCGCCCGGTGCTTCGCCGTCTTTCGCATCCCAGCCAAGATGATCTAGCTCCGGGCGAAGGCGCGACTTCATGAAGGCGCGGAACGCATCCTCCCCCGGCTCGCCACGATAGAGCGAACGCAGCCAGCCATAAGCGCCCATCACCTGACCCCACAGCTCGACATCAGCGCCGGGCTGCACCAGTTGGGCGATGTCCAGATAATCCGTCACCGGACGATAACCGGCCATTGCCAGCGCGCCGGTGTCATGCAGCAGGCCCAGCTGGTCGATCAGCTTCAGCTTGGCAAAATCCGCCTTCAGCGCCGCAAAACCTTCCGGCGTGTGCAGTGTGCGGTAATAGCCGGTCTGTCCGGCATTGAGCGTCAGCGCGCCGCATCCCGGAACCGTCAGTTCGGCCGCGCCATTCACCACCGCGCGTGTTTCGCCGGTGCCGCCCGCTGTGGCCGCAACCACCGGCACGCGCCATGTCAGCTTCTGGTCCTTGGATGCATCAACCGCAAAACGGTCCTGACGGACTTTCACTGTCGTATTGCCGCCCTCACACTTCATCGCCTCGACCACCAGCAGCGGAACGCCCGACTGCAGTGTGAAGTCGTGCGCGATGTCGGTCACCGGCTCACCTGATTGCGCCTGCAAAGCGGCCCACAGATTCTCGCTGACCGTGTTGCCATAGGCGTGCTTCTTCATATAGGCGCGGATGCCTTCGCGGAATTTGTCCTCACCCAGATAGGCTTCGATCATGGTGATGATCGACTGGCCCTTGGAATAGGTGATGCCATCAAAGGCGGCCTCGGCCTCCTCAATGTTCTTGGCCGGCTGGACGATCGGATGGGTCGACTGGCGCGCGTCCTGCGTCATCGCGCCCTGCTGCGTACCAACACCGCGCACCCAGACATTCCATGTCGGGTTCAGCGCATTGCTGACCTTCTTCTGCATCCATGTGGCGAAGCCTTCATTCAGCCACAGATCGCTCCACCACGACATGGTGACGAGATCGCCGAACCACTGATGCGCCATTTCATGTGCGATGACGTTGAAGACGCCCTGCCGGTCGCTCTGCGTTGACAGCAGCGGGTCGATCAGAAAGGCGTTTTCGAAATACAGAATGGCGCCCCAGTTCTCCATCGCGGAAAAGCCGCCAGCCCCCGGCACGGCGATCTGATCCAGCTTGGGCAGCGGATACTTCACGCCGAAATACTCGTTGAAATAGGGCAGAATCCGCTGCGTCGCTTCCATCGCAGCCTTGGTGCGGGCTCCATCACCCTTGCGGGTCAGCGCGCCCAGTTCCACGCCTTCGGCTGAGCTGACCGTGCGCTCCAGATCACCAGCCGCGACAAACAGCAGATAGGTCGACATCTTGGGCGTCTGAGCGAAGCGCACACGCTTCTTCCCGCCCTCCATCGCATCCGTGCCAGCGACGGGCATATTCGACATGGCTTCCTGATCGGCAGGGATCACCATCGCCACATCGAACACCGCCTTCAACGCGGGTTCGTCCCACATCGGCGCGAGGCGGCGCGCATAGCCTGGCTCGAACTGCGTGGTGATCATCGTCTTCTTCACGCCATTGTCACTGTAATGCGTGGCGAACAGACCCGACGAGGTCTCATAGATCTTGCCGACATAGGCGATCTTCAACGTCTGCTTGCCGGCGGGCAGCGCGGCCGGGAACTTCAGCGTGATGCGCTCCAGCTTTTCGTCATAGCTGGCGGTGCCCGTGCCTTCAAAGTCACTGACCGTGGCGCGCTCGACCTTGATGTCGTGGCCGTTCAGAACAAGCGTATCGCTGGCTTCCTTCAGCGCGATGTCGATCTCGACCGTGCCTGAAAACGAAAGCGCATTCGCATCCGGCGTGACCTCCAGCCGGTAAGCCGACGGCACGGCATTGGTTGGCAATACTTCGCGGCCCTCATCCTGCAAGGCCAAGGCGGCTGGCAACAGTGAAAGCGCGGCCAGTGCCGCGGTCATGAAACGCATGTTCTGAAATCCCCCCGGATCGAGGCCGGGACCATAATTGACACGGCGCGCGCAAGTCCATGCCGCAGCGGCATATTCTTTCACCATTGCTTCACAAAAGCGGGAGCGCCACAGTGACGCCAACGTCATTCCGTTTTTGTGCGAGCGCCCATGACCGTCAGTCCCCGGCCCCCCAACGTCCCTGAAATGCTGGCCGCCTATCAGGCACGCGCGGCGGAACTCGTCGCCCATCCTGAAGCGATGGTCACCCTGCCCGGCACACTCACGCGCTTTGCCGATGAAAAGCCCGATGCGATGGCGGTGTGGTTCGAGGGCGATGTCCTCACCTGGCAGCAGCTTCACCGCCGCTCGAACCGCATCGCGCGCGGGCTGGCGGCGAAGGGCGTCAAACTGGGCGATCTCGTCACCATCGCCCTGCCCAACGGGTTCGGCTTCATCGAAGCCTGTTATGCGCTGTGGAAGATCGGCGCGACCCCGCAGCCGGTCTCCTCGCGCCTGCCCGAACACGAACTGAAAGCCATTGCCGATCTCGCGGGCGGGCCGGTGGTGATCGGCGCGCCTTACGACCTCGACCGCCATTCGGTCTCGATTGATGATCTGCTTTCGCTCTCATCCGACGATACGGATCTGCCCGACACGCTCTCGCCGTCATGGAAAGCACCGACCTCTGGCGGCTCAACCGGTCGGCCGAAGCTGATCGTTTCCGGCGCGTCGTCCGCCGCCACCGGGCTGGGCGCCATCCTGTGGCGTATAGCCCCCGATGACATCTGCCTGATGCCCGGCCCGCTTTATCACAACGGCCCGCTCATCACCGTGTTCAGTGCGCTGGAGGTCGGCGCGCCCGTCATCCTGATGCCGCGCTTCGACGCTGAACGCACACTGGCGCTGGCGGCACAGCATAAGGCGACATGGGCCTATCTTGTGCCCACCATGATGGGCCGCATCTGGCGCCTGCCCGATGAAGTGCGCGGCCAATACGATGTCTCATCGCTGCGCACCGTGTGGCACCTCGCCGCCCCCTGCCCGCCCTGGCTGAAAGAAGCGTGGATCAACTGGCTCGGTGGCCCGGTTGTCATGGAGCTTTATGGCGGCACCGAAGGCATCACCTCGACGATTCTGGATGGCGATGAATGGCTGGCCCATCGCGGTTCGGTCGGGCGCGTATTCGGGTCGGGCGAAATGGCGGCCTTCTCGCCGGAAGGCCAGCGCCTGCCTGCACGCGAAACCGGCGAGGTCTTCATGCGCCGCGCCGAGGGCACGCCCGTCACCTATTACTACAAAGGCGCTGAAAGCCGTCCGTTGAATGGCGGCTGGGAATCCATCGGCGACATCGGCTGGTTCGACGAGGAAGGCTATCTCTATCTCGCTGACCGCCGCACCGACATGATTCTGGTCGGCGGCGCGAATGTCTATCCGGCAGAAGTGGAAGCGGCGATCGACGACCATCCGCTGGTGCAGTCAAGCTGCGTCATCGGTCTGCCTGATGATGATCTGGGCAATAAGGTCCACGCCATCGTGCAGGCCAAAGCAGGTCTGACCGAACAGGCGCTGCTCGATCATCTGGCCGGGCGGCTCGTCATCTACAAGCGCCCGCGCAGCATCGAGTTCACCTCCGAGCCCCTGCGCGATGACGCGGGCAAGGTCCGCCGCTCACAGCTCCGCGCCGACAGGATGGGCAAGACGTGACCCACGACGAGATCGCCGTGGCATTGGACCTTGCGGCACTGCCGCCCAAGGCAGCCCGCAAGCGCACTGTGCGCAAGCCGAAGGCCGCAGGGCGTTAAAGCCCCAGCACCAGCTTCGCCATGATGTCGCGCTGGATCTCGTTCGATCCGCCATAAATCGACGACGCGCGATTGTTGAGATAACGCGGCATCGAAACCAGCGCATCTTCCGGCCCGATGGCAGCGACATTGGCACCCGGCGTGCGCGCCTCGATCTGGCTGACGATCCCATAGGGGCCTGCCACCTCGACCGCCAGCTCGTCGATCATCTGCGTCGTCTCGGTCGCCTGTACTTTCATCATGGATGAGGCGGGGCCAGGATTTTTGCCAGCGGCCAATGCCGTCATCACACGATGCTCGACCATCTCGATGGCGGCGACGCGCGCTTCCAGCGCCGCCATGCGTGCGGCGATGTCTGCCGTGCCGCCCAGTGGCGCACCATCATCGCCCATGCGCGCCTGTGCCATGGCGCGCACCCGCGCCAGCGCCATCTTCAACCCCGGCGCTGCCGCATTGCCGCGCTCGAACTCCAGCAGATATTTGGCGACCGTCCAGCCGTCATTCTCGGCACCCACACGGTTCTTCTGTGGCACGCGCACATTATCGAAGAACACCTGATTGACCTCGTGGTCATCCGCCATGGTGACGATCGGCTTCACGGTGATGCCGGGGGTATCCATGTCCAGCAGCAGGAAGGTGATGCCCTGTTGCGGCTTACCTGTCGTGCCGGTCCGCACCAGACAGAACATGCGGCTGGCGAAGTGCGCATGGGTGGTCCAGATCTTCGTGCCGTTGATGATGTAATCATCGCCATCGGGCACTGCGCGCGTCTGTAACGAGGCAAGGTCCGAGCCTGACCCCGGCTCGGAATAACCCTGGCACCAGTAATCATCGCCGGAAAGAATGCGCGGCAGATAAAATGCTTTCTGTTCCGGTGTGCCGTATTTCATGATGACCGGGCCGACCATTTTCAGCCCCATCGGCGAAAGGGCTGGCGTGCCCACGCGCGCGCATTCAGCAGCGAAGATGTAGCGCTGCATCTCGCTCCAGCCCGTGCCGCCATAGTCCTTCGGCCAGGCGGGTGCGACCCAGCCTTTGGCATGAAGGATCTTGTGCCACGGGATATTGTACGTTCTGTCGGTGAAGACGCTGGTGGTCAGCCGGCCGGCCTGTCGCAGATCGGCAGGCAGATGGGTTTCCAGAAACGCGCGCACCTCGTCGCGAAAGGCGGCATCAGCCGCCGTCAGTTCCAGTTCCATGGCGCATCCTCAGTTCCGTTGCCGTCAACGTAGCATGTTGGCAGCACCTGCCAATGATGCCCTTGCGACAAAGGATATATTTCCTATATACAGGTGTTGGGTGCACGGGCAGAAAGGATATGAAACGGCTGGCCCCCTCCCCCCCCATCCCTATGACAAACGAACAAATATTATGTCGCATTCCAGAAATAATCTGTCGTCCGAAGGCGGTGCCGGGATGACTCATCCCACTCTGGCCGGGCTGATCGACTCTGAATGGCCTCGGCGCACGCAGCAGATCGCACTGGAACGCGCGGACGGCTCCACCCTCACCTTCGGCGCATTGCAGGCGCAGGCAGAGGCCCTTGCCGCGGCATGGATGGCAGATGGTCTGAAACCGGGCAGTCGCATCGCCGTCATTTCACACAAAAACGAACAGGTGCTTGTGCTGTGGCTCGCCTGTCTGCTGTCGGGACTCGTCTTCGTGCCCTTCAACGCCGATTACACGCCGACCGAGTTCGCCTATCTGCTGAACGACGCGGACCCCGCCGCCATCGTCATCGGTGAAGGGCTTGAGGACCGCGCGGCAGGCTGGTCCGGCAAAGTGCCCGTCATCGCCGCCGTGGAAGGCATCAGGGCGCACATCGACCGCAAGCTGTCTCACGCTCTTGTCCGCCCGGCTGCGGATGATCTGGCTGCGATCCTTTACACCTCCGGCACCACGGGCAAACCCAAGGGCGCGATGCTCACGCATGGCAATCTTGCCTCGAACGCGCAGACCCTCGCCACGCTATGGGGCATGAGCGGACAGGATGTTCTGGTTCACGCTTTACCTGTCTTCCATGCGCATGGCCTGTTCGTGGCGATCAACACCTGCTTTGTCAGTGGCGCGTGCATGGTGTTCCTGCCGAAGTTCGATGCGGCGGATGTCACGGCCCGCTTTGCCAAAGCCACCATGTTCATGGGCGTGCCGACGCATTATGCCCGTCTGGTTCAGGAATCCGCGCTTGGCGCTAACACGCGCACGATGCGTCTGTTCATCTCCGGCTCGGCGCCCCTGCCCGCCGATCTGTGGACCAGTTTCCGCGCCCTCAGCGGCCACGACATTCTGGAACGCTATGGCATGACCGAAACAGTCATGATGACCTCAAACCCACTAAAGGGTGAACGCAAGCCGGGTTCAGCAGGCCAGCCGCTGCCCGGCATCGCGCTGCGCATCACGGATAAGGACGGCGCTGTTCTGCCACAGGGTGAAACCGGCATCGTTGAGGTGAAGGGGCCGAATGTCTGCAAAGGCTATTGGCGGGCTGACGCGAAGACCCGCGAAGCCTTCCGCGATGACGGTTACTTCATCACCGGCGACATCGGGCGGTTCGACGATGATGGCTATCTGCATCTCGCCGGGCGCGCCTCCGACATGATCATTTCCGGCGGCTTCAACGTCTATCCGCGCGAGGTGGAAGACGTACTGCGCGACATGCCCGGCATTCACGACGCGGCAGTCATCGGAGTGCCTCACGCGGACTGGGGCGAGGCGGTCATCGCCGTCATTGAAACCACGCAGCCCCTTGCCAGTCAGGATATTGTCGCCTTCGCCCGCGAAAAGCTCGCGCCCTTCAAGACGCCCAAGCGCGTTCTGATCGAGCCTTTGCCGCGTAATGCGATGGGCAAGATCGAAAAGGCGAAACTGCGCCAGCAGCATGCGGGCCTGTTTGCCTGATCACGCGGAACCAACGCTGGTGTAAGGCGTTTCTCCTTCAGGCTTTGGCCAGCGCCAGGGCAAAAGGGAAATGCACATGCCTGACAAGATGATGTCCTTCACGAACGATGCCGACGAAACATCTGACTTCGATGTCGTCGCACTCGATCCTGCCTGCTACTATGATCACCCGCGCGATGTGCTGACAGACACCGCCCTCACGCTGGCTCAAAAAACGCGCCTTCTGGAAGAATGGCATGCCGATCTGACACGCAAGCTGGAATCAGATGCTGAAGGCATGACCCACGCATGCGAGCGTCAATCGGCTGATGATGCAGCCATGCTCCGTCAGGCATCCAAAGCGCTGCGTGCACTCAAGGGCGAAGAACCCGCTGAAGTCTCCATCACATCATCCGACACGCTGATGGACCGCATCTGGCAGCGCATTGTCCGCGCCGTCAGCTGATCGCGATCACTCGGCTGCAACCGGCAGGGGTCTTTGTGCCTCTGCCGGTTTTGCGTTCCTGAACTTCAGCGTGCCATCATCGATCTTGCCCCAGCGCAGCAGCGCCAGATCGCGGACATAGTTCTGGTGGAGTGCCCAGGGCTTCTTGGAACCCTGGCGCGGGAACTTCTCCATGGCCCGCTGCACATAGCCTGACGAGAAATCAAGAAACGGCACTTGTTCAACCGAAGCGTCGGTGTTTTCCGGCACCGCGAAATCGGCGCGTCGGTCATCCAACGTGTTCAGCAGGCGGCACACATAATCACAGGTCAGGTCGCATTTCAGCGTCCACGACGCGTTGGTGTAACCGAACGAGGAAGCAAGGTTCGGAATGCCGCTATACATCATGCCTTTATAGGCCAGCGTCTCAGCGGCATTGATGCGCTTGCCATCCACGTTCACTTCCAGCCCGTTCCAAACTTCCAGTTTCAGGCCGGTCGCGGTGACGATGATGTCCGCCTCAAGCGCCTTGCCGGATTTCAAGCGGATGCCCTTTTCGGTGAGGGCCTCGATGTGATCGGTGACGATGCTGGCCCGGCCATCGCTCAGTGCCTTGAACATATCGGCATCCGGCACAAGGCAGATGCGCTGATCCCAGGGATTATAGTTCGGCGTGAAATGGGTCGCGATATCATAGTCCTTGGGCAGTTGTGGCTTCAGCATCTCGATCAGGCGCTTCTTTGCCGCCGCCGGATATTTCCGCGCGAGCCGGAAGAAATACATGCCGAACAGAATGTTCTTCCAGCGCGACAGGCCATAGGCCATTTTCGCGGGCAGCACCTTGCGCAGCCGGTTGGCCCATTTGTCCTCGGCGGGGGCCGAAACCATATAGGTCGGCGAACGCTGCAACATGGTCACATGCGCCGCGGTCTTGGCCATTTCCGGCACCAGCGTCACGGCGGTCGCGCCCGAGCCGATCACCACCACGCGCTTGCCTGCGTAGTTCAGATCCTCAGGCCATTTCTGCGGGTGGACCATGCGGCCCTTGAAATTCTCAACACCCGCGAACTCCGGCGTGTAACCGCCCTCATACGAATAATAACCACCGCACAGAAACAGGAAGCGGCAGGTGTGGCGCTGTATCTCGCCGCTCTCGGCATTTACCGCCTCAACTGTCCAACGCGCCGTCTCGCTGGACCACGAGGCGCGCTTCACCAGCGTGTTGAAGCGGATATTCTTCTCGATGCCGCCTTCGCGCGCGGTGTCGCGGATATATTTCAGGATCGAAGGCCCATCAGCGATGGCCTTCTGTTCTTTCCATGGGCGGAAATTATAGCCCAGCGTATACATGTCACTGTCGGAACGGATGCCCGGATAACGGAACAGATCCCAGGTGCCACCGATCGCGCCGCGCCCTTCCAGAATCGCATAGGATTTGCCGGGGCACTTCGCCTGAAGGTGATGCGCCGCGCCGATGCCGGAAAGTCCGGCGCCGACGATCAGTACATCTACATCCGCTACATCCGCCGCCCGCGTGATGTTCTGAATGCTCGCTGTGGACATCAACCATTCCCTGATATGACAAAAAGTCATTTGCATCATGGGGGGGCGTCTCGTGTATGTCCAGCCTCTTTCAGAATGGGCTGGGCATCACCCGCAATGCAGAACTGGCTGGTTGTTGGCGCAGGTTTTACCGGAGCAACCGCCGCGCGGCTGCTGGCTGAACAGGCTGGGGCGCATGTCACGGTCATCGACCAGCGCGCGCATATTGGCGGCAACGCCTATGATGAGCGTAATGCGGCAGGCGTTCTGGTGCACCGTTATGGGCCGCACATCTTCCACACCAATGCGGATAGTGTGTTCGACTTCCTCTCGCGCTTCACGGCGTGGCGCCCTTATGAGCATCGCGTGCAGGCCGAAATCGGGGGACAGCTTGTGCCCCTGCCCTTCGGTATTGCAGCGCTCGAAGCCCTGTTCCCGCCCGATGCCGCGCGAACACTGACAGAACGCCTGATGACCGCCTATGGCATGGAAGCGCGCGTGCCCATTCTGAAGCTGCGCGAGTCAGAAGACGCTGACATCCGCACCCTCGCGGACTTCATCTACAAAAACGTCTTTGAAGGTTACACGGTCAAGCAATGGGGCATTGCACCTTCTGATCTTGCGCCATCCGTTACCGCGCGCGTGCCGGTCATCGTCTCGCGCGATACGCGTTACTTTACTGATCGCCATCAGGTGATGCCCCGCGATGGCTATACAGCGCTGTTTGCTGCCATGCTCGATCATCCCAATATCGAGGTGCAACTCTCGACCGCGCTCGACAGTCTCGCGCCCAGCGACCGCGTCAGACCAACCATCTATACCGGCCCGCTGGATGCCTGGTTCGGCTGCGATGAAGGCCCGCTGCCCTATCGCAGCCTGCGCTTTCACGAAGAAACGCGCGCCGCCTTCCCGCAGCAGCCTTGCGGCACGGTGAATTATCCAAATGCCCATGCCTATACGCGCATCACCGAAATGGGCTGGCTGACCGGCGAAACGTCCGGCCCCACAACACTGATCGCTGAATATCCGCAAGCCTATCAGCCCGGCATGAACGAGCCCTTCTATCCGATCCCCGGCCCTGCGGCGGATGATCTTGCTGCACGCTACCGCCGTCGCGCTGAGGCGCTTGCCGGGCACGTTTGGTTTGCCGGGCGTCTTGCCGATTATCTCTATTACAACATGGATCAGGCCTGCGCGCGGGCGATGACACTGATCGGCAAGGAGATCCTGCCTACTCTCTGACTTCAACCAGAACCGTCTCGCCCTGCTCGAACACGACATCGCCCAGCAGGCGCAGCGCGTTCTCGTCCAGCCCTGGATAGTGGCCGCGCTCAAAACGGCCAATCACAACAAAACGCACTTTGTAGCTATCCAGAAAGGCCCGGCGCTCGCTTTCCGTCATCGATTGATAGAAAGCCGAAATGGCGTCAGCGCGTGGTTTCCATGCGCTTTCTTCCTTGCGCCATAACCATTCATGATTGTTCCAACCCAGCACGGTCGGAATGCCCGTCGCCGCTGACATGCGCGCTGCATAGGAATAGCTCTCGCCCGATGCCTCCAGCAGCGCTTCGCCGGGATAGGGCCTGTGCGCTTCCAGATAACGCACTGCTGCCAGATCGTCTTCATTCATGAAGCGATAGCCATCAAGATGGCCGCCTTCCTTCAAGGCTTTGGCCAGTTTCTCAGAATGCACGTTCACGGCAAAATAGAGCGGCGAAAACAGAAGCACAGCGCTGAACAGGCCCGCCGCCCAGCGACCCTCAGGCCTCTTCATCAGCGAGAGCGTGATCGCTGCCCCTGCGAATGCCGCCACCGGCAACATCACATAGGCCTGATAGCTCAGCTTGAACATGGTGTTGGCGCGCTGGAAGGTGTCGCCGTAAAGATCACGCACGAACACGATTTCGGGTACTGCTAGCACCACCAGTGCGGAAGCCGAAATGGCGATCAGCGCATACAGCACGCGGCGCAGTGGCGTCTGGCGCGTGGCCCGGCTGGTGATGAAGAAGATGGAGCCTGCCGCTACAGCAATCAGGTTCCCGTACAGAACGCCAAGCTGCCAGAGCGGGCTGCCATAACGCACGAAGCCAATGCCTTTGGTGAAAGGCTGGAAGGTCAGCCAGAACACGGAACTGACCATCATCGAGGCCGCCAGCATCAGCAGGCACACGGTTGCTGAGCGTCCAAAGGCTTCCAGCCACCCCGCGCCTTCACGATGCGCCGCCGCCATGAAGCTGAGCCCGAAGACAGACAGATAAATTGGCACATCCCATGAATTGGCCATGCCGGAAAAACCAAGCAGCGCTACGGATGCGGCTGCGAAGGCCAACCCTTGCCTGCGCCGGACACCCTGCCGCGCCATTGCCGCCCAACCAGCCAGACGGCCAAGCGGCACACTCACTGCCAGAAGCAGAAGCCCCACCGCGATGGGCAGGTTGATGACGTGGGCATGCAGATCACCAACCGCGACCGAATATCCGGGAAACTCGGTGATTGTCTTATCGTCCGTCTCCGGATGATACCCTATGAAGCGCGAGGAGTGCGCAAAGAAATAGTCTTCCCCTTTTTCGGTGAGGCCCAGCCCTTCAAGCGCCGGACGGCCAAGACCATAGACCGCGCTGTGAAAGTTGCCGCCCAGAATAACCGTGATGGCGGCCAGCATACCAGCCAGTCGGGCCAGATGCGGGCGACGCACAGCGCGCATCACCAGAAGCTTCACGGCGGCGGCGATGCCCAGACCTGCCGCCGCAAAGACATGGCCAAACATCAGATTATAGCAAATATCAGTCGCGGTGCCTGAAAGATGCGCTGCCGCCGCGATGGTCGTGTGCCCAAAAACATAATAATTGATCGGCGCGCCCGCATACCACGGGTCCATCGCAGGCAGAGACGGCGCGTGATAGATCGCGTTGATGAACGCGATGTTCATGAATTTCTCAAGTGTCTCCAGATCGCTCTGCCATGAACGGATCCACACCACGATCAGAAACAACAGCAGATAGATGATCTCTGCCCGTAGCCAGATGATCGGTGCGTGTCTCAAGCTGCGGCGCGTGCGTGGCGACAGAGAGAAGGCACAAACACTGGCAGCGGCCACAAGCGCCGCACCCACCAGCAGCGCCTCCAGCGACCATCCCATCGCAAAGGACAGTAACCACGCGATCCAGGTCACCAGCGGCAGCGCACCGATGCGGGCCAGCGCCCATGCGGCGCTGAGTTGTCCCGGCCGCACATAGGCAGCAAGCGGCATCACGCACACGGCCAGAACTGTCGTCACGGCGTAGAGCGACAACAAAGCCGCCAGATCGCCGTACCCAATCATGCGCGCCGGGCCCTCAGGGCACGAATATCGGGATGATTATGGAAAGCAATCACGGTGCGCACTGCCATGGCGCAGAGCTTGGCGAGTTTCCAGCCGCGATAGGTCGAGGCTGACCCTTCGCGAGAGCGGTAGCTGACAGGCATTTCAGCAATGCGCGCGCCGCTGAGGCCGAGATAAAGCCCGATTAGAACTGACGGCAGAGGGTTATCGGCACCGATCACCGGCGCAACCTTTTCCCAATCCGTGCGCCGGAACAACTTCATCGGCACATTGGGGTCAGTCGGGACATGCCGGAACAGCGTGCGCAGAAAACCGCGCAGACCTTTTGAAATGACCCGCCGCGTCGTGCCATCTGTTCGTGTCGAGCGCGCACCAATCACCGCGTCACCTTTCTGGAACGCGGCCCATATCTCGGCAAATGTCTCCAGCGAAATTTCGCGGTCGGCATCAATCTGCAGCAGCGCATCCCCGGATGCGGCGTTGAGCGCCGTGATGACCGCAGGGCCATGGCCGCCATTGATACGGTTGACGGCTTTCAGTCGTGGCTCGTGCGCAGCAAGCTCACTCAATATCGCGGCCGTACGGTCTTTCGAGCCATCATTGGCAACAACGATCTCAAGCGAGGATACATGGGGGGCCACAAGCGCAAATACGTCAGCGATGGCTGCTGATATCGACCGCTCCTCATTATAAGCAGGCATAATGACGCTGAGGGCAGGAACAGGCGTTGCCAAGACGATCCTCTTTGTGGCTGTGGACTGGCGCGATCTCTAGCGCGACTGCCTGCATCTTAGAAGAGGTCGCATTCCCCGTCATGAGCTACGTGGCTTTCATCGCCGGCCAAACGTTCCTTGAGTTTGGCCAGTGGCACCTGGTTCAAAGCATGAGAGACAGGAATGCCGGTTGTGGTCGCTGCATCCGCCGCGAGTGCTGCTGTGAACGCCGACAACGCGTCGAGATGCTGCAGGATTGAATCAAGGTTTTGCAGGCGGGCCATATCGGCCGCAGTCGGGGCATCCGAGGGTGTTGCGTTGAAAAACGCGATCTCAAGGTCAAGTCCGTCAAGTCTCAGGCGCGACAGTTCAGAGGCGATGGAAGCGAATATCGTGGCCGCAGACATGACCACGCCGACCGCCGCGTCTGCATCTGTTACTGCCGAACCATTCCTGCCGTCTGGCAGTTCGTGACGGCCAGAGCTGGACCCGGCGGCTTCCATGATCAGAACAGATCTACATCACCTGCAGCGGCCGAAACACTGGCGGGCTGCGGCGCGGGCATTGCCCGCTGGCGTTCAGCGGCGAAGATATCGCTATGGGTTGATGTCAAAAGCATCTGCGATGCGCGCCCCGACACAGGCCAGAACCGGATTCGGCGCGCCTGTGTTCCGCCCAGACTTTCCCCAACCAGGGCAATGCCTTCAGCGTTGAGAAACTGTTTTGCGAAAAAAGCGTTCTTACGTCCGATATCCGAAAGGTTCTGCACCACCTGTGCCCCGCCAAACAGCTTGGCCTCCAGGCGGCGCCGGTTTGCGCCCAGCTTTTGCAGCTCGTTGATCAGCAATTCCATGGCGTTGACGCCGTACTTCATCGACTCGGAAGGCGAATCTGAATCTCCGGGCAGAAGAAAGTGATTGAGGCCGCCGACGCCAGCGACTGGATCACGCATGCAAGCCGCCACGCACGAACCCAGAATTGTGCTGATGCACATATCTTCGTGCGTGCCTATGGCAAACTCACCCTGGACGACGTGGCGGACCCTGTCGCGTCGCTCCTGATGATCTGCTGGTTGCTTACCCGGAATGATCATGTCAGCGGGCCGGTCACCGCTTCAATTTTTGCGCGCAAACCAGCAGGCGAAAATGGTTTGGTCACATAATTGTTCACGCCGTACTGCATGGCGCGCTGAACCAGTTCCTTGTCGGCACGTCCGGTCAGCATGATGAAGGCGACCTTCTTGGTGGACTCATGCGCCCTGATCGCGCGAAGGAAGCTAAGCCCATCCAGCTTGGGCATGTTGAAGTCCGAAATAATCAGGTTCACAGGCTTGGTCAGCGCAGACTTGAAGCCTTCCTCGCCGTCTGCGGCGTCCTCGATATCTTTGAACCCAATCTCCTGAAGCGTAGCGCGCACCAGCGCACGCATGGTCAACTGGTCGTCGACGATCAGAACCTTAATGGATGACGCGGCGGGCATCAGGCGGCACCTCTGGCTGGCACAGCGCATAAATCAAGCGCTGCATTGGCAATTTGTGATAGGCGAGCTTGTTTTTCGACAGCGCCAATTTCGAACGCCGCTTTGGGCATTCCATAGACGACGCACGAAGATTCGTCTTGTCCGATTGTGCGGCCTCCGGCCTTGCGGATATCCAGCAAGCCCTCGGCTCCATCGCGGCCCATGCCGGTCAATATGACGCCGACGGCGCGGCGGTCATATGCCTTGGCAACCGAACGAAACAACGCATCAACCGAAGGTCGGTGTCCGCTCACGGTTGGTCCTTCCGTCAATCGGACGCGCGGCACCGTGCCCCCCACAACTTCCATGTGACGCTCGCCGCCCGGCGCGAGATAGATTTGACCAACCTGCAGAATGGCGCCGTCGGTGGCCTCGCTGACCTTTGGCTTGCACATACGATCCAGACGCGCGGCAAATGAGGCCGTAAACCCCGGCGGCATGTGCTGGGTGATGACAGTAGGCGGGCAGTTTTCAGGGAACGACGAAATCACCTCAAGCAGCGCTTCGACACCACCGGTCGATGAGCCAATAGCCAGAAGCTTGTTGCCGGGCGTATAATCTGTCCGTGCCTCGACCGCCCGAGGGCGTTCGCCAAGAGAGCGCAGACGCGCACCTGCTGCGCATTTCACTTTTTCGGTTAAGTCGCTGAAATGCGGTTTACCTACGGCATCGACAGCGCCGAGCGCCATCGCCTCGATGGTTGTGGTCGCACCGGCCTGTGTCAGGGTCGAAACCATGATCACCGGCATGGGCCGTAACCGCATGATCTTTTCCAGAAACTCTATGCCGTTCATCCCCGGCATCTCGACGTCCAGCGTGATCACATCAGGATTAAGGTGCTTGATCATCTCTCGCGCCTCAAATGCATCCTGAGCGCCGCCGATCACCTCGATATCGGGGTCGCGCGACAGGGTAGCGGTCAGAATGCCACGCATGGTCGCGGAATCATCAACGATCAAAACACGAATACGAGACATGATGTCAGACGCCTCCCGACTTCTTGTAGGTGGTCAAGCCATCTGTCGCATAGCCAGGCACATCGATGCGTTCGGAATGGCCGATATAGAGCCGACCATCCGGGGAAAGCACGCGATGAAACTTTGTCCAGATACTCGCCTGCGTCTCATCTTCGAAATAGATGCACACATTCCGGCAGAAGATGATGTCAAACGGGCCTTTGACCGGCCAGTTAGTAATCAGATTCATCTGTTTGAACGATATGAGCTGCTTGACCTCGGCATTGACAGCCCATGCGCCTTCGCTGCCGGCGCGGTCCTTGGTCATGAAGCGGTCACGCATCGCGGCCGGGACAGCTGATTGAACATCGCCCCTATAGACACCCGTGCTCGCCGTCGCCAGCACCACCGGATCGATGTCGGTCGCCAGGATTTTTACATCAAGGCTCGCCGCATCCGGCAACGCTTCAAGAACAGTGAATGCAATGGAATAGGGTTCCTCGCCTGTCGACGCAGCAGACGACCATATCCGCACACGCGCGCCTGAGCGGGCCTTTTGCGCCAGCCGTGGCATTACATTCGCCTTCATGTGCTCGAAGTGATGCGGCTCACGGAAAAAACGGGTCAGATTGGTGGTCAGGGCCGAGAACATGGCAGAGCGCTCTTGCGCGCCCTTGGATGTTGAAGCGTGCACCAGCTCCCAATACTCATCGAAATCCTTGCATCCGCTGGCACGCAAACGCTTTGCCAGACGCGAATAAACCAGCATCGCCTTGCTTTCAACAAGGTGGATACCGGATTCCGCACGCAGCAGATTCGAGATATTCTCGAAGTTGCGCCGGGTAAGAACATACTCCGACGTTACAAGAACATCCGACTTACTTTTGCCAGCTAAAGCAACAGCGCTCATGCCGCAACCTGCACCTCAGGTTCGATGGCCGCGTTGGATGGCAGGATCTCGTCTAGCGCGATCCATGAAATCATACGCCCCTCGATCGTCAGGATGCCGCGCACGAAGCGCGTGACGGTATCACAGCCAACGCTTGGTGTGGGCTGTACGGTCGTTGAGTCGGCAGCAAGGATTTCCGAAACGCCGTCCACCAGAAGCCCGACCAGTCGCTCGCCGATGCGCACAACGATCACCACGCTGCGCTCAGTCGGGAGGGCATCGCCAAGGCCGAGTCTGGCCTTCAGATCGATGATCGGCAGCACCGCACCACGCAGATTGATGACTCCGCGTACGAAGGGCGGCGAATGGGGCAGCGGCGTGGTGGCCGTGCTGCCGCGGATTTCGCGCACCGCCATAATGTCAAGACAGAACTCTTGCTCGCCAATGCGGAACGATATGAGTTCCAGCGTCTTTCCGGTTTTTTCTGCAATTTCCATCGGTCAGCTCGCTTTCGCCAGAGGTGCAGGTTCAGGCCGTGCCGATTTGCGCCGCTCTACGATCGCATCGACATCGAGGATGAGGGCGACTCGTCCGTCGCCCAGAATGGTCGCGGCGGCGACGCCATCGACACATTGATAGTTGGCTTCCAGACTCTTGATCACAACCTGACGCTGGCCAAGAATCGCATCAGCAACCAGCGCTGCGCGCCCGCCGCCTTCATTTTCAACCAGAAGTGTGACCGAGTTGGTCGGGTCGATCATTTTTCCGCGCCAACCGAGCGCCACGCCTATATCGATAAGTGGCACATGTGCGCCGCGCACTTCCAGTACATGGCCTTTGGGTCCAAGGGCACGCACGTCTTCGGGCTTTGGCCGCAGGGATTCCACGATGGTCGAAAGCGGCGCGACCAGTGTCTGGTCGCCAACCGTCACAACCATGCCGTCGAGCACGGCCAGTGTGAGCGGCAGGGACATGGAGAAGGTCGACCCCTTGCCGGGGATAGAGCTGATCGAGATGCGCCCACCCAGCGACTGGATCGAGCGCTTGACCACATCCATCCCGACTCCGCGACCGGAAATATTGGACACAGTCGCCGCAGTCGAGAAGCCCGGCAGGAAGATAAGATTGTCGATCTCGTCGTCTGACAGAACCGCGTCAGCAGCGATCAGGCCCTTGTTCACCGCGATCTCGCGCACACGTGGGCGATTGATGCCCTTACCGTCATCCGACACTTCGATGACGATACGGCCCGAGCGGTGCAGCGCCACCAGCTTGACAGTACCTTCGGGGTTCTTTCCCGCTTCGGTGCGTTCTTCAGGCGTCTCAAGCCCATGGTCGATCGCATTGCGCAGCATGTGCGTAATTGGTTCAGACAGACGCTCGATCACCGTTTTGTCGACTTCGGTGTTCTCGCCTTCTGTCACCAGTTTGACCTGCTTGCCGGTCGATGCAGCGATTTCGCGCACCAGACGCGGCATGCGCTGGAATACCGATTTCACAGGCTGGGCGCGGATCGCCATAACGCTATCCTGGATCTCACGCGTCAGGTGCTCCAGTTCATCAAGGCCCATGGCGATGTTGGATGAGCGCGCCAGGCCGCTTTCGGCAACCCGCTGAGCCAGCATGGCCTGATTGATGACCAACTCCCCGACGAGATCGATCATGCGATCAACGCGTTCAAGGTCAACGCGAATGGTCACGTTGGCAGATGGAGAGTTGACATTGACATTCGCAGCAGCTGGCGCGGCAGCAGCCGCACTTTGCGCCTTGATCACGCGCGTTTCCTCTGTTTCAGGAGGCGGCGGCGCGGATTCCTTTATCTGGTTGAGCAAAGCATCAACATCAAGCGGCGCGGACTCTTCTGCAGCATCTATAACGGGCAATGGTGCGGGCTCTTCCATCGTGATGGTCATTGGGCAGTCATCTCCGACGAAATCGAGAACCTCACGGATCGCTTCTTCTTCCACCGACGCATCGATGAAGAGCGTCCAGGTCAGGTAAGCGCCTTCCGCATCCATGTCATCAAGCGCGGGCAGACGAGAAGTATCGACGCCAATGTCACAGCTTCCCAGCCGCGACAGCTCGCGCAGGAAAATCGCGGCGTCATGCCCGTTGGCATACATCGCCACGGTTGGCGTCATGGTCATGTGCCAGCGTGGCGCCGTCTCATCACTATCAAGTGTGACCGGCTTGAAGCCCCATTCGTCGGTCCCATCTTCATTGATGATGGCCGGGCCAGAATCGAGATCAAGACTGGCCTTCTTGCCGATCAGTGTCTCCAGCTCGGTGATCAGCACTTCACACCGGGCTGGGTCGACCGTATTGCCGTTTTTGGCAGACTGCAGCAGATCGCTGAGAACGTCAGCGGAGCGCAGCATGACGGCGACGGCGGGCGGGCTGACCTCAAGACGGCCAGAACGCATCTCATCCAGCGTCGTTTCAAACACGTGAGCGAACGAAACGAGCGCGTCGAACCCGAAAGCCCCAGCACCGCCCTTCACCGAATGAACGGCGCGGAACACGGCGTTGATGGTTTCGCTTCCCGTATCGCCGCCTTCCATATCAAGTAGGCCGCGTTCCAGATCAGCGAGCAATTCCTCGCATTCCTGGAAATAGGTGACCTTGATGGCGTCCATCGGGTTCATTGCGGGACTCCCTTCAGGCGGCCACGCGCAGGATCGCGCCGATCAGACTTTCGGCTTTGAATGGCTTGACGATCCATCCGGTTGCACCGGCTTGCCTGGCGCGATCTTTCTTGTCCTGCGAGCTCTCAGTCGACAGAACGATGATCGGCTTGGTGCGATGGCTGGGATGCTTGCGCACGCCATCGATGAAGCCATAGCCATCCATGTTCGGCATGTTGATGTCGGTGATGATGACATCCGGGTCGCAGGTTTCCAGAACCTTCAACCCGTCCACGCCATCTTCGGCCTGTACGACATTGAAGCCAGCTTCCTTCAAAACCATCTGAAGCATCTCACGCATCATGCGCGAGTCATCAACGGTGAGTACTGTCTTACTCATCAAGCGCCTCCCTGCGTGGCGAAATCGCCAGCGCCCATCAGTGTTACGCTTTCAGTGAATTGCCGGGTTGGGTTGACCACCCGCAGCGGCATATTGTCCTCGCTCCACGCAGCCTTCGCAGCAAGGAGCAGCTGGAAGCATTGCCCGCCTACACGCTCGACCTGTGATGCATCGAGCGCCAGTGGCTTGCCTCTCGCCGCGACCAGCTCATTTTTTAACGAGCCAGCCGCTTCCGAATTGAGAAGTCGGGGCAGAAGCACTGATCAGAACTCCTGCCAGTCGTCATCGCCTGCGCTGTGGCCGCCACCGCCACCGGCTGCGAACTTCTGCGCACGCTTCTGCTGGGTCTGTACCGGAGCGCCGGGCCCACGCTTGGCCGTATTGGCTGAACGGTGCGCCGCCGGGGCAGGCGCAGTGGCGACAACCGCGCCGGACTTGAAGCGGGCGAGCAGGCTCATCAGCGCCTGAGCTTCCTGATTGAGTGAATGGCTGGCGGCAGTTGATTCTTCCACCATCGCGGCATTCTGCTGCGTCACCTGGTCCATCTGGTTGATGGCCGTGTTGACCTCACCCAGCGCGGTAGACTGCTCTGCCGCAGAAGCTGCAATTTCCGAAACCAGCGCGCTCATCTCGTTGACACGATCAACGATCTGTTTCAGCGAAACGCCTGCCTCGCCCACCAGCTTCACACCGGACTCGACGTGCTGCGAGGAGGCTGAGATCAGACCTTTGATTTCTTTCGCCGCTTCCGAAGAACGCTGCGCCAGAGCACGCACTTCCGAGGCAACCACCGCGAAGCCGCGGCCTGCTTCACCGGCACGCGCTGCTTCAACGCCCGCATTCAGGGCCAGCAGGTTGGTCTGGAAGGCAATTTCATCAATCACACCGATGATCTGAGAAATCTGCTTGGACGAGGTCTCGATGGAGGCCATGGCGTTGACAGTGTCACGCACGACCACGCCTGAAGCTTCGGCGTTTTCGCGAGCCGACACCGCAACTGTGCTGGCCTGCTTGGCACCCTCAGCCGTCTTCCTCACCGTCGCGGTAATCTCGTCAAGCGCCGCAGCGGTTTCCTCAAGGCTGGCCGCCTGCTGCTCGGTGCGCCGCGACAAGTCATCGGCAGCCGAGCTGATTTCACCTGCACCCGAACGGATCGCGCCGGCATTGGTGGAAACCGTCGCCATGGCTTCCTGCAGTTTGGCCATTGCTTCATTGAAGTCCGAACGCAGCTGCTCGTACTCACCGGCAAAAGCGTTCTGGATGCGGTTGGTCAGGTCGCCATCGGCCAGAAGCTTCAAGCCACGCGCCAGACCGGTCACGACTTCGGCCTGCTCGGCGGAGCGCTCGGCACGTTCGGCTTCAGCCGCCATGCGGTCATGCTCCACCTGAGTCACATCGCTCGCAAACTTCACGACGCGGAAGACTTTACCCTTGGAATCAACAATCGGGTTGTAAGTCGCCTGGATCCAGATTTCCTTGTTGCCCTTACCCATCCGCAGGAATTTATCGGATTGCGCCTCACCCTGGGCGAGACGTTCCCAGAACACACGGTAGTCGGGCGAACTGCGGTAGCTGGCTTCGCAGAACAGCGAGTGGTGCTTGCCGCGGATTTCATCTAGCGTATAGCCAAGTGTATTGCAGAAATTCTCGTTCGCTTTGACGATCTTGCCGTCGGGCATGAACTCGATGATCGCCTGTGAACGGTCCAGCGCCGCCAGCATGCCGGCATTGAAGATCGAGGCATTTTCCTGTTCGGTGATGTCGGAAGCGAACTTCACAACCTTGAAAGGCTTGCCT
>CAYMIJ010000016.1:0-52095 GCA_964390465.1 uncultured Flavobacteriaceae bacterium | reverse complement strand
GCACCGCCATGTTGCCGGGCAGGTGCTCGTTCTTCCACATCTTGGTGTGGGCCTTTGGAATATCGGCCCATGAAAACACTTCCGACATGCACGGGTCGATGCGGCGCTCGACCACCAGCCGGTTCGCCTGACTCGCCTGAAGGTAGTTCGCGAAGTGCGAGCCCTGCACGCGCTTCTGACGCATCCACACATAACGCGCATCGAAGGTGAGATTATAGCCGGTGGTCCCCGCGCAGAACACGACCATGCCGCCGCGCTTCACGACCAGACATGAAACCGGGAAGGTGGATTCGCCGGGATGCTCGAACACCATGTCGACATCATTGCCCTTGCCGGTGATGTCCCAGATCGCCTTGCCGAACTTGCGCGCCTCTTTGGTCCATGCGTCATATTCGGGTGTCGCCACCTGCGGCATCTGGCCCCAGCACTTGAAATCCTTGCGATTGATGACGCCCTTTGCGCCAAGGCTCAGCACGAAGTCGCGCTTGGATTCATCCGAGATCACGCCGATGGCGTTGGCGCCTGACACGGCGCAGAGCTGAATGGCGAAGCTGCCAAGCCCGCCTGATGCGCCCCACACCAGCACGTTGTGACCGGGCCGCAGGATATGCGGGCGATGACCGAAGAACATGCGATAGGTGGTCGCCAGCGTCAGCGTGTAGCAGGCGCTTTCTTCCCATGTCAGGTGGCGCGGACGCTCCATGAGCTGACGGTCCTGTACGCGCGCGAACTGGGCGAAGGCACCATCCGGCGTCTCGTAACCCCAGATGCGCTGCGAGGGCGAAAACATCGGATCGCCGCCATTGCATTCCTCGTCGTCGCCATCGTCCTGATTGCAATGGACAACGACCTCATCGCCCACCTTCCAGCGTTTCACCTTGCTGCCGACGGCCCAGACGATGCCCGAAGCATCCGAACCCGCAACATGATAAGGCAGCTTGTGCCCATCGATGGGCGAGATCGGCGTGCCGAGCGCTGCCCACACGCCATTGTAGTTGACGCCCGCTGCCATCACGAGGATCAGCACGTCATGGCTGTCGAGTTCCCAGGTCGGCACTACCTCGACCTGCATTGAGCTGTCTGGCGCGCCATGACGTTCCTTGCGGATCGCCCACGCATACATGTTCTTCGGCACATGGCCGAGCGGCGGGATTTCGCCGATCTCATACAGATCCTTCACCGCCTTCTGGACGGCTGCTTCTGTTGTGGTCGCCATGAACTTCCCTGCCTGGCTGTGTTTGACTGTCTGAAACTGAGGATTCGTCAGTTTTTGTGCGCTCGCAACAGATATTTTGCGCCGCACAAAGAAATTCGGAATAATGGTTTAAGTCAGCGGGGGATGCTATCCGAAAAATGCGTTACCTGATCCTTTCAAGAAATATTGTTTCGCGCAACAGTCGGGCCTTCATCAGCCAGACAAAGGTTTCGGCCTGATCGAAAACGCGCATAGTGTTGTCATCCACATTGACCATCGGGAACTGCCATGACCAAGCCGATCACCCTTTACACCGCCTCGACACCCAATGGCTGGAAGGCCTCGATCACGCTGGAAGAACTCGGCGTCGCCTATGAAACGCGGGCCATCGACATGTCGACCCAGCAGCAGAAAGAGCCATGGTTCCTTGAGATCAATCCCAATGGCCGCATCCCGGCCATTGTCGATCACGAGGCGGGCGACTTCCCAGTGTTCGAATCCGGCGCGATCATGATCTATCTGGCCGAAAAGCATGGGCAGCTGATGCCGCAGGATGCCAAGGGCCGCAGCCGGGTGATCCAGTGGGTGATGTTCCAGATGTCCGGCATCGGCCCGATGATGGGCCAGGCCAATGTCTTTGGCCGCTACTGGCACGAAACCTATCAGCCAGCGATTG
Organism: uncultured Flavobacteriaceae bacterium; assembly: GCA_964390465.1. Lineage (GTDB taxonomy): Bacteria > Pseudomonadota > Alphaproteobacteria > Micropepsales > Micropepsaceae > JADZAI01. The sequence continues at coordinate 50,224 of CAYMIJ010000016.1, read as the reverse complement.
ACCGTTACCGCAATGAAAGCCGCCGGCTGTTTGGTGTGCTGGAAGGCCAGCTCGCCAAAGGTGAGTATCTGGCGGGCGATTACTCCATCGCCGACATCGCCAATTTCTGCTGGGTGCGCACGCATAAATGGTCGGGCGTCGATATGGAGGGTCTGGTCCATATCCCGCGCTGGCTTGAGACGATTGCGGCGCGCCCCGCCGTCCAGCGCGGTTTGAAAGTGCCGGTCGATATGGAAGCCCTGCGCAAGGGCGATGGCAAGGGCTCGCAGGAAGTGGTCGAGCGCGCCCGCACCATCGTGCAGCGATAGAGGCGAGGGCGGCGGTTATTCCGCCGCGCCTTTCTTCGCCGCTTCGCTTTGTGCATGTTTGGCGAGCGTTTCGCCAATCGCCTTGACGGCAGCACCCATATATTTCTGGCCGTGAGTTTTCACGTCCTCATAGCTGTCGATGCGGTTGGAATTGACGTTGTTGATCACCGGCGTCACGTGACGCTGCCACAGCTCATAGGATTTCTTCGTCGCATCCCAGTTCGCCCAGTTATGGGCGAGCTGCAGGAACGCGCCGAACTCGCCCTGCTTTTCCTGCAGGCGGCGGATCTGGGCGATGGCTTCATCGGGCGTGCCCACAACGATCGTGCCTTCGCGGATGCCGCGCTCCAGCGGATCCTCGTTGGGGTCCTGATTGACGTTGAGCGGGCTCAGATTCGCGAAATAGGTCGCCCATTTGTGATAGCCATAGCGCACATTACGCATGGCTTCTTCTTTCGTCTCGGCGATATGGACCGGGCCGACCAGCCGCAGCTTGCCGGGGTCCATGGTGCGGCCATGCTCGGCGGCCACCTCGTTGGCGATCTTCCAGTTGATGCCGAGCGCGTCATAGCCACCGGCCTGTGTCGCGGCGACGCACAGCATGCCGAAGCCGTGGCGGCCGGCCAGCTTGCCGCCTGAAGGTGTCACGGAGGACGCGACTGAAATTTCCGGGTGCGGCCATGTGTAGGGCTTCACCTGACAGATGGCATTGTCGAGATTGAACCAGTCGGATTTCTGCGTCACCCGCTCGCCGTTGAACAGCTTTAGGATCACTTCCAGCGCTTCGACCATGCGATCGCGCTGGGTCGAAGGGTCAATGCCAAGCTGGAAGGCGTCAGAAGGCAGCAGGCCCGGTCCGACGCCGAACATCACGCGGCCCATCGTCTGGTGGTCCAGCTGGATGATGCGGTTCGCGATGGTCAGCGGCGAGTGATAGGGCAGCGAGACGACGCCGGTACCCAGCTTGATGCGCTTGGTGCGCTCGGCGGCGGCGGCGATGAACACTTCCGGGCTGGCAATGATTTCAAACCCTGCCGAATGGTGTTCGCCGATCCAGGCTTCGTCATAGCCCAGCCGGTCGAGATGCTCGATCAGTTCCAGATCGCGATGAATGCACAGGGTCGGATCTTCATCGAGCGGGTGGAACGGAGCGAGAAAAATGCCGTTGCGCATTTTGATGGGCATGAAGATGTCTCCGGGTGCGGTTTCAATAGTGCGGATGGACGGATTGGCGCACCTCCGGCGCCTTTGTGCAAGACTGTCGCACCGTCAAAGGTCAGTTCACGCGGCGTTCGCGCCCGGCCCAATACGGATCGCGCAATTCGCGGCGCAGAATCTTGCCTGAAGGATTGCGCGGCAGCGCCTCGACGAAATCCACCGACTTCGGTGTCTTGTATCCGGCAATGCGCTGACGGCAGAAGCTGATGATGTCATCAGGCGTCGTGTCGGCATCCGGCTTAAGAACGACGATGGCTTTCACCGCCTCGCCCCATTTTTCATCCGGCACACCGATGACGGCGGCGTCGGCAATGGCCGGGTGACTCATCAGCGCGTTTTCCACCTCGGCGGGGTAAACATTCTCAGCGCCCGACACGATCATGTCCTTCACGCGGTCATGGATATAAAGATAGCCATCGGCGTCGAAGAATCCGGCATCGCCGGTATAGAACCAGCCATCAATGACCGACTTTTTGGTCGCGTCCGGCTTTTTCCAGTACCCCTTCATGATGGTGGCGGATTTGATGAGGATTTCACCCACCGCGCCCTGTGGCTGGGTGCGCCCTTCGCCATCCACGATCCTGATCTCGAATCCGGGATAGGGCAGGCCGCACGAGCGCAACTTGCCCTGCGCCGGATCATGCGCTTCCGGCGGCAGATAGGTGCCCGCGCCCACCGTTTCGGTCAGGCCGTAAAGCTGTGTGAAGTTGCAGCCCAGAACCTCTTTGGCCTTCATCAGCACCTGTTCGGAAATCGGTGAGGCACCATAGAACACCCGGTTCAGTGATTTCAGATTGCGCCGTTCCACGCCGGGCAGGGCGATCACGAACTGGATGACGGCGGGCACCAGAAACATATTCTGGATGCCGTATTGCTCCACGGCGTCCAGCACTTTCACCGGATCGACCTGTTTCATGATGATGCTGATCGCGCCCTGTGCCACGCTCAGCACGCCCATATTGAGCCCCGCGACATGGAAGTTGGGCATGGCGACAAGGTTCACTTCACCCGGGTCGTAATGCGCCCAACCGGCCTTCTGCGCCGTTTCAAAAAACGACATGTAATTGCCGGTGGTCAGCTGCACGCCCTTGGAGTGGCCGGTGGTGCCGGATGTATAAAGCTGCACCACATCGTCCTCTGGACTGATCGCCACCATCGGGTCGGCTGAAGACTGGCCGTCGCGCCATGTATCGAACACCGGCCAGTCGCCATGGGGTTCATCAACCGCAATCACATGGCGCACGGTTTTCAGTTCGCCCCTGATCTTGTCGACCAGCCCCGCAAACTCTGCCCCGACAAACAGAATGTCCGCATCGGCGTCGTTCAGCACATAGACCACTTCGGGCGGGGCCAGCCGCCAGTTGACGCCCACCATCACGGTTTTCGACTTGAAACAGCCAAAGACGGTTTCAAAGAAGCGGTCTGAGTTCAGCCCGATATAGCCGATGCGGGCCTGCGGCCCCGCACCCAGCGCGATCAGCCCGTTGGCGATCTGGTTGGCGCGCACGTCAAGCTCGGCGAAGGTCGTGGTGCGATCCTCAAAGATCTGCGCCACCGCATCGGGCCGCAATTTCGCCTGATGGCGGGTGAGGTCGGCGCAGGTTTTCAGGGCGTCGAGATCAAACATGGCGTGCCTCAAGCAATTCTGATTGACGCCATCGTATCGGCGTGGCGCGATGTGGCAATTGCAATATCGAGAACGCGCATGGCCGAGATCATTTTCCATCACTACTGGACATCGCCCTTTGCTGAAAAGGTGCGGCTGGTCTTCGGCATCAAAGGCCTTTCCTGGCATTCGGTCGAACAGCCCAGCATCATGCCCAAGCCACACCTCACCGCGCTGACGGGTGGCTATCGCCGCATCCCGGTGATGCAGATCGGCGCCGACATCTATTGCGACACGCAGATCATTCTTGAGGAACTGGAGCGCCGCTTTCCCGAACCTGCGCTGACACCACGCAGCGGTGTCACGCCGGGGCTGGGCTTCTGGGCCGATCGGATTTTCTTCGGGGCCAGCGTCCCGCTGATCTTCGGCAGTCTGGGCGATAAGGTTGATCCGGCGTTCGTGAAAGACCGTGAGGCGCTGTCGGGGCGCCCGTTCGATCCTGCCGGCATGAAGGCGATCGTGCCGCTGATGCGCGCCCAGTGGCGGGCGCACGCCACCTTCATCGAAGACCAGCTGGCGCTCAGCGGCGACCATCTTGGGGCCGCGCCTTCGCTGGATGACGTCCATGCCTATCTCAATATCTGGTTCCTGACAGCCTTCGCGCCCGCCGAAGGGGAAAGGCTGCTCGCCGCATTGCCGCGTGTGCGGGCATGGGCAGGCCGGATGAAAGCCATCGGTCATGGCGCGCCTACACCGATGACGCCTGATGCGGCTCTGGAAGTCGCGCGCACGACACCCTCCCTCACGGACGAGGCGCGCGACGTGCATGATCCCGATGGTCTCGCGCCCGGCATGGCGGTCACGGTGGCCGCAGACGACTATGGCCGCGACCCGGTTGCCGGCATCATCGTCGCTTCATCAGCGCGCCGGATCGCCATCAGGCGCTCTGATGCAAAGGCCGGGGACGTGGTCGTCCATTTCCCGCGCGCCGGATATGTCGTTTCGCGTCAGGCATAAGGAATAGGCCCATGAATGCACCAACACCTGATCTGTGGATGGATGGCGCGCGCGCCCTTCTGGACGATGCCGTCGCCTTGCGCCGCAAGGTTCATGAACACCCCGAGATCGGCCTTCATCTGCCTGAAACCGTGAAGGCGGTCCGCGAGCAGCTTGTTGGTCTGGACGTGACGATTGAGGAAGGCCCGTCCACATCCGGCCTGATCGTCACGCTGCAAGGCCCCAGTCAGGGCCGCACCATTCTGCTGCGCGGCGACATGGACGCGCTGCCCATGCCGGAAGATACCGACGTGCCGTTCAAGTCGCGCATCACCAATGCGATGCATGCCTGCGGTCATGATGCCCACACCGCCATGCTGGCCAGCGCCGTGCGTCTTCTGCATCAAAATCGTGATCGCCTGGCGGGCACGGTGAAGTTCATGTTCCAGCCGGGCGAGGAGGGACATTTCGGTGCGCTGCGGATGATCGAGGATGGCCTCATTGATCGTCACCCCAAACCCGATGGCGCGTTTGCATTGCACATCACGCCCAATATGCCGAGCGGCGTGTTCTCATCGCGCACCGGCCCGTTCATGGCTTCCACCGATACGATCGACATCACGGTATGGGGTAAAGGCGGCCATGCCTCTGCCCCCATGCACGCGATAGATCCAATTCCGATCGCCTGTGAAATCGTGCTGGGCCTTCAGGCTATGGTGACGCGGCGGATCAACACCTTTGATCCGGTCGTGCTGACCATCGCGAAAATCGAAGGCGGCACTGCCAGCAATGTCATCCCCGAAACCGTGCGGCTCTACGGCACGCTGCGTTCAGTGTCGGAAACCTCACGCAAGGCAGCGAAGGAAGCGATACCGCGTGTCGCCTCCAACATCGCCAAGGCGCATGGCGCATGGACGGAAGTGGAGCTCACGCCCGGCTATGACGTGACAGTGAACGATGGCCGCATGGTTGATCTCACGGCCTCGACTGTGCGCGCCATGATGGGCGACAAGGCTTACATGACGATGCCCAGTCCGTTGATGGGGGCCGAGGACTGGTCTTACGTGCTTCAGCGTATTCCTGGCTGCATGACATTCCTTGGTGTCGCACCGCCCGGCTGCGATTTTCACACCGCCGCACCCTGTCATTCCAACCGCATGGTGCTGGATGAAGACGCCATGGCGCGCGGCATCGCGCTTTATGCGGCGATGGCCGAACGGTTCCTGTCGGAAGGATTTGCGGCATGACGCATAAGCCTTTTGACGGCTGGCTGAACGCTGCCCGCGCAGCGCAGCCCGAAACCATACGGCTGCGGCGCCGCATCCATGAAACGCCTGAAATGGGTCTGCATCTGCCCGAAACGGTCATGGCGGTGAAAGAATCCCTCGCTGGTCTGGATGTCACCATCGCGGAAGGCCCCTCGACCTGCGGCATGGTGGTGACACTGGCAGGGCTGGAACAGGGCCGCACCATTCTGCTGCGCGGTGACATGGACGCGCTGCCCATGCCGGAAGACACCGGACTGCCCTTTCAGTCGAAGGTGCAGGGCGTCATGCATGCCTGTGGCCATGACTCGCATACCGCGATGCTGACTTCGGCAGTGCGTGTGTTGCATGATCGGCGCGACCGGCTGGCCGGGACAGTCAAGTTCATGTTCCAGCCGGGCGAGGAAGGCCATGACGGCGCGCGCAAGATGATGGCCGATGGCCTGCTTGGCACATCGCGTCTGCCCGATGCCGCCTTCGCGCTGCACATCACGCCGAACCTGCCGACCGGCGTGATCTCGACAAGACCCGGCGCCTTCTTCGCGGCGGCGGACGGCGTTTATATCACCGTGTGGGGCAAAGGCGGGCATGCCTCGGCCCCGCACCGCGCCCTCGATCCGGTGCCGGTCGTCTGCGAAATCCTGCTGACCCTTCAGAACGTGGTGACGCGGCGGCTCGATCCGTTCGATCCCGTCATCCTCACCCTGCCAGTCGTCAAGGCAGGCACGGCCGGCAATGTCATCCCGGAAAAGGCCTCGCTGATGGGCTCGCTGCGGTCGGTGTCGGAAATTTCACGCAAGGCGGCGCGTGAAACCATCGACATGGTGGCGAAGAACATCGCCAAGGCGCATGGCGCATGGGCCGAGGTGAAAATCTATCCTGGTGCCTGCGTTACCGATAACGATCCGCGCATGGCGGCATTGACCGCCTCGGCGGTGCGCGGCGCGTTGGGCGAGGATCTGTTCCTGCCGATGCAGGCCCCGGCCATGGCGTCGGAAGACTGGGCCTTTGTGCTGGAGAAGATTCCAGGCGCGATGGCCTTTCTTGGCGTTGCGCCTGAAGGCTGCGATCATCTGACCGCAGCGCCCTATCACTCCAACAAGATGCTTATTGAAGAATCCGCCATGGCCAATGGCGTGGCGACGCTGGCCGCCGTTGCCGAGACGTTCCTCGCCAAAGGCTTTGGCTCATGACACCATCTTGACCGGCAGGCGCAGCCGCACGGTGCCGTCATCATCGGCGGGCGGCATGTGCCCGGCGCGGATGTTCACCTGTATGGAAGGCAGGATCAGCCGTGGTGCGGCCAGGGTCGCGTCGCGCGCCTGACGCATCGCAACGAATTCCGCTTCACTGATACCCTCGTGTACATGGATGTTCCGCGCCTTTTCGGCGGCGACCGTGGTTTCCCACGCATAGGCATGGCGTCCCTGCGGCAGATAGTCATGGCCGACAAAAATGCGCGTTTGCGGCGGCAGTGCCAGAATGTGCTGGATCGAACGATAGAGCGTTGCGGCATTCCCGCCGGGGAAGTCGGTGCGGGCCGTGCCGAAATCCGGCATGAACAGCGTGTCACCCACAAAGGCGGCATCACCGATCAGATAGGTCATGCAGGCGGGTGTGTGGCCGGGTGTATGCAAGGCGCGCATTTCAATGCCGCCCAGCATCAGCGTGTCGCGCTCGCCGAACAGACGGTCGAAGGCACGGCCATCGGTCATCACGTCATTGGCAGCAAAGACCGGCTTGAAGACCGCCTGCACCTTGCCGATATGGGCGCCGATCACCACCGGTGCGCCGGTTTTTTCTTTCAGATACTGCGCCGCTGAAAGGTGATCGGCATGGGCATGGGTTTCCATGATCCACTGCACGTCAAGCCCTGCGGCGTGCACCGCCTCCAGCACGCTGTCGGCGGATTGCGTCCACACCCGCCCGTCCGCCGGATCGAAGTCCAGCACCGGGTCGATGATCGCTGCCTTTCTGGTGGCGGCATCGCTCACCAGATAGGTGATGGTGTTTGTGCGTTCGTCGAAAAAGCCTTGAACGTCGGGTGTCATGTCACGTTCCTCAAAAATCATCAGCCCTTTATATATTAGGTATTGCTAAATTAGCAAGTGCCAATATATAAAGATTGCGATGATTGACATGACACGAAAAGAAAAAGCCGAGCTGGAAGCCCATGCGGGCAGCGCCGCTAGCCTTCTGCGCGCGCTCGCCCATGAGGCGCGGCTGATGGTGCTGTGCCAGCTGGCGGAAGGTGAGCGCTCTGCCGGTGATCTGGCTGCCGACACCGAGATGAGCCAGTCGGCCTTTTCACAGCATCTCGCCAAACTGCGCGAGGAAGGCCTTGTCGCCACACGCCGCGAGGGCACCTCGATCTTTTATCGCATCAGTGATCCGGCGGCGCTGGCCGTCATCGGCGCCTTGGCCGCGCATTACTGCAAACCCGCCAGAAGGAAACGCGCATGACCGCCCTTAAACGCATTGATCCGCACGAGCTGAAAGACCGTCTGGCTTCGGGCGCGTGTGTGCTGATCGACATCCGCGAGGCCGACGAACATGCCCGCGCCCGCATTCCCGGCGCGAAGCTGACGCCCGCCTCAACGCTGGACGAGGAAGACTTCGCGGTTGAGGCGCTGTCGGGCAAGACGGTGGTGTTTCACTGCCGCTCTGGCGCGCGCACCGAAGCCCATGCGGCCCGTATTGCGGGCAAGGGACTGCCGGACGCGCACATCCTGCATGGCGGGCTTGAGGCATGGGAGAAGGCCGGGCTGCCGATCGCGCGCAATACCAAGGCCCCGCTGGAGATCATGCGTCAGGTGCAGATCGCCGCAGGCGTACTCATCCTCACCGGCATTCTTCTGGCGATCTTTGTGGATCCTGCTTTCCTTGGTCTGACGGCCTTTGTCGGGGCCGGGCTCACCTTTGCCGGTATCACCGGATTTTGCGGTATGGCGCGTCTGTTGGCGCTGATGCCGTGGAACCGCCGGACAGCGGCACCCGCGTGACATCAGCCCAATATCTCGCGGCGTTTTTCAGCGGTGGTGGTGTCGGCTTCGTGCTCGGCATGCTCGGCGGTGGCGGTTCCATTCTGGCCGTCCCTGCACTGCTTTATCTGGTGGGCATACCCGGCACGCATACTGCCATCGGCACCAGTGCGCTCGGCGTTGGCGTCAATGCACTATGGGGCCTGTGGGGCCATGCGCGGCGCGGCACGGTGAAATGGCTGGCCGGTATCATCTTTGCGGTGACGGGTTCAGCCGGGGCCTTTGCCGGCGCGCAGCTCGGGCGGGTGGCCGACGCGAAATCGCTGCTGCTCGCCTTTGCCGGCGTGATGGTGGTGGTGGCGCTCGCCATGCTGCGACCGGCGGCAACCGGCGGTGATCCAAACGCCACGGTGACACGGCCTGCCGCGCTGAAGCTGGCGCTTGGCGGACTCATGGTGGGTCTTGCTTCAGGCTTCTTCGGCATAGGTGGCGGGTTTCTGATCGTGCCGGGCCTGATGGCAGCGGCGGGCATTCCCATGCTGAACGCCGTCGGCACCTCGCTCATCTCGGTCGCCACCTTCGGTTTCACCACCGCCGCCAGTTACGCCTTTCACGATCTCGTCCTGTGGGACATCGCGCTCGCCATGATCGCGGGCGGGGCGCTGGGCAGCACACTGGGGGTGCGGGCCGGACGGCATCTGGCGGCACAGCGCGCGACATTGCAGAAGGTCTTTGCCGCGCTGGTGATCGTCGTCGCGGTCTATGTCGCCTATCGCGCGCTGAACGGCTGACCTTCGTCAGGCGTCCAGATGCCGTAACCGCAGCAGCCGCGCGCCGATACTGTCTTTTGGTCCGGCCAGCAGCGAGGCGATGTAGAAAACCCCGGCGCTCAGCACGATCGACGCTTCCGGCGGCGTGTGCAGCAGCTTTGCGGCCATCACGCCCGCAAAGCCCGACAGCAGTGTCAGCGCCACCGCGACACAGATCTGCCCGCCCACGCTTTCAGCCCAGAAGCGCGCCGAGATGGCGGTCAGGATCATCAGCCCGATGCACATCAGCGTGCCGAGCGCCTGAAAACCGCTGACAAGGTTCAACACCACAAGGCTCAGGAACACGCCATGCACGATGGCACCGCTGAGGCCCGCGCTGCGCAGGAAGCTGGGGTCGAAACATTCGCACACAAGCGGCCGGTAAATGACTGCCAGCAACATCATGGTGAAGGTCGAGACGCAGGCCATGGTGATCAGCGCATCCGGCGTGATGTCCTCCAGATGGCCGAACAGAATGTGCAGCAGTTCCTCATCGGTGCCGAAGGTGGCGACCAGCAGCGTGCCGAGTGCCAGCGAGATGATGAAGAACGCGGCAAGGCTTGCATCTTCTGCCAGCGGCGTCAGGCGCGAAACCACCGTCGCCAGCAGCGCGACCATCAGCCCGGCGATCAGCCCGCCCAGCATCATCCAGCCCAGCGAGAACCCGGCAAAGACATACGCAATGGCGACGCCCGGCAGTACGGCATGGCTCAGCGCGTCGCCGATCAGCGCGGTGCGGCGCATCACCAGAAAAACCCCGATGGGTGCCGCGCCCAGCGCCAGTGCGAAACATCCCGCCAGCGCCATGTTCATGGTGTTGGCGTCCATCAGCGCTGCCCCCTTGTGCAGATATGTGCGTCGTCGTGAAACGCCTCGCACATGCGCCGGGCGGCCAGCAGGTGTTCGGCCTTCATCGCCTCGGCCACTGGCCCCCAGGCGATACATTCACGCGCCAGCAGCAGCACATCGGGAAAATGCGCGCGGATCAGGTCGTGATCGTGCAGCACGGCGATGACGGTGCGCCCGTCCTCACACCAGCGTTTCAGCATCGCGGCGAGATCGGTGGTGGTGTGACTGTCGATGGCGGTGAACGGTTCATCCAGCAGAATGACACGCGCATCCTGCACCAGCACGCGGGCGAATAAAGCGCGCTGCAACTGCCCGCCCGAAAGCGAGGCGACGGGTCGGCGCTCAAGGCCGCCAAGCCCCACGGCTTCGATGGCCCGGTTGATGTCGTTCAGCATGGGCCCGCTGATCGCGCGAAAATGTCCGGCCTGCCGCCATCCGCCCATCGCCACCAGATCATGCACCTGCATCGGGAAGGTGCGGTTCACTTCGGCAAGCTGCGGCAGATAGGCGATGTCGCGCCGCGCGATGCCATTCATGGAAATGCGCCCGCTCATCGGGCGGATCTCGCCGGTCAGGCCCTTCAGCAGCGTGGACTTGCCCGCGCCATTGGGTCCGGTGATGGCGGTCAGCGATCCCGGCGCGAAACACCCGCTGAGATGATGCACAGCCGGATGGCGGCGATAGCCGAGCGTCAGGTCATCCAGCTCGATGGCGGCGGGCAGGGCCATGGCTCAAAGCCAGTCCAGCGCCAGCGCGACGACACTCCACAGCGTGAAGCTGGCTGCTGCCACCATGCCAAGCCGTGTCAGTGCACTCGCCCGCAGCAGCGAAAAGCCGGGCACCGCAACAGGATGCGGATGATGCGCGTGGTGGGCATGGGGCTGGGTCACTGTTACAATATAACACTATTGAAACTGCCCAAGTCAATCACGACGGCCTGTCATCCTCCTGCCCAGCAGGGGAGGGGTGTTGGGTGAAGATCGCAGCAAAGCTGTTCGCGCTGGGCGATGCATCGTAACATGAGCGGGCATGCACCGGAGGCCACCATGTTCACACTGAAGCGCAAGAAGCTGGAAATGCCCTCGGCTGAGGACGCCCTGCCAGGCCGCGCGGCGCAGATGCCGGTCGCGGCGCGTCACACCGTTCTGGTCACACCGATGCAGGGCCCGTGGCCGCAGGGTCTTGAAGTGGCGCTGTTCGGGCTTGGCTGTTTCTGGGGCGCGGAACGCAAGTTCTGGCAGCAGAAAGGCGTTCATGCCACGGCGGCGGGTTATGCGGCGGGCTTCACCCCCAACCCGACTTACGAGGAAGTCTGCTCCGGGCTCACCGGCCATAATGAAGTGGTGCAGGTGGTGTTCGACCCGCATGTCATTTCCTATGGCGATCTCTTGAGGGTCTTTTTTGAAAGCCACGATCCGACGCAAGGCATGCGTCAGGGCGGCGACATCGGCACACAGTATCGCTCTGGCATCTACACCTTCAGCGATACGCAGGCCGCTGAAGCCCACAGCGCGCGCGCCGCTTATGACGCGGCACTAAAGGCGAAAGGCTTTGACCCCATCACCACTGAAATCCTGCCAGCGCCCGCGTTCTATTATGCTGAGGATTATCACCAGCAATATCTCGACAAGAATCCCGGCGGCTATTGCGGTCTTGGCGGCACGGGCATTGCGTGCCCCATCGGCACGGGCATTGCCGCACGCTGATGTTTCTTGACGGACGTCAGGTTCCTTCCGGCACTGCACCCGATGTTGATCTTGCCATTATCGGCGCCGGGGCGGCAGGCATCACGCTGGCCCGCGCGTTGAAAGATGCAGGCTTCACGATTGCACTGATTGAAAGCGGTGGGCTGGAATGGAGCGAAGCAGCGCAGCAACTGGGTGCGGGTGAAGTTGGCGCGCAGCGTTATGGCGATCTTGCCAATGTGCGTTTGCGCCAGTTTGGCGGCACAACGGGGCATTGGGGCGGTTGGTGCCGCGAACTGGACGCACTGGATTTTGAACCGCGCGCCTTTGTGCCGCTGTCGGGCTGGCCGATCAGCAAGGCCGATCTCGCGCCGCACTACGCCGCTGCACAGGATATCCTCCAACTGGGTCCGGCGCGGTACGGTGATTTCACGGCTGTTGCTGCCGCAGCCGGGGCCGCCCGCCCCATTGCACCCGATGGTGCCATCGAAGCCGTGCTGTTTGAGCTTTCACCGCCCACCCGCATGGGCGAGGTCTATCGCAGCGAACTGGAACAGAGCGCCGTTCAGGTCTGGCTCAACACAACGCTCAGCGACATCCGCCTCAGTGATGATCTTTCGCATGTGACGGAGCTGCGCCTTGCGCGCGATGGGGCAGAGGCGCTGACAATGCGTGCGCGCCATGTCGTGCTGGCCTGCGGCGGGCTTTCCAATCCGCAGATATTGCTGGCGTCCAACAGTCAGATCGCCACCGGCATCGGCAATGGACATGACTTCGTGGGTCGCTGCTTTGCTGAACATCCGGTGATCGAGGATTTCGCGGCGCTCATTCCGCTGGGGCCGGAAACCGGGGCACCCTTCGTGCATGGTGAAATCGCGCTGGACGCATACAAATACCGTCTCGCCTTTCAGCCCACGCAAGCCCATCGCCGTGCAGCCCAGCGCCTTTCGGCACTCATGACGATCAACTGGCCGGGGCCGCGCCTTGATCCGGCCACCGGGCAGTTTGACTGGTGGGACGAACACCGCTTCGGACCACCGGAAACGGCGGTCCAACTGGTGGCACTCTCCGGTCAACGCGCGGCGCATGTTCACATGCTGGGCGCAGGCTTTGAAACGCGCCCCAATCCCGACAGTCGCGTCATGCTGGCCACCACGCGGGATCGGTTCGGCACACCCCAGATCAGGCTCGACTGGCGTTTGTCAGATGTGGATCTGGCTGACTATCTGGCCAATCTTGCTGATCTTGGCGGCGCTTTCATGGCGGCAGGCACGGCCATGGTGCGGATCGCGCCCGATGCGCACGAACGCTTCCGCGCCGAAACTTTCTGGGGCCATCACCACATGGGCACGACGCGCATGGGGCATGATCCCAAAACCTCGGTCTGTGATGGCGTGGGCCGGGTGCATGGCTTGCCCAATCTGTGGGTTGCGGGTTCCTCGCTCTTTCCAACGACAGGGGCTGCCAACCCCACGCTCACGATTGTCGCACTGGCCCTGCGTCTGGCCGCGCATCTGAAGGAAGCGCTTGCCGCATGAATGATCCGCTGGCCCGTTCATGGACAATCACGCGGCGCACAACCGGCGTTGCGGTGCTGGCGATGCTGGGTCTTGTCGGCGTCGGGACCTGGCCACGCTGGGCTTTCTGGCGCGCTCCGCTCGACGCGCTCACGCATCACCCTGATGCTGCGGCGCTCACTGCATGGGGTCGTTATGTGCGCGCTATTCAGCCCGATCTTCACACGGCTGATCTTGAAGCGCGTCTCAGCGCCCATCTGGCCCAGGGCTACGATCAGGCGCTGATCGAGGATTACGCATTGGCACGCCATCTGCGCATTCACGGCTGGCTGGTGCCTGAAACACAAACGCTCGCAGGCCTGTGGCTTGCGAGCGTTGCAGATCGAGATCGCTGATACCGGGCCAGCGGCCGCAATCAGCGGAACGTGGCGATGCTCTTGGGCTTGCCGGTCGGCACGAAGGCCACGGCAGCGGCATTGCTCGATGTCAGCGCTTCACCCTTTGCCACGACGGTGGGCTGGTTTGCTCCCAGGACGCTCGGCTTAGGGGTGGGAATGACGGTCGAGACCATTGCGAGATGCGCTGATGATTCAGAATGTTCGGCGCGTGCAACGGCCACCGGAGCGTTAGTCTTGCCGATATGGCCCGGCTTGCTGGATGGGATGATGGTCGAAACCATGGCCGGGCGCACGGGTTCCGTGGCGGGTGCGGCCTTGGCTGCGGGTACGGCAGGCGATGCATCGGCCATCATGGCCACAGCCCGTGCGTCGGCGATGGTGCCGGGCTTCGCGTTCGGCATGATGGTGTTCACATAAACAGGCTTGGCCGGGGCGGCTTCCGCGACTTGAACCGGCGCTTCTTCCACCGTCTCGCGCAAAGCGGGCGCTGGTGCAGCCGGGGCGACAGGCGCAACAGGGGTTTCAACCTTGGCGGCTGCGAGCACGACGGTAGCGGCTGGCGGCACGGCGGCGGGCGCTTCGCCGGTCAGCGGCGTGGCAGCGGCATACTGGATGCCCGAGGTCAGCGAGGACGGTACGTCGCTCAGGCTGGCATAGACGGTGGCATTGCCGCGCGCCGGGGCATCGACGATGAAGCCCGAAACGGTCAGAGCGCGGCTGCCGAACTTGCCGAGATTAGGGTGCCAGACCACGACCTTCGACCAGTCATTATTGGCCGAAACGTCCATGACCGGCTGGTCGAGATAGATCTGGCCATTCGACAGCCAGTTGGAATGGTCGATCACGACCGTGCGGGCGTCGACGATCTTGGTGACGACACCGACATGACCGCGCCGCGTGTTCATGACCATCACGGCACCGACGGTCGGGGCCTTCACGCGCACGAAGTCACCGGCGGCCTGTTTCCACCAGGTATTGGCATTGCCGCGGATGGCGACGCCGGAGCGTTCACGCGCGAAGGGCACGCATTGCAGGCGGCGGCTGATCAGCACGGTCTTGGGCTGGATGCCGATCGAGGCCAGCGTACCGGAAGCCGGGCGCGATGTGGCGTTGATCTGGCGCACGCTGACATCGAGTGCGCTGGTAACTTCGTTCAGGGCTGCTGAGGCAGGGATAATCGTGGGCTGAAGGGCGACACTCTGGGTCGTATTATAGCTGACCTGACGTGTTGTGCTGGTGCAGGCGGTCAGTGCTGTTGCGGCGCACAAGATCGAGATATGCGCAAGAATGCTGCGTGACTTCATGAACCCCGCCTGAACCCGGTAACCACTCTGTGATCAGAGGGTTAGGGAGGGTGGGGGTGCACGTCAACTTAAAGTTCGCGTAATGTTACGAACGGAAATAGAACTCACCAGCTAAGTCACTGGAGTATATCGTCAATTTTTTTAGTTACTTTTCCCTTAAGCCCATGAAAATAAAGGGCTTTCACGTTAACCTATGTAATTATCGCACATCCGCCACCCGGACATCGGGCAGGATGAAGCCCTGAACGGTGTATGTGCGCGCGCCGTACTGGTTTCCAGGCGCATACCAGACCTTGACTGCGGACCAGTCATTGTCGGCTGAAACGTCGAGCACGGGCTGGTCGAGATAGATCTGGCCATCGTTCAGCCAATTCGCGTGGTCTATGACGATCTCGCGGTCCGACACGATCCGTCGCACCACAGCGACATGGCCGCGATCGGCGCGTTTATAGCCGCGCAGGACAAGGATGGAGCCTTCCTCGGGCAGATCCGTGCGCTCATAGCGCCCAGCGGCCTGAGCCCACCAGGTGACGGCATCACCCTTGATGGCGATGCCTGTCTCCTCGCGCACGAAGGGTACACACTGCGTGTGGCCCCCAATGACGTGCGGCGAGGCGAAGCCCCCGTCATAGTCGCGTGTCGTGCCGCAGGCGCCAAGGCCGAGTACTGGCAAAAGGGTCAGGAGGGCGAGAAGCAATCTGGGCATGGGAACGGGCCTGTTGTTGCGCCCAGTATGACACCCAGCTCTAAAATTTAGTTTGAGGCTCTCTGGCGAAATCGCGGATCAATAGTAAGATTTCGTTCGTGTGTGGGGCTGGATTGAGATGAGGAGGCATCGCCATGCAGGTGATCCGTTCTTTTGGGCTGGCCGCGATCATGGGCCTTTCCATTGTTCTGGTTGGGTGTGTCAGCACCCCGCTCTATAAACAGCAGACGAACACCTATGGCGCGGGCTACGGCGAACAGCGGCTGGATGAAAGCCATTATCGCGTGACCTTCGCGGGCAAGCGCTCAACCGCACGGGCCGATGTTGAAAATGCTCTGATGCTGCGGGCGGCCGAGGTGACGCAGGCTGCCGGATACACGCATTTCATCATCGACCGGCGCGAGACCGAGCAGGAGCTCACCGAGCCGGTTTTCATGCATGATTCCTGGTACTATCCATTTTACGGTTACGGATATTGTGGCCCGTTGTCCCCTTTTGCCTATCGGGATCCATTCTATCCTCGGTCTGGCTGGCATGATCCGTTATGGGATCCGTTCTTCCGCCACTCTCAGGCCAATCTGGACACGCGCTTCACTGCCTATGCCGATATCGCATTGCTGAAGGGCCCAGTCGCCGCCGGCACGCCGCAAGCCATGGACGCCGCCCAGATCATCACCACCCTTGGCCCCAGGTTCCGGCAGCCCGCGCAGTAGGGCTTATCCTTGACCGCGTGTGGCGGGCCGGGTTGACTGGTCCGTCAGGGAAAGCGGGTCGAGTCATGTTTGCAGCGATCAAACGCGAATGGGCGTTTCTCAGCTATGTCATCCGCCTGCTGCGCCGGGTGAAATCCATCACGCCCGAAAGCACGCAGACGGTCGCGGACGCTTTTGAGCGCTGGGTGATGAATACGCCCTCCGCCCCGGCGATATTTTTCGAGGATAATGAGATCTCATGGAAGGCCATGGATCAGGGGGCCTGCCGATTTGCCCGATGGGCGCGGGCGTCAGGGATCGGCAAGGGCGATGTCGTCGCCCTTTTGATGGAAAACCGGCCCGAATACATCATGGCCTGGTTCGGCCTGTTCAAGATCGGCGCTGTCGCGGCCCTCATCAATACCAACCAGACATCGGCATCACTCGCCCATTCGCTGAATATATCAGGTGCGCGACATCTGATTCTGGATGCCGAGCTGGGCGCGAATTTCCTGTCCGCCCAGCACCAGCTCTCGGCACCCATGGATGTGTGGACCTGGGGTGGCCCCATCACAGGAACTCAAGACCTGTCTGCGGCGCTGGAGGCGGAAAGCCCCGCCCCCATCCCGCGTAGCTTCCGCGACGGGCTGACCGCGAAAGACAGTGCACTCTACATCTACACATCGGGCACGACTGGTTTGCCCAAGGCGGCCAAGATCAGTCATCTGCGCATGCAGATGATGATGCAGGCCTTCTCAGTTGCCACCAAGGCCACCTCCAAAGACATCATGTACGACGTGCTGCCGCTCTATCATTCAGCGGGCGGTGTGTGCGCGCTTGGCGCCGTGTTCGCGGTGGGCGGCTCTGTCGTGCTGCGCCGAAAGTTTTCCGCCAGCCAGTTCTGGGATGATTGCGCCCGCTACCGGCCCACTCTGTTCCAGTATATCGGCGAGCTGTGCCGCTATCTGCTGAATGCCCCGCCGCACGAGAAGGAGCGCGCCCATGCTTTGCGCCTCGTCATCGGCAATGGGCTGAGACCTGAGATCTGGCAGACCTTCAAGGACCGCTTCGCCATCCCCCATATTGTTGAGTTCTACGGCGCGACCGAAGGCAATGTCGCGCTGATGAATGTTGATGGCAAACCGGGGGCGGTGGGGCGGGCACCCCATTATCTGCGCAGCCGCCTCCCGGTCTTTCTGGTGCGCTTCGATCTGGAGAAGGGCGAGCCGGTGCGCGACCCGCAGACGGGCTTCTGCATCGAATGTGCGCCGGGTGAGGCGGGCGAAGCTATTGGGCGGATCGACAAGGACGAGCCGCGCACCAATTTTGAGGGCTACACCAAAGGTACAGAGACCGAGAAGAAGTTGCTGCGCGGCGTCTTTGCGAAAGACGATGTGTTTTTTCGCACCGGCGACCTGCTGCGCCGCGATGCGCAGGGCTATTTCTACTTTGTGGACCGCATCGGCGACACTTTCCGCTGGAAGGGTGAAAATGTAGCGACATCGGAAGTCGCCGAGGCGCTTTCGGTTTATCCCGGCATCCGCGAAGCCAATGTCTATGGCGTCAAGCTGGGCGAGATGGATGGGCGGGCAGGTATGGCGGCGCTGATCATATCGCCGGACTGTGATCTCGCCGCGCTGGGCACCTATCTGGAAAGTCACCTGCCGGTTTATGCGCGCCCCGTCATCCTGCGCATCTTGCAGCACGACATGGAGATCACCGGCACCTTCAAGCACCGCAAGGTCGATCTTGTGAAGGAAGGCTACGATCCCGCCAGCCTGGCTGACCCGCTCTATTGGCTCAACCCAGAGAACAAACGCTATGAGGTGCTGGATGTGGATACGCACCAGCGTCTTGTTGGCGGCGCGATCAAGGTGTGATGATGCTTGCCGCACCCATCTGCCGCGCATAAGACACACGCCCGATCAATGAGGCCATGATGTCCGACACAGCTTCCATTCCTGTCACGGTGCTGACCGGCTATCTCGGTGCTGGCAAGACCACACTGCTGAACCGCATTCTCACCGAACAGCACGGCAAGAAATACGCGGTCATCGTCAACGAGTTTGGCGAGATCGGGATCGACAACGATCTGGTGGTCGATGCCGATGAAGAAGTGTTCGAGATGAATAATGGCTGCATCTGCTGCACCGTACGCGGCGATCTCATCCGCATCCTCTCCAACCTGATGAAGCGCAAGGGCCGCTTCGACGCCATCCTGATTGAAACCACCGGCCTTGCTGATCCCTCGCCGGTCGCGCAGACCTTCTTTGTTGATGACGATGTGCGCTCAAAGACCCGGCTCGACGCCATCGTCACGGTGGTTGATGCCCGTCATATTGGCGAGACCCTGAAGACCGCCAAAGAAGCGCGCGAACAGATCGCCTTTGCCGATGTCATTCTTCTGAACAAGACCGATCTCGCTGATGAGGCATCGCTCCAGCAAACCGAAGAAGCGATCCGCCGTATCAATCCGCTGGCCGTTATTCATCGCACGAAGAACAGTCAGGTTGCGCTGGACGAGATTCTCGATCGCGGGGCGTTTGATCTGGAACGCATCCTGAAAATCGAGCCGCATTTTCTGGAAGGCGGGCACGGCCACGATCACGACGAAGATGTGCAATCTTTTTCTTTCGAAAGCACTCAGCCCATGAACGGCGAGGCGCTGACCCACTGGTTGCAGATGACATTGCAGACACTGGGGCAGGACATCCTGCGCTCCAAAGGCATCTTCAACGTCAAGGGTGAAGACAAGCGCTTCGTCTTTCAGGGTGTGCACATGCTGATGGATGGTGATCTCACCACCAACTGGAAAGAAGGCGATGACCGTCGAAGCCGCATGGTGTTCATCGGTCGCAATCTGGATCAGGCTCAACTGAAGCGGGGCTTTGAGTCCTGCATCGCAGCATAAGGGAAAATACCATGCTTCAAGGTGCAATCATTGGCGGTTCGATCGCCCTCATCATGATGCTGATCGGTTACTTCGTGGCCAAGGGTTCCAAAGCGGCCACATGGCTGAACAAGCCGGGCAAGCGCACAGAGGCTTTTGAGACCGCGCTGTCACCGGCTGAGGTGATCCAGAAGCTGTCGGCTGGGCTGGAGAAAGTGAAGGCGAAGCTTGGTGCATCGGATGCCACCACCAATCGTCTGGTTCTGGAACAGGCGCCCAACTATACCGCCGTGTTCTTTCCGGTGCAGGCGGTGGCAAAGCCGGGTGGCGGTTCAACCGTCACCATGGGCGTCGCACCGCGCGGCCTCATCTGGGGGCCAGCCCTGGGCGTGATGCTGCGTAAGGCGGTTGCCGAGGCCAAGACATTGCTCGGCGCGGCGGCGTGAGCGGCGCCAGCCCGGCACGTTTTCTTGAGGCGGATGCCTTTGTCACGGCGCTCGCCTATGCACCGGGCATGGCGGCCTTCGCACTGGGCGACGGCACCGTGAAGCTGGTGCCGGATGATGGCGATGAGATCATCGCTGCTGCACATGATGGCGCACCCTTTGCGATCACGACCTATGGCGATGGCTTTGTCTCAGCCGGTGATGATGGACGACTTCTTGCCATTGCCCGCGATGGCAGCATGCGCGAGCTTTACAAAACACGGGGCAAATGGATCGAGCATGTCGCGGTCAGTGCGGCATCCGGTGCGCTCGCCTTCAGCGCGGGCAAGGATCTCATCACCATCGTGAAGCCGGGCGCTGAACCCAGAACCTTCACCCATGCCAACACCGTCACCGGCCTTGCGTTTGACCCGAAGGGCAAGCGTGTGGCCGCCTCACACTATAACGGTGTCAGCCTGTGGTGGCTGTCGGCAGAAGCGCCTGTCCCCACAGTGCTGGAATGGAAAGGCGCCCATACCGGCGTCACCTGGCATCCCGGTGGTGACTTCATCATGACGGCCATGCAGGAAAACGCCCTGCATGGCTGGCGCATGTCTGACAAACAGCACATGCGCATGTCCGGCTATCCAGCCAAGATCAAGGCTTTGGACTGGCTGCTGAAGGGCAAGTGGCTGGCGACAGCAGGTGCGGAAAGCGTCGTGTGCTGGCCCTTTGACGGCAAGGGCCCAATGGGCCGCAACGCCACCGAGATCGGGCCGCAGGGTTCCATCTGTTGTGCGCTGGCGTCTCACCCCAAAGACGGGCTTGTCGCATCGGGCCATGCGGATGGCTCTCTGTGGCTCACGCGCTTCGAGGGTGGAAAGGCAGCCTGCCTGCGCGGTCCGGCCTCAGCGCCTGTCAGCGCGATTGCCTGGCGACCTGATGGCTATCGTCTTGCCTTTGGCTGCGAGGATGGCGCGTCGGGTATTCTCAATTTCGAGCCGGTGAAGTCATGATGGCGCGCAACGCATCATGCGCAGTGATTGGTGCGGGCGACTTCATCGGGGCGGCGATTGCGAAGCGCTTTGCGGCAGATGGCTTTCTGGTTTTTGCCGGTCGCCGTAATGGCGAAAAGCTGGTGCCTCTGAAGGCCGACATCGAAGCGGCTGGTGGCCGCTGCGAGGCCCGCGCGCTTGATGCCCGCAATGAAGAATCGGTCGCAGCTTTCATCGCGGAAGCTGACGCCACCGCGCCGCTGGACGTGTGCATTTTCAATGTTGGCGCCAATGTGCGCTTTGGCATTACGGAAACGAGCGAACGCGTGTTCCGCAAGGTGTGGGAAATGGCCTGCCATGCCGGTTTCCTTTCCGGGCGCGAGGCGGCGAAAGCCATGCTGGCGCGTGGGCGCGGCACCATCATCTTTACCGGCGCGACGGCGAGTGTGCGGGGCGGTGTGGGCTATGCGGCCTTCGCTTCTGCCAAAGCGGGTCTGCGCGCCGTTGCCCAATCCATGGCGCGCGAGCTGGGGCCACAGAATATCCATGTCGCGCATCTGATTGTTGATGCGGGTGTAGACACCGCCTTTGTGCGCGAACGCATCGCGGCCGCACGAGGTGCTGACGCGGACATTCCGCCCGACACGCTGATGAACCCGAGCTCGATCGCTGAAACCTATCTGATGCTGCACCATCAGCCCCGCGATGCCTGGACGCACGAGCTGGATCTGCGCCCCTATGGCGAAACCTGGTAAAAGGACGGCCCCCATGAATGTCGAGTTCCACTTCGATTTCGGCAGCGGCAATGCCTACTTCCCGCACAAGCTGATCCCCGCCATTGAAGCGCGCACCGGCGCCACCTTCACCTATATGCCGATCCTGCTGGGCGGGCTTTTCAAGCTGACCAACAATCAGTCCCCCATGGCGGCCTTCGCGCATGTGAAGAACAAGCTGGAATATCAGGGGCTGGAGATCGTGCGCTTCATGAAGAAGCACAATCTGCCGAACTGGCGGCGCAATCCGCATTTTCCGGTCAACACCTTGCAGATCATGCGCGGTGCCATCGCGGCTGAAATGGAAGGCGTGCTGAAACCTTATGCCGATGCGATGTTCGCTGGGGTGTGGGAAGAAGGCCTGAAACTCGACGAGCCTGAGGTGATCGCGCAAACCATCACCAAAGCCGGGCTGGATGCGAAGAAACTGATGGAGATGTCGCAGCTTCCCGAAGTGAAAGCGAAGCTCATCGCCAACACCGAATCCAGCGCGGCGCGCGGCGCATTCGGTTCACCCAGTTTCTTCATCGGCAATGAGATGTGGTTCGGCAAGGACGCACTGCGCGATCTGGAAGAAGAAATCCTCGCGCGCCGATGAAGCACCCTGCCTTCGCCATCCCCTTGCCGCCGACGCCTGTATTGGAAACACCGCGCCTCATCCTGCGCCCGCTTGAGGTGCGCGATGCCGAAGCCGTGCAGCGCCTTTTCCCGCATTGGGAAATCGTGCGCTATCTCAATGCGGTTGTGCCGTGGCCCTATCCGGCAGATGGCGCGGCACAGAACATGCGCCAATGCATGGAAGACCGCGCCAACGGCCTCAAGTTCTATTGGGCGCTCACGTTGAAAGGCGGTGATGACAGCCTCATTGGCCGCATCGACCTGTGGCCCGACGATGGAAAGATGGGGGATATGCGCGGCTTCTGGATCGCCACCGCCTATCAGGGTCAGGGGTTGATGGCCGAGGCGGCTGATGCCGTGACAGACTTTGCCTTTCGCGACCTTGGCTGGCCTTACCTTCTGCTCACCAATGCGGCTGACAACATTGGCTCGCACCGCATCAAGGAAAAGCAGGGGGCGGTGCTGACCGCTGTCACCGAGGCGAATTACGTTTCCGGGCCGGGCAAACGCGAGATCTGGCGGCTTGAGCGCGCGGCGTGGCTGGCGCGGACAACTACCTGAACCTGCCACCGGCCTGGAATTATTTTGTGCAGCGTTAACGGATATGTTTCCTTATCCGGCTATGTCGCGCTCTGTCCGCAACCGGCAGGGACCATATGGACAAAGCCATACATCAAAAGTCTGGCCTCATGTCTGGGGCGTGGCGTGCAATCGCCTCGCCTGCGAAATCCCATCATGCGCGTGACTTTGACGGCGCAGAAGCCTTCACGCCGTTTCAGGCACCTGACTGGCTCGAAGGCTGGTACAGTGCGGCGTCGCAATTCCCGCACATCACCCCCTGCATCGTCAGCGTGTATGCGCCGTGCGGTGCACTTGCGATGATCCTGCCGCTTGCAGTCACCGATATGGCTGGCAGGAAAACACTCAGTTTCGCAGATGGCGGTGCAGCAGACTATCAGGCACCGCTGCTTGGATCCGCTGCCCCTACGACCGCCGCTGACATGCAGGCGGCATGGCGCGCGATCAGGAAAGTCCTGCCACGCGTTGACCTGATCCGCTTTGAGAAAATGCCTTCGCACATCGAAGGCCGAAGCAATCCGCTTTGCCTGCTCCCCAATGCGACCCTGTCGAATCTGACCCAGGCACTGGTGACGCTAAGCCTTCCCTATGACGAAAACCGCCTCGCGCGTATGGCGCCGAAGTTCAGGGAAACGCTTGACGGCAAGCGCGCGCGTCTTGCCAAGCGGGCTGAAATCCGTTTTGGCGCTGTGACGGATCGTGCCGAAATCGAGCGACTGTTCGACGACATGATGGAGCAGAAGAAGCGCCGTGCCGCAGATATGGGCTGGGAAGGTTATCTGCTGGGCGATCCCATATGGCAGAACTTCTTTCGTGCGCTGGCTTTGGGCTCTGTCAATGGCGGATGCGGTCGCGTCTATGCGCTGTGGATCGACGGAAAGCCTGAGGCCAGCCTCATGGGGTTCCAGCGCGGCAACTGGTATTGCGATGTGCTTGGCACGTTCAATGCGGGGCAGTGGTCGAATTATTCCATTGGCCTGCTCGTGCGCGAAATGGCGATGGAGCACATGGCCCAGCAAGGCCTGACGCACTACGACATGACCATAGGCCAGGAGACATTCAAGCGCGATATGGGTGCGGACTTCCGCCCGCTCCATGAATATGTCGAGGCAGCAACCAGTCTTGGAACGCGCGAAGCCATTGCCTCACGCGCCAAAGGCATTCTGCGACGCTTTCCGACCTTGCAGAAAAGACTGAAAAAACTGCTGGGTCGAAACTGATGGCCGGTGGCACGCGGCCTTAAGGCTCCAGCGTGCCGGTCAGCGATTTGCGCTGCGACAGTTCGATCCAGTTACCTCCTGCATCGCGCACGAATGAAAACCTTGCCACGTCGCCAAGTGTAATGGGCGGCCTGCCTTCGCGCCCGCCCCGTGTCAGCACAAGCTGATGCGCCCGGTTGCAGTTCGGCACTTGAATGGTGAGGTAGCGCCAGCCTGCACCGTCCATCGTGACATCGTCGGATGAGGTGGAATCCTCATCAATGCACAATACGGAATCACCGCACAGGAAACTGTCAGCGTCTGCCGACTGCGGCAGGCCCAGCACCTCGCCATAGAAATGACGCTGGGCTGCCACATCACGCACGGCAGTAATCATCCCGATGCGGGTGACACCGCGCCATCCCGATGGCACCAGGATCACCTCATTGCCTTCGGGATCGGTCAGTTTCTGGGGTGCACCCAGCCCCTCACGCGCGATCATTAATGCGCGATAACCTGTTGGCGGTGTTTCCGGCACGCCGTCGCGAGCGTGATTGATTTTCAGAACCGATCCCAGAAGTTCATGCCGGTGTTGGCGCACGCCGCCACCCAGCGGCAGCATGTGGTCAAAGGGCAGGCCGATCGTGTTTTGCCAGAACTCAAGCTGGGCGCTGAGATCGCGCACTGCCAGTCCGACATCAAAGCGCGGCTTGGCAAGCTCCATCGTTGTATCTCGCTTAAGGAAGAAATGGTGCCCCAGGCCGGACTCGAACCAGCACACCCTTGCGGACAACAGATTTTGAGTCTGTCGCGTCTACCATTCCGCCACTGGGGCAACGAACGGCGCTTCTAGGGCGCAGCGCCCGGGCTCGCAAGGGCTTTCGAGATGGCTTGGTCCGGCGTAGTCTTGCCGTCATGACATCGTTTGAACGTCTGCGCCTTGCTGCTTTGGTCACGGCCTTTGTCCCGGCGGCGATGCTCGGCTTTGCCTATTTCAGCGAATATGTGCAGGGGCTGATGCCCTGCATACTGTGCCTCTATCAGCGCCCGCCGCACTTCGTGGCTTCAGCTGCGGGGCTGCTGGCGCTGGTGTTTCTGATGCGCCAGCCCGGCATCGCGCGCGCCATGCTGATGCTGGCGTTCTGCGCGCTGGTGATCGGCGCGGTGATCGCAGGCTTTCATGCGGGGGTTGAATGGAAGTTCTGGCCCGGCCTTGCCCAATGTGGCGGCACCATTCAGCCGCTGCCTGCCTCGCCGGCTGAGCTGGAGGCCGGGCTGAAAACGGCAAAGATCGTTTCCTGCGAAACACCGGCCTGGGTGTTCATGGGTCTCTCAATGGCAGCGTGGAACGCGCTCGCCTCAGCTGCCCTCGCCTTGATCGCGTTGTGGGGGGCGCTGCGAGGTGGGCAGAGGGTGCGTCCATGAGCGCGGGCAAGCGCCGCACCGTGCCGCGTCCCGGCCAGCCGAATGACGCACGCACACCTGATGACATTGCCGCGATGATCCGTGTCGATCACGCGGGCGAGGCGGCAGCGGTTCGCATCTATCAGGGCCAGCTGGCCGTGCTGGGTGATGGTCCTGTGGCGCGCCGTTCATCAGACCTTGTCCGCCACATGGCCGCGCAGGAACAGGTCCATCTCGACACCTTCAATCGCATCATGCGCGAACGCGGCGTGCGGCCCACCGCAATGGCCCCGCTATGGGACCTGGCCAGCTATGCGCTTGGGGCCGTGACGGCGCTGATGGGTGAAAAGGCGGCGATGGCCTGCACCGAGGCGGTGGAGGAAGTCATCGACGCACATTATGCCGCACAGCAGGAACGGCTGAAGGGCCGAGACAGCGAACTTGAAACGGTCGTGGAAAAGTTCCGCGCTGAGGAAATCGAACACCGCGACACCGCGCGCGCCGAAGGCGCGAAGGAAGCCCCGGCCTATCCGGTTCTGACGGGCCTCATCAAAGCCGGTTGCCGCACGGCCATCCGCATTTCGGAAAAGATCTGATGGATCCGCACGAAGCCGTGCATCAGGCGCGTCTGGCGGCAGCCAGTCCAAAACGCGCCACGGCTGCGGACCTGCCTCAGCTCATTGCCTTGATGACGTCAGCCTTTGAAGACGACCCGGTGATGGGATGGGGGTTTCGCGGTGGTTCGCGCCATGGTGAGGCTGTCAGGCGTTACATGGACTATGCGATCGGGGAACAGTCCTCGCGTCACGACCAGATGTATCTGTCGGTTGATGCCGCCGCCGGTATTGTCTGGCTGCCACCTTCAGGCATTGCATCACTGAAAGCGCCCAAAGGCAGCACACTGAAACTACTGCCCCGCATGTTGCGTATTTCAGGCCTGCGCCGTTTGCCGCGTCTTGTGGCGCTTGGCGAGGCGGTTGAAAGACACCATCCGCCCGCGCCGCCGCACTGGTATCTGTATTTCCTCGGCGTTTCCCCGGCCCTGCGTGGCAAAGGGCTTGGCTCGTCCATTCTTCAGGCGACGCTAGCTCAGGTGGATGACGAAGGCAGCGCGGCCTATCTCGATAATTCCAAGGAACAGAACATCCGCCTTTATGAACGTCACGGCTTTCGCATCATCAGCGAATACCGGGCGCGCAAGGATGCACCCCCCATCTGGGGCATGTGGCGTGATGGCAGGAAGTCCAGCCCCGCCTGAATATGTGGAATGGCGACCCCGGAGAGATTCGAACTCCCGACCCGCTGCTTAGGATGCAGCCGCTCTATCCTGCTGAGCTACGGAGTCGCACCAGCCTGTCTATCGCACAGCCGCTCCGCGCCTCCAAGCTGGATGTCGTCACCGGATCGGTGATGAAGCGAGCGCCATCGACCAGTAGGGTTTGCCGGTTGCCGGTGAATAGGCAACTGCAAACCCAAGCCGCGTGACATTCGGATTGGTAATGTTGTGCTCGTGTATGGGTGAATGCACCCACCAGTCGAACATTTTTTCCGCCGTGCGGATATTGCGGCCGATATTTTCGCCGGCATACACATTCAGCACATTGTTGCGGACGAGCCGCGCTGCGAAGTCACCGCTGATATCGTGTTCCATCATGTCGGTCTGCGCCATCAGCGCGGCCTGCTCATAGGCGACCTGTGTCATTTGTTCATCAAGCTGAACGGGTGGCAGACCCTTCTGCGCGCGATACTGGTTGAGCAGCGCCAGCGTCATGCGCGCCGGCTCGCTGATCATCTGGTCATAGACGACCGATGGCACGCGCTGGCCGGTGTCCTGCCAACTTGTCTGCCCGTTAGGGGCAACAGCTGATGAGGCCACGGCCGTCGCGCTGAAAGCGAACAGACCGCAGCACAGAACCAGCCAACCGCCAAAACGCCAGCCCGACATGCCTCTCTCCATTGCAGGAAAGGCATGATCGGTCTGGCTTGTTAGGACGCATTAAAAGTGCGTCAATCAATTTGACTCAAATCTTAACGGCCTCAACGCGCGCAATGAAGCCGTTGATGTAATCGGTCAGCATGGGCACGGCGGGCAGGGGAATGTCGTGGCCCCAGCCGTCGATCAGCACGAACTCCGAATGGCGGATCTGTGCAGCGGTATGCGCACCAGCCTGCCACGGGATCAGCGTGTCGGCGGTGCCATGCATGACCAGCGCGGGCAGGGTGAGGCTCTTCAGCCTTTCGGTGCGCGGCGGCGAGGCAAGGATAGCGGCATACTGGCGCGCTGTGCCCTCTGGATAATAGGCGCGGTCATAGGCGGCCCCTGCTAGGGTGCCCACAAATGCCTCATCATAGGGCCAGCGCGTGCTGGCATAGACTTTCCGGTTTTTCACCGAATGGGCGACGACATCATCACGCGCGTCCGATGACGGCATGGCGGTCAGCGCCACCTGCGCTTCGGGTGATGAGCGTGGCAGCGATGGATCAGAGGTCGTAGAGAACACCGAGACGAGCGAGCGCGCTTTCTCCGTGTGGTTCAGCGCGACGAGCTGGGCAATCATCCCGCCCATCGACGCACCGCAGATATGGGCTGAGGAAATACCAAGTGCACCGAGCAGCGCCGCCGCATCGGCGGCCATGTCATCGAGCACATAGGGCACATCCGGTTTGCGCCCTTCGGCGATCGCCTTGGCGACATCGCGCGCTGCCGGAATGCCGATAAAGCGCTGGCTGAGGCCCACATCGCGGTTGTCGAAACGAATAACGCGATGCCCCTTGGCGGCCAGCGCAGCGGTGAAGGCGGGGGTCCAGCCGGTCATCTGGGTGCCGAAGCCCATGATGAGAAGAAGCGGCACGCCGTTTTCTGGACCTTCGATCTCGTAATAAAGGTTGGTGTTGTTGGCGGTGATGTGCGGCATGTCAGGCGACCTTCTTCCGGGCTTCAACGCGCGACAGGAACCCGCCCACCTTGTCGGTGAAGACTGGCATCAGCGCCTCGGTGAAGTCGTGGCCCATACCGGGCACGATCACCATCTCGGCCCCCGGAATGGAGGCCGCCGTGTCGCGCCCGCCATCCACCAGCACCAGTGGGTCGTCCGCGCCATGCAGAACAAGGGCCGGACATGACACCTTCTTCAGCAGCTCATGGCGCGGCTCGGATGCGAGAATCGCCAGAAGCTGGCGGCCGACGGCTGCCGGATTGTAAGGCGCGCGATCAATTTCCAGTGCGGCAAAGGCCCGTAGCTGTTCCGGGCTGTCCCTGAAGCCGGGCGAACCGATCACCGTGAACATATTTACAAACTGGGCAATGCGGTCTTCGCGGCTGTTGCTGGCAGGCGGTGTGACAAGGGCTGCGCTCACCGCAGGGTCCGGCTGTGGCAGGCCGGGTCGCCCGGTGGTCGACATGATCGAGGTGAGGCTGAGGGCCTTCTCACCATGGTTCGCCGCCACAAGCTGGGCGATCATCCCACCCATCGACGCGCCGACGATATGCGCCTTGGCGATACCCAGAGCGTCCAGCACCCCGACCGTGTCCTTCGCCATATCATCCAGCAGGTAAGCGGCACCTGTGGGCTTCTGCCCGCTCATCACCGCCATCATGGCTGCGCCGATGTCGGGCGCGCCCTTCTCATCAAGCTGGGATGACAGGCCAATATCGCGATTGTCGAAGCGGATGACGCGGAAGCCTTTGGCCACAAGCGCGTTCACAAAGCTCATCGGCCACATCACCATCTGGCCGCTAAAGCCCATAATCAGGATGACCGCCGGGTCGCTCTCTTTGCCATGGCTGTCATACTCAAACTCAAGTCCGTTCGCTTTCACGCGGGCCATCGGGGCGCTCCTGATCAGATATTGGTGCCCCGACGCTAACAGCGGTTTTGCTTCAAGGACAGGGGCGGATTGGCTATCAACACGTCAACCGACTCAGAACGGAACAAAAACCTTTGCGCCGCGACTTTACCAGCCTCAGCCGCCAGACCTTCGATCTGCTGGTCATTGGCGGCGGCATCACCGGAAGCTGCATCGCGCGTGATGCAGCCATGCGCGGACTTAAAGTGGCGCTGGTTGAAAAAGGTGATTTCAGCCATGCCACCAGCGCCCATAATTCGCGCCTCGTGCACGGGGGCCTGCGCTATCTGAAGAACTTCGAGCTGGGATTGGTGCGCGAGTCCCTGCGCGAGCGGCGCATCTGGCAGCGCATCGCCCCGCATCTGGTTTATCCGCTCCCCTTTCTGGTGCCGCAGAAAGGCGGCTGGTTCAGCGGCCTCGTGTTGCGCGCTGGGTTGATGCTCTATGATCTGCTCAGCTTCGATCGTGGCTGGCTGGCCGACAAGGATCAGCGCCTGCCGGGCCACCGTCGCATCGGTAAGGCTGATCTGGAAAAGCGCGCGCCGGTGATGACGACCAGCGGCTACAGTTTCGCCTATGAATATCACGACTGCCAGATGGACGCGCCCGAACGTCTTGGGTTGGGCTGTCTGGCCGATGCGGCAACGCGCGGCGCGGCCATTGTAAATTATGCCGAAGCGTTTGCCCTGATGCAGGACGATGCAAAAACTGTCAGCGGCGCGCGCATACGCTGTGCATTGACCGGCGCGGAGGCGGTGGTGAAAGCGCGCCTGACGGTGAACGCCGCCGGGCCATGGGCCGATGGCGTGATGGCGCTCGCCCATCCAGCACAGCCGCCGTTCCGTCTGGCACGGGCGCGCGGCATTCATGTCATCACGCGCCCGCTCAGTGCACGCGATGCTTTCACGGTGTTCATCGGCAAGAAGCATTTCTTCGTGATGCCGTGGCGCGGTTGTTCGCTGATCGGCACCACCGATGATGCCGATGATCGCTCGCCCGACGCGGTGACGGCTTCAGCGGACGACATTGCGGCGCTTCTGGCGCTGGTGAATGAAGGTCTGCCGGAAGCCAAACTCACCCCATCGGACGTCATCCATGCTTACGCGGGCGTGCGTCCACTGGTGGAACATGGCGCGCCATCAGGGGGTAGTTACAATCTCAGCCGCAAGTCAGAAGTGCTGGATCATGCACGCGATGGCATTGGCGGGCTCATGTCGGCGCTGGGCGGCAAGTGGACCACCTCGCGCCATCAGGCCGCAGAAGCCGTGGACATGGCCGACCGCAAACTGGGGCGCACCGCGCAGCGTGCCCCAACCGATAAGCGCCCGCTGGGTGGAGCCTCGGTCGGCAATTTCACATCGTTTGTCGCGCGGCTCACCGCGCAGCACCGCCATGTTCAGCCGCGACTGGTGAACCATCTGGCACGCCTTTATGGCGTTGAAGCTGATGATGTCATCGCTCTTGCAGAAGGGCGCGCCGATCTGCTCAGGCCCTTCTCGGAACAGGTGCCCGATTGCCCGGCGCAGGTGCTTTACGCCATGCGCCGCGAGATGGCCGTCACGCTGGAGGATGTGATCTTCCGCCGCACCGGCCTTGGTCTGACGGGCTATCCCGGCGGCGATGTCATCGCTGCTGTTGCGGCGGTGATGCAGGCAGAAAAGAAATGGAGTGCCGAAGAATGCGCGCGCCAGATCAGCGGCGTGCGTGCCGCGTTTCAATGGCCAGCGCCCTAAACGGTCAATCCAGGTGCTTGGCCAGTGCCTGTCCCACTTCCTTCAGCGCATCGACGGCCTGCGGCACGACAGCGCCCATCGAGATGAAGCCGTGGGTCATGGCTGGATATTCGCTCAGCGTCACATGCACGCCGGCCGCTTTCAGCTTCTGTGCATAGGCTTTGCCCTCATCCTTGAGCGGATCAAACCCGGCGACGATCACAAGAGCGTTCGCCACGCCATGTACATCTTTTGCCGCGAGCGGCGAGAGGCGCGGATCGTTCAGGTCAGCGCCCGGTTCCAGATACTGATCGCAGAACCAGTCCATTGAGGCCTTCTCAAGGAAAAAGCCGGTGGCGAGGTCGTGCATGGAAGCCGTGTCAGCGCGGGCCTGTGTCACCGGATAGATCAGCGCCTGAAACTTGACCTTCGGCCCTTTGCTGCGGGCATACAGCGCAACAGCCGCCGCGAGATTGCCGCCCGCGCTGTCGCCTGCCACGGCGATGCGATTGGGGTTGATGAAGTGCGCCGTGGCGTTGTCTGCCGTCCATTTCAGCGCCGCATAGGCGTCATCGAAGGCTGCCGGAAACTTGTGCTCCGGCGCGAGCCGGTAATCCACGGCCACCACGCGGCAGCCGCTTTCGTTGGCGATGGCGCGGCAAACGGTGTCATGCGTGTCGAGATCGCCGATCACCCAGCCGCCGCCGTGATAATACACACAGGCTGGCGTCACTTTGCCGTCCGAGCCGATAGGCGTGTAGATGCGTGCCGGAACCGGGCCGCCCGGCCCGTGAATCTCGACACTCTCCACTTTACCAATGGGGGTGCCCTTGGTGTCGAACATGTCGCGCATGGCCAGATAGGCGGCGCGCGCCTCAGGCGGGCTCATTTCCCATAATTTAGGCTGAGGCGCTTCCGCCATCTGGCGCAGGATGGCCTGCAATGTTGCGTCGAGCATGGCATCCCCCGATAGCCTGCCCAGACGCTAGCACAAAAAAACCCGCATGAAAGCGGGTGTGACGATCAATGCAGGGTAGGGCGGCGGCTGGGGTCTATTCGTCCCGCGATCATGTCGCAGGCGACGGACCTTAAGGTCTGCCACAATTCAGCGCGTTCATCGTCGCCCTGCAGATACAGCTCTGCGATGGCGCGATCCGCCCACATCACGGCTTCATCGCCATGAGCGTCGATCAGCCAATAGGCGAGATCCTGAAAGTCTCCTGCATTCAACATGGACGGCCCCCTGAAGTCCCAGATAAGCGGGCGTGCTGCCATAGAGGCATCAAAAGGCCGTCTTCCTTTCACGTCCGTTAACGCGAGCTGGGCGTTTACCTCGATTGGTCGAGGAACTGTTGCGCGGCGGTGACAATCACATCGGAAGGCTCATCGAGACCCGAAAGATCGCAGCGCAAGCCGTCAAAGCCGAGCGTGCGGTCGATCTGCGCCGCGCCTTTCCTGAGGCGCGACCCGGCCTGTATGAACCGTTCCGGGTTCTTTGCCTCGACGAACAGGCTGACCTGTGTACCCGGCGCATGCGTGTGCAGCGCAGTGATCTCGCTCCAGGGAATGATCTGGCCGATGCGCACATCATGAAAGCCACTTGCGCTCACGCTGACAATGTCGCGGTCGGCTTTCATGCGATGGCCCAGCATGACGAACAGTGCGAAGCAGGCGATGATGCCAAGCACGCCTATGCCCGTGATCAGCACGCTGCCCTCTACAAGACCGAAATAAAACAAGGTGGCAAATGCCAGCATGGCAAAGGCGCAGACGCTCATCCACCAGGTGCGGATCCACGACGAATAATGTGCGGTGACGGGTTCGGGTATTGTGTTGCTCATGCGGCCACGGAAAGTGAATCAGCCATGCGGGCTTTCATGACATTTTTTGCGGTGTGCAGCCATGATGCGCCTCAAATGACAATCACCCCATTGCCTGGCGGCTCAGCATAAAGTGCGTTCACCAGCTCCGCACGGCGGTCCAGCGTGGCGCGCTGATTGACATAGCCCTTGTCGGTGATCTCGTGTCCGTCAATCGAGGGCGGCTCGGCCATCAGGATGATGCGCGCCACGCGGCCCGACGATCCGCCTGCGGATTTGTTGAACGCGCTGATCTTCTCACGCAAAAAGGCTGCGGCCTTGTCCGACACGCACAGCGCCGGAAGTGGCCCCTCGCCGGCAATCTGTTTCAGGGCGGATACCACCGGCCAGGCGAGCACGGCGATGAAGTTCTTGTCCTGGCCTGCGATCACCGCATCCTGCAGCAAGGGCGAACAGGCAGCCAGAAGATCAGTCCGCAGTGTGCCGACCGAAACCCAGGTGCCGGTCGAAAGTTTGAAGTCCTCGGTCACGCGTCCGTCAAAGACGAGCCCTTCATTGGGGTCGCGCTCATCCACGAACTTGGCGGCATCACCGAGTTTATAGAAACCTTCTTCGTCGAAGGCGTCCTTGGTTTTCGCGGGATCATTCAGATAGCCGGGCGTGACGGTCGGGCCTTTCACACGCACTTCAAACTTCGATCCGTTCGGCACCAGTTTCAGCGTGATGCCCGGCAAAGGCAGGCCGATCAGCCCCACGCGGTCGGTCAACCAGCTGACCGTGGTGATGCCCTGCGTTTCGGTTGCACCATACATGGTGGTGAAGGCGATGCGCTGGCCGGTCTCGGCGATGGCCAGTTTCTGAAACCGCTCATACACGTCCTGGCTGAGCGATGCGCCGCCATAGCCAACGTATTTCAGTCGCCTGAAAATACTGGCGCGCAAAACCGTGTCCTTTTCCATCGCCTCGCACAGCATGGAGAAGGCGATGGGCGCACTGCCGATCACCAGCGGTGAAATCTCGCGATAGTTGCGGATCGTCTCCTCGAACATGCCCGGCACTGGTTTGCCGGCATCAAGACAAATCGTGCCGCCAGCATTGAGATTGCCGTTGAAATTGATGTTCCCCGCCGAGATGTGGTTCCACGGCATCCATTCCAGGGTCTGGGGAATCTCATTGGGGTCTGGCGCTTCGGCGCGCTGGCTTTCTTGGCCTGCGATGACCGCACACATCATGCCGTGTGTCTGGATCACCGCTTTGGGCATGCCGGTCGATCCCGACGTGAAAAGATATTTGGCGATGGTGGCGTGATTGATCTTCTCGACGCTTGCGGCGACAGCAGGCCCTGCCTTGGTCGCAATCAGCGACTGATAGGATGTCTGTGTCATGCCCGGCGCAGCGTCGAGCGTCACGACCTCGATCCCCTCCAGCGCCAGCGCCGACAGCGCCTTGGCGAAGACCGGGCCGGAATCGGCAAACACCATTTTCGGCTTCACCAGTTGGAAGCAGTGCTTCAGCTTGCCGTGATCGCCCGAGAACAATGAGTAGGCGACCGAGAGAGGCACCACAGCCACGCGCGCTTTCATCGCGCCCAGCATCATCACCATATGCTCGATGGAGTTGCCCGACAGGATCATCAGCGCGTCGCCTTCGCCCATGCCCCGGTCGATCAGGCCCTGCGCCACGGCGCTCGCGGCAGCCTTGGCCGCACCATAGGTCATGAAGCGCCAGTCGCCTGTTTTAAGCTCCGCCGTCATCACCCGCTGCGCAATGAGATTGCGATCGGGATGTTCGGCGGCGCGCTCTTCAAACAGATGGATGATGGAACGGTGCATTGCCGCCAGCGGCAGCGCGCTGGAAATCAGCCAGCTTCCGTCTGCGCGCTTTTCGGCATGCGTGACGGGCGGTGTCATCGGCAGAGGCTTGAAGGGCGGCAGACTTTCCTTTGCGGCAGCACTCATGATCGTTTCCTCAAGGCCAATTTTGTTATGACGCGAGCTTAATGCGCGTCTGCTGCCCCGCAAGCCCCTTGCAGACGCTGGCGCTCTCCTGTCTCCTCTCGCCACTGATATTTATTTTACGGACCACACCTCATGCGCGCCGCCGTCTTTCATGCCCCCGGACAGAAACTCACCATCGAGACTTTGCCTGATCCTGAACCCACGCCGCATCAGCTTCTTCTGAAGGTGCATCGCTGCGGCGTCTGTGGTTCTGATCTGCACATGACGGAGTCCCACGCGATCCAGCCTCTACCGAAAGGCAGCGTGATGGGGCACGAGTTTTCCGGCGAGATCGTCGGCATCGGTTCTGCGCTGAAAGGCCGCTTCCGGGAGGGCCAGCGCGTTGCGGGGTTCCCTTATATCCTGTGCGGCGAATGCGATGCCTGTCGCCGGGGCGATCATGCCTTCGGGGTCTGCACGGGCGCAAAGGGTGTGGGCCTTGGTCAGCATCATGGGGCCTATGCCGAGCTTGTGACGATTGGCGCGAACGGTGCCCATATCCTGCCTGATCTTGTCTCAAGCGATGAAGGCGCGCTGGTCGAGCCGCTCGCTGTTGGCCTGCATGCGGTCGACATGGCGAAGATGGAGCGCGGTGCGACGGTACTGGTCATCGGGGCGGGGCCGGTTGGCCTCGCCGTCATGTTGTGGGCGCGGTTTCTGGGTGCGCGCCATGTGATCGTTTCGGAGATGGCGGCCAATCGCCGGGTCGCCGCCGCCCGCTTCGGTGCGACCGACGCCATTGATCCCACCCAGCCGCTATCGGCGCAGGTGGAAAAGATCGCAGGCAAAGGCCCCGACATCATCTTTGAATGTGTTGGCGCACCCGGCCTGCTCAATGCCGTGATGATGGACGCGCCGCGCGGTGCGAAGATCATCATCGCGGGCGTCTGTCAGCAGATGGACGCGATCCTGCCGCTCATGGGTGTCGTGAAGGAACTCACCCTGCAATTCGTGCTGGGCTACCGTCCGGCGGATTTTGACTATGTCATCGACATGATCGCCAAGGACCGCGTCGAAGCGGCGCACATGATCACGGATGCCATCTCGCTGGACCAACTGCCTGACGCCTTCGAGGCCCTGCGCAAGCCGACCACCCAGTGCAAGGTGATGGTCGGCTTCTGAAGCACCAGAGCGCATTGCCTTCATGGGCGGGGGCTGAGATACACCCGCCATGCAAGACGTGCCCTCCCGCACCGACTCGGTGATCCCGCCGGACGAGTGCCCCGACATGAAAATCCTGCGCGGCCAGATTGACCGCGTCGACCGCGCTTTGGTGCATCTGATCGCCGAGCGCACCGGCTACATCGCCCGCGCGGCCGCGATCAAACAGCGCCGCGACACCGTGCACGATGCCGCCCGCATCGAAGATGTGGTGGCCAAGGTGAAGGCCATGGCGCGCGAGATCGGTCTGTCCGAAACCATCGTGGAGCCCGTCTGGCGCGAACTGATCGCCCGTTCCATCGCCTTTGAGTTTGTGCGGTTTGACGCCAAGCCCGGCGCATAACCAAGCCACCCGCACTGGTGAGGGGCCGCCATGCGTGTTAGGTCTCCGGCATAAAATAATGGAGGACACGCCTGTGAATCGCTGGATCAAAGCATCTGAAGACGTCTGGACATTCGTTGAATCTCAGCGGCGTCCTGATGGGGCAGGCTGGTACCGCCGGGTAGGTGCCAAGCCGGACGGCAAGGCCGAGCATTCCGTTTATCACGGCACGGGCGGGATCATTCTGTTCCTTCTGGAACGCCACGCCGTCACGGGCGATCGGGCGCTTCTCGACCGGGCGACAGCAGCTGCTGACGAGATGCTTGCCGCCGTCATGGAAAAGGGCCCCTCCAGCATCAACCCCAATTCGGGCTGGGGCGGTTACATGCTGTCATTGGTGGCGATAGCCAATGCGACTGGCGAAAAGCGTTTCCGCGATGGCGCCACCTATTGTGTGCAGCAGATCATCGACCGCGCCAGCCCATGCGGCGCGGGCATTGGCTGGATCGAGCCAATTCCGTTTTCCGACATCACCGGCATTTCGGGTATGCGCGAAGTGATTGACCTTTCGGTCGGTGCCGCCGGGGCCGTTCTGGCTCTGGTCTATGCGCATCGCGAAGGTCTGCACCCAGATGCGCTGGCCATGGCGCGCAAGGGCGCTGACCGTCTGCTGGAACTGGGCATCAAGCACCCTGAAGGCATTCAGTGGCTGATGATGGACGACATGCCCTTCCCGTTCCCGGCGCCCAACTTTGCCCATGGCGGCACCGGTGTCGGGTTTGCTCTGCTCGAACTTTATGAAGAAACGGGCGACCAGCGTTATCTTGATGGCGCTATTGGCGGGGCCGACTATGCGCTCGCCAAGGCAACCACCTTTGCGGATGGCGGGCAGCTCATCTGCCATCTCGAAGGCGTCGAGCCGCTGAACTATTATCTCGGCCAGTGTCATGGTCCGGCCGGCACCGGGCGTGTGCTGCTGCGTCTTCATGACGTGACCGGCGACAGCAAGTGGATCGACGCGATCCACCGCCTGATGAAGGGCCTCATGGGCACCGGCGTGCCCGAGAACCGCACGCGCGGCCTGTGGCAGAATTTCGGACAATGCTGCGGCGATGCAGGCATTGCGGACTTCGCGCTATTGCTGGCCCGTCGCGGCATCTGGAAGGAAGGCGCTGCCTATGCCGAGCGTATCGCGGCGCATCTACTGTCGGCCAGCGAAGCGGCAGGCGGCGGACGTGCATGGCAGCAATGCGAACATCGCAACCGTCCTGATTTTATCGAAACGCAGACGGGCTATTTCCAGGGCGCGGCCGGGATCGGCAGCATGATGCTGCATCTGGGCACCTACCAGGAAGGCGAGATGATTGGCATGTGGCCGCTGGAGTGGCCGCGCAGCAAGGCGCAGAAGCTCACCGATCTGCGGGCCATGAACAAGGCAGCCTGAACAGGGCCGCCTTCAGCGGAGCAGCCATGCGTGGGTATTTCGGCATAGGCGCCGAGGGGATTTCCAAGGCCATGAACCTTGGAAATCTCATGCGCACGGCGCATGCCTTTGGAGCCAGCTTCACCTTTACCATCGAGGCGGATGCCAAGGCGCGCATCGTGCGTCATGCCGACACCGCCGCCTCTGATGGTCAGGTGCCGCATTACCCCTATGCGCGCTTCGAAGATTTCCTGTTGCCCAAAGGCTGTCAGCTTGTCGGCATCGAACTCACCAATGAGGCGATTGAAATGCCCAGCTTCCGCCATCCGGCGCAGGCGGCCTATATTCTTGGCTCAGAACGTGGCTCGCTCAGTGCGCGTGTGCAGGCCATGTGCGTGCACACCGTGAAAATCCCGACCGCCTTCTGCCTCAACGTGGCGACGGCTGGGGCCATTGTCATGTATGACCGGCTCATCACCATGGGCCGGTTCGCTGAACGCCCTGTTGCGTCAGGTGGTCCGCGCGAACCCTTCGTGCCGAAAGCAGGTCATGAATGGGGCGGGCCGATCCTGCGCCAGACCGCGCCGGGCGAGCGCGTCTTCATCCCCAATGTGAAAGGCCGCCGCGATCAATCCGCGTAACAGGCCGAAGCGAACGAAACCCGCCCATCAGCGTCAAAAACAAACGTCTCGCTCACATGCATACCGCGCTGATTGCGATAGGCGATGGTCAGGCTGTCCACACCGGCATAGACGCGCTCAAGGGTGAAGTGCAGAGTCGGTGATCGCTGGAACGCCGTGTTCCAATAGGCACTGAGCGCCGCTTTACCCACGACACGCCCGTGGCCCGTCACGGCAGCGGCGACGGGCGAATGGAACACGATGTCCTCGGCATAATGTTCAAGAATGCGCGCCAGATCATGCGCATTCCACGCCGCGATCCAGTCTTCGGCAAACTGCGATGGGTCCATTACGGGGTCTTTATGAATATTGATTCATCTGCACAATACAGGCTTTTGATCCGGCGCACGCGCAAATCGCTGCATCATCTCTTGTCAGGCCGACGGTCATAGGCCAAATCTTGCGGTCAAATACCGGCCATCCGATCAAGGCCGACAGGATGAAGGTTGTCACCATGCGTTCGATCATTGCGCGTCTATTTGTATGTGGTGCGCTGGCAGCGCTTGTCGGAACGGCGGGTGCCGCTTCGCAGGTGCTTGGCGAGTTCAATGACTGGAAAGCTTTCAAGGCGGCCGATGGTTCAGTGTGCTACGCGCTGGCACAGCCCAAAAGCTCTGCCCCCGGCAATGTGAAGCGCGACCCGATCTTCTTCATCATTTCCAACTTCCCGGCCCGCAAGGTGAAGGGCGAGCCATCCATCGTGATCGGCTATCCGTTCAAGGACAATTCCAAGGCAACGGTGGACGTGGGTGGCCAGAGCTTTGCTTTCGCAACAACGACCGAAGGCACCAATGGCGGGGCCTGGCTGCCCGACACGGCGACGGAACAGAAGCTCATCGAAGCGATGCGTAACGGCAAGTCCATGACCGTGAAGGGCATATCCAAGCGCGGCACAAACACCACCGACACCTATTCGCTGGTCGGGGCCGGTGCGGCCATCGACCGGATCAATCAGGAATGCCCCTGACCAACCTGACCGGGCTCACCCGGCCTGAGCTGGCCGATGCGCTGAAAGCCGTAGGCCTTGAAGGCAAGGAAGCGCGCATGCGCGCCGGCCAGATATGGCATTGGCTTTATCAGCGCGGTGCGACTTCGTTTGAGGTAATGACCAACGTGTCGAAGGCGCTGCGCGAAAAGCTCAGCGCCCACTTCACGCTGGACCGGCCCGAAATCGTCACCTCGCAGATTTCTGAAGATGGCACACGTAAATGGCTGCTGCGCTTTGGGCCGGGCATCGAGATCGAAACGGTCTACATCCCGGAAGAAGATCGCGGCACACTGTGCATCTCCAGTCAGGTTGGCTGCACGCTGACCTGCCGCTTCTGCCATACCGGCACGCAGAAGCTGGTGCGCAATCTCAGCCCCATGGA
Organism: uncultured Flavobacteriaceae bacterium; assembly: GCA_964390465.1. Lineage (GTDB taxonomy): Bacteria > Pseudomonadota > Alphaproteobacteria > Micropepsales > Micropepsaceae > JADZAI01. The sequence continues at coordinate 10,676 of CAYMIJ010000016.1, read as the reverse complement.
AATCGTCGCGCAGGTTCTGGTCGCCCGCGATGCGCTGGCCGATTATCCAGCGGGCAGGCCCACCGAACTGCGCAAGGTCACCAATGTGGTGATGATGGGCATGGGCGAACCGCTCTATAATTTCGACAATGTGAAGAACGCCATTCAGGTCATTTCCGATAATGAAGGCCTGACGCTTTCAAAGCGGCGCATCACGCTCTCCACCGCAGGCGTCGTGCCGATGATGGCGCGGGCCGGCGAGGAGATCGGCTCGATGCTGGCCGTTTCGCTGCACGCGGTGCGTGATGACGTGCGCGATGTTCTGGTGCCGCTGAACAAGAAGTATGATATCGACACGCTGCTGGCGGCCTGCCGTGCCTATCCGGGCGTTTCCAATGCGCGACGCATCACCTTTGAATATGTCATGCTGAAGGGCGTGAACGACTCTATTGCCGATGCGAAGCTTCTGGTGAAGCGGCTGGCCGGCATTCCGGCCAAGATCAATCTCATCCCGTTCAATGCCTGGCCGGGCGCGCCTTATGAATGTTCCGACTGGGACCAGATCGAAAAGTTCGCCGATGTGGTGAATGCGGCGGGCTATGCCTCACCGGTGCGCACACCGCGCGGCCGCGACATCATGGCGGCCTGCGGTCAGCTGAAAAGTGAAAGCGTGAAGGAGCGCGCCTCGGCCCGCATGGCGGAACTGCGCTCGGCAGAACTCGCCCGCATGCCGGGGTGATCTGTTGAAACTGTCACAATGTTGATGCAGTATTTCTCCGTTCGGGGCGCGGGGGATCATGCGTTTTATTCTACAACTGTCAGCGCTTCTTATTGGCGCATCATTCGGTTTGTCGCAGGCAGCAGAACCAGCATCTGATCTGCCAGGCAAAAACACGGCATGGCCTGAACAGGGCGCTGAATGGGAACAGCCTGTACCTCAATTGACTGAGAAGGGCGCACCCGGGGACTATCCGATCTATGCCCAGACTTTCGGGTTGGAGGGGAGTGCCACTGTCGGCTTTATCATTGATCGCTCGGGCAGGTTGGGCACTTTTCTGCTGCTGGGGTCTGCACCTGCTGGCGTCTTTGATGCTGCCTGCCTCGATTATGTAAGAACGTTTGTCTATCAGCCGCAAAAGAAAAACGGCGACACATCAAAACGTAGATGGAGTTATACATGTCGCTACAAGCTTGGTTGAGCACAGCGGCCTGTGCAGCGCACCTTTGTTGCACTGCATACGCGCAATGCAATGTCACTGGCAGTGAGGTAAATGAAAAACTCGGTGCTGTCGGTATCGTGCACTATGAGGGTGAAGCTTTAAGAAAGCCACCGAGACCAACATTCCCTGATGTCGCTTTAGCAGCTGATACAGCGGGGGACGTTGTACTGCTGCTGATCATATCGCAAGCTGGCAAGGTTGTTGACCGTGTTGTTCTTTGTTCCGAGCCATTTGGTTATTTTGAACCCTCTTTGCTTGAGAGTGTTAAAGGTTTTGAGTTCAGTCCGCTGGCTGCGACAGATCCACAAACGCTGCGTTGGCAAATGATCACATCACAGTTTCGTTTTTCCAGCACAAACAATGATTCGCGCATCGAGCCGTACCAATAGTGCGCGGATCGTGCATGATGGCGTTTTAGCAATCCGCTGACGGCGACATCACGACGGCCTGCGGTCAGCTCAAAAGCGAAAGCGTCAAGGAACGCGCCTCGGCCCGCATGGCTGAACGGCGCTCGGCAGAACTCGCCCGCATGCCGGGGTAATTTCCCGATACGGCCTCTTGTGCGTCATGAAATAATTCCTATATCAGTGTGTTCGTGCGCATGGTGCGGGTGACGTAAGGGAGCAAGAGGGTGGGGGTGTTGATAACCGGGCGCCGCGTCTGCCGTCGGCTGGATATTGAAAACAATCCTATTGCGCCCTGTGTTCTGGGGAGGGGGGGCTACCCCCTGCTATTTTCGATGAACGAACATACATTGTTACGTGGCCGCGAAACATTATGTCGCGTGCGGCGCGTTGTTCTGCGTTGCAGCATGCGCTAACGAAGCGCGCCTTCATCTGCCATCTTTCGGAACTGCGCCATGAGCACCAAGCACTCGCCCAAGAAAGTCGTCCTTGCCTATTCCGGCGGGCTCGACACATCGGTCATCCTGAAATGGCTGCAAACCGAATATCGCTGCGAGGTCATCACCTTCACCGCCGATCTGGGGCAGGGCGAAGAACTCGGCCCGGCCCGTGAGAAGGCGCTGCTGCTCGGTATCAAGCCGGAAAACATCTTCATCGAGGATGTGCGCGACGAGTTCATGCGCGACTATGTGTTCCCAATGTTCCGCGCCAATGCGGTTTATGAGGGCCAGTATCTGCTCGGCACCTCCATCGCCCGCCCGCTGATCGCCAAAAAGCAGATCGAAATCGCCAACCGGCTGGGGGCCGATGCCGTCTCACACGGTGCCACCGGCAAGGGCAATGATCAGGTTCGCTTTGAGCTGTCGTTCTATGCGCTCAAGCCCGATGTGAAAGTCATCGCACCCTGGCGCGAATGGGATCTCGACTCACGCACCAAACTGATCGCCTTCGCCGAACAGCATCAGATTCCGATCGCCAAGGATAAACGCGGCGAAGCCCCGTTTTCGGTCGATGCCAATCTTCTGCACTCCTCCAGCGAGGGCAAGGTGCTGGAAGACCCGGCCATGGCCGCTGACGAGGTGGTCTTTCAGCGCACCATCAGCCCCGAGGCCGCGCCAGACAAGGCAACCGAGATATCCATCGGCTTTGAAAAGGGCGATCCGGTCTCGATCAATGGCGAAAGCCTTGGCCCTGCCGCGCTGCTGGGCAAGCTCAATGCCTATGGCCGCGACAATGGCATCGGGCGGCTCGATCTGGTGGAAAACCGCTTTGTCGGCATGAAGTCGCGCGGCGTCTATGAAACGCCCGGTGGCACCATTCTGCTGGCCGCGCACCGGGCCATCGAGTCGATCACGCTCGATCGTGGCGCCGCGCATCTGAAGGACGAACTGATGCCGCGTTATGCGGAGCTTATCTATAATGGCTTCTGGTTTGCGCCCGAGCGCGAGATGCTGCAGGCCGCCATCGACCACTCGCAGGCGATGGTCACCGGCACGGTGCGCCTCAAGCTCTATAAGGGCAATGTCATCGTGCAGGGCCGCGAAAGCCCTTACTCGCTCTACAACACCAATCTGGTGACCTTCGAGGAAGACGGCGGCGCTTATGACCAGAAGGACGCAGCCGGCTTCATCAAGCTGAACGCCCTGCGCCTGCGCACGCTCGCCGCACGCCGACTGAAGTCGGAGGGCTAAATTCTACACAACACCAGCAGTTGAAAGATTTTCGGTCCTGGTGGTGCTTGTGCCTGCAACGGCGCATCCTCTCGACTTCTTGACCTGTCATTCTGACTTGTCACAACTGAAGACTTCTTCCTGCTGGGTGCTATAGTCCGCAGGGTACGGATGCTGAAGGCATGAGGGTGTCATGCGTATTTTTTTTAGTATTACGCTAGCGGCTGCATTCTTCAGTGGAATGGCCTTGGCGGAAAATAGTCCGCTGCCAACCCTTTCTTCCAAGATTGATGCCGCCCTGACGGCCGCATCAGCCAAGGCAGACGAGAATGAGTTGCGTGCGTTTGTGCACAAATCAATTCGATTTGAAGCGTATGATGGGGTCCTGAAAGGACCGCGTGGCGCATATCTGACCAAAGCGGGAAATGGCGCGGATCAAGCGCTTCTGTTGCATGAGCTCATCAAACGTAACCATCCAGAAATAGCGCTTCGTTTTGCTGGTTGTGAACTATCCGCGCAGCAGGCCAACGAGCTCTCGGGTCTGTCAAAAAATAACGCACGAACTTCATCTGTAGACTGGGCTGGTCTCGCGGTAGCGGTTGACGACACCGCACTCAAATCAAGGCTGGCAATGGTTGGCGCGCTTTGGGAGGCGGCCAAGGTTTCTGCTCTTGCGCACACAGACTGGATCGCTCCCGCCGCCGCATCATTGGACACCAAAGCAGCCAGCGATTCTCAGTTAAAACAGCACGTATGGCTTCAAAAAAATATGGGCGGTGAATGGGTGGACCTTGATACGGTGCCCGCTGATGGCAAACCCCTCTGTGCACCATCTCATGAATGGGCCACGTTGCCCGACGATCACTATGAGACAGTAAAGCTATCGATTGTTGTTGAGTGGCGTCATGACGGCGCGTTTTCTGAAACCGAGACCGTCACTACAGAAGGGCGTCTGGCAGACCTTTCTGTCTCGCGCATTTCCGCAGGCTTCGCCGAACCAATGGGATTTCAGGAACGGCGCGCCGACAGCGACACCAAGAAGTGGATCTACACGCCTGCATTTCGCATCGATAATCAAACTTTTTTGGGCCAGCCCATTCTGCTGCCGCCAATCGACTTTGGATCAGCGGGTGATGGCGCGGGTGGCAGTGCATCCGACGCAGGCTCTGTGCTGGATGATGATGCCAGTACAGTACCAGTGGATGACGCACCGAGTGCAATCTGGCTTCGAATGACCGCAAGCGGGCCAGCCGGGGCATACGTATCGCAGAGTGCTATCCTTGACAGGGTTTCATTTTCTGCGCGCGCCGATGGTATGGCAGGCCAATTGCCATTGGCCGACCTTGTCGTGTCGTCGAACGATTATGCCGCCTTTGCAGCGTTCTGGCAGATTGGCCTGCTGACAGGATCAACAGCCAACCCTGAATTGGCCGTAATGCCCGATATGGAAGCCACCAGTGACGGCCTTTCTTCCATAGTAGATGGGCTGTTGCGCTTGTATCCGGGCCTCTATGCCCAACTCTCTGGGGAGCGCGTGCCTGGCTTAACAGTTCTGATTGCTGGTCTCGAACCAACCCAGATAAACGGCGAATTCGAAATGACACTCGATTTGCTGAACCTGCCGCGCAGGTTTGGGTCTAACGACCGGAGTCTTGCAGTTGATCCGGCTTCGGGACTGGCTGCCGAGCGTCTTTTGGCGGAACTCGCGGGCGGCACCATAGTACCAGAACGCGATACAGTCGGCATCTTTGAAACCATGAGGGCTGCGGGCACGACACTGCATCTTGTCCACCCGGGAGACGAGATCAGCACCGCAGGGGCATCATCTGATGCTGTTGCCCGTATGCAGCAGCGGCTTAGGGAAGGCAAAATTCTGATTGTCCCCGAAAGCGCGGCGTTTCTGGAAACTGGACCTATCACGGCTTGGTGGGTTTACGACCCTGCACTTGGCCAGATTCGAGATGAGCACGAATCTGGTCGTCATTCGGAGTTGGTTGAGTACGAAAAGACGAACGAGCCACCGGTGAGCGCCTTTCAGCGCTTCTGTCAGATGGCGGCTAGGAATGCACGTATCATCGCTCTTGTGACATTTGCGATAGGTATAACCTCAGGGGAGGAGGGCGTGGTAGATGTGGCAAAAGCGATCATTAAGGCGAATGAGGAGTCCGAGAAATCCAAAGATGTTGGACGTGCTCTGGAGAAAGGGTGCTCGTCTAGCGGTGCCGGACCTAAATGATCTGTGGCTTACTGGATCGAAAAGACCGACAGGTCGCAGACATTGACGCCCGGCGCATCGCGGGTCGATCCATCGGCGAGTTCCGCCGTGAAGTCATAGACGCAGGCGCCGGAACCGTCATCGATGGACGCCATCGCCGCCTTGCCGCTGGGCAGTCCGCCCAGAACAGCGCCAGACCAGCCGCTTTCGGCGCTGGAGGCTGACAGGCTGACAATGTCCTGCCCGGTCTCGTTCTTGATGCGGATACGCCGGTCGAACGCGAACGCGACACCGCTGGCGGCCAGCAAGGTGGCGCCGATCAGGGCATAAGTGATGGGTTTGCGCATCATGGTGTCTATATGGCTACAGGTCTGCCGTGGCGAAAGCATGGCAAAACTAGCCTAATCTCGTGAACACAGGCTGAACAGATTAAATATCTGTAGGAATCGGCTGGCCAAGCTGGCGTGCAGCGGCGATCACAGCGTTCCGCAGCAGGCATGCGATGGTCATCGGGCCAACCCCGCCCGGCACCGGGGTGATGGCCCCCGCGACGCCGACCGCCTCGTCGAACGCCACATCGCCCGCCAGTTTCGTTTTGCCGTTGCCCAGATCAAGGCGCGTGGTGCCGACATCAATGACTGTCGCGCCGGGCTTGATCCAGTTGCCGCGCACGAAATGCGCCTTGCCCATGGCGGCAAACAGCAGATCGGCCTGACGGCAGAGCGCAGGCAGATCGCGCGTTCTGGAATGGGCGATCGTCACGGTGCAGTCGGCATTGGTCAGCAGCTGCGCCAATGGCTTGCCGACCAGAATGGAGCGGCCAATCACCAGCGCATTCAGGCCGGCAATGTCGCCGCGCGCCTGCCGAGCCAGCAGCACAGATCCATAGGGCGTGCAGGGCACCAGACCTTCGCGTCCGGATACCAGCAGACCGGCATTGTGCGGCGTCAGGCCGTCAATGTCCTTGGCTGGATCGATGGCGTCGATCACCGCTGTCTGGCGCACCTGCTTCGGCACCGGGAACTGCACCAGAAAGCCATGCACAGACGGGTCATCATTCAGCCGCCGTACTTCCGCCAGAACCTCCGCTTCGCTGGCCCGCTCAGGCAGCACTATCTCAACTGCATGCATACCGGCTTCGGCAGCGGCCTTCCCCTTCATCCGCACATAGATCTGGCTGGCCGGATCATCGCCAACGAGGATCACGCCGATGCCTGGCTTCACTCCGGTGGCGGCACTGATGGCGGCGGCCGCCTCAGCCACCTTGGCCCGCAGCGCCCCGCCAATGGCCTTGCCGTCTATCAGAGTTGCGGTCATGCGATGATCTCCGACAGGCGGCTGGCCAGCGGCGCTCCGCCGCTGATGCGAATGGTTTTGATGCGTGACGTCATACCCGATTCCAGCGTCAGGGCGGAACGAGGCAGGTTCATGGCCTTGGCCAGCACCGCGATGAGGGCGGCATTGGCCTTGCCGTCTTCCGGCTTTGCCCGCACCTTCACTTTCAGAAACTGTGCGCCATCTGCGCCATCGGCAATGCCATCCAGCCCTTCCGTGCGTGCACCTGGCGTCGCGCGCACATGGATCAGCAGATCGTTGCCGTCTGCGCGGTAAGGCAATCCCTCACGCGGCGAGGGCACGGTAGAGCTGCCATAGATACATCTGTAGCACATAGATCAGCAGGAAGATCGCGATGGGCGACAGGTCCACGCCCCCCATCGGTGGCAATATGCGCCGTATTGGCCGCAGGACGGGATCGGTGACAGCTTCGGCAAAGCGGTTGAGTTGCATCGCAAATGGGTGGCGTGGGTTCACCACCTGAAACGAAAACAGCCACGATAAGGCTATGCGCACGATCATGATGACCATGAACAACCAGAGAACCTGATCGATCAGCCAGAAAATAGGGTAGTAGGGATCATGCATCGCGTCACACTTTCAGCCCTCACCTAAGTCAACCCGACGCCTTGCCGCAAGAGTGGTCCGGCTCATCGCACCAGACCACTGCTTTAGCTTGACGCAGGGCCGCACCCGCCCCTATATCGCCCGCTCCGGCAAGGCTGGGGCTGTAGCTCAGTTGGGAGAGCGCCTCGTTCGCAATGAGGAGGTCAGCGGTTCGATTCCGCTCAGCTCCACCAGCCGCTGGTTTTCCCCGTTTTCTCGTCAATATGTCCGTAAACTTGGCCTTCATGCTAGGCGACTAGGCTGTGGGCATGCGGGAGATGCGTCTCAGCCTTGCTGTCCTGTTCGCCGTGCTGGTTGGCATGTGGCCTCCTGCATTTGCATCCGGCGGTGGCGCAGGGTCTGGTGGGGAAGACGGCGCAAAGAAGGACGACAAGAAGTCCGAACGCAAGATCACCACGTCTGAAGCCTGGGTCACGGTCGATCCCATGGTTGTCACGGTTTTCAAGCAGAGTCGGATCAAGGGCATGCTTGTCGTTGAGTTTGGGCTCGATATTCCCGACGAGAAGATGCGTCATCATGCGGAAGGGTATTTGCCCCGCCTGCAGGATCAGTGGCTGCGCACATTGTCAGACTTTGCGATGACCAAAGTGAAAATCGGGCGTCAGGCCAATCTGGATGCGCTCACTGAACGGCTGCAGAAAACCACCGAGAAAATGCTGGGTGGGCCGGGTGCAAAAGTGCTGCTGCTACAGGTGATGGTGCGCGAGCGTTGAGGTTCACCCCACCTGAAGGCTTTCCAGAAAGGCTGCCCCGTCTGCATCACGCTTAATGCGGATCACCTGGCCTCGGCAGTGTTCTGCGATCATCGCCTCGATCCCCGGCAGCTTTCTGGTCCGGTAAGTCCAGATATAATGATAGAATTCGAGATCGAATCTTTCCGGGCAACCTGGCGCGAGATCGGGCCGTGTTTTACCCCAATACTTGAATAATCGCGTAACGGCCCGCCATAGGCAGACGCTGCGCGGAAGGTCAAACAGGACGACAGTATCTGCGCGGCTAAAACGCTCAGTGCTGCTGCCCGTCATAAAGCCACCGTCGATCACCCATCGCTCGCTCGCTGCAATGGCCCGCACCTCTTGCGAGAATGCGTCAGTGTCCGGATGTGGCTTCCACCCCGGCTGCCAGTAGAGCGTATCGAGATGGATGACGGGCAGGCCGCTTCTGGCCCCGATGGCGCGTGCCAATGTCGACTTGCCCGAACCCGAGCAACCAACAACCACGATGCGCTGGGGAGGAGAGGTCATGGCCGCGCTCTATCAGGCGCGGCCTGACCTGTCACATCGCGCTGATGCCGCCGTCGACCTTGATCTCGGCGCCAGTGATCATTCTGGATTCATCTGAGGCGAGGAACAGCACCGCATAGGCGATGTCGTCAGGCTCACCGATCTGACCGAGCGGGATCTGCCGCCCGAGCTTGGCATAGGCTTCCTCCTCGCCGAAGCGCGCGACCAGCGGGTCGAGGATCGGTGTCTTGATGAAAACCGGATGCACTGAATTGCTGCGGATGCCAGTTTTCTGTTTTGCACAATGCAGCGCTACCGATTTTGATAGATGCCGCACGGCCGCCTTGGCCGAGTTGTAGGCCGCACTGTTGGCCGCAGCGATGATGCCGGCGATGGACGAGATGTTGACGATCGATCCGCCGAGACCACTCTCGCGTACGGTCCGCGCCATCACGGGGATTGCATATTTGCAGCCAAGGAACACGCTGTCGACATCGACGTCATGCACCTTTTTCCATGTTGCGAAGTCGGTTTCGGTGACGGTCGAGCCGCCCGATATTCCGGCATTGTTGACGAGCACCTGGAAGCCGCCAAACGCTTTGTCGGCCTTGGCCACGACGTCGATCCAACCTTGTTCGCTGGTAACGTCATGCGCGAAGGCAACCGCCTTGTCGGCTCCCAGAGAGGCTGCCACAGCTTCTACCTTCGCCACATTGATGTCGGTCAGCACGACGCGCGCGCCTTCTCGCACCAGCATGCGGGCGATCGCCTCGCCCAGCCCCTGCGCCGCACCTGTAATGAGTGCGACCTTGCCTGCTACACGTCCTGACATCTGGAATCTCCTGCGTTGCAATGGGTGGGTTCAGTTTCCTGTGAAATCAGGTTTGCGCTTTTCCATGAAAGCGTGCGTCGCCTCGCGGAAGTCGCCTGTTGAGGCGGTAAGTGCAAACTGATCAAGATCAGCAAAGGTTACAGCCTGATGCAGGGCATCCGCTGCGGTGCTGATCGCCCGTTTGGCAATGCGGGCAGCCACCGGCGGGAGGGCTGCCGCCTTGGCGGCCAGTGCCTGTGCGGCCTTAAGTGCATCACCATCCGGGACAACCTCATCGGCGAGACCAAGGCGCAGCGCCTCGCCGGCGCTCATTTTTTCTCCGAACAGCGTCAGCTTCTTTGTGGCTGCGGGTCCGGCCAATGCCACGAGGCGCGGTACGGAGTGCCAGCTCATATTCATGCCCAGCGGGATTTCGGGCAGCCGCAGATAGGCGGTCTCTGCCATGATACGGAAATCGCACGCCGCGCTGATCGCAACCCCGCCGCCAATACAGAAACCTTCGATGGCAGCGATCGTTACCTGATCGAGAGCCGACCATGCGTCACAGCAATCCGGGCCGATGCGCAGCAGCTCACGGCGCTCCAGCAGGCTGGCTTCATCGCGGGTGCGCGTCGCCGGGTCTTTCAAGTCAGCCCCTGCCGTGAAAACCGGATCACCAGTCAGGATGATTGCATGCAGACTGGTGTCGATGCGCAGGGCCAAAGCTGCATCACGCAGCGCCACAAGCACATCACGCGACAGCGCATTCAGCCGGTCGCCGCGTCTGATGGTGACGGTGGCAATGCCGTCCTGCAGCGTAACGCTGACCATCGGCGTTGATGATGTGTCCGGAGTCATGGACCGACTGTGACCGGGTCGGATGTCGCCGTAAAGCGCGACGATGCGTCAACTGCGCGCCGCGACGGCGTTCCAGAGGCAAACTTTCATGTCGCTAATCTGATGGGCACGGCGTTCCCGGCCCAACACGGCGCCCATGCAGGCACCCCTTGTAGCAAGGCCACAAGAACAACCTCTGAAATGGGCATTATCGCGCCTTCAATGCGGCCCGACCCCACCAGTATCTGCATAGCCATGCCCCATCTCAAAGCAGTGGCAAGCCATCAGCACACGGAGAAAAGCTAGCATTAGACTGACAGTAACTTCTGCCTGCCGGAAGACTTGCTGGCGGAGG
>CAYMIJ010000015.1:0-54663 GCA_964390465.1 uncultured Flavobacteriaceae bacterium | reverse complement strand
GACTACGACTACAACGTCAAGGTCACCCGCAACGTGGTCGACATGGCCCACTGGGTCGGCGCCTCGGTCGAGGGCGAGCTGGGCGTGCTGGGCAGCCTCGAGACCGGCATGGGCGAGAAGGAAGACGGCCACGGCTTCGAGGGCAAGCTCGATCACAGCCAGCTCCTCACCGACCCCGACCAGGCCGTCGATTTCGTCGAGAAGACGCTGGTCGATGCGCTGGCCATCGCCATGGGCACCAGCCACGGCGCCTATAAGTTCAGCCGCAAGCCCGATGGCGCGGTGCTGGCGATGCATGTGATCGAGGAAATCCATCGCCGCCTGCCCAATACGCATCTGGTGATGCATGGGTCATCGTCGGTGCCGCAGGACCTGCAGGACATCATCAACCAGTATGGCGGCCAGATGCCCCAGACCTGGGGTGTGCCGGTTGAGGAAATCCAGCGCGGCATCAAGCACGGTGTGCGCAAGATCAATATCGACACCGACAACCGCATGGCGATCACCGGCGCGATCCGCAAAGTGTTCGCCGAGAAGCCCGGTGAGTTCGATCCGCGCGCCTATCTGAAGCCCGCCAAGGAAGCGATGCGCAAAGTATGCGTCCAGCGCTTCCAGGAATTCGGCGCGGAAGGTATGGCGGGCAGGATCAAGGCGCTGCCGCTTTCCGCCATGGCGAAACGCTATGCGGCGGGAGAACTGTCGCCGAAGATCGGGTGAGCGTTTCGTTGAGCACCGAGCATCGCTGTCGGCTTTATCTGATCACGCCGCCATCCTTTGAGGTGGATGCTTTCGCGCCCGTGCTGGCTGATGCGCTGAAGGGCGGTGATGTCGCCTGCGTTCAGCTGCGTCTGAAGGATGTGCCGGATGAAACGGTGCTGGCGGCTGCGCATGTTCTGATGCCCATCGTGCAGGCGGCGGGTGCCGCCTTCATCATCAATGACCGGCCCGACATCGCCAAGTCATTGGGCGCGGACGGTGTGCATGTAGGTCAGGACGATGCGTCCTATGCCGATGCGCGCCGGATCGTGGGCGGCCATGCGATTGTCGGTGTGACCTGTCACGACAGTCGTCATCTGGCGATGGAAGCCGCTGACGCCGGCGCGGATTATGTCGCCTTTGGCGCCATGTACCCAACGCAGACCAAGGAAGCCAAGACATCGGCACCTCTCGATCTGGTGCGCTGGTGGGCCGAGATGTTCGAGGTGCCATGCGTCGCCATTGGCGGGATCACGGTTGATAATGCAGCGCCGGTGATCGCGGCCGGCGCCGATTTTCTGGCGGTGAGCGCGGGCGTGTGGCAGCATCCCAAAGGTCCGCGCGAAGCCGTGCGGGCATTCAACGCGCTGTTTCGCGCATGAAAACCTTATGGCTCATCGTGATGCTGGCCTTCGCCGCACCGGCGCTGGCTGAGGATGCTGCCGTTTCGCCAGCCGACCGCGCACAGACAGAGGCGCAGGCAAAGGCCGGAGATGCAGAGGCCGCCTTCATGTTGGCCCGCATGTACCGCGACGGCGTCGGCGGGCCGGAAGATAAGTCCGAGGCGCGTATATGGCTGAAGCGCGCTGCCGATGCAGGCCATGCCCGCGCCAGCGCGCTGCTGGGCCTGATGCTGATGTCGGGCGAAGGCGGTGCGCCGGACCGCGATGCGGCGCGGCCCATGCTGCTGTTCGCTGCTGCATCCGGTGAAGGGGCGGCGCTTTACGGACTGGGCGTTCTGTTTGCGGAAGGCACGGTTCGGGAGGGCGGCGGCCCCGAACAGAATGCATCAGCCGCTGCGTTCTGGTTTCGCCTGGCCGCTGAGGCCGGAAACATTGATGGCATGTACAATCTGGCGCTGATGAATCTACAGGGGATTGGCACCCCGAAGAACGAAGCCGCCGCCTATGAGTGGTTTGTGAAAGCCGCCGAAGCAGGTGAGCCGCAGGCCGTTATGGTTGTCGCCCGGATGCTCGCGGACGGCAAAGGCGTGCAGGCTGATCCGAAAATGGCGCTGGTCTGGCTGCTGCGCGGCAAGGCACAGGGCGCAAAAGACGACGCGCTGGAAAATGAATTACTGAACAGACTGAGCGAGGCCGAAGTGGCCGAGGCCCGGAGGCTTGCTGGCAGTTAGCCCGCAAGCCCCCGGCCAAACAGTGTATCAGTGCGCGGTTGCGCCTTCGACATATTCCAGAACCTTGGCATCGGGATTGGCTGCACAGTACTGGCCAATCTTTTCGCCGTTCTTCTTGATTTCGTCGAAGTCGACCTGAGTGTTGCCGGTCTTGTGCGACAGGTAGCCATCGATCCAGAACAGGATCACGCCGGCGCTTTCTGCATCAACCCCAATCAGCTCTTTGCAGGTCAGTTCAGCCATGTCGCCACCTGCGGCATGAGCGGCTGAGGACAATGCAAGAGCGGCCACAGCCGAGAGTACTAATTTCTTCATCTGGATATTTCCTCTTTCAGGCCCGCAATAGGCGGAATCCTGCTTATATCGAAAATCGGTTATCTGCCAGATGAACGAATTAAGCCTGTGGCATTGAGACGCAGGGGCGAGGCTGATAGGAGAACGGCCCGCAGAGCAGGTTCCCGATGGCCGTCCTTTCCCCCTTGCTGAATGTCACGATTGGCGCCGTCCGCAAGGCCGCCCGGCACGTGAAGCGCGACTTCAACGAGGTCGAGCAGCTTCAGGTCAGCCGCAAGGGCGCAGCCGACTTCGTGACCCAATCGGACCTCGCAGCCGAAAAAATCCTGCGCGAAGAACTGAGCAAGGCCCGGCCCGATTTCGGCTTCGTGCTGGAGGAATCCGGCATTATCGAGGGCAAGGACAAGGAACATCGCTGGCATGTCGACCCGATCGACGGGACGACCAATTTCATCCACGGCGTGCCGCATTTCGCCATTTCGGTAGGCCTTGAAAGGGCCGGAACGCTGATTGCGGGCGTGATCTACAACCCGATCACGGATGAGCTGTATCACGCCGAACGCGGCAAAGGGGCGTATCTGAACGACCGCCGCCTGCGTGTATCGGGCCGCCGCGAGATGAGCGAAAGCCTGTTTGCCACCGGGTTGAACTTTGGCCCGCATGGCGACCCCGATCGCTTCTATGAACAATACAAGTCCGTGACGAAAGTGGCTGCCGGTGTGCGCCATTTCGGTTCGGCGGCGCTCGATCTCGCCTATGTAGCCGCCGGTCGTTATGAGGGCTTCTGGGAGATCGGCCTGTCGAGCTGGGATGTGGCAGCGGGCATCGTGCTGATCCGCGAGGCCGGCGGTCAGGTGAGCGACATGACCGGCGGCACCGATGTGCTGGGCCGGGTGGGGATTGTTGCAGGCAATCAGGAAATCCATCCGCATCTGCTGCGCATCCTGAAAAACACCGGTGCCCCCAAAGCGTGACGGCTGTCGCATCGCCGTGGATCGCTGATAGGGTGAGGTGAGCCCCGCCACAGCTTCGCCACCATTCTGGCGATGATGGAGCGGTTGCTATCACCCTTCCGCGTTCATGGATGAGGATCTGCCATGTCCCGCCTGAAATCCTATGCGTTCTCCACGCTGCAGCTTGCGCCCTATCTGTTCCGGATGACGCTGTTTCTGGGGCTGGCGGCGCTGGCCGTCACCTTCATCATTCGCAGCGTCGTCAACGCCTTCATGGCGAACCCGTTTCTGAACGGGCTGATCCTGGCGGTGCTGGCCTTTGGCATTCTCAATGCCTATCGCATCGTGTGGCAGTTGCTGCCCGACATACGCTGGGTTTCCAATCTGCGCCGCACCGACCCTTCCATGTCGCCGGTGACAAGCGTGCAGCCCCATCTGCTTTCGCCGCTGGCCATCATGCTGGCCGAAAGCCGGGGGCGACTTTCGCTTTCCGCCCCGGCGGCGCGTTCCATTCTGGACGGCGTGCAGTCACGGCTTGATGAAAGCCGCGACATCGCCCGTTACATGACCGGCCTTCTGGTCTTCCTGGGCCTGCTCGGCACGTTCTGGGGCCTGATCCTTGTGGTGGATTCGGTCGCCGGGGCGATCCACGCACTGCCCACCGGCAATAGCGGCGCGGTGGCCTTCGATCAGTTGCGGGCCGGGCTTGAAGGCCCGCTGGCCGGTATGGGCACGGCGTTCTCGTCCTCGCTGTTCGGTCTGGCCGGATCACTGATCCTCGGCTTTCTCGACCTGCAATCGGGTCAGGCGCAGAACCGCTTCTACAACGCGCTGGAAGAATGGCTTTCCACCGTCACGCGGCTGGGCAGCACACCATCGGCCGTGCTGGAAAGCGGCGATGCTTCGGCGCCAGCCTATGTCACGGCTTTGCTGGAGCAGACCGCCGAGAACCTGGACAACCTGGAACGCACGCTGATCCGCCTTGAGGAGAAGCGCGGCGCGAGCGGCGACAGCACGGGCGCTGAAGTGGCCGCTGCCATGCGCGGGATCGAGCAGGCGATGCGGGCACTGGCCGCTGAACAGGCCGCCGGACGCGATGCCTTCGTGAGCGAGCTGCGGCAGGAAGTGAAGCTGCTGGGCCGCACCATCGCGGCCATGAATCCCGGCCAGCAGAAGGCGCAGTAAGTCATGGCGTCACGCGCGCGTTCCCGTGGGCCATTCGATTACTGGCCGGGCTTTGTGGACGTTCTGTCCACGCTGCTGCTGGTCATCACCTTCCTGATGTCGATCTTCATGCTGAGCCAGTATTTTCTGGGCCAGCAGCTGAACAGCCGCGATGCCACCATCGCCAGCCTGCAGAGCAAGATCGCCGACCTTGCCGCGCAGCTGAATATGGTTGCCGCCGCCAATACCGACAAGACCAGCGAGATCGAGCGGCTGCGCGCGACGCTGGCTGAGCTTGATGCCAAGGCGAAGGAAGCCGAAGCGGCCAAGGCCGACGCCGCAGGCAAAGGCGTGGCGCTGACCGATGCCGAAGCACAGCTTGCCCTTCTCAACCAGCAGGTCGAGCAGTTGCGCCTTCAGCTTCTGGCTGTTCAGGAGGCGCTGAACGCATCGGAGGTCAAGAACAAGGACGCGCAGGTGCAGATCGACGATCTGGGCAAGCGGCTGAACGAGGCGCTGGCGCAGAAGGTGAAAGAACTGGCCGACTATCGCAGCGAGTTCTTCGGGCGGCTGAAGGAAATTCTGGGCGAGCGACAGGACATCCGCATCGAGGGCGATCGCTTCGTGTTCCAGTCGGAAGTGTTGTTCGCGGTCAATTCGGCTGATCTTTCCGAACAGGCACGCAGCGATCTTTCAGCGCTGGCCGATGCGCTGAAAGAAATCATGAATGACATTCCGCCCGACATTGACTGGGTGCTGCGGGTGGATGGCCATTCCGACAAGCGCCCGATCAACACGCCCGAGTTTCCTTCAAACCTGCATCTGTCGGCGGCGCGCTCGATTGCCGTGGTGCGTTTCCTCACCGCGATGGGGGTGCCCGCCAACCGTCTGGCAGCGACCGGTTTTGGCGAACAGCGCCCGCTCGATACAGCGGACAGTGATGAGGCCTATGCCAAGAACCGCCGCATCGAGTTCAAGCTGACCGAGCCCTGAGCTTCACGAGCCGCGGATGAGTGTGCCGATGGCGAGGATCGCGAAAGCGCCGACCGAAATCCAGAAGGCGTTGTCGCTGACATAGGCGATGGGCGTCAGCTTGCCGGCAATGGCCACGCCGATGGCGAGCGTTGCCGCAAAGAAAGTGGAGAGGGTCGGCGGTGACAGGCGCATGGGCGATCCTTTTCGTCTGCGTGACATGGCTTAACTGGCGGCTCCTGGAAATTGCAGATTGGCCAGATGCGCATATAGCCCGCCCTGTGCGACAAGATCACGATGGCGGCCCATCGCAACGGCCTTGCCACCATCCAGCACCACAATGCGATCCGCCCGCTGCACAGTGGCCAGACGATGCGCGATGATGAGCGTGGTGCGATTCTTCATGAGGCCTTCCAGCGCGATCTGGACGGCGCGTTCCGATTCCGCATCCAGCGCGCTGGTCGCTTCATCAAGCAGCAGAATGGGCGGGTTCTTCAAAATGGCGCGCGCGATGGCGATGCGCTGACGCTGACCGCCCGACAATGTCGTGCCGCGTTCGCCCAGCACGCTTGCATAACCGCCGGGCAGCGCCGTGATGAAGTCATGCGCCTGTGCGGCGCGCGCGGCTTCCATGACCTCAGCTTCCGTCGCTTCGGGTTTGCTATAGCGGATATTGTCGGCCACCGTGCCGGAGAAGATCACCGTTTCCTGCGGCACAAGACCAATGACCGAACGCACGGCGCGCGGATCAGCGGCGGTGAGGTCCACGCCGTCAATGGCGATGCGGCCCGATTGCGGATCATAAAAACGCAGCAGAAGCTGGAACACCGTGGTCTTGCCCGCGCCTGAAGGGCCAACCAGCGCGACGGTTTCGCCCGGCTTCACATCCATGCTGAAACCGCTCAGCGCCAGGACGCCGGGGCGCGAGGGATAGGAAAAGCACACATCGTTGAAGGCGATCGCGCCAGTGACGGGTGCTGGCAAGGCGGCGGGGTGCGTGGGCACCGGAATATCGGGCCGCGCGATGAGCAGTTCCGACAGGCGGCCCATGGCGCCCGCCGCCGCCTGCACATCGCTCCACACTTCCGAGATCGTGCCGGTAGAAGCCGCAACCAGCACGGCATAAAGCACAAATTGCGACAGCTCACCCGGCGACAAAGTGCCCGCCAGCACCAGCCGCGCACCGACCCACAGCACGCCGACAATCCCTGCCGAAACGAGGAAAATGACCGAGGCCGTCAGCCCGGCCCGCGCCCAAATGCGCCGCTTTGCCGTGCCGAACGAAGTTTCAACCGCCGTGCCAAAGGCGGCGCGGTCATGGTCTTCATGCGTGAAGGCCTGCACGGTGTGGACAGCCGCGAGCGTCTCGGCGGCATAGGCAGAGGCATCAGCCAGACGATCCTGTGAGGCGCGTGTCAGGCCGCGCACCTTTCGTCCGAAGATGACGATGGTGATGAGGATCCCGGGCACTATCAGCAGCGTGAGGCCCGAAAGCTTCAGCGAGGTCGCCAGCATCATGATGAAAGCGCCGATCAGTGTGATGGCATTACGCATCGCAGTGGAGAGCGAGGAGCCGACCACGGACTGGATGAGCGTGGTGTCAGCGGTCAGGCGCGACAGCACCTCGCCCGTGCGCATGGATTCAAACCAGGCATGCGAAAGAGAAAGGACATGTCCGTAAACCGCGCGGCGCAGGTCAGACACCACGCGCTCGCCCAACCAGGTAACATAGTAGAGCCGTACCGCCGATGCAGTCGCCAGCAGGGCTGCCAGAGCGATGAGGGCGGAGAAATAGGAGTCGATGAAGTTTGCGTTTTCCTTCGAGAAGCCGTGATCGATCATCGAGCGTACGGCCGTCGGCAGGATGAGCATGGCAAACGCCGCCATGGACAAAGCGATGAGTACCAGGCCGATGCGCAGCCGGTAAGGCTTCAGGAAGGGGAGCAGTGCCCGGAGCGCCGAAAGATCGCGTGAACGCGGGCGCGATGCCATGTCGCGTTTAAGAGCTACATCGGCAGGGTTGGGGGGGCTGACCATGGTCGTGGCTTTTGATCCTTATGCGGCCGTCAGACAAGAGTTGACGTGACGGCGGGCAGGCGGCGCGTGGGTGGCCGAGTCTGCGGCATATTGTGATAATATTCCTTTTACCAGCGACATTTCATATGTTCGTTTGTCACCGGGATCACGGGAGGGGGGAACTGCGTTAGTCGCGGGGAAAGGGACTGTGATAACGGGTATTATGTCTTGTGAGTCAAGACTATAGTCTGGCGCCCCTCTCGGTCGTCAACGGAGAGGATGACGTCATCCTTCATTTTTCATGTTCGTGTCTTGCCTGCGAGGGTGAAACTATATCCGCCGTGCAGACCCACAAACGTTTGACGGCAAAGGCGTGGGGATTAGCAGGCAAGGCACTGCAGGCCGACAGTAAACTGATTGCAGCGCGCGCAAGTGTTTCACCATATTCAAACGAGCGCTCAGGCACGCAGGAATCTGTTCTGCGTTGACGTGTTCCGGCCGCGGTGCCATCGGTGGCCTCAAGAATGAGTTCAATACCATCAGCGCACACTATTATCTCGCTGTCAGGAGCCGGTGTGGGTGTTGGAGGATCGCCGATACCGTCTGAAGGACTTACGATTGAGTTCCACAGATCCACCGGAACAGTCATATGAAATGAGGACGGGACTGGGTTGGCATGGCTACCGGTCCGGCGCGAGATGAAAAGCTGTGGCGGTTTATCCGGTTCATACACAAATGTAACCAGCAGCAGATCGCGCCCCCACGCATCGTGATAATATACACGGCGCACCGCCGCGCCATGGCTGACATAATTCTCGATCGGTGGTGCGTTGAAGGCATCATTGGGCGGCGGGCCTTCCATCGGCTGCGACCTTGCCTGTGCGGGGGATATGCAAAGGGCGCTGAAGACCAGTGCGAACGCCAGAGCGTGATACATGATCACTCCGATTCTTACGTAACGTAATATTGAAAATACAGCCTTTGTTGGCCGGAACAAGCTCTGCTTCTTGCGCCTTGCCACGGGGGGACTGCTCGTGTAGAGACGCCCGCTCATTTGGGTGGCCCGGCTACCCGAACCCGAATTCGCGCAGATTGAGAGGACGCTTCCCATGAAAAAGGAAGGCCACCCCGACTATCATTTCATCAAGGTCGCCCTGAATGACGGCTCGACCTACTGGACCCGCTCGACCTATGGCGCGGAAGGCCAGCAGCTGACCCTTGAAATCGACCCCACCACGCATTCCGTGTGGACCGGTGCCCAGAACCAGATGCTGGATCGCGGTGGTCGCGTGGGTCGCTTCAAGAAGCGCTACGAAGGCCTGGTGAAGTAAGGGTTCTTACCCTTCCTCATGGCCGCCCTTGAGGCGGCCATCCAGCGTTTGTTTTGCATGACTGGATGGCCGGTTCAGGCCCGGCCATGAAGATTTTAATATTCCATTCGTGAGGCTGAGATTGCGGCGGGCTTTTTGAGCCTGCTCTCGCCTGTTTCCTGAACGCCTTACTTGATGACAGAATGAAGTAAGGGGCTGCTCTTGCTTCCTCATGGCCGCCCTCGAGGCGGCCATCCAGCGTTTGTTTGCATAACTGGATGGCCGGGTCAGGCCCGGCCATGAGGAGTTGGCGGAACAGCCGTTGAGGGCAAGGCTGGATGGCCGGGTCAGGACCGGCCATGAGAAATCGGGGATGGCCCGGTGATGAGGAATAGGGGATGGCTGACTATGGGCCGCTCTCATTCCAGCAGATGAAGCGACAGGTCCGCCCATTCAGGATTGTCCTTTTCAATAAGTTCCAGTTTCCAGACCCGCTTCCAGCGTTTCAGACTCGTTTCGCGCTGAATGGCATCCACCACCATTGGATGGTGTTCGCTCCACACCAGTTTGGTCAGCCCGTAACGGCGGCAGAAGTCTGCGCCCAACCCATCCCTGTGCGCGGCTGTGCGCTCACCCAGATGTTTGGTGACGCCGATATAGAGCGTGCCATTGCGCCTGTTGGTCATGATGTAGACCCATGCGCCGGACATGGTTCACTCCATAGTCTGGAATGATTTTTTATAGGCTGGATGGCCGGGTCAAGCCCGGCCATGAGGAATTGGGGGAACAGCCGTTGAGGACAAGGCCGGATGGCCGGGTCAGGCCCGGCCATGAGGAATTGGGGATGGCAGGCAGCTTATTCCGCCACGGCGGCGACGAGAGCACTGACAAATCCCCCCCACCGTCAGCTTCGCTGACACCTCCCCCGTGAACAGGGGAGGAAAGAGGCCGGGGATGGTCCACTGTCGCGGACCATGCGGAATAAACTAAAGTGTGCGAGAGATCTTATTCCGCGACGGCGGCGCCGAGCGCGCTGGCGAGACGTCCAAGCTGGGCGCGCGCGCCATCAGCAATCTCAACAGGTTCAACCGAATAGATCGTGCGATCCAGCCGGTCGATGCGGTCATAAAGTCGGGCGCTGCGCTGGAGCAGATCCTTCAGGCGTTCAGGCAGCATGTCTTCGGCATCCAGCTTGCGGCCAAGACACACTTCGCGCGCGCTGAGACGGTATTTATCCTTGGCGGCTTCTTCGACCGCGATTTCATTCTGCGCCACCGAACGCTGCACCAGCAGCCACGAAGCCACCTGCATCAGCCGCGTGGTGAGCCGCATGCTTTCGCCGGCATAAGCGAGCGCCGCGCGGCGTGTGAGGCCGCGTGAATCATCACGCCCCTGCCCATCGAGATAGGTCGCGGTTTCCTCAACCAGTCCCATGCCGCCTGCAAAAGCGCGGCGGAACATTTCGGAGCGCACAAACCCCAGCGCACGCGCGGGCATGCTTTCTTCCCGGAGGGAAGGCTCATTGAACGCGCCTTCAACACTGTCTTCGATCATCTGTGCCATCCTGACGCAACGCACTCATACCAAAAGGGTCTGATGTGAGATTGCTGCAAATCCCGCGCCGCATGAGCGCCCGCGAATCGGCCTGAACGCAAGGTCGATTGGCGATTGTGCTTAACACAGCAGGTCATGACCAGAGGCGATCAGCTTTTGAAGAAAGCCGATGCCGCATCGCGCGATGCGCGCTTCTTTTCGATGAGCGCGCGGATGAAGGCGATTTCGTTTTCCAGTTCACCAATGCGCGCTGTCAGCGCTTCGATGGACATGTTTTCCAGATCAAGCTGTTTGGGCTTGGGCAGCGGGGCAATGTCGTCGGTGTCGAGGGCCATGAGACAAGTTTCGGACAGGCGCGCGATCAAATCCAGCAGATTATGCCAGTCGATGGCGCATGTGTCGCCCCTCCCCGGCTGTGCAGGGGCGGAAAACGACAGCGCATCGCTTTTGGCTGTCGCCCGTGACACAAGGCAGATGAGAGCATCAGAGAGTCCTGTCATGACAAGTATTCCAGCTTCCATGCGTGCGGTGCGGCCTTTGACGCCCGGCAAAGACGGCGCACCCGACATCGTGACGATGCCCGTGCCACAGCCAAGCGCGGGCGAGGTGCTGATCAAAGTGCGGGCCACGGCGCTGAACCGTGCCGATCTGATGCAGGTGAAGGGCATGTATCCGCCGCCCAAAGGGGCCAGCGATGTGCTGGGCCTGGAATGCGCCGGGGTGGTCGTCGCGCTGGGCGATGGCGTCACGCGCTGGCGCGTGGGTGATGAAGTCTGCGCGCTGGTCGCTGGCGGTGGCTATGCCGAATACTGCGCCGCGCCGGAAGGGTCGTGCCTGAGGAAACCGGCGCAGCTTTCATGGGAAGCGGCGGGCGCGGTGGCCGAGGCCTTCTTCACCGTGTGGACCAACGTGTCGCATCGCTGCCGTCTGAAAGCCGGTGAGACATTGCTGGTCCATGGCGGGGCGAGCGGCATCGGCACGACTGCCATTCAGCTTTACGCGGCGCGCGGGCATACGGTTTTTGCAACGGCAGGCAGCGCGGAGAAAGTCGCGCTGTGCGAAAGACTGGGCGCGAAACGGGCGATCAACTATCGCAGCGAGGATTTCGCTGACGTGGTGCGTTCGCAGACCAGCGGCCGGGGTGTCGATGTGATCCTCGACATGGTGGGTGGTGATTACATCCAGCGCAATATCAACGCGCTGGCACTGGAAGGGCGCATGGTGAACATCGCCTATCAGAATGGGTCAAAGGCCGAGATCGATTTCCGCATGGTGCTGCTGAAGCGGCTGACCATCACCGGATCGACCCTGCGCGCCCGCACGGCAGAGGAAAAGGCCGAGGTGGCAGCGGGCGTGGCACGCGACTTCTGGCCGCTGCTGGAAAGCGGCCGCTTCACGCCGGTGATCGACGCCGTTTTCGCGGCTGACGAGGTGGCGGCCGCCCATGCGCGGATGGCCGCAGGCACGCATGCCGGGAAAATCGTGCTGAAAATCGCCTGAAGGTGCTTGGCGGCTGGCGGCTGAGCGGCTATATCCCCTCCCCTGTTCCCGACATGGAAAGACTCATGCGGGCGGATCGGCGGAATGACCGCCATCCGTTAAGGAGGATATTTATGGCTTCTTCACCGATCATGCCGAAAGCGACCGCCAAGTGGCTGGTCTTCAACACAACCATGACCTTCGACCAGATTTCGGAGTTCACGGCGCTGCATCCGCTGGAAGTGCAGTCGATCGCTGACGATGAAACCGCCCAGCACATGAAGCCGGTTGACCCGGTGCTGATGGGCCAGCTGACCCGCGATGAAATCGCCAAGGCCGAAGCCGACCCCGCCTATCGCCTGAAGATGGTGTCGAACCCGCTTGTGGAAGCGCTGCAGAAGCCGCGCAAGGGCGCGCGCTATACGCCGGTTTCCAAGCGGCTCGACAAGCCGGACGCCATCAACTGGCTGGTGCGCAATCACCCCGAACTGCCCGATGCGGTGATCGGCCGTCTGGTCGGCACGACCAAATCGACCATCGACAAGGTGCGTGGCCGGACACACTGGAATACCGCGAACCTGAAAGCCTCGGACCCCGTGACGCTGGGGCTTTGTTCGCAGATCGATCTGGACGAGGCCGTCGAAAAAGCAACCCGCGCCAAGTCGCGCGCTGCCGAACGCACCGGCACACGCAAGACGCTGCGTTCAGCCAAGGAAACACTGGCCGAACAGCCTGAAGTCGATCCGTTTGCGGAAGCGGCCAAGCCCGATGCCGTGGAAGACGAAGGCGACGAAGCCTAAGGCGTTCTGGCCGGGGCGCGGACCAGAAGGCGGGTCAGCGTGAAGGCCGCAAACGCCATGAAGATGACGCCTGCGTGCCAGAACAGGCCCGCAGGCCCGATATGCTGCATCGCCCATGATGCGGTGAGCGGACCGATCATCGACGAAACGCCGTAGACCACGAAGCTGGCACCCGCCGCTTCGGTGAGATCTTCGCGCGGCACGCGGTCGTTCATATGCGCTGAATTGAGCATCCCAACGACAAACGCATTGGCCCCGAAGGCGGCGACGGCGATCAGCATGCCAAGGCTGGAGCCTGACATCGACAGCAGCGCGACCGCGAAAGCCGCAAGCCCCGCCAGCAGCGCCACAGGCAGAATGACAAAGCGCCGGTCCATGCGGTCGGACGCGCGCGCGATGGGCCATTGCGACAGCAACGAGCCGATGATCGGCAGCGCCATGAACAGCGCGATGGCGTTCTGGTCAAATCCGGAATCGCGCGCGAAGGCTGGCCCCAGCACCCAGAACGGCGCGGTGGCAAAGCCGTTGGCGAGAAACCCGGCAAAGGCGACGGGCGAGCCTTTGGCAAGTTTGGCGATGCGCACCCGTGCGCTGGCAGGGGCCGCAGGCGCGGGGCCGCGCATCATGGAAAGCGGCAGCGTCGTGGCCATAAGGATGGCCCCGGAGATGAAGAACCCAAGCCCGGAAGCAACAGGGGTGAGCGTGAACAGAAACTGCCCCGAGGCCAGCGCGACCTGGTTGGTGATCGAATAGGCCGACAATGTGCGGGCGCGGTTATCGTTCGTGGCGATGGCATGCAGCCAGCTTTCCAGTGCCGCGAACAGACCCGCCGCAAGATAGCCCACGATGGCCCGCAACACGCACCACGCGATGACGGCGGGCATCAGTTTCTGCGAGGCGACCGCCGCCGCAACCAGCAGCGCATAAAGCAGGAACAGCCTGCGATGCCCGAGCGCCCGGAACACCAGCGGATTGATGAGCGAGCCGCCGACAAAGCCGACATAATAGGCCGAACCGATCATGCCGATTTCACTGGGCGAGAACCCCGCCTGCTGCGCGTAGGCTGGGGTCAGCGTGAAATGCAGCGCCCCGCCGAGCAGCAGAGTGGCAGCCGCCGCCTGAAGCGGCCAGATACGCGCGAAATCAACCTTGGGCGAGGACACAGGAAACACGAGTGAGGATTCGGATGAAGCACCATCGCGTGCTTACAGCGCCCGCTCAAACTGTTTTGTGAAGGCCGCCATCACGAGAGATTACCGTGTTGCCATGACGCCATGCGTTTCTTGACAGGCCAGAGCCACAAGAATACCCCGCAGGGGTATGAGTGCCGCACACATCATTTCAGCCGCCTTCACCGCCCTGATGCTGCTGTCGGCGGCTGCGGCCGAGACACGCAGCTATGATCTGACCATCGCCGAAACCGCCATCACGGTGGATGGCAAAACCGTTCAGCGCCCAACCATCAATGGCACCATGCCCGGCCCGCTGCTGAGCTTCACCGAAGGCGATGAAGCCGTCATCCGCGTGACCAATCATCTGAACGAGCCGACATCGCTGCACTGGCACGGACTGCTGGTGCCCGGCGGCATGGACGGCGTGACCGGGCTGAACGGTTATCCCGGCATCAAGCCCGGCGAGACCTTCACCTATCGCTTCACGCTGCGCCAGAGCGGCACCTACTGGTATCACAGCCATACCGGGATGCAGGAACAGGACGGTATCTATGCGCCGCTGCTGATCCTGCCCAAAGCCGATGGCGTGAAAGCCGACCGCGACTATGTGGTGATGCTGTCTGACATTCACCCGGAAAAGGGCGAACAGATTCTGCGCAATCTGAAAGTCGACCCCGGCTATTACAATTTCGGCAAGCGCACGGTGATCGACTTCTTCAACGATGCGAAACGCTCAGGCATCGGCACGGCGCTGCGCGACCGGCTGGCCTGGGGCGATATGCGGATGGACCCGACCGACCTGGCCGATGTGACCGGCTATACCTATCTCATCAACGGCAAATCCACGGCGGCCAATGAAACGCTGATCTTCAAAAAGGGCGAGCGCGTGCGGCTGCGCTTCATCAACGGCAATGCCATGTCGTTCATGGATGTGCGCATGCCGGGCCTGAAAATGGCGGTGATTGCGGCTGATGGCAGCGACGTGAAGCCGGTGAGCGTCGATGAGTTCCGCATGGGGATCGGCGAAACCTATGATGTGCTGGTGACGCCGGATGAAGACCGGGCCTATCCCATTTTCGCCGAGGCGATCGACCGTTCGGGCTTTGTGCGCGCCACACTCGCACCGCATGAAGGCATGAAGGCCGATGCACCGCCCATGCGCGATCGCACCACACTGACCATGAACGACATGGGCATGAACCATGCCGGGATGGATCATGGTGCGATGGGCCATGAGGGCATGGGCGCTGATATGGCGGCGATGACACCGGAAGAACACGAAGCCTATATGGCCAGTCTGAAACCGGAAGAACGCGACGCCGCGATGGCCGCCATGATGACGGGCCACGACCCGAAGGTGGAAGCCGAAGCCGTGAAAGCCGGATGGGCCGCTGGCGCGCCGCCCGATGCGAAGGTTCTGTCCTATGCCGATCTCGCCGCGCTGGTGCCCAATGCCGACACGCGTCCCGCCATGCGCGAGATCACCATCACGCTGGGCGGCAATATGGAGCGTTACATCTGGCTGCTGAACGGCAAGAAGTTCGAGGAGGCGGACCCAATCCGCCTGAGCTATGGCGAGCGGGTGCGCATCACCTATGTCAACGAGACGATGATGGCGCATCCCATGCATCTGCATGGCCCGCATGTGCAGCTGGAAAACGGACGCAAGGCCGAGGAGCTGCCCACCAAGCATGTGGTGATCGTGCCGCCGGGCAAGACTGTTTCGGTGCTGCTGACCGCCAATGAGGTGGGCGACTGGGCGCTGCATTGTCATCTGCTCAATCACATGGTCAGCGGCATGATGGCAGTGGTCTCCATTCCCCCGGCGGCGCCACAATGATGCTGGCGCTGATCATGGCGGCGTCGGTGCATGGCGGGCATGACGCACAGCAGATGCCGCAGACTCATGCCGGGCATGACGCGCTGACCTATTGGATGGTGGGCGGTGAACTCGACGTCGGGCGCGGGCGCGGCGGGGCCGAGCTGTTCGCCTGGGATATTGAAGCCTGGGTCGGCGGTGACCAGTCGCGTCTGTGGCTGACATCGGAAGGCGATGCACATGACGGGCATGTCGAGCATGCCGAGATGCAGGCTCTGTATGGTGCCCCGATTTCCGAGTTCTGGGATGTTCAGCTTGGCGTGCGCTATGACATCGCACCAGATGGCCGTGCCTATCTGGTGGCTGGCGTCAAAGGGCTTGCGCCCCACTTCCTTGAAACCGACGCCAAGCTGTTCCTGAGCGACAAAGGCGATGTGAGCTTTCGCCTGAAACACGAGATCGACGTGCTGCTGTCGCAGCGGCTGATCCTGACGCCGGCGATCGAGCTGGAAGGTTACGCGCAGGATGTGCCGCAAGACGGCAAAGGCGCGGGCTTTTCAGACATCAAGGCTGATCTGACACTGCGCTATGAGATTGCCCGCAAGTTCGCGCCCTATATGCAGGTCAGCTATGAGCGGGCTTTGGGCGAAACCGCCGGGCGCACACGCGCCGCAGGTGAGCGCGTGGATGACCTGTCGGTGCGGGTGGGTGTGCGCTTCTGGTTCAACTGAAGATGGTACCGCCTCCCCGGTTTGAACGGGGGACCTCTGGATCCACAATCCAGCGCTCTAACCAACTGAGCTAAGGCGGCCCAAGTGAAGGGCGCGGACCATATGTCCGGCCTCATCCAAGCGCAAGACAGCATGTCAGCCACGCCGCCCCGCTTGGGCCGCTTGTTAGTTAACCAAACCTCAAGAAACAAGGGGATTGTGCCGCCTTTCCATTGGCACAGCGCCCCATGGTGCCGCACAAACAGAATCGGTCCATGCTGGGGGCAAGAGGCCAGAGTGACACTGGGATTTGACGATGCCATCGCGCGTATCGCCGCCATGCCGGAACCGGCATGGCTGTGGGATGGCGCGCGCCTGCGCATCGTGTTCGCCAATCAGGCTGCGCTGGCATGGTTCGGCGAGGCGCGGCTGGCCGATCTGATCGAGCGCCGCTTTGCCGCCGATGACCCGGTCGTGTCGCTGCCCGGTGACGCCGCCATGCTGCGCGATGGCAGACCCGGCCTGCTGGTGACGGCCGAGGAAGCCAGCGAAACACTTTGCGACCCGCTCTTCGATGCAGCGCCCGCCGCTTTGGCCGTGTTCGATGGCGAAGGCCATCTGCTGAAGGCCAATGACGAAGCGCGCGCCCTGCTGATTGTCGGCGAGCTGGGCATCGTTCTGTCATCGCCCTATGCGGCGCGCGAGATGATCCAGGCGCTGGGCGCACGTTCGATGCTGACGCGCATCGTGCCTGTGGCGACGCCTTATGGCATGCGCCGCTGCCGCATCTCAGCCAAGCGCATGGGCAACGGCATGGATGTGCGCCTGATGCTGTCGTTCGACGATGTGGAAGATCGTCTGGCGCTGGAAGATGACGCCGCCGCCAATCCGCCGCCGCGTGAAGAAAGAGCCCCTGCCCCCATCGCAGCGCGCGCCGAGAGCGCACCCGTTGCGATGCCCGTGCCGGAGATCATGCCCGAAGCACAGGTGATGCGTCCTGCGGCTGCGCCGGGCGCCATGCTTGAAGAAGTGGTTGCGGCGCTGAGTGATGCAACACTCGCCGCCAATGCCGAGGGCGATGTCATCGCCATGAATGCCAGAGCCGCACAACTGCTTGGCGAAAGCGCGCGCGGCGAACCGCTGTTCAACATCCTGCCGGTCGAGCTGAAGGCCGATGCCGCAGCCTATATCACCGCGAGCGGTGCGCGCGGGCTGGAACGGGCGCTGGAAGATGGGCGCGAGACACGCATCCAGCGCGGCACGGGCGAAGTGCCGGTGCGCGCCACCTTCGCACGGCTCGCCACGGGCGAGGTGCTGGTGCAGTTCAAGGATCTGTCATCGAGCCGCGCCGCTGAAGATGCGCTGCGCCGGGCGCGCGAGGATGCGGAAACCTCATCACAGCGCAAATCTGAGTTTCTGGCGCAGGTGAGCCACGAGCTGCGCACGCCGCTGAATGCCATCATCGGCTTTGCCGACATCATGCAGGCCGAACGGTTCGGGCCGGTGAACAATGAACGCTATCGCGGCTATGTGCATGACATCCATTCCAGCGGCGAATTGCTGCTGAGCCTCATCAACGACCTGCTGGACCTGTCAAAGGCCGAAGCCGGTCGCATCGAGCTGGAGCCCGATGCGGTGGAGCTGAAGCCGATCATCCTTTCAGTTGTCAGCCTGCTGAGCGGCATTGCCGAAAAGCATGGCGTGACCCTGCAGCCGATGGCCGCCAAGAACCTGCCCGCCATCGTCGCCGACCC
Organism: uncultured Flavobacteriaceae bacterium; assembly: GCA_964390465.1. Classification (GTDB taxonomy): domain Bacteria; phylum Pseudomonadota; class Alphaproteobacteria; order Micropepsales; family Micropepsaceae; genus JADZAI01. Next base: position 36,556 of record CAYMIJ010000015.1, on the reverse strand, counting down.
GCGCAGCCTGAAGCAGATTCTGATGAACCTCACCGCCAACGCCATCAAGTACAACCGCGATGGCGGCAGCGTTGAGATCAGCGCCAGCATGGACGCCGCAGGCGCCGTGCATATCGCCGTGCAGGATGATGGACCCGGCATGGATGCCGAAGAAGCCAAAGCGGCGCTGGAACCTTATCGCCGCACACGCACCGGGCGCGGGCGCGAAGGCACCGGGCTGGGCCTGCCGCTGGCCAAGGCGCTGACCGAAGCCAACAAGGCACATTTCACGCTGGAAAGCGCGCCGGGCAAAGGCACGCGCATCCGCCTGACCTTCCCCAGCGCCCTGGTGCTGGCGGAATAATCAGGGCACGATGAACGGGAAGTTGAAGCCCGTTCCGACCCCGGTGACCTGAGGGATCTGTGGCAGTGCCGTGCCGGACTTCAGATGGATTTCAAACCACTGCCGCCGTTCTTCAGGCAAGGCCTGAAGCGTTTCAGGCGGCACCACCTTCGCCTTGATGGCATCCGCCAGAGCCTGCCAGTCAGCAAGATAATTTGGCATGCCCCAGCCGCCCGTCACGGCGAAGGGCATCAGCCACGGGGCTTGCGGCATGGTGTGCAGCTGAAGCCGCAGCGAGCGCTGGGCAAGGCCGAAGCCGCCTTCGCCCTGCCACTGTGAGGCCGGAGTCTTGATCATCAGAGACTTCAGTGTCGCCGTGCCCTTCGTGACATGGGCGGCGGCTTCAAGCCGGGTGATCGTCGTGGAATCTTCGGCGGTGGCATTGGTCTGGTCGCGTTCAAGCAATGTATGCGCAATGGCGACAAAATCTGCACCGCTGAGAACACCGCCATCCACATCGAGCGTTGCACTGCCGGTGAGCGTGGAAACGATCTCGCGCCGCGTGGCGCCTGATGCGGCAAGGTCCGCCGTGATGGACGTGCGCCCAGCCAGCAGATCGCTGGCCAGCGCATCACGGAAGAAGCTGGCACCATCCATGCCCGGCAGCGAGAGGCTGAGCGTATAGGCGGTGACCGGCACACTGGCATCGATCGCCAGCCTGCCCCGCCCCAGCCCGCCATAGACCAGCGCCTTGGGAATGTCGGCCAGCACCTTGCCGCCACCGATCGAGACAATGGCATGGGCATCGTTCATGTGGATGCCGGCAACGACCGCCTGACCAATGGTGAGGTCGGCGTTCAGATCAAATGCCTGCAAGCCTGAAAGGTCGAGCGGTGTATCGCTCCAGCCGGGCGCAGTCGCCGGGGGCAGCGCCAGAAAGGTGGCGAGATCGAAGCTGTCTATGTTCAGTGTGCCGGCAATGGAAAGGCGCGGGCCGGTCAGCCGTATGCCGAGATCGCCACTGGCGATCATGTCATCCAGCGAGAGCTTGGCATTGCGGGCCTGAAGCTCGGTCGAGGTCAGATGCACCGAGGCCGAGAGCGAGGCCTCACCTGCCCCTTTCTGTCCCGGCAGCGCACCGCCAAAAAACGCCGCCAGCCGTCGCACGGAGGGCGCAGAGATGGCGAGGCTGCCATCATAGGTGAGCGCGCCCAGATTCATGTCGCCATCAAAATCGCCAGACGCCAGATCCGATTCAAAGGTGCCCTGAACCGGCACGCCTGCACCCGTAAAGAGCGTCGAGGGGCGTTCAATCACCGCGCCGGTATCAAAGGTTTCTCCGCGAAAACTGATCATGCCATCCAGCGCCAGCCGGTCCGTATCGCGTGGCCAGCGCAGACGCGCATCGTTGAACAGCACCGTCACCGGCGCGATGCTTCCCGGCACAGCAACGAGCGAGACATTCACAAGCCGCACATCGCCAAAGCCAAGGATCTGGAATGGATCGCGCGCCGAGGTGCCGATCTGCCAGTTGCCATTGCCCGCCTCATCGCGCGCCAGATGGATTTCAGCATTTTCAAGAACAAGCGCGGTCGGCTCCACCTCACCGCCCAGAAGCGGCAGGGCCTTCACTTCAAGCACGGCGCGCGATGCATTGACCATCGCAGCATTGCCGGTGCCGGGCAGATCGCCCAGCGTGACCGCGCCAAGATCAAGCGCGAGCCCCGACGACCAGGTGAGCGAAACCGGGCCATGAATCTGAAAGCTGCGACCGGTCGCCTCGCGCACGACCAGTTCCATGGGCGCACGCAGATTGTCCACCGGCGCAAGCAGAATGGCTGCCCCAACGACAAGGCCAAGCACAGTCACCGCAATGGCAAGAAAGCGGAAGAGAATCATACAGGCCTTCGCAGAGGAACGGCGCCAACGGTAACCGCAGAGCGTCATTAAGGCCAATGCGCCCATACGCTCTTAAGACTTATTTGCAATCTGGCCGGTGGATTGCTATTCAGGTGTCTGTTCCGGCCCGTTCAAGGCCACTGTTCTGAGGAGGCGCGGATGCGCAGGTTCTGGATGCTGACGGCCATGGCGGCGGTGACCGCTGGAGCCACGAACGCTGCCGAGATCAACCTTTATTCAGGCCGTCACTATGACAGCGACAAGGCCATCTATGAGGGCTTTGAGAAGGCGACCGGCATCCATGTGAACGTCATCGAGGGCAAGGCCGATGAAATCCTGGCCCGTCTGGAAGCCGAGGGCGAGGCCAGCCCCGCCGACGTGTTCGTGACCGCAGATGCCGGCAATCTGTGGCGGGCTGCTGACAAGGGCCTGCTACAGCCGGTCGATGATGCCACGCTGAACGAGGCCATCCCCGCCGCCTATCGTGACCCGGGGCATTTGTGGTTCGGCTTTGCGCGCCGTGCCCGCGTCATCGTTCTGGCGAAGGGTTCGCTCGATGCAGCGCTGGTGCAGACTTATGCCGATCTCGCCCGCCCCGAACTGAAGGGGAAAGTCTGCATGCGGTCAGGATCAGCGGTCTACAATCTGTCGCTGCTGGGCGCGTTCATCGAAGAATGGGGCGCGGAGAAAGCCGAAAGCTGGGCGAAGGGCGTTGTCGACAATCTGGCGAAGAAACCCGAAGGCGGCGACACCGATCAGATCAAGTCGGTGGTGGCGGGTGAATGCGCCGTCACGCTGGCCAACACCTATTACTTCGTGCGGCTTTCTGGTTCCGACAAGCCGGACGATAAAGCCATCGCCGACAAGGTGCAGGTGATCTTCCCGGACCAGAATGGCACGGGCACGCATGTGAACATTTCCGGCGCGGGGGTCTCGAAGTTTGCACCGAACCGCGAGGGCGCGATTCAGTTTCTGCACTATCTGGCCAGCGTCGAAGCGCAGGGCCATTTCGCCAGCGACAATAACGAATATCCGATCAAGGATGGCGCAAGCGGCAATGCCGCACTGGAGGCGCTGGGCGCGTTCAAGGCCGATCCTGTGAATGTCGCGGTCTATGGCCAGCATCAGGCCGAGGCGCAGGCGATCATGGACCGCGTTGGCTGGAAGTGATGCGCGCGAGACGGCTGTTCAGATTCGGACACCTGACTGGATGGCCGGGTCAAGCCCGGCCATGAGGAATAAAATCAGGGTCTGACAGAGCCTCATTCAGACGACGATGATCGGCTGGCATGTCACGTGCTCTTGCCGATCCGGCGCATCAGAAGAATGACGCCCGGCAGGCCCAGCAGAACCAGCGCGAGTGAGGGCAGAGCTGCATCCGCCAGCCGTTCATCAGACGCATAGGCATAGGTGAGCACCGAGAGCGTTTCGACATTGAACGGGCGCATCAGCAACGTCGCGGGTAGTTCCTTCATCGCATCCACAAACACGATGAGCGCCGCCGTGAACGCAGAAGGCCCGATCAACGGCAGGTGCACACGGCGCAGCGCATCAACCGGGCTGCGTGAGAGCATCCGCGCCGCCGAAGCGATGGACGGCGTGATGCGCTGAAAACCACTTTCCACCGCTTCAAGGGCGGGCGCGGCAAAGCGCACGGCATAGGCAAACAGCAGCCCCGCAATGGAGCCGGTGATCAGCAGTCCGGTGCGGATGCCGAAATGTTCGAGCATGAAGGCGTTGATGGCTTTATCGAACGCCGTCAGCGGCACGAGGATGCCGATGGCGATCACCGAGCCGGGCAGCGCATAGCCATAGACCGCGATGTGCTTTGCCCATGAGGTCGCCCGCCCCGGCGCCGCGCGGCGCGCATAAGCGAGCACGATGGCGATGAGCACAATCAGCGCCGCCGCCAGTGCCGCAAGGCCAAGCGAGGTGGCGGCCGCTGTCATGAAGCGCGCGTCCACGGCCGCCCCGCCGTCCATGATCCACAGCCGCACGAGCGCGATGGCTGGCACCACAAAGCCGAACAGCGGCGCAAGCGAACAGACGATGATCGCGGCAACGCCCTTCCAGCCGCGCAGACGAACCGGCTGTGGTACGGTGCCCGATGCGCCATGCACGGGCCGTCCCTTGCGGCTGATATGTTCCAGGGCTTTGAAAAGAATGACGACACCCAGCAGCATGGCCGCGAGCTGCCCTGCCGCCGGGCGATCGCCCATCGCATACCAGGCGCGATAAATGCCGGTGGTGAAGGTCTGCACGGACAGATACGAGACCGCGCCAAAGTCCGCGAGCATCTCCATCAGCGCCAGCGCGATGCCGCCCGCAATCGCCGGACGGGCCAGTGGCAATGCCACGCGCGCAAAGCGCCGCCATGGCCCCGCCCCCAGCAGGCGCGCGGCATCAAACAGGCTGGCGGGTTGCTGAAGAAACGCCGCGCGCGCCAGCAGATAGACATAAGGATAAAGGGCGAGCGTGAAGATGAAGGCCGCGCCCCACACCGTGCGGATATCAGGAAACCAGTAGCTGCCAACGCTGAGGCCCGTGACTGCACGCAACGCCGTCTGCACCGGCCCGGCGGTTTGCAGCAGATCGCCATAGGCATAGGCGATGACATAGGCCGGCGCGGCAAAGGGCAGCATCAGCGCCACACTGAGCGCGCTGTGTCCGGCAAAGCGTGTGCGCACGGTCAGCCAGGCGAGGCCCGTTCCCAGAATGCCGGTGCCAAGCCCGACCACCACCGCCAGCACCAGTGTGTTGGCGATATAAGCCGGCAGCACGGTGCCCCACAGCTGATCCCACGCAGGCCCATGCGGCACAAAAATCTGCGCCGCGATGGAAAGCGCGGGCAGCGCCAGAAGCCCCCCCATCACGATGGCGGCGATGGCCCAGCCTTTACCGCCTTGTCTGCGGCGCATGGTTCTTTCAGGTGCAATGGCGGTGGTGTTCACTGCGGGAGTTTATGATACTCATTCGCAATGTAGCAAGGATGGTCTGGCCGACATGACACGCAGTTCCTTGCCGCCCTGTCTCATCATCCTGAGCGGATTGCCGGGTAGCGGGAAAACAACGCTGTCAAAGGGGCTGGCGGAAGCGAGCCGTTTTGTGCCGATCAGGATCGACGTGATCGAACAGGCGATGCGTGAGGCAGGCGTCGAGGTCATGGATGGGAAGGGCTATGCGGTTGGTCAGGCGATCGCCGCGTCCCTGCTGAGGCAAGGGTTTGGCGTGATCGCCGACAGCGTGAACCCGATTGCCCTGACCCGGGCCGCGTGGCGCGATGTGGGCCTCAGCATCGGTGTGCCGTTCATCGACGTGCATGTGGTCTGCACAGACGCCGCCATGCATCGCGAGAGGCTGGAAACGCGCGCCGATGACATCAAGGGGCTGAAGCCGGTGACATGGGCTGAGGTTGAGGCGCGTGTGTTTGAACCGTGGACCGGGCCGCATGTCGTGATCGACACGGCGGGGCATACTGTTTCAGCGTGTGTTGAACAGGTGCTGGCGGCTGCGTGTCAGGGCTGGCCGGTGCCGCCGCCATAGCTTTCCCATGTTGTGCCGGGCGGCGCGAAAGCATGAAGCGCCGCAGGTCGCACGGAGCGCGGCGCATGTCGTTCAAGCGCCCGCACCAGCTCGCCACGCATGATGCGCTTCAGCCGCTCCGGCGCGATGATCTCGAAATTCGGCCCCCATGAAAACAGATGCCATGCAAGTTCCAGCATTCCCGATGCACGGAACTGCACGCGCACACGGCCATCAACTTCCGCAGTGATGATCTGGTTCGGATGGAAGCGCCAGTTGCCGGCATCTGGCGCCGCCTTGCGATCAAAGCGGATGATGACATCTTCCATGTCGTCATGTGCGACACCGAAGGACTGCGCGGCATAGGCATGCATGTCGAAGTCTGGCAGTGAAGCAGACGGCGTGTTGAGAGGTGTCAGCGCGAAGATACGGTCAAGGCGATACTGGGAAGGTTTTTTCGCGCGGCCCGCCAGCCCGACCAGCTGCGTGCGCCGCCCGGCCAGCAATCCGAGCGGTGAGAGCGTGACGTGTCGACGATGCCCCAGACGCGGTTCATAGCGAAACTGCAGCTTCGTGCCCGCCTGAAGCGCATGACGGATCACATCCAGCATAGCGGGGTCGCTGAGTGGTCCCGGCCCGACCGGCACAACAGCCGCTTCCGCATGAAACAGCACGTCAGCATCCACATCGAGCCTGCGCCGTTCTGCAGGGCGGACGGCAGCTGAGACTTTATACAGCAGGGCTTCGAGCCTTTCAGCCCTGACCGGCTGATGCGCCCGCCGCAGCGCGCGCACCGCCAGCTGCAACTCGGCCAGTTCAGCCGGTTGCGGGGCAAGAACGAAGGGCGCGCTGTGAGGCAGGAAAAAACAGCGCTTCCCCTCCTCGTCATCGCGCCAGTCCAGCTGCGGGAACACGTCGCGCAGGGCATCGCGCATACGCTCCACCGTGCGGCGTTTGAGATCAAGACGCGCGGCCAGTTCATCCAGTGTCAGCCCGGAGGCCGATGACGCCAGCATCTGCGCCATACGCAGAAGATTCGCTGCCTTATCGTGCCGCATGATGCCTCAAATCCAATACGTCCGATTCTGACGTAAGAAGATGATACAATCCTCACTACAAGCTCAACAACAAGCCAAAGCAACCTTTAAACGGGATAACTCGATGATGCATCGACAGAACAGCATAAGCCAAAGCCAATCGGGACGGACCCAGTCCAGACTGAGGAGAGCCATTTTGGTTGCCGCGATATGCAGCTTTTCTGCATTGAACCCTGTCAGTGCGGACGGGAACGGCGAAATGATCGCGCTTGCCATAAACCAGTCAGGCAATCTGTGCGCCAAGGTTCTGTCCGTAGCGCCTCTGAAAATTGGCGATGGTCAAAGTGTGTTTGAGGTCGTGTGCGTCGAATACCGAGGGGGCAGCGATACGGTCACATACCTTGTCGACACACGCACTGAGACACCTATCGTGGTTCGGAAATAGCCCGAATGGAGAAGCAATTGGATGACGCAGAGAAAGACGCCCCTGTCGGTTCAAAATCAACAGAGAACGCGGAAGTGCGGCGGGAAGGGCCAGACTTCGCGTCGACTCCATTTTTCGACACACGCGCACTTGGATATATTCTAATACTGGCTGGCGCTTTTGTGTGCGCTGGAAGCCAAAAGTATGATCTCTCGCCCGGCTACGGCGATGTCATAAATATTGGGCGGGTCAGCGACCGAGAAATTTGGGCGATTATCGGGGCTGCACTGTTCATTTCTGGCAACGTCATAGCATCCGTATCAGGCCTCAGAGCTGATATTCAGACCGCTTTGCAAAAAGCGAGGAATGAATTGCGGGTGTTGAGAGTGGCACCGAAAGAACATGACTCGGGACAGTCAGGGATCACCGCGCAGGACACGCCATGACCGGCTCACGCAAGGAAGTTGGAGATGCCGGAGAGCGCTACGCGCTCCAGCTTCTTCTGGCTAGAGGCTACCGAGCACGTCTTCTGCGCAGAAATCATCATCGTGTGGATATCGAGGTTGAAGCTATCCGGCACTTCTGCATCAGCGTCAAAACCAGCTCGACGCCAAATGAAGTATCAGTTGGAAGGGAAACAACCATCGCCAACCTTGCCGACAGTGATTTCATGTTTGCCTTTCTACCATTTGAGAAGCGTGACAACCTCGAGATGAGTGCTGCCACGCATCAGCTTATGATTCTGCCAGCAGCTATGGTGCGCGAGGATGTTGCCCTCATTAATCGCGTTTATCGCAGCACGCCCAAGCGCGATGGCACCCCTAAGTCCACGAGTGGCCCATCCCGTGTCAAGTTCACGAAACTGTCAGGCGCTCATCCCGAAGTTTGCGCTCGCTGGCTAACCTATCGTGATCGGTGGGACATACTCCCGCCGCCCAAATAAAGTAGACGACTAAAACGGTAAGCCGTGGGGGCACGGCATGACTGAAAGCATCAAGGCATGGACGGTCGTCCGCCGCGAACACGCTCGCGCATACTTCGACCGACCATGACAGTGCGCGTGTGAGAGCGAGGGCGGTGGATGAACGCCCCCTCCGTCCAGCTTCGTGCTGGACACCTCCCCCGCTTCGCAGGGGAGGAAAGAGGTCTGGGTCTGTTGATAGGCACCAGCATCATTCCCCCGCAAAGAGGCGAGGAAAGTGCGGGGTTACGCGAAGGGTGAGGCGGCGGTGCCGGTGGCGTTGCGGGCCGCGTCGTACTGGGCCTTGAGTTCGGCGATGAGGTCAGCGACCGCAGGCGCTGAATGAACCTGACCAACGCCCTGCCCGGCGCCCCAGATGTCTTTCCATGCCTTCTTGTCGGTATTGCCGCCGGAGCCGAAATTCATTTTCGACTTGTCGGATTCCGGCAGGTTTTTTGGGTCAAGGCCAGCGGCGGCAATCGATGGCCCCAGATAATTGCCATGCACGCCGGTGAAGAGATTGGAATAGACGATGTCATCGGCCGAGGCGCTGATGATCGCCTTCTTGTAATCGTCCACGGCGTTCGCTTCCTGCGTGGCGATGAAGCGCGTGCCGATATAGGCGAGGTCTGCCCCCAGCGCCTGCGCCGCATAGACCGAGCGGCCATCGGCAATGGAGCCCGAGAGGAGGATCGTGCCCTTGAACCAGGCGCGCACTTCCGGGACCAGCGCAAATGGTGAAAGCGTGCCGGCATGTCCGCCCGCGCCCGTGCAGACGAGGATGAGGCCATCAACGCCTTCTTCCGCCGCCTTCTTCGCATGACGCAGATTGATGACATCGTGCCAGACGACGCCGCCCGCTTTGTGCATGTTTTCCACCACAAAGGCCGGCGCCCGCAGCGAGGTGATGGTGATTTCAACACCGTGTTCGGCGCAGGTGTTGACGTCGTGTTCAAGCCGGTCGTTCGAGGAATGGCAGATCTGGTTGACTGCGAAGGGCGCGGCCTTCTTTCCGGTTTTCGCTTCCCAGTCGGCCAGCTCGCCCTTGATGCGCTTCAGCCATTCGCCCAGCACCGGGGCGGGCCGCGCATTCAGCGCCGGGAATGAGCCGATGACCCCCGCCTTGCACTGGGCGATGACGAGTTCCGGCCCCGAGACGATGAACAGTGGCGAGCCGACCACCGGAAGCGCGAGGCGTCCTTTGAGAAAATCAGGGAGCGACATGGGAAATCCTGCGATGATGTTGCCGCAACTGTGGCGCGGCTTGCCGTTCATGGAAAGCCATGGCGTAACGGCAAGCGCAGAAAAATGACGGCCGCGATCTCAGACCGGGTCGTGTTCGGCGACCCAGTGGCCGGGTTCGGCCTCGATCATCAGCGGGACATACTGTTCCGCATCCGGATCATCGACGAGCTTCGACTTCAGGAAGGTGAGCGAGGCGCGGCTGTCGAGCGGTGATGGCAGATCGCCATGCAGCCGCACGCGGGTGCGCGCCCGTTCCAGCTTCGGGTCAGGCAGCGGCACCGCCGAAATCAGCCCGCGCGTGTAGGGATGCAGCGGGTTCTGATAGATCGCGTCGCGTCCGGCGAGTTCGACCATGCGGCCGAGATAGAGCACCATGATGCGGTGCGAGATCTGGCGCACCACCGAAAGGTCGTGGCTGATGAACATCATGCTCATGCCGAACTCGGCCTGCAGCTTCATCAGCAGATCGACGATCTGGCGCTGGATCGACACATCGAGCGCCGACACTGCCTCGTCGCAGATGACAAGCTGCGGGCGCACGATCATCGCGCGGGCAATGCCGACGCGCTGGTTCTGACCGCCGGAAAACTCGTGCGGATAACGGTTGATCCATGATGGGTCGAGCCCGACCTTTTTCATCATGTCCTTCACGCGGTTGCGCACCTCATCACTGGTGAGATGCGGTTCCTGCGTGATCAGCGGTTCGGCGATCGACTTGCCGATCGGCATGCGCGGATCGAGCGAGGCGAGCGGATCCTGAAAGACGATCTGGAGATCCTTGCGCATACGGCGCAGTTCTTCGCCATGCGTCTTCATCAGATCTTTTGAGCCGAGCCAGACGACCGAGCCTTCGCGCGGCTCGACGAGTTGCAGCACGGCGCGGGCGAGCGTCGATTTGCCGCAGCCCGACTCACCCACAACGCCCAGCGTTTCGCCCTTCTTCAGCGTGAACGACACGCCGTTCACCGCCTTCAGCGGCCTGACCTTGCCGAACAGTCCACCACCCACATTGATGGGGAAATGAACTTTCACGTCCCGCGCCTCAATCAATGTGTCGCGTGCTTCCCAGTCGGTGATGGCGGGCAGGTTCGGATGGCCCGGCTTGTCGGGCTGATCGAGACGCGGCACGGCATCGAGCAGCATCTGCGTGTAATTATGCGTTGGCTTGTAGAAGATCTGATCGACCGGACCTTCTTCGACAAACTCACCATAGCGCATCACCTGCACACGATCGCACATCGAGGCGATGACGCCCATGTCGTGGCTGATGAGGGCGATCGAGGTGCCGAGTTCCTTTGTCAGGTCGCGCATGATCTCAAGCACCTGCGCCTGCACGGTCACGTCGAGCGCCGTGGTTGGTTCGTCGGCGATCAGCAGATCGGGCTGGCAGGCGGTGGCCATCGCGATCATCACGCGCTGGCGCATGCCGCCCGACAATTCGTGCGGGAACTGGTTCATGCGGCGGCGCGCTTCCGGGATGCGCACCATTTCAAGCATGTCGAGCGCACGCTTCTGCGCCTCGGCGCGGCTGATATGCTTGTGCGTGGTCAGGATCTCCATGATCTGCTGACCGACTTTCATGTGCGGTGTGAGCGAGGTCAGCGGATCCTGGAAGATGACACTGATATGCGAGCCGCGCAGCGAACGCATAAACTTCGCCGGCGCACCGATCAGTTCCTGACCCTTGAACTTCACAGAGCCTGACGTCGTGCCATTGCTGGCGAGCAGTCCAATGGCGGCCATGAAGAGCTGGCTCTTGCCCGAACCAGATTCGCCGACAATGCCGACGACTTCGCCCTTGGCGATGTGAAGATTGACGCCTTTCACGGCATGGACAACGCCGTCGGGCGTGCCGAAACGGACGTTGAGGTCGCTGACCTGAAGAATGGGTTCTGAGGACATGGCGTTCGTCATGGCTCAGCGATCCTTCGGGTCAAGCGCGTCGCGCAGACCGTCGCCGATGAAGTTGAAGCAGAACAGCGTGACGGCCATCATCACAGCCGGGAAGATGAGCAGCCAGGGCTTGGTTTCCATCTCGTTCGCGCCTTCCGAAATCAGCACACCCCATGAGGTGAGCGGTTCCTGCACGCCGAGACCAAGGAATGAGAGGAAGCTTTCAGCCAGAATGATGGCGGGGATGGTGAGTGTCACGAAGACGATGACCGGACCGATGACGTTGGGAATGATGTGCCGCGTGATGATCTTCCAGTTGGAGACACCAGAGGCAACCGCCGCTTCCACGAACTCCTTGCGGCGGATCGACAGGGTCTGGCCGCGCACGATACGCGCCATGGTCAGCCATTCCACCGCGCCGATGGCAGCGAAGATCAGGATGAAGCGGTTCATCGGATCCTTGAAGAAGGGAATATCCGCCGTCACGGTCATCAGGATGATGACGAAGAAAATAAACGGCAGCGCATACATGACATCGACGAAGCGCATCATCAGATTATCGACGCGCCCGCCAATATAGCCCGCCGTCGCGCCATAGATGACGCCGATGAGCAGGGCCACCATCGTCGCCACGATGCCGACCGCCATGGACACGCGCGCGCCATACAGAATACGCACCCAAAGATCGCGGCCAACCGCGTCCGTGCCAAGGAAATGCTTGTAGTCGTCAAGTGTCGGCTTGCGGGTGCAGTTGACTTCCGGCGGCGGCGTCAGACCTGCCGCAGCACCTTCACCGCAATAGGTGTTCCAGTCGCTCTGTGCCGTCTCGAACGAGGTCTTGATGCCCTGACCGCAGATCTGGGCATCAGGTGAAGCGTCCATATAGGCCGGATCATCCAGCCGGTTCATGTCGATCATGAACGAGGGCGGGCAGCCGACCTGATTATAGTCCTGACGGTCATAGGGGTGGATCGACAGCATCGGCGCGAAGATCGCCAGAAGCACGATGGCGCCCAGGATCACCATAGACACCACGGCGGCCTTGTTACGGAACAGACGCCGGCGGGCGTCCTGCCAAAGACTACGGCCCTTGACCTCCTGCGCGGCGGTCATGGCGTCGAGCTTGTCCTGCTCGGAAAGCGGATTGACCATCAGCCCAGCCTCACGCGCGGATCAAGGACGCGATACATGATGTCGGCCACCAGATTGAGAACGATGATGAGCGTCGCATAGAGAATGACCACGCCCATCACGAGCGTGTAGTCGCGGTTGAGCGCCCCTTGCACGAAATAGCGCCCGATGCCGGGCAGTCCAAAAATCTGCTCAACCACCAGCGAGCCGGTGGCAAGGCCGGCAATGGCCGGGCCAAGATAAGAGACGAGCGGCAACAGCCCGGCGCGCAGTGCGTGACGCCACACGATCTGCCCATCCGTGAGGCCCTTGGCGCGGGCCGTGCGAATGAAGTTGGAGCGCAGCACCTCGATCATCGAGCCGCGCACCAGACGCGAGATGATGGCGATCTGCGGCAGCGCCAGCACGGTGACGGGAAGGATCAGGTTCTTCCAGTGGCCGTCATTATAACCGGCGACCGGCAGCCATCCGGCATAGACCCCCAGCATCAGGGTCAGGAACGGCGCCGTCACAAAGGTCGGGATGGTGATGCCGGTCATGGCAATCGACATGACGGAATAATCGGTCGCCGTGTTCTGCTTCAGCGCGGCGGTGATACCCAGAAAGCCGCCGATCATCACGGCGATGATGATGGCAAACAGGCCCAGTTTCAGGCTGACCGGCGCCCCAAGGCCAATCAGTTCGGAAACGGTGAAGTCCTTGTTCTTGAACGAGGGGCCGAAATCGCCCTTCGTCACGATGTTCGTGACATAGATGCCGAACTGCTCGATGACCGGCTTGTCGAGATGATAGGCCGCCTTGATGTTCTTTTCGATTTCGGGCGGGAGACGGCGCTCGCCATCGAACGGGCCGCCCGGTGCAAGACGCATCAGGAAGAAAGTGGCCGCGACGATGATAAAAAGCGTAGGGATTGCGCCCAGAAGGCGCCTGATGATGTAACCCAGCATGCTCTCCCAACACCCCGTGCGCGGGTAAAAGCCGACCCTCGCACCCTTCGCCGGAGAACGGAAGCGTATCCGCACCCGGCTGTTTTCACTTTTCGGTGCGCCTCTTAGGCACCCCTTACCCCTTAGTCAACCAGACTCGCACACCGCAATGGAAGGGAAACGCATCGTGGGCGATAGGGGCACGCAGCCCCCTGCCTCGGCCTGCTTCAGGCCAGATAATCAGCCATGCCTGTTTCTTCCGCGCTCAGTGATCCCAGTCTGGCCTCTGCCACAGGCGTTTGCGGCGACCATGGCGCGCCCTGCGCCGGTCCCGATCGTCATCGTCATCATCGTCATCGTCATCGTCATCGTCGTCATAATCATCATCGTCATCGCGCCGTTCATACGACCGGCGGGCGCGGCGCGGACGCTCTCGGTCATCGCGGTCGCGCAAGCTATCCGGGGCTTCGAAATGGTCTCGCCGGACACGGCGCAGGCCCATGCCCCGGAAAAGCGAGCGCCCCAAAACGATGATGATGAGACCGGCCACCCAGATGAGGGTGACAGCAACCGTGCCGAGGCCTTTCAGCACGCCGAGAACGGGGCTGACCCAGAGCGCGATATCCGGGTTGGCAGTCAGCCAGCCTGCCGCAGGTGCCAGCAGGCTGCCCAATCCACCGGCCAGGGCGTAGAGCCCCCAGACAATGGCAGACCAGAGAATGGCAAGAAGCAGAGCGATCATCGTGTCGTGATCCTCGTTCAGTCAAAAATGTCGAAAAGGCTGAATCCCTTTTTGCGGGGCGCGCCATAGCCGCCACGACGATCATCATCGTCGTCGTCATATCGTGCGCGGCGCTCGGCCCGGTCACGGTCGTAACTGCGCTCGTCACGTCCGTCGCGCTCATCGCGCCGTTCTGGCGCGCGGTGTGCGGAAAGCCCCATCAGCTTTTCCAATTCGCCGCGATCAAGCCAGACACCGCGACATGATGGGCAGAAGTCGAACTCGACACCTTCACGCTGAGAAACCTGCATCGCGGTGTTATCATTGGGGCAAACAAGCAAGGGCATGGATGTGTCCTTTCACGATTGGGGGGTGGGCTGAGGAGTGCGGGTGCGCCACAGCGAATAGAGGACGCCCGCCGCGAGAATGGCAAAGGTGATGCTGAGCGAGAGTGCGGGCGGGAACTTCGCCCAGCCGAACAGATCGGCGATGAAAATCTTGCCGCCAATAAAGATCAGCAGAACAGCCAGCGCCTGTTTGAGATAGGCGAAGCGATGGATGACTGCGGCGAGCGCGAAATAGAGCGCACGCAGCCCAAGTATGGCAAAGATGTTCGAGGTGTAGACGATATACGGGTCTGTGGTGATCGCGAAAATCGCCGGGACTGAATCGACCGCAAAAATCACATCGGCCACCTCGATCAGCAGGAGCGCCAGAAACAGCGGCGTCACGAAGGTTTGGACGACGCCTGAACGCGGATCCTTCCCGCGCACGAAGAACCGTTCGCCATGCAGTGCGTCTGTCACCGGCAGGCGGCGGCGCAGAAAGGTCAGCAACGGATTGGTGCTGAGATCTTTATGTTCGCCGCCCCACCAGAGCATCTTGATGCCGGTGAGGATGAGGAAGCCGGCAAAGAGATAAAGAACCCAGGAAAACTCCTGCACCAGCGTGGCGCCTGCCGCGATCATGATGGCGCGCAGAACGATCACCCCCAGAATGCCCCAGAACAGAACCCGGTGCTGATATTTCGGCGGGATGGCAAAGAAGCCGAAAATCATGGCGATGACGAAAACGTTGTCCATCGCCAGACTTTTTTCGACCACGAAACCGGTGACATATTCGATGGCGGGCTGCGGGCCGGACTGCCACCACACGAAGCCGCCAAAGGCGAGCCCCATGATGATATAACCGGCAGAAAGCCACAGGCTTTCGCGCACGCCGATTTCACGCTGGCCTTTATGCAGCAGGCCAAGATCGACCGTGAGCAGGCTGACGACCAGCAGGAAGAAAACCTGCCACATCCAGAGCGGCTGGCCCATCACGAGATCATAAAGAAAGTCCATCGGCCCCTCTGCCATTTGCGCCAAGGGGCAGGCTCTTGCCCGATGTTGAGCAAGTGCAGACCCCGTTCAGCGATCCGACATCACAGCCAATGGCTGCCAGAGGGGCCCGGTCCGCGATGCGCAGATGGGGGTGTTGGCGCGGTCTTTCAAGCTCATCGCGCCTGAATTTTCAGGCCATCGGTTCTTGGCCGATCAAGGACGAGCTAAAGCCGACGCATCCCGGTGATCGTGACCGGGGGATTGAGGATCTGGTTGTTCATATAGGGGTCAGGGCTTGGCCCGTCGGCCCGCATCGCCTGAATGGCGCGCACCACCTCCATGCCCCGCACCACATGGCCAAAAACGGCAAACCCGGCACCATCCTTGTTGCGCCCACCGCCTGCATCAAGGGCCGGGCCGTTCTCGCCAATGCAAATGAAGAACTCCGAGCTTGCCGTGCCGGGGGCATCGCGGGCCAATGAGATCGCGCCGTCACTGTGAGTGAGGCCGGTCATCCGGGTGTCTTCGTGGGCAATGCCCTTGCCGTCCGCCTCGGCCGTCAGCCCCAGCCCGCCCTGAATAACCTGGATGTGCGTGGTGCTGTTATCGTTACCGGGCCTGACCGTGCGGTAAAAACTGCCGCCTGCATAGGTTCCGCCATCGACATAACTGAGGAAATTAGCCGCAGAAATCGGGGCTTTTTCTGTTTCGATAACCAGTTCAATGTCACCGACACTGGTTTCAATCACAACGTGCGGGAGGGGGCGCAGGGCCGCTCCCGCAGGCTGGGCGCAGCTCGCCACACACAGCAACGGGCAGATCAGGAGCATCAGGGCTGACAATTTCATCGAAAATCTCGTGCGGGAGGCCATAAATGGCTGTGTTATTATCACTTTTTTTGCCGGTTTCCTGAAGAATAGGGAGGAATTTCGCAGAAGGCATATGGCGCGGGCATGACGCATCCGGCTGAACAGAGGGAGCAGGCTGCAACGGCTCAGTACAAGCACCAGTACAAGCAAGAGAATAAGGCCTCGTTTTTTGATGTCTTTCTCGGCCGGGGTGCAACCGCAGACCGGATCGCGCGCATTGAAAAGGCCATGCGGGCCACCGCGTTCGCACAGATCGTCAGCGTGCTGGCCTGTGTGCTGGCCCTGCAGGATAATGTCGCCGAGCCTTTGATGCTCATCGTCTGGGTCGGCTTCACGCTCGCGCTTTCAACCCCGGCGATCTGGCGCGGCGCTGGCTCGCATCACGCGGTATTAAGCACCAAGCCCTTCGTGATTGCGCGCGCCATATTGGTGGCCCTGCCCTGGTCGTTCTTCACCATCTATTGCCAGAACTATGTGCCTGAAATCTATCAGCCGGTGCCCTTCGCTGTAACCGCCGGCATGGTTGCCGGTGGCGCTGTCATGCTGTCACCGATCCCGGTCATCTGCTTTGGCTATATGATCAGCATACTCGCGCCCCTGGTCATCACCTGTCTGATCAGCGAGATACCGCACGGTTGGCTGCTGGCGGCCTGCATCGCGGTCTTCGCCGCCAATCTCATGCTGTTCTCGATGGGCCATTCCCGGCTGCTGACCGAAGCCGAGCAGGCGGCCCGTGCGATGCGCGCCCATATGGATGATCTGACCCGCGCCCATCACGAGATCGAGCAGATGGCGCAATCCGACATCGTGACGAGCCTGCCCAACCGCAGGGCCTTTGCAACCCATCTGCAGAAGGCACTCGATGCGATGCCTGACATCTCGCATCATGTGCTGCCGGTGTTTCTGATTGACCTTGACCATTTCAAGGCGGTCAACGATCTGCACGGTCACGATACGGGCGATGTGTATCTGCGCGAGATCGCCACCCGCATGGCCGCCAGTGTACCCGAAGGCTGGGTCGTTTCCCGACTGGGCGGCGATGAGTTTGCCGTGTGTGGCAATACAACCGTGCCCCTCTCGCTGGCCATCCAGACCGGCCACCGCCTGATCGAACGCATCGCCGAACCACTGGTCATTGGAACTGACACATTCCGGCCAGGCTGTTCCATCGGCCTCTCTTATGGCCCTCACCATGCCACAAGCGGACGCGATCTCATGGCGTATGCCGATCATGCGCTGCTGGCCGCCAAGGCCACAGGGCGCGGCAAATTGGGACTGTTCGACGCGGCTGGCAAACAGGCCATCGCTGACGCGGCGAAGGAAGGCCGGCTGCTGTCCGAAGCGCTCGCGAGCGATACGGTCTTCATGCAATACCAGCCCCAGATCGACATGAGCACAGGGCGGGTCGTCGGTGCAGAGGCACTGGTCCGCTGGCAGCACCCCCAGGGCCATGTTGTGCAGCCCATGCAGCTGTTTGGCCTGGCCGAAGACAGCGGCCTGCTGAGTATCCTGTGCAAGCATATACTCAAACGGTTGGCCGCCGACATGCACGCTCTGCACACAGAGTTCGGTTGCCTGCCCCGCATCGGGCTGAACCTGCACCCCACCCAGATCAAGAATCTGTTTTCACTGTTGCAGGAGCTGGAGGTGGTCGCTTCGCCATCGGGCGATAACGGCCATCTGGTGCTGGAAATTTCTGAAAATGCCCTTGTGGGCCGGGGTACAGAAGATATCCCGCTTGTGCTGAGTGGCCTCAGAGACATGGGCTTCGAGCTTTCACTCGATGACTTCGGCACCGGGCTTGCGTCGCTGACCCATCTGCGTGACCTCCCATTCACTGAGGTGAAGCTGTCGCAGTCTGTCATCGCCAGACTGCCCGATGATGGCGAGGAATACGCCATGGTCGAAGGCATTTACGACCTCGCCCGGAAGAAGGGCATGCGTGTGGTGGCAGAAGGCGTGGAAACCGCGCGCCAGGAACAGCTGCTCAACAAGCTCGGCCCCATGACAGCGCAGGGCTTTTACTATCACGCGCCCATGTCGTGCAGTGCCTTCGCCATCTTCCTGAGCAGCGCCAAGCTTTCAGTTTCTGTCAGACCGACGCTGCTGGACAGCCCTGTAAGTGAGACAGGCTATTTCGAATCCTTCAGCACGAAGGATGCCGCCTGATTCAGGCCACATGATCGCATTTGCCTGATCGCAACACGACCTAACCTGTCGCCAACGACAGCAAATCACGTTATTACTGAATCACTGAAATTGATTTCGTATTGCTCAGGGCTTTGGGCGTATCGTGCAGCCAAGTGTCAGACTTGGCATCACAGGGGACTGACAGGAGAAATCGATGAGCGTTCTTTTCTTTCAGCGACAGATGAAGAACCGGCTGCTGGCCTCAGCCGCCTCGGCTTCGCTGTTGATCGCCCAGGCTGTTCAGGTCACTGCCAGCGCGCAATCCGCCTCGTTATTCTTGTCGGAGGCCACAGCGACTGCTGCACTTGACGGTCTGGTTCAGCAGATCATGGCCGGCCCCGCTGAAGCATGCTCCATCATACGGACACATGCTGAAGGTCTGGCCATCAATGCACGCGCCGAAGGGTTTGAAGACTATTGCCAGAGCATTGGTCAGTCAGCAGCCAAGGGAGATGCTGCCGCGGTGCGTCAGGCTCTGCTTTCGCCACCATCAAAAATGGCGGTTGTTGGAGATGCGGCCGCACAGACTGCAACAAGCACTGTAGCCGAGAGCGGAGGGGGAGGCGGCAATGCCATGGCCATTCTGGGCGGCCTTGCCGCGGCCGGTGGCATCGCCGCTGCTGCAGGCGGCGGTGGCGGGGGTAGTAACAACAACACAAACGGACCTGCGCCAACCCCGGCACCCACGCCCGTGCCAACGCCAATCCCGACGCCCACACCAACACCAGCCCCGACGCCCACGCCAACGCCAGCCCCGACGCCCACGCCGGTGCCGACACCCACGCCAACGCCAGTGCCGACACCCACACCAACGCCAGGCCCAGGGTCTGCCGTGTTCCCGGCCACAACCCGGCCTCTTGATGCCAATCGCGCGGCATCATTTCTGACGGACGCAGAGTTCAACGGCGTAACCAACACAACGAGCCGGACCGCCCTTGCAGGGAACGGGTCGGATGCCACAGGCGCCATCCATCCTTACGTGCGCGCGAAAGTGCATGTCGCCTATGGCTATGGCCTGAGCGGCGCTGGCGTAAAGGTCGGCATATCGGATGTGGGCTTCAACCTTGTGAACGGCACGCCCGGTCATCAGGAGTTTGATGGCTTTGGCAAACTGACCGTTCTGAATGACGGCGGCGCCATCGTTGATGATTCGCATGGTACGCATGTCGCTGGCCTGCTGGCCGGCGAACGCGATGGCCTTGTGATGCATGGCATCGCCTATGGCGCCTCGATCTTCCTGGAAATGGCACCCGGCACGACACAGGAGTTCATCAACACCTTCAACTCGTTCACCGTGCGCGGCGTCATGGTTTCGAGCAACTCCTATTCGCTCGGAACAGATGGGGATGAGACCTCGCCCTGGCATCCGGTCAAGACCGGCGACTTCTATGCCGTGACCGCCGCCAACGTGATTGCCTATCGCAATGCCGCCGGAATCAGCAGTGCGCAGGCTCTGGCCAATGTCCGCGGTGGCGGCACCGAACTGAGCTGGAACAATGTCGTCGCCTCCATGCGGGCCTTTCAGGATGCCGGCGGCGTGATCCTTTGGGCCAATTCGAACTATGGCGCGAACGATACGGCCAACGGCACGGCGGGCCTCAACGACATGGACCTGGATGCCGGTATGCCACTTCTGTTCCCGCAGCTTCAAGGTGGCTGGATCGCGGTCGTGAATGGCTCATCGATGGGACTGTCATCGCGCGTATTCGGCGCAGGTTTCGTCAACACCGGCACATTGAAGGAAGGCAACATCTTCCTCAATTCAGCGCAGTGCGGATCGGCGCGCAATTTCTGCCTGACGATGGATGGCACCAGCCTTTGGTCTGCGTCCAATACCGGCCCGGCCTCCTACGATGCCAAGACCGGCACCTCAATGGCCACACCGGAAGTCGCCGGCATGATCGCGCTGCTGCGCGAAGCCTTCCCCGGTGCCAGCGCCGCCGATCTCGCCGCGCGCCTGCTCTACACGGCCGACAATACGTTCTTCGTGAACAACCGCACCGTGTCGGTCATCACCACTGCATCCTATACGAATGCTCTTGGTACCGTGACCCATCAGGTGTCGGATATCTGGGGCCACGGCTTTCCAAACATGCAGAATGCGCTGCGGCCGGTTGGCTCGACCACCGTCACGACGGCAGCAAATGCCCGCCTCGCTCTGGATGATCTGACGGGTCAGATTACTCTGGGCGGTGCCATCGGGCCTGCATCCGCGCTGAAGAATGCGAGCTTCCTATTCAACGACATGCTGAGCGGCATATTCCAGGCACCGGCTGCGGCCCTGTTCGATGCGCAGCCTGACACCGGCGCACTAAGCGACATGCTGGCCGCCGACGCCATCCAGCGCAGCGCCACGGTGAACACAGGGGCCAATGGCTTCGCCGCCAGCTATGCGCAGCGTTCTGACGATGACGCCTTCGCACGCGCCCCACGCACCCGCCGCGCCTTTGCGCTGAATGCCCCGATGGGCGGCGGATTTTCGCTGCGGCTCGGCTATGGCATCAGCATGAATGAAGGTCTTGGCTTCAACGCCACGCCGGGGCACTTCCAGACAGCGTCTTTGGCTGCACGCGCCATGCATATGCCGTTGCTGGGTTTCGCAAGCGACCGGCAGGCCTGGTTTGCAGGCAGCTATGCCGCGGGCGGTCTGACCGCCACGGCCGGGTTTTTCACCACGCTTGAAAACGGCGATGAGATCGCCCCGCATCTCCGCCTCACCCCGGCAACGCCGGTGAATGGTGTGGTGACGGATCTGACCTATAGCGTGGCAGGCCTCGCCGATTTTGGCCTGACCCTTGGCGCGGTGTATGAGGAGCGGGCCTTTCTGGGTTCGAGCTATCGCAGCCTTTCATCTGGAACCGCAGCCCAAAGCCGCTTCGCGCGTGTCAGCCTGCGCACGCGACTGGCTGATAAAGTTGAACTGTCGGCTTCATACACCCTCGCCGACACGAATGTGGAAACGGGGGCGACGGCATTGATCGGCCGGTTCAGTGGCCTGCGTTCTGATGCCTGGGCCGTGAATGTGAGCTTCGACGACATCGCCCTGAAAGACAGCCGCCTGACATTGGGCATCAGCCAGCCGCTGGCTGTGGCCGGTGGTCAGGCTGTTCTTGCGCTGCCTTCATCGGTTCTGGTGCGCGCGCCCGGCGACTATCAGTACATTTATGGTGGCTCGCCTGTTGGACTGGCACCGGCGCAACGCGAGATGGATGTCTACGCCGAATACAGTGCAACACTGGACGAGCGCTTCTCGTTCCATGCCGGTGGCATGTGGATGCGCAATCCCGGCCATGGGCTTTATGGAAGCAGCGGCTATCTCGTCATGGCCGGATTCCGGTTCGCATTCTGACATGGGGAAAGCGGCGCGGCGACATCATGTTTAACGACCCGCTGATTGCCGTTCCGCGTGTGACTTTGCATGCTGCCCAGAAGGGCGCGCGCGCATGGCCCGCTGACCTGAACCGTGCCGAGGCGCTGCTGATGGGATTGCGCAAGCCAACCCGCATCGCACTCCTTCTGGTGCTTGTGCCGTTCCTGGCCGTGGCGATGTATCTCGTTCTGCTGGCAGGCGACCGTTATGAGGCGGAAGCACGGTTTGTCGTCAGAAAGCCCGCCAGCGCCATGACCCTACCGGATATGAGCAGTATGCTGCCCGTCAATCTCGGCGGCGGTCCATCGGCTGAGGATACGCATCTGGTCGGTGCCTATCTCACCTCGGAAAACGCCATGGCGCGCCTGCTGCAAAGCGCCGATCTCACCGGGGTGATGGCGCGGCCTGAAGCTGACATGTTCTGGAGCTTCCCCGGATTGTTCTCTGGCAGTTCGGCGGTCGCGCGCTATCAACGCTATCGTGATCTGGTGAACTTCACGTTTGATACGTCCAGCGGTATCGGCACGCTTAAGGTGCAGGCCTTTCGGGGCGCTGATGCCTATGCCATCGCACGGGCCCTGCTGGACGACGCGGAATCACAGGTGAACAGCCTGTCCAGGCGATCACGCGAAGACGCCATCACCACCGCCCTGACCGAAACAGAGCGCGCACAGGCAGAGGTGATCGCAGCACAGGACAGGCTGACCGCGTTCCGCAAGCGCGAAGAAATGGTCGATCCGGCGATTGCCGTGAAGACCGCATCCATGGTCATCGGGCAACTGGCCGTCGAACGGGCGGAAGCCGAGGCACAGCTGACCGCGCTGCAGAACAGCCAGACATCCAGCCCCGCCGTGCAGACACTGAAAGACCGTATCGCCGCACTGGACGCCCAGATTGCCGAGGAGCGCAAACGGCTGGCAGGCGGCGACAGCTCGCTGGCCCCGCGCATCGCTGAATTCGAGCGGCTGAGTATCGAATTGCTGTTCGCGCGCAAACTGTTTGCCGCCGCCGTGATCGCGCTGGAAGATGCGCGGCGCAGCTCTGCGCGGCAGGATCTTTATCTGGAGCGCATCGTTGAACCGCAGACCCCTGACAGACCCGTTTATCCTTCGCGGCTGTTATGGCTGGCTCTGCTTCTGACTGGCGCAGCCTTCCTCGTCTATGTGATCCGCATGGCGATTGAGGAAGCCGAAATACATGCCAGCGAAACCTGGGATGTGCATCGGTGAACGCGGCGGCGGCTGAGCAGCACACAATGCCGTCACACAGCGCAGCATCGCGCCTTGGCACACGCGGCCACGCCATCGAGGCCATCGGACTGGTCCACGAATACAGGGGCGAGCATGGCCGCAAGCGCGTGCTGGACGACATTTCTTTTCGTATCGAGCCGGGCGAGAAATTCGCCATCATGGGGCGCAATGGTGCCGGCAAATCGACGCTGATCAAAATCATTGCCGGCGCGATAATCCCGACATCTGGCAGCATGTATGTCGGCATGAAGACATCATGGCCGCTGGCCCTGCAGGGCGGCTTCGAGCCGAACCTGACTGGCTATGACAATGTGCGGTTCATTTCTGAAATCTACCGCGTGCCGTTCCGCGAAACGCTGGATCAGGTTACCGATTTCGCCGAGCTGGGCCGCGACATCTATATGCCGCTGCAATATTATTCGAACGGCATGCGCGCACGCCTTGCCTTTGCGCTGTCGCTGACCATCGACTTCGAATGCCTGCTGATTGATGAGGTGCTGGCGGTGGGTGACCGACGCTTCCAGCGCAAATGCGAATACGAGATGTTTGAACGGCGCAAACACCACACCATGATCGTCGCGATCCATGCGCCAGATTTCGTGGCGCAGAACTGTTCGCGCGCCATGGTCATCAAGAATGGCCGGGCGCGTATTTTCGACGACGTGAAACTGGCTGCTGAAATCTATTCAACGCTATAGGGTGCGGAAATGCTGTCCGTCATCGTCTATGGCCGCAACGACCAGTATGGCTACAATCTGCACAAGCGGGCGGCGCTGAGCCTGAACGCCATCGCGGCGCATCTGAGCGGCACCAGCGAGATCATTTTCGTTGACTACGCAACGCCCGACACGCTGCCGACATTTCCAGAAGCCATCCGCGATACACTGACCGCCCATACCAAAAACCATCTGCGCATCCTGCGGGTGCGGCCATCGGTGCATCAGGCGCGCAAGGGGCAAAGCCCGTTGCAGGTGATCGAGCCGCTGGCCCGCAATGTCGCGCTGCGGCGTGTCAACACCGCCAACCGCTGGGTGCTGTCCACCAATACCGACATCATTCCCGTGATGCGTGGCACCCGTTCGCTGGAGGCGCTCGTCGCAGGACTGAGCGATGGGTTCTATCAGACACCGCGCATCGAAGTGCCCGAAAGCGTGTGGGAGGATTTCGACCGGGCCGATCCTGATACGGCCATCGCGGAACTCGCGCGGTTGGGCCGGGCGCTGCATCTCGATGAAATCGTCTATGGCGCACCGCATATCCTGTTTGATGGGCCGGGCGATTTTCAGCTGATGCCCACGCAGGCGCTGAAGCAGATTGGCGGGTTCGACGAAACAATGGTGATGGGCTGGCATGTTGATGCAAACATCGCGCGCCGCATGCAGCTTCTGTTCGGCCACATCACGCCGCTGCACGAAGATGTGTTTGCCTATCACTGCGACCACACCCGCGAAGTGACGGCGGCCCACAAACCGGACCAGGTGCAGAACGACCAGTATCGGTATGTATGGAACGTGCAAACACCTGACGCATGCGGCTATGGCGCGGATTGGGGGCTGGCGGGAGAGACCCTCGAAGAAATCAGCCTGCGCGGCAAACGTCTGCCGGTTTTTGAAAACGCGATAAAGGCTGCGTCCGGGCCGCCAGCAACAGCGCCGTATCAATCATTCTACACGCACGAGACCTATGGCCGGGTTGAAACCCATGCCGCCCATGTGATGCCCTATCTGGCCGATCTGGTCGTGAGCCTGCCGCGCACCACTCGGTTTTTCTGGTTTGGCCTCCGAGAGGATATGCGCGCGCGCGCAGCTGCCGCCTTTGCCGGGCTGGGGTTTGCATCCGCCCCTGAAGCGCCATCAGCCGATGCACCGCCCGATGTCTGGGCCAGCATGGCCGATAAGGCTTTGCAGTCCGGCGGCGTGTTCGTGTTCGATTTCGGCTGGTCAGGCACAGGTGAAATGCCGCCTGAGGCCAGACGGCGACTGGGCAGCGCATTCGTGCGCCTGATTTGCGGTGAGCAGGCGCGCATCGCCGCTGGCCAGAGCCCGCGTCTGTTCGTCGCCATCGACAGCGTGCATGGACGTTTTGAACATTTCTTCGCGGACCGTGTGGCCGCGACCATCACACCCTTTTCAACGAGGCTGCGTCACGGCTACGCCACGACCCGTGCGCTGCGCCGGGATCTGATGCCCGGCGCGCTGGTCCATGCGCCCGCAACACTGACCGATGGCATCATTCATGTGCCCGGCGCGAGTGATGGCATCACCGTCTTTGAAAGCGCTGGGCTCAGGCTGGGCGCTGGTCGCCACACCCTGCGCATCCGCACGAGCGGGCGTGCTGCCGGTAAAAGCGATGACACATGCGCCCTGCTGGAACTGACCTGGCGGGCAAAGGCCTTCAAGGTGTGGAAGCTTTCTGCAGCCGCGATTGCGTCTGGCGGCGGCGAGATGACCTTCGCGCTGTCGCCCGATGACGTCGACGATCCGTGGGCGGAAGGGACGCTGCGCATCAGGGCTTTCGGCGCGAACGGATTTGTCATTCAGAGTCTGGAGATTACCGGGGGGGATAATGACGAGCGGCCTGCTCTGCCCGCGCTGCCCGAAGGATTTGATGACGGGGCTGACCTGACGCGGTTTCTGCGGTCGGGTGATGCGGGGTCACGCGAAGGCAGGGCCGTTGTGTCGCGCCCGCGTGTTGCGGGACATATGGTCTTTGGCCCCTATTGGCCGGTGACAGCGGGGCGCTATGCGGCGGTGTTCGAGGTGAAGGTAGAGGATGCGGCTGCAACCCACGAGCCGCTGATCGCCATGGAAGTGGCCTCCAGCGGCCACTTCTTTGCCCAGCTTCATGTGAACCGCGCTCAGCTGAAGCCCGCTTATGAGCTTGCCTTTGAAGTCACCGAAGCCTTTGCATCCGAGCCGCTGGAGTTGCGGGTGTGGAGTGCCGGGCTGGCGCACATTTCTGTAACGTCAATCCGGGTGCGTCGTCTCGGATAGAAGCTGGCGCATCAGGCGATGTGGTGCTTAGCTGTGGCCATCAGCAATTTCACCACACGGCCCCGCCATGGACTTTTCAATTCCCGCACACATCAAAGACCTGCTCGTCCGCATGGACGCATTCATCGAGGCGGAGATCAAACCGCTTCAGGGCGAGAACGATAACGAGCGCTTCTTCGATCATCGCCGCGAACATGCCCGCACCGACTGGGACAATGACGGCAAGCCGCGTCATGAATGGGAAAACCTGCTGCGCGAGATGCGCCGCCGCGCCGACAAGGCAGGCTTCCTGCGCCTTGCGCTGCCGAAAGAGTATGGCGGGCAGGATATCGGTAACCTTGCCATGGCGATCATCCGCGAACATCTCGCGGCCAAGGGGCTTGGCCTGCACAATGACCTGCAGAACGAAAGCTCGATCGTCGGCAACTTCCCACAGATCTTGATGTTCCGCGATTTCGGCACGCCGGACCAGCGCGAGGAATGGATCAAGGGCATGCTGGCCGGCACACATCGCGCTGCCTTCGGCCTGACCGAGCCCAATCACGGATCAGATGCGACATGGATGGAAACCACCGCCGTGCGCGATGGCGATGAATGGGTCATCAACGGCGCGAAGATGTGGAACACCGGCGTGCATGTCGCCAGCCACGACATGGTGTTCTGCCGCACATCGGGCAAGTCAGGCGATGCGAAAGGCATCTCGTGCCTGCTGGTGCCGATGGATGCGCCGGGCGTGAAGGTCGAGTTCTATTACTGGACCTTCAACATGCCGACCGACCACGCCCATGTGACGTTCAACAATGTGCGCGTGCCGGCCAATGCGCTGTTCGGCCCGCCCGATGACGGCCTGCGGCTGGCCCGCCATTTCGTGCACGAGAACCGCATCCGTCAGGCGGCGTCATCGCTGGGCGCTGGCGTTTACTGCCTGAATGAAAGCGTCGATTACGCCAATACCCGCGCGCCGTTCGGCAAGAAGCTTTCAACCAATCAGGCGATCCAGTTTCCAACCGTGGAACTGATGACGCAGGCCGAGATGCTGCGCCTGCTGATCCAGAAGACGGCCTGGGAAATGGACCAGATGACGGGGCCGGAGATTCAGGTCCAGCTGTCTGACAAGGTGTCGATGTGCAATTACTGGGCGAACCGTTTCTGCTGTGAGGCGGCAGACTGGGCGATGCAGGTGCATGGCGGCATGGGCTATTCACGCCACAAGCCGTTTGAGCACATCTATCGCCATCACCGCCGTTATCGCATCACCGAAGGATCGGAGCAGATCCAGATGCGGAACGTGGCCGGGCATCTGTTCGGCTTCCTTGGGTCGAACCACCCAAAAAAGGCGTAATAGCCTTAAGGCCGTCAGGATGCGCCTGACGGCCTCAGCTCATCGTGTCGCGCTCGATCGTGCGGCGCGCCGCCCAGAAAAGGCCGGCGGCAATGACAAAGCAGGCGGTTGAAGCGATCAGCGCCCAGCGGATCGCTTCGCCCGGCGTATAGCCATAGCTTTCGGTCAGCATCTTGCTGAGATAGCCAACGCTGGTCGGGCCAAGGGCAAGGCCAATGATGTTGATGATGAACAGCAGCAGCGCTGAAACGGTGGCGCGGGTGCGCGGATGCACGAGGCCCTGATTGGTGGCGTAGATCGGCCCGTACCACATCGAGGCCAGAACGGTCGGGATCAGGAGCAGGACAAAGGCCAGCACGGCGTCGGTCATCAGATAACCCGCAATGGCGACAGGCACGACGAGCAGCGCCGCGACAGCCGGCACGACCATCCGCACCCGCAGATTGCCATTGCCAATACGGTCAGCCAGCCAACCGCCCGCCATGGTACCGAATATGCCAGCCACACCGCTGATCGTGCCAAACACAAGACCAAGAAAACCGATGGGTTTGAGACCGAACACGGCGCCAAGCTCTGTCAGCTGCGCATCGAAATTGCGCAGGTAATATGAATTGGAAAAAGCGGATGACGCATAACCCGCGAATGACATCATCGCCGCGCCAAGCGCGATGAGTGCGAAGGTTGGCTTGCCCGCAATCGCCTTGAACGCCTCGCCGATACCAGGGCTATGTGTGGCCGCGGCATGATGACGGCGCGGCTCTTTCAGGGTCAGAAAGACAATCAGCGCAATGATGATGCCGGGGGCACCAGCGATGATGAAGGCCACACGCCAGCCCCAGAAATTCGCAGCGATGCC
The DNA here is from genome assembly GCA_964390465.1 of uncultured Flavobacteriaceae bacterium. Taxonomy (GTDB): domain Bacteria; phylum Pseudomonadota; class Alphaproteobacteria; order Micropepsales; family Micropepsaceae; genus JADZAI01. Next base: position 8,283 of record CAYMIJ010000015.1, on the reverse strand, counting down.
GCCCACCGCAGTGCCGAGCAGGGAGCCGAGCGGAATACCAACCGAATAAAGAGCCAGCGCCGAAGCACGCTTTTCAGGCGGGACATAGTCAGAGATCAGCGAATGGGCGGGCGGTGTGCAGCCTGCCTCGCCAACGCCAACGCCGATGCGGGCCAGAATCATCTGGGTGAAGTTCTGCGCATAACCACACAGCACCGTGAACCCGCTCCATGTTGCGATGGCAGCAGAGATGATGAATGGGCGGTTGGCGCGTTCGGCCAGCCGCGCGAGGGGGATACCAAGGAAGGTATAGAACAGCGCAAAGGCCAAGCCCGTCATCATGCCGAGCTGTCCGTCATCGAGATGCAGCTCGTTGCGGATCGGCTCGGCCAGCGTGTTCATGATCTGCCGGTCGAGGAAGTTCAGCGAATAGACCAGCACCAGCGTGATGATCGCATAACGCTGATACCCGGTGCTGAACAAGGGCGGCGGAGCAGGCGCGGTCTGGTCTGACATCAGCTTACCGTTTCCTCGCGGATTGTCCGGCGCGCCAGCCAGAAGAACACAAAGGCCAGCAGCCCGAAGGCGTAAAACACCACCAGCGCCCAGCGCAGACCTTCATTTTCGCCATAGCCCATCTGCTTGCTGAAGAAGTCGCTGAGGATGCCGATGCCGAGCGGGCCAAGGCCAAGGCCGATGAGATTGATGATGAACAGCAGCACCGCCGATGCCGTGGCGCGTGTTTCAGGCCGCACCAGACCCTGTGCCGTTGAATAGACAGGACCGTACCAGAGCGATGAGAGGATCGAGGGGATGGTCAGCAGGATGGCCGCCAGCACCATATTGCCTGCCATCAGGCCGCCGATGGAAAACGGAATCGCCACGAGCGTGGCAAGAGCTGGCATACCCATGTTGAAGCGCAGATCCCTGTTGCCATAGCGATCTGACAACCAGCCACCAAACCAGGTACCAAACAACGCGGCGATGCCACCGATCAGGCCCAGGAATGTAGTGGTGAAGCCCAGCGGCTTCATGTTGTAGCTGGCGGCCAGCGCGGTGATTTCCGCGATGTGGTTGCGCAGGAAGAACGAGACAATGAACGCCGCCGAGCCATAACCGACAAAGGCTTTCAGCGAAGCGGCCAGCGCCACGAACCAGAAGGTGCGCTTGGAACGCAGTTCCTTCAAAGCGTCAGCAAAAGTCGGCCCCTTGGGACGGGCCGCTGCCGCCTGCATCGCCTGACGGCGGCGTGGTTCAATGAGCGTGGAGGCAGCCACCAGCGCCAGCAGAATGCCGGGCACACCCGCGATCAGAAACGCCGTGCGCCAGCCCCACAAATCGGCGATCACTCCGCCCATGATCATGCCGAGCAGCGAGCCGAGCGGAGTGCCCAGTGAATAGAAGGCCATCGCCGAAGCGCGCTTTTCCTTTGGCACATAATCCGAGATCAGCGAATGGGCGGCAGGCGTGCAGCCTGCCTCGCCCACACCAACGCCGATGCGGGCCAGAACCATTTGAACGAAGTTCTGCGCATAGCCGCACAGCACGGTGAAGCCGCTCCACACCGCGATCGCGCCGGCGATGATGTAGGGCCGGTTGGCGCGTTCAGCCAACCGGGCGATCGGAATGCCCAGCACGGTATAGAACAGGGCGAAGGCAAGGCCGGTCATCAGGCCAAGCTGTGTGTCGCTGAGTGCGAGTTCACGTTTGATCGGCTCGGCCAGAGTGTTCATGATCTGCCGGTCGAGAAAGTTCAGCGTGTAGATAACCAGCAGAACGCCCAGCGCGTAGCGGCGGTATCTGGCGTTCACACTGGCAGGGACGGACTCTGAACTGTCGGTCATGTGAGCCACTGCGATGTTTCCCCGATGTCCGGTCTTTGCCGGTTACATGGGAAACGATCCGCGAGGACGCGCATCAACGCAACAGATTTATGATGGGCGCACCGCGCATGTGACGTTACGGCTTGGAGGCCCAGCTGCCGTCCAGCAGTTTGATGATGGCGGAAAAGTCCCGGCCCGCACCGCCAAGCGCATTGAACATCTGATAAAGGCTTTCAGCCTGTGCACCCATCGGCACGCTGGCCTCCACGCTCTGCGCCGCTTCCATGGCGAGTTTCAGATCTTTCAGCATCAGGGCCGATGCGAAGCCGCCTTCATAATCACGGTTCGAGGGCGCATTGGGCACCGGCCCTGGCACCGGACAATAGGAGGTCATCGACCATGACTGGCCCGATGCTTTCGAAGAAATGTCAAAAAAGGTCTGCGCGCTGAGGCCGAGCTTCTGGGCCAGCGTGAACGCCTCGCAGGTGCCGATCATGCCGATGGCCAGCAGCATGTTGTTGCAGATTTTCGCAGCCTGACCGGCGCCCGCCTCGCCCGCATGGATCACGGCTTTGCCCATTTGCGTAAGATAAGGTTCGGCCTGCGCGAAGGCCTGCGCCGTGCCGCCCGCCATGAAGGTCAGCGTGCCACCATTGGCCGCCGCAACCCCGCCCGACACCGGCGCATCGGCCATTGCGAAACCTTTGGCTGCACCGGCGGCGATAACCGCCTTGGCCGTCACCACATCGATGGTGGAGCAGTCGATGAGAATGGCGTCCGCCCGCGCATTCGGGAACACCTCGCCTTCATAGACAGCCTGCACATGCCTGCCCGCTGGCAGCATGGTGATGACGGCCTCAGCGCCCTTGACCGCTTCAGCGGCAGAGACCGCCTTTACTGCACCGGCGGCTTCAGCTTTCGCCATCGCGTCTGCCGACAGATCGAAGGCATGGACCTGACGACCGGCCTTCACCAGATTGGCGGCCATGCCAGAGCCCATATTGCCAAGGCCGATGAATGCGACGTGTGCCATGATGCGCCTCACTTCATGGTCGGGATGACGAAGCTCTGGTCCGCAACGGGGCCGCCGCTCGGCCAGCGCTGCGTCACCGTCTTGATCTTAGTGAAGAAGCGGAAGCCTTCCGGCCCGTGCTGGTTCACGTCACCGAAGGCGCTGCGCTTCCAGCCGCCAAAGGTGTGATAGGCGAGCGGCACCGGGATCGGCACATTGATGCCAACCATGCCGACCTCAACGCGCGCCGCGAACTCGCGCGCTGCTTCGCCATTGCGGGTGAAGATGGCAACGCCGTTGCCGTATTGATGCTTGGTGGGCAGGGCGAGCGCGTCCTCAAAACTATCCGCACGCACCATCTGAAGGACCGGCCCGAAGATTTCATCGGTGTAGGACTTCATCGCCGGGGTCACGCGGTCGAATAAAGTGGGGCCGACAAAGAAGCCGTCCTCGTGACCCTGAAGCCGGAAGCCGCGGCCATCGACCACCAGTTCCGCGCCTTCCTTCACGCCCATCTCGATATAGGATTCGATTTTCGCGCGGTGCGCGGCGGTGACGACCGGGCCGTAATGCGCGTCCCTGTCAGTGGAAACGCCAACCCGCAACCCGGCAATCGCCTTCACGAATTTCTCGCGCAGCGTGTCGGCGGTTTTTGCCCCGACCGGCACGACGACCGGCAGCGCCATGCAGCGTTCGCCTGCCGAGCCAAAGGCCGCGCCCACGATGTCGGCAACCGTCTGGTCGAGATCGGCATCGGGCAGCACGATGCCGTGGTTCTTGGCCCCGCCCATCGCCTGCACGCGCTTTCCCGCTGCGACGCCGCGCTGATAGACATAATGGGCGATATCGGACGATCCGACAAAGCTGACCGCCTTGATGTCGGGGTGATCCAGAATGGCATCGACCGCTTCCTTATCGCCATGCACGACATTGAGAATGCCGTCGGGCAAGCCTGCCTCCTTCATCAGCTCAGCCAGCCGTACCGGCAGCGAGGGATCGCGCTCGGACGGTTTCAGGATGAAGGCGTTGCCCGCGACGATGGCCGGGCCGAACATCCACATCGGGATCATCGCTGGGAAGTTGAACGGCGTGATACCCGCAACGATGCCCAGCGGCACGCGCATGGAATAAACATCGATGCCGGTGCCTGCCGCGCTCGTATATTCGCCTTTCAGCAGATGCGGCGCCCCGCAGGCGAACTCGATGACTTCAAGTCCGCGCTGAATGTCGCCTTTGGAATCAGCGATGACCTTGCCGTGTTCGGACGACAGCATCTCGGCAAGCGCCTCCATATTGTCTTCCAGCAGACGCTTGAAATCGAACATCACGCGGGCGCGCTTCTGCGGATTGGTCGCAGCCCAGGCCGGTTGTGCGGCACGCGCTGCTGCAACAGCGGCTTCCAGTTCGGCCTGGCCACCCAGGCGCACGCGCGCCTGCACCTTGCCGGTGTTGGGATTGAAGACATCGCCGAAGCGGCTGCCTGAACCGGCAAAGGCCTTGCCGGAAATATAATTCTGAATCTCGCGCATGAAAGGCGCTCCTGATGATGGACGCGGGGTTTGGGTTGCTTATGCGCCAATCACCGGCGCGGGAAAACCCCGGCGCGTGTCATGGCGGAAGGATGTGGCCGCCCCAGTTTCGCGCCGATCCATTCGGCGGCGGCCATCATCGCGTCCAGATTTATGCCGGTTGAAAATCCACCGCGTTCAGCCATGTAAACGAGATCTTCGGTAGCGATGTTACCGGTCGCGCCGGGCGCGAAGGGACATCCGCCAATGCCGCCGCAGCTGGCATCGAGTGTATCCACCCCGGCATCGAGTGCGGCGGCTGCATTGGCAAGGCCGGTATTGCGCGTGTCGTGGAAGTGGGCACGCAGTGCCATGCCCGGTGCGATCACACGCACGGCATCAAACAGTGCGCGCACGGTCCACGGGTCAGCAACGCCAATCGTGTCGGCCAGCGCCAGTTCGGTCACGCCGGCTTCTGCACAAGCCGCCGCGATGGCAGTGACACGCTCGGTAGGCACCTCACCCTCGAACGGGCAACCAAAGGCAACCGAGATGGTGACGCTGAGGCGCGGTCCACCCGCCTTTGCTTGTGCTGTGATGTCCTTCAGCGCCGCAAGCTGTTCAGCCAGTGTCGCGCCCTGATTGCGGATGCCGAACGTATCGCTGGCGCAGATCACCAGATTGACCTCGTCACACCCGGCGGCGACCGCGCGCTCCCAGCCGCGGTGATTGAGAACCAGGCCAATGCGCGAACGCCCCGCATCACGCGGCAGGCCCGCCATGACCGCCTCAGCGCCCGCCATCTGCGGCACGCGCCGTTCGTTGACGAACGAGACGGCCTCGATGCGCCGGACGCCGCATGCTTCCAGCCGCTGGATGAAGGCGATGCGTTCTTCTGGCGGCAGGTGCACGGATTCGTTCTGAAGCCCGTCGCGCGGTCCAACCTCAACAATGGTAATGGCGCGGCCCATGCCCATGTTGCTGGCACGAGGCTTTCAAAAAAGCCAGACCATGCCATGGTGCGGGGTATCGACATTTTCAGGAGCAAACCATGCCACGCCTGCGTCAGGTGCCGCGCGCCGAAGCGGACTCAACCGTTGTGACACCGTGGTACGATCTGCTGTTCGGGCCGGACCGTGACCCGGTAGCCCAGCCCGGCACCAGAACCGGCACGCCCGGCAACTGGTGGACGGTGTTCGCGCTGGTGCCTGATATTCTCGATCATGCCGGGCGCGGCTTTCGCCTGTATCAAAGCCCGAAGCGTGTTCTGCCGCCGGACCTGCGCGAGCTGGGGCAGACCCGCGCCGGATGGCTGGTGGGCAGCCAGTTCGTCTATTCGCAGCACTGCAAATCGTGCCGCAGCCTTGGCATGGCTGACAGCAAGATCGACGCGATCAAGGAATGGCAGGTGAGCGAACTGTTTGATGCGCGCGAACGCACGGTGCTGGCCTTTGTCGATCATCTGGTGCTGATGCGCGGGCGGATGAGCGAGGCGGTGATGACGGCATTGAAAGCCCATCTCAACGACGCGCAGATTCTCGAACTCACCTACACGACCTGTCTTTATGACATGCACGCAGTGATGAGCCGCGCTCTACGGTTGGAGTATGACGACAAGGACGATCCGGTGGTGGAAATCGCCGCGCCCGAAGGCTTCCGCGCCAGCGACTTCCTTGCGCCCACGCCGAAACGCTGACGCACACATGATGGCTCCGCGCGCGCTGGAGGGCGTCACTGTCCTCGATCTCACCCATATGCTGTCCGGTCCCTATGCCACCATGCTGATGGCCGATCTTGGCGCACGCACAATCAAGATCGAGCCGCCGGGAAAAGGCGAAGGCACAAGGCGCCTGCTGGAACATGACCCGGACTATTCCCGTGAAGGCATGGGAGCCTATGCGCTGACCCTGTGCCGCAACAAGGAAAGCGTGGCGCTGGACCTGAAAAGCGAAAGCGGGCGCAGGCTGTTTCATCGCCTCGCCGCCCATGCCGATGTGGTGGTTTCCAATTTCGGTGTCGGGGTGCTGGAGCGCCTGGGTATCGATCATGCACGGCTTGCGGCGATCAATCCGCGCATCATCACCTGCGCCGTGTCGGGGTTTGGCGAGACAGGCCCCTATCGCGCGTGGCCTGCCTTCGACCTCGTGGCACAGGGCATGGGCGGCGGCATGTCGCTGACCGGCGAGGAAGGCGGCGATTTTCTGCGCGCCGGAATTCCGATTGGCGATCTGGCGGGTGGGCTGTTCGCAGTCATCGGTGTGCTGTCAGCGCTTCAGGCGCGAACGCAGACCGGCATGGGCCAGCATGTCGATATTTCGATGTTCGATGCCCAGCTTTCACTGCTGAACTATATCGGCACGATGAGCCTGATGTCAGCGAAGCCCATAGTCCGCACCGGCAATGGCCATATGGTGCATGTGCCCTACAACACCTTCCGCACAGCCAGCCGTCCGGTCATCATCGCCGTCATCACCGATGGCTTCTGGACCTCGCTGGTGGAGATTCTGGACGACGCCGAGCTGCGCGACCCGGCCTTCCTGACCCAACCGGGTCGCTATGCACGCAAGGCCTTTATTGAAGGGCGGGTGCAGCAGGCTTTCCTGAAGCACGACTGCGAACACTGGCTGAAAGTGCTGTCCGACGCGCGCATTCCCGCAGCGCCGGTCAACACACTGCCCGAAGCGTTCGACGAGCCGCAGACCGCCGCCCGCGCGATGAAAGTCGCCGTGCCATTGCCGGATGGCAGCACGCTGGACCAGCCCGGCAATCCGGTGAAGCTGTCCCTATCGGCACCGGCGACCTTCCGCGCGCCGCCCCGGGTTGGCGAACACACGGCGGCAGTGCTGGGTTCCCTGCTGCAGGTGAGCGAGGCCGAGCTTGCGCAATGGCAGGCTGAGGGTGTGGTCGGCCTCTAGAGCGCGCCAGATTAAGAATGGTGCGATCCATTCTCAGGCCATCAACGTCTTGCGCATGACACACGATTCTGCAACCAAAGGACTCGTGTGCTGGGGGCACATGCGGGGGAGACGAGATCAACTTGACTCACATCAATTCCGCATCTGCGAAAAAAGCGCACAAGACGCGTTAGGGGCGAAAAGCCTTGAGTCCTGCCTTGTGTCCATGAGCCTTCGGGGGGCCATACTGTGACGACATCTGCTACTACGCCGGGCGGAAAGATTCCGCCCTATGTCATCGCCACCAGCGGTCTGCTGGCCTTTGGGGCGATCCTTGCCTTCATGGGTGCCCGCTTTGCCGTCGACGGCAATTTTGCGGCCCATATGTGGGTGTTTGCCGGGGCCTTCGCGCTCGGCATTATCTGGCTGCTGTGGCGCTATGCCGATGGCCTGCCGCTCGATGATACGGGCGTCTATGCCAACCAGATCGTGCGTTATGGCGTCATCGCCTCGATGTTCTGGGGTATTGCCGGGTTTCTGGTCGGCCTGATCATAGCGCTGCAGCTGGCTTTCCCCAATTTCCTCTATTTCCCTGACCTGCCCTTCACCAATTTCGGCCGCCTGCGTCCACTGCACACCTCGGCGGTGATCTTCGCCTTTGGTGGCAACGTGCTGCTTGCCACCTCGTTCTATGTGGTCCAGCGCACCTGCAAGGCGCGGCTGTTCGGCGGCCTGCTGCCGTGGTTCGTGTTCTGGGGCTATCAGCTGTTCATTCTGATCGCTGCCACTGGTTATCTGATGGGCGTGACGCAGGGCCGCGAATATGCCGAGCCCGAATGGTACGCCGACCTGTGGCTGACCATCGTGTGGGTCGCTTATCTGCTGGTTTTCGTCGGCACGCTCTGGCAGCGCAAGGAACCCCACATCTATGTGGCCAACTGGTTCTACCTTGCCTTCATCGTGACCATCGCGATGCTGCACATCGTCAACAACCTCGCCGTGCCGGTCTCGTTCTTCGGCACCAAGAGCGTTTCGCTGATGGCTGGTGTGCAGGATGCGCTGACCCA
>CAYMIJ010000014.1:0-64364 GCA_964390465.1 uncultured Flavobacteriaceae bacterium | reverse complement strand
CCATCGACGATGCGATACGAAATCTCCTTCCACCCGAAGGCCGATCGTCCGGCGATGTTCGCGATCGACGTAATCCTCGCGAAGCGATCCGCTTCCGCAAAGACGACGCGATAGATCGGAACGCCGTCGCTGTTCAGCCGGTCGTAGACGCATGGATAGACGCGGCCTACGTCCAGGCGGTCGAAATTCGGCGAATAGATTTCGCACTCGAAAAGGTTTCGCCAGTCATGCAGATTGGTTTCCCCGACCTGGCCGGGAAAGAATCCGCCCTCCGAGTCGTCTGTGACGACGGCCATGACGACGTTTCGGTCGCTTTCGTTCTCGCCAAAATAGATTCCGGAGATGTACTGAAATTCCGAACCTCCGGTCGCGTACTTCGTGAAGCTGCGATCGGAGGTTGGCCGCTGTTTTTTCTGTTTGCTTCGGAAGCGGATCATCTCACACCCAAAGATGGATTACGTTGATGTCCGTTTCTTGGAAAAGGAATTCGCCCGTCTGCACGCTGCGAATGTATTCATATCGGGTTGTCTTCCGATTGTAGATGCGAACATGCTCCTTCGGGTTGAAAAGCAGCTTGAAGTTGAGGTTCCAGGTTCGCGTTCCGTTCGGCGCGTAGGTCCGATGAGCCTCGCATCCCATGACGAGGATCGTTCGCGGCGGATACCCCATGAACCAGTTCGCGTTGACCTTCCCCATCAGGCCGCGAATCTGCGCGAAGTTCGGGTTCCAGACCTGTCTTTTCTGAATCGACCGTTCCTCGAAGGGGAACGGAATCTGAACGTCGTAGGGAACGGTTTCTCTTGCGTTCGCGGCCGGGACGGTCGCGGTCGGATCGTCCGGACTGGTGAAAGCGTAAGCGCCGCCGGGGACGCTAAGGGTTTTTCCGCTGATCGAAATCGTTTCTTCGGTGTCAAACGGCGCGTACTTCGCGGTGATTGCGACGTGCTTGTGCATCGCGCGAGGCAGAAGCGGCTGCGGCCCGCTCGACATCGGTTCGACAGTGCCGTTCGGGAACGCCGTCCACAGCGCGTTGTAGTTCGGAAACATGCATCCGTTCGCGGCCATTTCGCGGAGAGTCGGCCACGTCGGAACGCGATTGTCGTGCGCCTCTTCGTTTCCGGCGAGCATTCTCGGCTCGACGCTGGCTTCCTGGCAGATGAGCCAGTTCATTTCCCGGCTGAACACGTCAGGCGGAATGGCGACCGTGTTGTTCGCGGCGTCGACGTAGGTCCAGCCGAGCAACGCTTGAACGAAGTCGTAGTAGGTGTATCTGTCGGGAAGCACGAACGGGACGAGATAGATTCTCGTCCCTACGATGCCTTCCTTCGTGAAATTGATGGCTCCCGAGCCCTCAAGCTCCTTGATGACGCCCCTGTAGCGGTTCACCCACGAACGCTGGCGGGCCAGCACTGCCGGATCGTTCGTGAACGACGGAACGTCGCTGACGATCGGGTCGGGCGGCGGAAGCTCCAAGGACGGCGGCGGCAGTGTCGGCGTCGTGCCGTTTGTGATGCCGGTCAGAAGTTCGATTTCCTCGTCGTCCGCTTGTGCGCGGCGAATGTCGGGAATCGCTTGCTGAAGGATGATGTCGCCGGTCATCGAGTCCCGGTAGGTGGCGATTCCGTTGTAAAGCGGAATGTCGTCCGTCGATCTGATCTCGCTCATTACTGGCCTCCGGGGAGTGAGAATGCCTGGCCGATCCGATTTAGGAAGGCGTTCAAGGTTGCGTTTGTGTTTGCCGTATTCTCGCGAATTCGCTCCTGTTCGGAGAGTTGGTTGTTCTGGATTTGCTCCATCGTTTCCTCGCGGGTTGGCCCGAACGACCTTCGCTGGGCTTCCATCCAGACTTGCATCGGGTCGCTCCACTGAGCCTCTTGCATGGATCGGCCAGCGCCAAATCCGCCTGGCGGAACAATCCTCTGAACGAATCGAGATACGGAGTTGAAGATCGGCATGACTGCTGGTCCGAACGACGCGAACATTTCGACGACGCGGCGTTCTTCGCGACGACTGCGGAGTCCTTCCAGTGCGGAAGCCGCTTCCCTTGGAGCATTCTTCCGCTCCTCTTCTCTCTTCTGCCTTCGCTGCTGCTCCTCCTCGTTCAACCCGAAGATCGGATTCATCGGCCTCCAATTCCACGTTGGAAGCTGATCCCTTGCTGCCCGTTCTCTCCGCTCGCGCTCGCGGTTGGCGATGTTTTGCGCATTCGCCGTCCGCACGATGTTGGCGAACATCGCGTTCTCGAAATTCTCGATGATCTCCTGCGTGATCGCCGTAGCACCGTTCTCACGAAGCTTTCGCAGATTCGCGGCAGCTTGCTCTCGCGTGTTCTGCCCGGTTTGAACCGCCATTTCGGCTTCGACGATGGCAGGGCCAGCTTCACCGGCGATCTGCCGCGAAGCGCGGAAGGACTGAACCGGGCTCTGCATCAAAGCCCATGCGGATTTGAAGCTGTCGGTAACTTGACCTAACTTGCTGGTGATGACTTCGAATGCATAGTTGAACGCGGCAGGAAGCCCATCTCGAATCCAGTTGCCGAACATCACCATGTTGTTGAAGAAAATCTCGAAGTTGTTGCCGAGGTTGCGGATGACCGCGCCGCCGACATCAGCCGCATCGGCAAGATGCGAGAAGAAGACGGTCGCTCCAAGGTCGAGAAGGATGAATTGCTTCTCGAAGTCGGTGAAGAAATCCCAAATCTCCTTCAGCTTGCCGGAAAGGCCGCGAAACATTCTGAATAGTGGATTGTTCGCAGCGCCAGCCATGAACCGATCCCAGGCCCGCCAAAACGGACCCATGACGTTTTCGTAGATTCTTTGCATTGAGGAGTACAGCTGATTGAACATTCTGCCGACTGGCTCGGCAAGTCGCATCGCTCGATCGTAGGTTCGCTGCATGTACGTCGAAGCGACATCCCAGGAGTTCGCAAACCAGCGGCGAACAGGAGCAAAAGCGGAAGAGAACGCATTCGCCATCCGCTGCCACTTCTCGGCAATGCTGTTGCCTGGCGTCAGTCTTTCCCAAAGCGTGCCGACCAGAGCGGTGATTCCGGCGATCGCAGGACCAGCGACCGGAATCCTCGCAAGCATCAGCGACGTAGAGGCGAGTCCAGCGTAGAAGCCGGAAGTCGTGACGGACGCGCGGCGCTGTGCCCCTGACAGCATGTCGGTGGCGAATGCGGCCGTCGTCATCAGTCTGGAGAACTGGCCGATTGGTCCAGGAATCAGCAGTGAAGCCAATCGGGCCATGGCGATGCCAGCGCCGTTGCCGACTTTCGCGAGTCGATCGACGGCGGCGGAGCAAAGGTCAAGGACGCTGGCCGCGCCGCGAACGACGGACGAGAACGCCGGGCCGAACAGGCGACCCAGCGATGCCCATAGCTTTTGCACCGACGACGTGAGCCGCGTAATCGTGCGGCTGAACGTGTCGGCTTCTTTGTTGACGAGAACCCACCCCTGGGCCGCCAGGTCTTCGACGAACCGCAGCTTGGCGACATCGCTGCGCATGTTGCGGAACTGCTGCTGCAAGATCGGCGTGGAAGCGAGCAAGCCTTCCATCTGGTTCACGTCGCCGTACTGCATTCCCTCCATTGCGGAAAAGGTTTCCTCGATCGATCGGCCCGTCATGCGGGCGATGCCGACGGCGGTGTTGCTCATGCGATCGGCAAGCCGCTGGTCGTTCATCGTCAGCTGAAGGGCTCGCATGCTGATCTGCCGCGACTGCTCAAACGTCGCGCCGACTTCCATCAACCGGCTGGAAAGCCGCTCGGCATGTTCGTCGAAGTTGGCGACTCCGAACCCGAAGCTGGCGACCCAGTTTTTCGTCTTCTGCGTCTGCTCCTCGAACTTGTTTTGGAACCACGAAGCGCCAGCGATGGCGGCGACGGAGGCGCTTGCGCGAGCAAGCGACCATTGCCACCGATCGCTGTCGTCGGCGATCCCCGCGATCATGTTTCGGATCGTCGTGATTCCGCCGATGGAGGAGGAGAGGTTCGGGACGCCGAAAAGCTGCTTCGTTCCGGACGCGGACGACGACCTTCCGGTCAGTGCGTCCGTGATCTTCCCGATAAGGCTGCGGGCTTTCGCCTCCTCTTGCGATGGCTTTTCGATGGCAACCTTGCCATCCTTCCTCGCTTTCGGCTCCTTCTCTTTGACCGGGATCGCATCGGGATACTTGAGCGGCGCTTCCGTCAGCCCGTCCTTCATGCCTGGCCATGATTCGACCTTGAACTTCTTGACTGGTCGGCGTTCGTCCCCGCGAGACTCCCACGTCCAACCGGCCTTGTCCATGAACCGTTGGCCCTTTGGGAGCGAGTAGTCGTAGCTCCTCTCGCTCTTTTTCGAGCGGGCTTCGGCCTCTTCGGCTTCTCGCTCCTTGCGGCTTCGCTCTGCATTTTCTTTTTTGGACTTTGCGTCCGCGACAAGCGACTGCATCTCGGCGATGACGCTTTTTCCTGCCTCGATCTGCGACCGCAGGAACTCCCGCCAAACCTGATCCTTCGGGATGATCTCTCGCTCAGGAACGCCAGGAATGTTCTTGGGCTTCGGGTCGGGCTCGCCGTAAGCAAAGTTCAGGCTACCTTCGGCTCGCATCGCTTGCCACCGGCTTCGGCTGTAGCCCGCCATATCCGACTTGGCTCTTGCCATCACTTCAGGCGGGAGGTTCGACGCGGCAAGCATCTTTCCTTGAAGCTTGGCGACGGCGGCATCCAAGCGTTCGCGAATCTTGGAGAAGTCGACGCTGCCGGTCGCGTTGACGGTGATCGTGTCGGCTTTCGACGGCTCAGGTTTGCGGCTCTCCTCCGGCAGCGACTTGACCGACTGCTTCACGCCCATTAATTCATTGACGACTTGCTTGGCGTATTCCGCCTGGCTGGAGAAGTAGGATTTCATCGTGTCCTTCGGGTTGCCCGAAGGGTTCTCTACGCTCGTCGCCCACTGAGCATCCCTAGTCTTCTCAAGACGATCCTCCGCTCTCCATCGAAGATTGTTGGGGACTTTCATCTGCTCGAAAATCTGCGCGTACTTCTTGTCGAGCGCGCTGTTGATCCGCTTCTTCGCTTCGTCGGTCGGTGCGTCGAAAGTCCGCTGCGGCTCGGGCTGGCTGATCGGCTTGCTCGCAGCCTTGCCTCCGGAGGGGGCGGATTTCGCGGTCTTGTTCGCTTCGTAAAGCTCCTTAACGATCTTCTCGGACAACTCGACTTGGTTGGCGAAATACTCGCGCATCATCTCGACGGATTCCTGCTTCGATCCGGCGCTGACTCCGGAAGAAGCGGCTTCCCAGGCTTCGTCGCGAGTTTTCTTTAGGCGAGACTCGGCTTCGACGCGAACCGATTTCGGCGCTTTGATGGCGTTAAGAATGTCTCCGTACTTCTTATCGAGGGCTTCGTTGACGCGATCCCTGGCGGCGAACTCCTTCGGAAACCGTTCGCTGCCGCCGCTGGCGATCCGATCGCGAACGGATGGACGCTGGGGCTCGCGAACCTCAGGCGTGACGGCAAGCTTCGCGAGGATCTTCTTCGCGGTGTCCGTCTGAGACTCCAGGAATCCACGCATTAGAGCGATGAACTCTTGGCGGTTCTCAGGGCTCGCGGACGCGGCAGTTCGCTCCCATTCGCGATCCCTGGACCTGGAAAGGCGATCCATCGCCTTCGCTTGCGATGGCTCGGATAGCTGAATCTGATCGAACAGCTTCGCGTACCGCTTGTTCAGAGCGTCGTTCAGCAGCTTGCGAATCTTTGCGTCGGAGAGAAGCGGGGACGGCTCGGTGGAAGGAGCCTGAACTCCGGAAGACGCCTTGCCGGTCTTGGCGATGGCGTCCTCGGCGCTCTTGGCTGCGGAGGCGACTTCTCGCATCCCGCCTGTCAGAACATCGACCGCAGACACCCCCTCCCCCCGAAGGCCGATTACGGTACTGGTCATTTGTTCAACTGCGGCGGACAGCCGGTCATTGACCAAAAAGCTGACGATATATTCTGCGATGGGCTTTACCATTGCGAATCCCCCGTATCGACAAAAGGGAGGCCGAAGCCTCCCCAGTTACGTTCCAAGTTCAAGGTGCATTATAGGCGTTTCGCAAAGTGCATCGTATCCCGCGTAGTACCTGTATGCTTGTTCAGCCTTCAGCAGCGATCGGTCTTCCTTGCGCTGATTCGCCGCCCAGGACTCCCACGCCTTGAGTTCGCCTATGGTTTTGCACTTAACTTTGCGGTCCTTTTGGGTCAGAAGGAGGTACTGCTCGATCGTCAGTTCGCCAATCGCATTCGGCAAGATCGCCAGGTCGCTCTTGGCGAATGCGATGATTACGTCGGACCAATCCATCGGCTTCGGCGGCGAACCCTTCTTTCGTTCTACCCCATCTGACCCTACCGTCAGTTTTTTAGGTCAAGCTCCTCCGCGACATCATCGTCGACGGAATGAACCGAATCGACGATCCTCGCGATTTCGCTGATCGGCACCGCTTCCGTGGCCTTCTGGATTTCCTCGAAGCTCACGTCCGGATGGTTGATGCGGATCGAAAGCCACAAGACGTAAGCCATGCCTCGCGGCGAATTCATGATGGCCCTGGAGAACTCCCGATCGGAATTTCCTCCAGAGTCTTTTTTCGCTTGCGAATTCAAAAGGAGGATTCGCCGCTCGTCTTCGAATTGCGTGCGTCGATATTCCCACCGACGCATCGCTTCCTGCCAAACGGCGATTTCGCCTTGATGCTTCGCTTTCGCCTCGCTGCTGATCGGCCGTCCCGGACCTTCGGCCTTCGGTGGATGAGGCTGCTGCGGCGGCAGACCTGGGTCCAGAAGGTCGAGCGACGACCGCAGATTCCGGAAAGGGTCCGGGTACTGCTGGTCGATCCAGGCTTGAATGTCGGACATGTCCTTGAGGCGGAGCTTGTGGAGGATGTAGGTTTTTCCTCCAAGCTCCATCGCGCCAGCGCTTCCGAACGCCGCCTTGTCGCTTACTGCCATGCTTTGTTCCTTTCGCCGAAAGAGTGAGACGGCGAGCCGATCGCAATTCGGCTCGCCGTCGACATGTTACAGATCGCCGATGGGCTTGCCGATGTACCCGTTCGCGCGGGTCGACATGTTCCATTCGATCGCGCCGGACTTCGGGTCCAGGCTCATGCTGATGTCTTCGATAATCAGCAGGGTCGTGTGATAGAGCCCGGTGTCGGCCGCGCTCCTCCATCCGGCCCGACGGATGTAGATGTTGAAGTAGTAGGTGTCGCCCTCGAAAAACTCGCAGGGCGCTTTCGCCTGTCCGGTTCGCCAGAACGCCGACACGCTGACGGAAGCGCCGATCGATCCGCCGACGAAGGCGTCAGCCACGCGGTTCTGTCCGCCGGTGTTCGTCGCGCCGCCATCGCGATTCACAACGTCAGTCGATCCGGTGACATCGCCGATCTTGGCGTTTCGCTTGATTTCGGTTTTCGTCATCGGGATTTCCCGATGTTGAAGACCAGCCGTGTCGTAGACGAACAGGCCGGATGCAGCGCCGGTGACTGCGACGGGCGACTGCGGGGTCAAGTAAGTTGCCGATGCCATTGTCGATCTCCTTATTGAGTCTTACCCGATCGTCGCGGAGTACCGCAGATCGGACCTGAACACGAATCCGCCGCCAGGGCTCACGCTCTCGTCCATCATCGGATGCAGGTTGCCTCCGGACGGAAACAGCGTGCAAACTCCGCTATTCGAGAATCTTATCTCGTCCTTTGCGGCGAGAAGGCGATTGTCGATCAGTTTCGCCAATCTGGCGCAGGCGTCATATCCCAGCGCCCACAACCTGACGAATACCTGCGCCTCATTCCGGATGGACATGTCGGAGACGCGAGTCCGCGAATCCGAAACGTGCCCAACGAGAATCCAAGGCCACCGAGTTCCGTCCGGAAGCGCATCCGATCTGATCTTTCCAGTGAACACGGATGCTAAGTAAACGTCGTCCATGATCCAGGAGCAGATGCCGCCGAGGATCGTCAATTCGCCAGCTAAGGCAATTTGCTCAGGCATTGAACGCATCCTCGTAAGCTTGCAGCATCGCCTCTTTCCCGCCATTCTCGAATCCATTCGCGAGGAAGGGGCGCGGCAGCATCTTCCAGGTTCCGAACTCCAGATAAGCCGCATGCTCTGCCGTATCCCCGAAGGCGAGGGATTCGCCTTCAACTGTCGCGTACAGTTCGCGGATAAGCTTGCCGCTTCTCGTATGGGGCGGCGAGTACGGATCGCTTGCCGGCGGATACGGAGTCGAGATCGTTTCCTTGAGAAACGCAACAAGAGCTTCCGACCCCGCCTTCATGGCGGCTTCGTGCCTGCGTCG
This sequence comes from uncultured Flavobacteriaceae bacterium, assembly GCA_964390465.1. Lineage (GTDB taxonomy): Bacteria > Pseudomonadota > Alphaproteobacteria > Micropepsales > Micropepsaceae > JADZAI01. Next base: position 56,055 of record CAYMIJ010000014.1, on the reverse strand, counting down.
GAAGTCTTGCAGCGCGTCTCGCATTAGCCGACCACCTGAGCAAGTCCGCCGCGAACCCCAGGGAATGCGGAGTCGTTGGGATAGCTCGCCGCGTTCGATCCATCGGCATCGGACACGATGAACTTGTAGACGTAAATTCCGGTCGACAGGCCGCTCCCGGATGTTCCCCACACGAATCGGACCATGCCGATCAGATCGGGGTCGGAGTCGTCTTGCAGGATGGACGCGGCCGCGTTGTCGACGGCGACGATTCCGTTCCTGTCCTCAAGGCGGAACTTCACGATCTTGTTTTCCAAATCCATCACTTCGCCGTTCGCGCCGTACAGCCGCATCTCGATCTGCTGTCCAGTGTCGCCGGAACGGATGACCAGTGACTCGGGGATTCGCATGACTATTTCTCCGTAAATTGGTTTCGCCATTTCGCCGGTCGATCGTAGACGGCATCCGCCGTCGTTTGCCCTACGCGAACGAAGTGGTCGCGTAGTCTTGCGGTCGAATCGGTCTTCGACACGGCAGCGTTCAATGATTGTACTGAGTCCGCCATTGCGGCTGAATCCGCCAAGGCGGCGGCGACCGAAACGGAAGTCGTTTGCGTGAGCGATGCGGAATCGCTCAACACCGTCATCGTGCATCTGATCGGGCTTGCGGTCGACGACTCGGAAGCCGAATCGCTGGACGCGACGGATGCGGACAGCAGTCGCGATTCGGACCCTTGCGCCGAATCCTGGGCGGCGATGGTCGCCGAAAGCGTAAACGATTCGGAGACTGTCGCGGACTCGTAAGCGACGGCGGTCGCTTTCGACCACGCATCGGACGCCGAAGCGGAATCCGATGCTGAGACGTAAAGCCGGATCGTTGTCGATTCCGAAGCAGTCGCGGAATCGGACGACGCCAGGCTTGCGGCGATTTGCAGCGATTCCGAAGTCGTCGAACTCGATGGCAAGGTTGCCATCGACGCGATCGACGCTGAGTCGCTTGCGGTCGCCGTGTCGAACGAAGTTCTGGAACCGAACGCAATGGCATCGGTCGCCGAAGCGGAATCCGTCGATGCGAAAGCCGATGCGATCGAAGGCGAGATCGAACACGTCGCCGAATCCGTCAGCGCCGTGAGGGTCGCGCGGATCAGCGAAACGGCTTCGGTGGCCGTTGCCGTGTAGCTGGCTGCGATCGACGACGCAAGCGTCGAGGATTCGGCAATGACCGCCGATTCGTAGAGAGTCCGGATCGGAACGGCCGAATCCGTTGCCGTTGCGGAGTCGGAAACTGAAGAGGATCGAACGAGCGAGGCGGACGCATCCGTCGCAGTCGACGAATCGGACGAAGCGATCGAGGCTGCAAGAACCGTCGAAGCGGAGGATGTCGACGAATCCTGTGCAGCGATCGCGGACGCCAACGTCGTCGAGTCGGAAACAGCCGCCGAGTCCAGGAGCAGAATGGTTCTGCTGAGGATCGAGTCGGAAGCCGTGAAGGAGTCCGTCCGCTGAATGGTCGCCGCGATCGTCGTGGACTCGGAAGCGGTCGCCGAGTCGCTTGCCGCAATCGCAGATGCCAACGAAACGGATTGCGAAGCGGCAAAGGTGTCGGTCGAGGCGACGTTCGATTCCAGGGACAGCAGCAAGTCTTCAGCGGAAACGGTTTCGTAAAGCGTGACGGTTTTCGTCGTCGCATCCGAAGCGGACGCGGAGTCGCTTGTCGCGAACGAAGCCGTCAGGGCCGTAGTTTGGGTTACGGATGCCGAGTCAGACGCCGAAACGACAGCGCGAACGGACGCCGCCTCCGAAGCGGCATAGCCTTCGGAGGAGGATGGTGTCGCGGCCAACGTGTGCGATTCGGATTCGGAAACGGATTCCGTGACGGCGTAGGTTCGCAGTGAGATCGAATCGGTTGCCGTCGCGGAATCCGTAGCGGTTGCGGATCGAACGATCGCGGTCGCTTCGCTTGCAGTGCCGGAATCGGAGCCTGAAGCGGAAGCAGTAAGCGACGTTCGTTCGGAAGCGGTCGACGTGTCCGCGCCGCTGACGTTCGCCGTCAAGTTGGCCGCTTCGGTCCCAGACGCCGATTCGTAGACGGTCATCGTCCTGGACGCGACGGCATCCGTCGCCGATGCGGAGTCCGTGGCGGTCGTCCTCATCGAGATCGTCGTCGACTCGCTCGCAGTTCCGGAATCCGATGCGGCCGTCGAAGTCGCGACGGATGCGGACTGAGAAGCTGTCGACGGATCGGACGCCAAGATCGCGGCGCTGAGATTGCAAGAGTCGGACGCGAGCGGCGATTCCGCGTGCGAAGTCGTTCGCGACGTGATCGCGTCGGAAGCCGTCGACGAATCCGAGGATACGATCACAATGCGAATGCTGGTCGATTCGCTTGCGGTTCCAGAATCGGAAGAGGTTGCGGAAGCGACCAGCGTCGACGCTTGCGAAGCCGTCGACGGGTCGGATGCCGACAGAGATGCGGCCAGGGATTCCGATTCGTCCGTGGCGGTCAGCGGCTCCGAATGAAGGAGCGACCTGGAGTTGATCGAATCGGATGCGGTCGCGGAATCGGATGCCGACCTGGAGACAGTGATGGCCGTCGATTCCGAAACGGTCGCCGAATCGGACGACGACGCGGAGGCCGTCAAAGATCGCGATTCGGATACCGTCGACGTATCGGCTGCGGAAACGGACGATGCAATCGACGGCGTTTCCGTCAGGACCGGAATATCCGACAGAACAATGATGATTCGAGCGGAATCGGAAGCGGTCACTGAGTCGGAAGCGGAATAGACGAAAGCGCCGACATCGCTGGCGGTCGCTGGGGCGTCGGCAATCCCGAACGTGATGGTTGGAACGGCCGTGAAAAGGAACTGCTCGACGACAAGAGCGCGAATCGTGAATGGAGTCGATTCCGTCAGATAGCCGGAATCCAGAGCGGAAATGTCGATCGATGGCATGGCCTATTCCCCTGGTAAGCAAAAACCCCCGCCCCGCCTTTCGGACAGAACGGGGGCTTGCGAAAGGAACGACGGTTTAGGCGATCGAGATGGACAGCTGGAAGACCCAACTCGCCGCCGAAGTCTTGGTGCCGAGCGAGGAGACGAGGCGATTCAGCATGCGGCCGGTCGCGGCGGTCGCGCTGTTGAAGACGCCGACTTCGGCCCAGGCCCAGTTCGCAACGCTGGTGCCGAACGTCGACTGAAAGACGATCGTCGCGGAACCGGACGAGGTTCCATTCGTGTGCGTCGGGTAGGTGGCGTCCATGGCGACGCGCGTTTTGTTCGTCGACGCCTGGAGATCGGTCTGGGTCGCAGCGGCGGCGGTGTTGGAGTCTCCGACGCCGATGGCCGCGTTGGTGTTGTCGAAGTAGGTCAGGGCTTGACCTGCCGTCGCGGTGCCGTTGCCGATCAGCGTCTGCCAGAGGCAGGAAACGCCGCCGTACATGATGAGGTTGCCGAGAACCTCGATCGTTTCGTAGGGCTTCTTTTCGCCGGGGAAGAACTTGGAGAGGGTCCAAGCCGCATTCCACTTGGCGCGATCTCGCGCCGTCTCGAAGCCCTGGCGGGCGGTGACAAGCGCCTTCTCGAAAACTTTCGCATGCGTGTTCATTCGGATATCTCCTGACAGTAGGCTGTTGTGACTTTCCCGGTGGACAGTTCGTTCACGGCGTCCTTGACTCGCAGACGCCTTTGATTGTAGATGATGACGTAATCGATCATCAGGTCAAGTGTGCCGCTGAAGTACACGATATGCGTGGCGTCGACGCTTCGGCGGTTGAACTTGAATCCGTCTTGGCCTACCTTCTCGTCGACCAAGCACGGAACGTCGTAGGCTATCTTGACTAGCGGGTTCGCTTCAGTTCCGGACTGGCTCGCAAAGTTCGGCGAGACGGAGAGCGGATTCGTCTTGGCGATGTCGACGCGATGCGGGAGAAGGTCCGCATCGGCGTCCAGGTCGTTGAACCAGTCGATTGTCGGCATGGTTATCGTCCGCCAAGGTATCGCGGGTCGCTCGGGTCGTTCGTGTATCGCGGCTGCGAAGGATCGAATGGGTTCCGGACGGACGGCTCAAAGACGGAATCGACATCAAGGCGGGTCAGGACAGGCTTCCGCGAGCCTGCCTGCAAGGCTTCGATGTCGGCGATCTGGCTGCGGACTTCTCCAATCAGCTGCATGGCGTTCGCAAAAAGAACCGAGAGCCGCTTATTGAGCGGCCCAAGGCTCTTGTCGATCTTCGTCCGAAGCTGACCGGCGACCACGTTCAGGCAGTGCAGCTTGACGTAGTGATACTGAAGCATCGGGTAGGTGTTCTTGTATTCGTAAATATCCCAAAACACGTCGATGTTCGGCGTCACCAAATCAAGAATAGCCCTTTCGGGACCGTTAGAGCCGTCCAGACCTGCACCGACTTCCGATAGAATCGAGTTCTTCAATTGGACCGTCGATGCCATGGCCTAGACTCCTGCAAGGGGGAACGGATCAGCGTGCGCCCGCCATCGCCTTTTTGCCTCCGGTAGATGAGGAGGATTCCTGGCTGACGGACTCGATGGCGTTCACCCGCTTTTGCAGCGTGGCGATCAGCTCGTCCTTGCTTTCGATCAGCTTCTTCAGCTTCACGATATCCTCGACCGTCGTGGACGACAATGATTCGCTCCCACCGAGGGCAACGCGAAGCCGTTCGTTTTCGTCATTCAAGTCGCGAGTGCGGCTTCGCTCATTTTCCAGTTCGTCCTTCAGTCGAAGGATTTTTTCCTGATACGAGCGGGCTTCGGTCGGGTCGGTGTCTGCGGTGTCGCTGACCATCGTCAGCTGGGCTTCGCGATGCGTGGCGGGCCGAACTGCGCCGAGGGCGAGCAGCCGGTCCATCGACGCCTTGATTTCCCCTGATTCGCGACCGGCGAACATCTCTTCGGGCGTGAAGACGGAGCCCTTCTTGAGAATGCCGACGACCGAATGACTGACAACGTACTTCTCGCTCATGACTTCGTTCCTTCGCGGTTGTGGAAAAGGCGGGCAGCTTTTCGCAGTTCGCTGCCCGCCTTGGTTGGACAGGATGGCAAAGTTGCCATCGCTAGGATCAGGACGGGCCGACGTTCATCACGATCACCGCACTCGGGTAGTAAATCGTGGGTCCGCCGTTGTGTCCATCGTGGACCTGGACGGACATCGGAACGTCGTTGTCGCGGGTGACGACCTTGGTGTAAGGACCAGGCGTTCCCTTCGGGTTGTTGACGTTGCGGGTGTAGATGTACTCGCCGAGCGGAGCGCCCGCAGGACGCTTGCCGAAGACGACAACCTTTCCGTCGGGGACGTAAAGGTTGAACTTGCCGTTGTCGTCCTCGTACCCGGCCTCGTAGGTGCGAATCTGAGGAAGGTTTTCCCCGGCGAACAGCGATTGAATGTCGCGCGCCGAGTTCATCGTCCCCAGGCCCGCAGTGCGGCGACCGTACAAGTCGCTCGAGTTCGTGTTGTTCAGCATCCATTGCAGGGTGCGCTGATTCATCACGGCTTCGGCGTCGCTTCCGAAGCTGACGGACGTGCCGCGACCGAACAACTGAATCGTTCGGAAGTCCTGAAGCGGCGTCGACGTGCTGGGAGTCGACCACGCCGTCGTCGGCGTGTACGACTGGATCGGGTACGTCGCGGCGTAGCTCAGGCCCAACGTCGAGTTCGCGACCGTGAACGTGCCCGTCGACACCAACGTCCAGTTGATGTACTCGATGAGATCGAGGCGGCGTTGCAGCAGGAGTTGCTGCGCGTCCGCGACGAGATCGGTCAGTTCGGCGGGCCGTCCGCTCGCGGTGGCGATCTCCTGACGATTCGTCAGTTCCTGCTCATCGAGCGGATAGTGTTCGCCGTAGATGCCAGGCTTCATGTCGAACGTGCGATCACCCAGCGCCTTGACGGCTGGAGGAAGACCGCCCATTCCGCGAAGCTGTTGGAGGCCTCGCAGGTTGTCGCGCTGCGTCCAGACGACGCGAGCGGCATTTACGTCGCGCGTCGGCATATGCTTGAAAATCAAGCGATCCGCCGTCAGTCGCGGGAGCAGATCGCGCTCGATCTGGCGAAGCTCCCACGACGCGGGATAGGTGAAGATGTTTGCCATGTACGATCCGTCCTTTTTCTGATCTTGTGATGTTGTGCGTTATCCTGGCTGACTACCGAAGGCGAACGAGCCCGTCAGCGCCGTTGCCGACCATCTGGACGACGTTGTTTCCGTAGCATCGGCTGTCGAGTCCGACGAGATCGCTGACGTTGAAGATGCCCATGGCGAACGCGGGCGCGGTCGTGTAAGTCGTCCCGAAGAACGGCTCGCCGGTGTTCTGCTGGCCGTAGGTGATGTTGCCGCTCGAATCCGTGGAGCAGTCGTACTCCAGGAACGCGCGAATCGTCTGCGACCCGTCCGTTGCAGTCGGCAGCGACTTCTTCATCAAGTTCGACGTTCCGGCGACGCCGCCCGTCGCGGTTGCGATCGTCACGCCAGGAGACGTACCGCCCGTCAGCGAAGCGCCAGAAGCAGTCATGGCGGCGACGTTCGTCGACGACAGGCCGGTCGAGAAGGTAACGGTGTAAGGTCCGCCAGCGGCCCCACTGACCTGAACGGCGCCGAGCCCGCCACCGGTGACGACAGCGGTCAAGGTCGCGCTCGCCGTGGTGGGAACGAGGCCGAACGGATTGGACGTGAGGGACGGAACCTCGATTCCCGCCAGGTTGCCCTGGAAGGTCAGGTAGAGGGTTCCGGTCAAGTCCGTTCCGGTGACGGCGATGTTGCCGCTGCCGATCGAGGGCAGGGCTTCCAGTGCCGCCTGAACGACGGCGGCAGTCGCGTTGTAGGCGATCGTCGTCGTCATGAAGCCGCCGTACCCGAGGCGGAACGTGCCTCCGGTCGGAGAGCCTGCCATCGCCAGCGAATAACGGGCGTTCGGCGAAAGGTTCGTCAGCGCGTTCAGCGCGGCTTCGACGGTCGCGGCGGTCGCGTCGAACGCGATCGCTGCCGTCGTGCTGCCGCTGTAGGTCAACGTGAACGTGCCGCCGGTCGGCGATCCGGTGATCGTCACGGTCTGGACTTCGCTGGTGCCGAAGACTTCGCCAAGGCAAGTCCCGGCCGGGTAGAACACGGACGCCGGAAGCTTGACCTGCCGCTTGACCGGCTTTTCGTGTTCCGACCAGTAAGGCCGAAGGATTCTGGCGTTCGTGATCTGAATCGGGGTGTTCGACTGAAGCATTGAAAAAACTCCTTACTTGGTTTCTGTTGTTCGCTCGTGCCTGCTGCTGATTCCGCCGCCTGCCGTCAGTTCCGCGCTTGCGCAGATTCGAGAACCTGTCGACCCGCCTGGGAGTGCGAGAGGATTTGTCGGCGGCGAGCCTCGCTGATCGTCGACTCGGGCGCTTCGTCATCCGAGGAGAAGTTGATGACCGACTCCTGGAATTGCGGCTGCGTCATGACGGACTTCTCCTGATCGTTCAGGAGTTCCTGGAACATGGAAATCTTCTTACGGGCGAGAAGCTTTTCCTTGAAGGCGTTCAGGTGTTCGTCGCTTCCGCTGAAGTTGACGACATCCTCTTCGCTGGCGCTGACGTAGGCGCGAATGACCGCGTTCTTTTTGCGGGGAAGGACGCGATGCGTGCGAATCAGTTCGTCAGCGAACGAAGCCGCTTCCGACGCAATTCGCGAACGACGATCGCGCAATAGAGCCTTGACTCTTGGGTCGATCGGATTTGCGGAGAATGCAGCCTTTTTCTTTTTCTTCTTCTTGGACTTCGCCGCATCGTCTTTTCCTTCGGCTTCCTCATCTTCCTCCTCCGTTTCGGAAGGCTCGTCGCTGATGACGGAAAGCTCGACGATTTTCTTCAGCTTGGTTGCGTATTGCTTGGAGTGGATTTCCGGGTCGCAATCATCCAAGCCCTGTTTCGCGAGCTTGTTGATGGCCGCGAATAGCGCCTTGCCGTGAAGCATGCTGAGAGACGAGTCCTTGTCGGGGTCGGCGTTCGGGGCCGCAGGAGTCGGCATCGGGTCAGGGTCTTCCATCGAGAAGTCGATTTTCGTCTTCTCGATGAGCTTCGCTTTCGGTGCCGGTTCCGGCTCTTTCTTCTTGCCTTCGGGAGTGAGGGAGAATTCGGCGGCGACTTCATCCTCGTTGCTGAACGAAACGAGTTCGCCGTTCTCCGCCTGATCGTGGGAGAACGCCGCTTCGAGCTTCGCTTCGGGAATCCGTGGATTGTGGGTCCAGCCCATCCCGACGACATCCTTGGTTTTGCGGTCGAAGGAAAGACTGATCGCTTGCTTGTCGACGGGCACAACGGCGTCGAACCACGTCGGGACTGCGACGTAGGCGGAGGCGGTCTTCTTGTCGCTCATCTCCAGACCGACCAGGGAGCCAAGCTGTCCATCGAACACGGATTTCCTGTGTTCGCTGTCGGCTGCGATCGGCCCGCTGAAGTTTTCGACGGCCCGCTTGAGTTCCTGACTGGACATCTTGAACTTGCGGTCGGGATAAACGCCAGCGCGGAAGGCGACAGGCACCTTCCGCAAAATGTATCGGCCGCTCTTGGACTTGATTTCCTTTCGCGGATCGATTGCGGCGGAAAAAGTCACGGTTCGCGATTTCTTCATGGCTTGGTCCTTTAGGTGTTGCGGGCATCGTACTGACTTTTTCGATGCCGTTCCAGATGCAAAAGATACTTCTTCGATTCCTGCGATCGGTGCGGCCATCCAGCGAGCCAGTATTTTTAGGGACTCTTTTTTGCTTGAAGATTTCATGATCTTCAGGCGGTCCATTACTGCGTCGATGTCCTTTTTGGAGAGAGCCCCAAAGTAGTCATGGACGGCCTGTTCGACTTCCTTGGCGGTGTACCGTGGCCGCTTCGTCGGATCATTGCGATGTTCCAAAGCGGCATTCAGAACGTCGTCGGCGAACCCGCTCGCTTTGTCGGAATGGGTTCCAGGTCCGGTCCATTGGTTCCAACCGTGTGGGTTCGCCACGATCTGCCCTCTCCAATTCTCGATGGCAAACTTGCCATCGGTCACGAAACGGAGAACCTTGCCGTCATCGCCTGCATTACGTCGCCATCAGGCATCTTGATCTTCTCGCCGGTCTTCTTCGCGAAGTCCTTGACTTTGTTCCAATTCCTGACGACCGAGTTCTTGATCGACTGCGGGTTCTTGATCGCGGCATGAATCAGCATTGCCGTGGAAGCGACTGGAATCATCGTAGCAGCAGTCGCCATAGTTGTCCCGCCCCCAGCCATCATAACGGCGGAGAACATGGCTTTGCTGCCGAGAAGGTCAAGATGCCCGACGTACTTCACCTTGGCGTCTGCCTTTTCGTCGCCAAGGTCTTCCGCGTAGGCGTCCCTCAGTACGGCCTTGGCGACGACGTAGGAGGACATGAAGCACTTCGCGGCAATCTCGAACGGAGAGTGAAGGAACGAAGGAACAAGGTTCTTGATTTTGTCGAAGGCCCACGATACGGCATGCTCGCAAGCCATGAATACGTCCTTAATCGCCATCGCGCCGGAAGCGATTGCGGAGCCGATTGCCCTGAAGGCAGCTTTCGGGTTCGTCAGCACTGTAGAGATGGCGTCAGCGACGGCGGAAGGAACTTTCTTTGCGGCATTCCAGGTCGTCGACGCCGCGTTCTTGACGACAACGCCAAGATCGGAAAGCTCCGCGTCGTGCCCACCCTCCGAAGGCTTCCCGGCTGAAGTCTCCGATTTCTTGGCGAACTGCCCCTTGTTTTTGCTGCCTCCCCGCTTGTGCTTGGATTCATCCCAAGAGAAATCGACGATAGGGGATTTTGCCTCCATCTCCATTCGCCGCCAGACTGCTTCAATGATCTGCATGTCATCGTCGCTAACCCATCCGGCCGTAGCGCTGAAGTCGATATTCCTTCGTCGTTTTTCCTCAAGGTACGCTGAGAACAAAGCGACGGACTTGCTGCCTTCGGACAAGTCGAATTGCATCGACATCCCGAAACCATTCTCGTACCACGCATCGCGGCAATCCTTGCCTTGATGGAAAAATCCCTGGATCGATTTCGATTCCTTCAGTTTGCGGATGACTTCAGGCGACACGCCTTTCGTCTTCATGTTGGAGGAGACGAAATTGACTATTTCAGGCCAAGCTTGCTCTCGGCAGTCGTACCCGTACAGCGGCCAAACGTAATAGCCGATGTAGTCGTCTTGGCGGGATTTGTTTTCTCGCGACACCACAGACCTGCCGTTTCCTGCCGCATAGCAACTCATCATCTTGCATCCAAGCTTGCGGCCGTACTTGATCTGCGAGGCGATGACCGCTGGCGCAACGCTGACATTGGCGTGCCTGGCCGCTTCCGTCACGGAGAAGTCGGAATTGTAGATGACCTTTCCGATTTCGTCGGAATCAGAAGAAAGCCTCATCGGCCCGATCCATCGCGTTGCGTGGAAGTGGGGGTGACGGATATTCACGCGAATCGAAGAGTCATCCGGGAGAATCGATACGGAAACCTTAGACCCTCCAATCGCACCACAGGCCTTGACGACATCATCGACGGTCGACCCTTTGCCGAATACGGATTGGACTCGCTCCAAAGTCTTGGCGGCAGCAGCAGCCTTGTCCAGAACGATATCGCCGTTTCTGTCGTAGACATACGATTGCAGATCGATCGGCTGATTGTTGTACTTCGACTCGAACCAATCGAGATTGGAGTCGGTTGAAGGTTTGGGTCGATTTGGCGACTTCTTGACAGACGCCTCCGCCTTGCCTGGCTCCGCAGAGTAATCCAGAGCGGCGGATGCCATCGGCGGAGGCGACTGCCTCGCTGGAGGAGTAGAAGCAGCCGCAGAGGCGGCATGTGGGGAAGTCGCTGCGACGGTCGGCTTGCTTGATTCCGCCTTCTCCATGGCGGCGGAAGCGGCTTTCGCGAACTGGCCCTTATTCTTGGGCTGACCGCGCTTGTGCTTCGATTCGTCCCAGTCTTTTGATTTCGCGGCCGATTTTCTTTTCGTCGACGTTCGCTTTTTCGTCGACGCCCGCCTTTTCGTCGCTGCTCGACGTTGTGGGGCTGGAGTCGGCGAAGTATGCCACCCGATATCGAATGAGGAAAAGTCGATTCGCATGGTTTGCTTGCCTTTGCCTTGAATGATCTCTGCAATCCGATCCCATACATGCTCGATGATTGATTCGTCGTCGTCACTCATCCATCCGGCGGTTCCTGCCGAAAATTGAGACTGCTGCCGACGTTTTTTTTCGTCCATGTACGCCTCAAATATGCGAAGCGACTTGGTGTCGCCGCCGTACAAGTCGAACGACATTTCGTGTCCGACGCCGAAGCGAAACCATAAGTCGCGTGCGGTTCTCCCATCGGCAATGAAGTCTCGCACTGACTTTGACTCGGCGATCACCTTTGACATCCGCTCGTCGATTTCGCTTCCGTCGCCAAGCTGCATAACTCTGCCGATGAATTGGCGACGCGCGTCGTTCCAGGCGTCCGGAGTCGCGGAATCGTATCCATAAAGCGGCCAAACGTAATATCCGATCGTTCTGTCGTTTTTCGTTTTGTCGATTTCCTTTGACTGACCATTGCCGCGACCGGCTGCGTAAGTTCGCATCAGCGGGACGCCAAGCTTTTTTGCGGTTTCGATTTGAGCGGACATGACCGGCGGAGCAACGCTTGCGTTGCGAGATGCCGCCTCATCCGTTATTTGAAACTCTTCATTGTAAAGATGAGGCGGCGGGCCTCTGCGAAGAACTCGCCTGCAAAAGTAGTCCTTATGCCGCACGTCGGCTATCAAGCCTGTAGGGACGAATGGACCGCCTTCGCTAAGGAACTCTCCGAATGGGCCGACAGCGACTTTGGCTCCATCTACGGCACCGAACAGGCTTGCCAAATCATCTGGAGATACGGTGACGTTCAGCAATTGCGAAGCGACGAACACCGCGTCATTGACGGAGAAATCGTTCTGCTTTGCGTGAACTTGCGGCGGTGCGGTTGACGCTTTTCTTGCAAACCTTCCGGCGTTCTCCGGCTGGCCTCTTCGCACCTTGGACTCATCCCATGGACCGCGACTGAAATCAGCCTTCTTTCTCGAATTCATGAACTCAAAGCGGCATTGGCAGTTTGATAGACACTGACAGGAGTCGCCAGGGGCAGGAAGCGTGTTGATCGGTTGCCAACCTTTCGCGGCCAACTTTTTGCAATCGTCGCAATGCTGACAACGGTCATTCAAGATGCGGCGCTCGAACTTGGATGACGAGTTCATGCGAAGGATCGCCTCGAATGTCTTTCTCGCGGCGTTCGCGTACATAAGGCAATGCGATGGCGAAAGCGACTCGCCTTTGACGGCATTCCTGAGACAGTCAAGCTCGAACAGGGTGCGAGCGCGAAGTTCGTCGGCGACTGGACCCTCACTCGGGAGCGACTTTACTCCGGTCGCCAGGCGGGCCGCTGCTCGGTGCAGGGCGACCAATGATTTTTCCGCCTTCACGTCGAAAGACCGTGGGGACCGAAGGAATAGGCGTTGGAGCTTCGGCTTCGCTTGTCGAATCAGTTCCTCCAGCTTTTTCCGCGACGACGCGATCCTCATGAATTCCGCCCTCCATATGGCCGCGACTGCACGTTGCGCGAAAGGACTCGCCGTCCATAACGACAGTCACGATCGGCGAGTCGCAACGGATGCATTTTGCTGATCGATAGAAAATCATTGGCCGGGAATCTTTCCTAGCATTGATTCCAGCGACCACTTCTCTTTGCCTTCGGGGGAAGGAGGGGTCTGGTCGTCGCCCTCCTCTTCTTTCTCGTCGCCGCCTCCTTGCGGCGGCTGTTGCTGTTGCGGCTGTTGTTGCTGCGGCGGGCCTCCTGCCTTCTTCCGGTCGCCAGGCGGGAGCCCCAGCTTCTCCTCGAAGAAGGCGTATTGATTCGGCGCGAGGAATCCCGAGCCGATCAGCGATGCGATCGCGGAGGAGATTTGCGTGGCGTCTTCGCGGGGAGCGGAGGAGCCGACCGTGAAGAACGGGGTGTAATAGCGAGCCCACGTCTTGCCGAAGTTCAGGCGGACCAGGACGCGAAGCAGATCGTTTCGGATCGTAGTTCCTAGGAGCTTTCGCGGGTTCAGCAGAATCGTGTCCATGATGTCGCGGTGGGTTTCGGCGGCGGCTCTCGCCTGATGCTCGCCTTCTTCCGTCGCGAGCGTTTGGCTGAGGATGCCTTTGGCGATTTGGCGGTCGTACCAATCGAGCGCCTGAATGAAGATGCCGATGGATGCCGGGACGTTCAGCGTTTGGACGATTGTGCCATATGGGAATGCGGCGGCGGAACCGCTACGAAGGCGTTGCAGCGCCGACAGCAGGTTCTCTTCCGGAGTCAGGCCGTCGCTGGACGACTGGGCTTTTTCGCCGACCGTGCCATAGACGGACGGCACCGAGTAAAGGGCCATGCAGCGGATGAACTCGGCTTTCGCTTGCAGCTTGTGCCACCACGGATCGTAAACAGGCCGAAGCACCGATCGGCCTTGCGGATCGTTGTCGTGCGGGTTGTGCGTGTAGATGATGCACTTTTCGCGTGGCACCATGTTCGGCAGTTCGTCGACATCCTGGAAAATCGATCCGCGATAGACGGGGAAGACTGCGCCAGGGATGTTCGCCAGGACGCCGAGAATGTTGTTGAAGGCGTCGACGACGTAGGTGATGCATCGGCGGTTTTTCGCCTTGATCGACTTGATATGGACGCGGGGCTTGTTGTCGAAAATGTCGTCGACATCTTCATAGGTAACTTCGCAGAGCTTCGATCCAAGGGCGGCTCCTGCGAGAAGTTCGTAAAGCGTCCTGTCGATCGGCTGCTCCATCTGCTTGACGACGCGATCGCAGAATTTCAGGACTTTTTGCGACCGCTGCTTGTGGATGTCCGCGACATCATCCTTCTCTCCGAAGGCAGGCTGCATCGACCAGCCGACATCCAGGGTCGCCAGCTTATAGATTTCGAGGCAAGAGAAAACCTGCGAATCGTACTGCATCCGCTCGTAGATGTCGTCGCCGAGATCGCGGGTGATGTCGTCGATGTAAAGCGGCAGGGCCTTGAGGTACGAGCCAAGGCGAACGTCGGGCGCTCCGGAAATGTACTCGCGGCCAGCGCTACCCGCGACCTTCGTCTTCGGAGACGCTTGCTTCGCGGGGCGAAAGATCGTTTCCGGAAGACCGGCAGGGAGCGTCGTCTTGTCGCTTTTTCCGTTCGGCTCCGAGGAAAAGAAATCGTTGGGCGGAAGCATGCTGTTCATTACGGCGGCTCCTTGCGTATGGTTACGCTTAGGATACGAGGACTGAAGGCCAGCGGTCAACGCGCAAGAAAAAGGGCCGAAGCCGCGTCAGCAGCTTCGGCCCTTCGCTTTACCGGAAAAACGGGTCCAGCGCCTCGAATGCGAGCCTGTCGTATTCCGCAGGGTGCGCCTTGTCGAACGCTTCCATCTTCTTGTACTCCGCCTTCGACACGCCGCCGATCGTCATGAGCCGGTCGGCGTCCAGGATCAACTCGATGGCGTCGTGAACGTCGCCGACTTCCGCGTCGGCGCTGATCTCGTGCCAGGTCTTCCGGACAGCTTCCTTGAACAATTCCTTATTCATCTTCCCGCCTCCAAGAGAGACAAAAACCCTCCTGGACGACAAGTCCAGGAGGGCCGAGCGAATCGCTCCCCACCATGGCGATGGTTCGATTTAGACTTCCTTCGATCCGACGACTGTCAAGTTCAGGCCGACTTGTACCTTGAGGGGCACGTCGCCGACCTTCACCACGATCTTCGAGTTCGAGTACCAGCCGAATGAGCCGGTGCTGAATTTCTTCACGTCGACGATCAGCGTTTGGTCGCCGATCTGGACCGTCAGCGGTGCGGCTTTCTCAAGGAAAACTTCGCGACCGATCGGACACTTCGTTTTGTTGCCGGTGTTGGTGTTCTTTTTCGCCATGGTAGAAACTCCTTAATAGGTGTTTTCGCCAATGGTGGGAATCGAGTTGTCAAGGATCGCTCACGATGGCGACATTGCCATCGAAGAAGTATTAGAGCGCGACATGGGAAAGGCAAATTACAAAATCGTAAGGTTGTGTACACTATTCGCTAGTGTACGCAACCTTACGAAAATGTAATTTGCTTTTCATCGACAGTGCCCTATCATTCCTCCATGGGGCGCATCCCTGCGCCCTAGGCTCTTTGACAACTTAGCAGACCATGAGGCATGTGCCAGCTGCGCAGCATGCCTCAGGACCAAACAGCGCAGCAAAGAGGTTATGACCATGGCGACGACGAAGAAGGCCAGCAAATCCAAGGCACCCAAGGCCAGCGCGTTCGACCTGAAGGCGCTAAAATGGGCACCCAAGACGCGCCTCCAGAGCGAACTGGAAGAGTATGTCATGGACCAGTATAAGAATGACGATGGAACGCTATTTCAAACTGTGTTCCTTCTCAACTCGATTGATGGCCAAATTGAGGTTATCGAAGCGAAGGAAGCAATTGACCCAATGGAAGAAGGCGAATCGCATTTTTATGCGTTCGCAATCTTCCATCCAGTGAACGCATCACGAGATGGGTATCAAGAAGGCGAACACTATGCTTTTGCCTATGGTAAAAGCATGTACAAGCTTGCTGGGTACCTGTTGAGCGAAGAAGCAAAGGTCAATAAGGCAGCCTATGAAGAACTGACTGGCGCGGCCAAGGCTGAGGCCAAGGAAGCTAAGGCCAAGGCGAAAGCTGAAGCCAAGGCAGAGGCCAAGGAAGCTAAGGCCAAGGCGAAAGCAGAGGCCAAGGCCAGGGATGAGGCGAAAGCAGAGGCCAAGGCCAGGGATGAGGCCAAAGCAGAGGCAGAGGCCAAGGATGAGGCCAAAGCAGAGGCAGAGGCCAAGGCCAAGGCCAAGAAGGAAGAACCCAAGGCCAAGGCCAGCAATGGACCCAAGGCCAAGGCGAAACGCTAGAGCAATGCAGAGGCAAGCGCCGCAAGGCGCTTGCCTCTTTTTTTCTGAAAGGATCAGCCCCATGATCTTTGAAAAGTGAAGGAGTAGCCGGTATGCCGATTCTGGAAGACATGATCGAGTTTGCGAAGCAAATTCAAACCGGATTCGACAAAGGGAAAAGCCTCAACGATATCCGCTACTGGACGTTCATGGAACGCGAGCGAGGGCGGAACGTGCCATACATGCCCAAGCTTGATGTTGATTCGCTTTGCGCGGCACCAACCGTCAAGCAAAGGGAACTGACGCAGTTTTTCGGCCAGACCGCCAAAGACTGCAAAGTGCTGAAGCGATACACGCTAATGGTGTTCGCCAAGGGCGGCGTCCAATTCTGCGAACGAGTCTCGCGGACCCGGCAGGTCAACCTTCTGACCGGCGAGTCCACGGACATTAAGTGAGGGTAAGCGATGATCGATCTCAAGACCACTGTGCGACTGCCTTCGGGGAGCGATGTCAACGTGATGATCCTCTCGAAAGGCGGCACCGACAGCGCTGAACCGACTGTCATGGTTGACGTGGACGGCGGGCTCATCGTGTACGAAGAAAGGCTCAGGGAAACCGACGCTGGATATGGCGAGAAGTGGGTTCAGACATTCCCGCCGAAGGCGAAGGCGAATGACGGCCGCTTGGACGCGGCTCGCAGGCTGGTCGAAGAAATCATCAGGCCAACCGACGACAGGCTGCACAGCATTGAGAACCTGACGGTCAAGGACATCGAGCGTGCGATCGTGACGATCAGGAACATGCAAGCGGCCATCGCCAGGGTCGCTGCGTTCGCTCAGTAGGTCGGCGGGCGTTCCGCTGATTGGATTGGCGTTCCTTTACGAGAGGTTTTACCGATGAATGATTTGACTCCATTCGATGTTGAGGTTCCCGTTGGCGCGAAGTTCAGGGTCGCAGGCTTGACGACGATCCCTGACCCGCATCCCTACTGCATCACCGACAAGCATGTCTGCTACGCTTCGGACAAGTGCGGCGGCATCCTTGGCGAATCGGCCATCGAGGGCGCAGAGAGGAGCGGCGCATGGTGCGGGATACGAGACTGCAATCTCAAGTACAGCGAACACCGCCAGAGCAAGGTGCTGGTGGTGGTGATCGCGGAGAATATCGAGATCATGAAGAAGGACGAGGAGATGCGGAAGTTCTTCATGGGCATCAAGGATCGGCTTGAGAAGGAGAAGATCGCGGGCATTCTGCTCCCCACGGAGGAAGAGTTCGCCAGAAAATAGCAATCGGCGGCATCTCGTCGATGGATCGAACCTTGCGAAAAAGTAATGTTCGATCCATCGACATTCTCACTTGAACCCCTACAATAATATAGGTGGTTCTTCTCTCTAACATGAAGGGGTTTAACGGTGTACGTCACTCCAAACTTCAAAACGAAAAAGGCGTTCAAGGATGCGGTCGCCAAGGGCGATCTGGTTAGGGTGTTTTCGCCAGGGCCGTTCCCGGCACCGACGCATGGCGAGGTTGCCATCGAGGGGCCGCACTATCCGGAACCTCACAAGTGGTACGCCCAGTGCCAGGTCGAAGGCGGAATCGTCGTCAAAGGCAGCATCAAGTAATCAGTCGCAAACCGAGGGCCGCGCCGTGCGGCCCTCTTTTCAGGAGGATAGGCTATGCGATCGTTTCTCGGTAAGCCGGATGATGTCATCTCCTTCGGCAGAATGGATGCGCAGTTTCATTCGCTGCTGGCGGACAAGGAAACCAAAGCGGTGTACGACAAGTTGCGTCTGCTCAAGCAGCGAACGCTTGTCGATCTATGCGGAAGCGTCGAGCCTTGCAGCCTGACCCTTTCGCTGATCTTCACGGAGATTCATCCATCGTGGTCGAACGAGCGAAGGCTAGATCGTTTACTGTGTCGCGGCGACGACGTTGAGGCATGGAATCGCAAGATCGATGAAGGCGGGCTCACGATGAAGCAGGCCAACATGATCGCGCTGTACCTTGCTCACGCGATTCGCGGAGCCTACGCGAAAGGACTTATGAAGCTCCTCGATCTCGCAAAGAAAAGGCTGGAAGTCACCACCGGGCTTGCCGACACCGCCAAGCAGCTAAGAGAGATCGGTGGCGTCGAACTCCTTCAATGGTTCAGCGTCGGCAAGACGGCGAAGCCTTCGGTGGAAGGGGGTGCGTCGTGACGCCTCAAGAGTTCGCGGCTGATCGCGTCAAGAAGTACGACGAATTGATTCGCAAGCTTCGGCGGCACCCGCTGCTGTTCGACGGCGACGACGATCACAAGATTCACCGGCTGCTTGACAAGGCGTTAAGCGTCAGGCGAAAGCTGCGAGAGATCGCGGATCGACGCGAAGTCGGCCGCTACAGCGGATTGACGGCAGACGAGCTTCGCAGGTCCGGAACTTGCGAAACGGATTGGTTCTGATCTTTAACAGGGAGTTTTACCATGGCTAGAACGGTAGGCAACAAATGGTTCGTCGCTCACAATTGGGCGAATGGGATCGGCGATGTCGGCAGGAACTCGACCAGCAATTTCAGCTTTGAGGGAACGATCCTTCGCAGTTACCGATTGAAGATCGCAGTTCGATGCGGCACTTACGAAGTCGGCGACGTGTACCTTGTCTTGCGGCCACCGCTGTCGTCGACAACTTCAGGCCACGTTTCGACGGCAAAGCGTGCGATCGGCAATGAAGGCCGAAGGGTGACGTTTCAAGTCAGCGACCTGTCGGGGCATCTCGACCAAGGGCTCGGCCTTCGCAGCTTCAACGACGATCGGTTCAAGGCTTGTGCGGAGTTCAACCTGAACGACTACGCCGAAAGAATCGCGAAGATTCGCGGCAAAGCGGACAGGGCTAGGCTGCATAAGCTGATCTGGCTGCGAGAGCTACGGGATCTTCTTGTCGAGCGAAACTTGTACTCCAGGTGGGTCGACATGCCTGTCGACGATTGCAAGGAGGAGCTTGCGGCTTTGCAGGTCGAAATCGAATCCTGGACGCATAAGGAACTGGAGAGGGTTGAGGCGGAAAAGGCCAATGCGATCGCGAGGCTTGAGCGATGGAAGAAGGGCGAATCTCTCGTTAGCACTATCGGGTTTGATTTGCTGCCCACAGCAGTTCGGCCGCTATGGGCTGACGGAAAGATCATCGGAATCCAGACCAGCCAGTTCGCCCAAATCTCGCTCCCGTCGGCGATCAAGCTGCTGAGGCTTATCAGGCTTGGCATGCCATACCGAAGGACTGACGACAAGCCGTCCTACTCGTTCGACGGGTTCACGCTTGACTTGATTACCGAAAGCGGCGATGTCGTCATCGGGTGTCATCGCCTTCGGAGGGATGAGATCGAGCGAGTGGCGGCGGAGATTGGGTTCCCGCCTGAGCGATCGCTGGATGCGGTCATCGACCTGTCGAGGCCGGACGGCGAGGAGTTATCTGACGATGAAGAAACCAAGGGCAGAACAATCTACCTTTACCACTGCAAGCTGTGCGGCTGTACGACACGAATGTTCTGCAATGCCTATCGTGGTCAGGTTCCCGAGCCAGGTCGCGGCGGCGTACTGTGCAGCCATTGCGGCATGTCGACGAGTGATTTCTTGGCTAGTCAGGCGGAAAACAAGACGATGGCAAGCTTGCCATCGCAAGAGGAAGGGGCGGTCCGATGAGGTTCGGAGCGGCTTTAGCGAAGAAGATGGACGACGTTTCGCGTTGGAGCGACTTGACCAGCCAGAGGCGGCGATCGGCGAAGAAGATGGTGGAGAGCGGTGCGATGCGAATCGAACTGCGGGCTCCTGGCCGCCCTCCTCGCAAGGTCAGCGGCAAGGACTGGAAGATCATCCTCTCCGAAGGCGAATTGCTGTTGAGTTGCCTGTTTCGCGGGCAGCGAATCGTGTTGGAACCAAGCACCCAAGTGTACGCGATCAAGGTCGCGGACGAATGGAGAAACTGACATGAAGCAGATTTTCACGGCGTTCAAGTTTCAGGGCGTCGAGTACATAGCGATTCCTCGCGGCGAAAACGTCACGATCCTTTCCAGGGGCGGCGACTGCTATGGAACCTGGATGTCGATCGAGAAGTTCAAGAAGGGGATCGACGGCGAGCGAACAATGATCGGCAAGGGGCGTCTGGTGGCCGCCATCGAGCAAGAGTGAACTGTTCGCTAAGATGACGGCAAACCTTTCGAGTCGCGACGAAACGTCGCGACTCTTTTGCCGACTAGGAGGAAGTCATGGCAATTGATTTCAGTAGGGCGGAATTCGCATGGGATGAGTCCAAGCGAAAACGCGGACAGCCGAAGAATAAAGGCCAGTTCGCCAAGAAAACGGCAGCAAGCGGCAAGCCGATGGCGGCAGCGGACCCGTTGATCGTTGCGATGTTGACGACGCCCGAGGCGAAGTTCGGCGACCCTGGCGACTACATTCAGAACGACAAGACCGGAAAAGTCTATGGACCGTTCAAGGGCCGCAACGGTGCCATGGGCGCAATCTCGCTGGTGTACGGCCAGCACCCAAGGTCCGCATTCGGCAGGTCGTTCGCAGAATCCGAATCGCTCAGCAAGGCCGTGATGAAGGACTGGTCCATTCTTGGAACTTACGGCAAGGGCGAAATGACTTCGCGGATCAGGGATAGCATCGATGATCTTGAAGAAGACGAAGTGCCGATAAGCCAGGGGGATTTGTCTGACCTGAAGGTTTCCGACAAACTGAACAGCGTCAGGTCGATGGAGGGAGGCGGCAAGATCATTTTCGATCACTTCTTCCACAACGGCGCTCGTTAAGACGGGCGCATAAAAACGTGGGCGTCGGTTGCTCAAGCCGACGCCCACTCGACCCGCACTGGAGAAGCGTTCTCTCTCTTCTGGATTGAGGATAGTTTAGCGGCGTTGCGAAACTTCGTCAAGATCACCAAACCATTTCTCGCGACGAAGAAGCCTCCGAGGATGGGGCATGCTCGTCGATCACCTTACGCTCGTCGATCTGGTAGACCGGCCGTCCCATGCTGACCGCAGGTTGACCAACTCCAGAGGCCATATCCGCAAGGTAGTCGTAAGCGCCGGTTGAGGCGTCGACGCGATCGTCGTGCGTCCCGTTGGGGAACTGCTCAAGCTCGCCAAGGTAGTCGTTGTGATCCCAGGTGCCGTCGACCACGATGAAGACGTGCTGATGCTCCGCCGCCGCGCTGAACGGGTCGGCGCGAAGCTCCTTGCTGCCTTGAGGGCGATTCCCTCGAAACGTCCAGCGGTGCAGACCGTGAGTTCGGAATTCCTTTTCGATGAAATGGATCGTGAACTTGCCGCTCGCGCCGCCTTCCTGCTCGACGTAGACCGCGACTTCCGGCCCGTCCCGCTTCGCCGTCTCGATGATCCAGTTGATGATGCCGCCAGGCGACAGCCGCTTCCTCTGGACGTTCAGAACGTAGAACTGATCGTCGATGCCGTGGCCCATCTTGACGCATGCGGTCCAGTCAGGATCGGAAGCCTGATGTTCGGCCGTCGCGGCCAAATCCCAGAACCGGACGATCCTCTTGAATCGCGGGTAATTCTCGACGATCTGGAAATGCTCGCTCCGGAAGATGCCGCCGCCGATCGTGTAGGGCGACTGCTGGAACATCGCATACCACCATTTCGACGTGAGCCGGTTCCGGATCGTCTCCAAGGCTTCTACGTCGTATCGCTCAGGCCACAAAGCCTGACCGCGTTTGCGGCCGAGGCCGTTCGGCCAGCTTGGTTCGTCTTCTTCGGCGATCGCGGGCAGGTTCAGGATGTCCCACTTCTCGCCGCCCTGGCTCATTTCCGTCAGCATGCGGCCAACTAGGTCGTCTTCGTGCCATCGCGTGATGATGACGATGACGCAGCCGTTGGGCTCGATGCGAGTCGATGCGGTCGTCTGCCACCACTCCCAGGTCTTTGCCCGCATCAACGGCGACATCGCCTCTTCGGCGTTCTTGACGGGATCGTCAATGATGAGGAGGTTCGCGCCGTGTCCAGTGAGAGGCCCACCTACGCCGACGGCCTTCATGCTGCCTTCGCGACCTTCGATCCTCCAGTGGTCGCCAGCGCGAGACTTGCCGCTGACGCGAATGCCGAAAAGCTGCTGACCAAATTCCTCTAGGGAAGCTCTCGCTTTCGCCGACCAGTCCGTCGCCAATTCGGAGCCGTAGGAGCCAAGGATGACTCGCTCGTCAGGCCAGGTTCCGAGCCACCAGCCGGGAAGGTCTTTCGAGATGAACGTCGACTTGCCGTGCCGTGGGGGCATCGTGACGATAAGCCTCCTGATACGACGAGTCGCCAACTGCATCAGCTTGCGGTTCAGAAGCGCCAGATGCGGCGCGAGGCTCCATCGACCGTGATTGACGGCGACAGCATAGTCTGCTGGGGTTAGGGCGGAAAGGACGCGGGGGAGGGCTTTGGGAACCTGGACCTTGCCTACTCGTTCGAGAAGTTCGGCAATCGATTCGCGGTCCAGAGATTTGCCTTCGGAGGGGATGGTTTCGGCGGGACTCGGCATGATCGACCTGTCTTTCGGATGCAAGCCGCGCACATGGGAATGTAGAGCGACCATTCGTAGCGGCTCGTCTCGCCATCATACAGCCGAAGCTGCATGCGGCGAGCGTCCTGGTTTTCGCATTTCCCAAGACAGCACGTCATGGGCATTCCGGAGTCAGGGTGACGATCTTGGTCGCGTAGTCCAGGCGGAACCACTCGCATTCGAGGCACTGGAAAATGTTTACGCGGCCCTTGCGACTGATCTTCAGCGACTCGCACAATCGCTGGATCGATTTCGGCCCCGAGTTGCGGATGACTTTCGCGATGGCGCGGCGACGACTGACCAGCAGGTCTTCGCCGTCGTCCCCAGATGGATCGAATCGCTTGTGCAGCATGTCCGAAAGCTGATAGAGAACGTCGAGCCGTTCTTCCATCGACGCGATCAGCTTATCGATCGCCGCCAGGTCTTCCCTAGAGGCTTTGTCGATTGCATTCAGGACTTCGCTTTCGCCGATCATAAGAGGCTCCCATCGTCGTTGTCGTCAAATCCAAGGAGAACAGTGACGACGGCGAACGCAACCAAAAACGCGCCGAAGACGCAAGCGATGAAGAAGACCGTTCGCATGATGTCGACGTTCATCGCTCAGGCTCCATGGAAAAGCACCCAAGGCCGCGCATGAATCGGGATGCGTCGACAGGCTGGTCCGCTTGGCTGCTGTCGATCATCTCGCACATCGCCCGAGCAAGACGAACGGCCGCAGGGTTGTAAGCTCGCCAGTTCTTGCCGCCATGCCCGATCACGAAATGGCAATTCATCGTCTTGCCTTCGCAAAGGACCAGGCAATTCGACGGCTCAAGCTCCAAGGATGGGAATAGGTGGAAAGGCATAAGGTGGTGCAAGGCCAGGTCGCGAACCTTTCCGCATGCTGCGCAGAATGGATGGCCAGCGACGAACTCGTTTCGGAACCGAGTCCAGTCCTTGTGCCGTTCGGCCGAAACGTAGTATCGGACAGGCGAGCCGATCTGTTCGACGGCGAGCGTGACGTAGCCAAGGCCGTCGCATTTGTCGCAGTGGTTGCCGATCAGGTAGCCATCGCCATGGCACCACTTGCACACCCAAGGGCTCGCGATTTCGTTCATAGGTCCGGGCCTTTCGGCGTGAAGCGGACGCGGAAGGGAGTGATCGGCTTTCCGTCGATCGATTGGACGAAGCCGGACAGGTCGCCGTCGATGGACATTTCGTAGATCGACTCCGCGCCAAGTTCGCCGGTCGTCGGATTGACGGTCGCTTCTCCCAGGACGACTATACCGCCCTTTTCGACGGAGATGGCACCGGACCATTTCGTAATCAAGGACTGGCACGACCATTCGCCATTCTTGCCGATCTCGCATGGGAACTTCGAGAAGCCCCACTGAAGGTCGAATTTGCCGACCATCTTTTCAGGGATCGTTCGCGGAAGGTCTTTGGCTTTAGGGATAGGTGCGGAAAGGATGAGATGGGCCGCGAACGCCAGCACGGCGATCACGAAGACCCAAAAGAAAAATGGGACTTGCGGTTGTTCATGTCGCATGACTTCTCCATGTCAGAGGTTCGCTCCGTCGATCGTCAGCAACGCTCCGATGCCTCCAAAAACGAGAGCGCCGAAGATCATCGGGCCGGGATTCAGCGAGGCGATGCAGGCAACCGCCACGCCGAGGCAAAACCCGCCCAAAGCGACCTTCAGCGTTCTCATTGTTCGTTCCTTCCGCAAGAAGGGTCGGCCTTGGCGACGATTTGTCGTATGCAGGCCGAAGGCATACGGGGTTTGTTAGGCCGCTCGTCGCCCTCACGTCTCGACGCATTGCGTCCGCGATTCGGTATGCGGCCCTCATGGCTTCATCGGCCGCACCGTTCGCAAGAGAAGCCGCCGCTCGCTAGATCGGCGACCGCCCCCATGGCGTGACTCTATCGAAAGCGAATCCACCGCCGCCGCGAAAATCAGAAGGTACGCGGTCATCGCAGTCATTTCCCTGGCGGACGCTTATCGAGTCCCTTTTCCGCGAGGATCGCGGCAAGGTCGTCGACGTGCAGGCAGTCGCACAAACAGGCCGACGTGTTGGGCTGGACGGTCGATGCGATGTAGCCGTTGCAGTGATCGTTGCCTGGCTTGGCGTCGTACAGCACCCCGATCGCCGTGATCTGCGAACCGGTGCCGTACCCGCCAATTTGAACAATCTTGTCGCCGTTTTTCGCTTCACGGCCGTTTCGATAGTGCATGGTCAAATCTCCTTTGAAAAAATCGCCCTTCGCGTCCTACCTACGGGCCAGAGCGGTAGGTAAGTGGCCAGTGATTTCCCGCCGCGACGCGATGCAGCGGACCAGCACGTGACTCTATCGAAAACTGGGCAGCGGGCAGACACCCACGCGATACGCCAGCGGACCCTACAGGTAGTTTCACTTCACCGGCAATGAGTCCGGCACGTCCGTACCTCCCGGCGCAAGGTCCGTACCTTGCGGAATTACTTCTCGTGAGTTCCTTCGACGCCACGAGCTATTCGCTGTTGCGTCCGGTGATTCAACCAGTGGGCAGCTTCCTCCAGCTTCGTCAACGCCAGGGCGTTTTCTCGGCAGGCGAATTTGCCGGACTGAAAGCCTTGCAAGCGATCGATGACGATAGCGAGCAGGATTTCGTTCGTCAGTCCGTTGGGCGGCGCCTCTTTCAACGGACCGTTTTGGAATTCGATCCGTAGCCCCTTCGCGTTGCCGATCGTCGGCACGATGTCGTAGACGTGATTCGCCCCTCCGTCGCCCGGGTCGTCAACAGCCGTCACCCGAAACGCCTCGTTGCATCCGTTAACTTTGTGAGTCGTGATCTCTCGCAATGCTTGCACTGGTATTCTCCTAGTCCAGTTGTCCCAAATATGGCGTGACTCTATCGAAAGCTGGGCAGCGGGCAGACACCGTTGGGGCAACTGCTGCTGGGGGTGTTGCAGGTTCCGCTCAGACAGCCTCCGGCGGATTGGACGAATGGACGTCCGGTCTGGATGCTGACGAAGGGGGGAGACGTATGGACAGCGTACCCGAATTGCCGCCCTGCCACCACGACGTATTCGCCGTAGCCCAGCAAGGGTTGGATGGAATGGGTTCGCGGCGCGAAGAGTCGCTGGAAAGGCCGACAGCCCCGACACCCGAAGGCTTGGACTTGCGATGGCAAGGTTGCCATCAGACAGAGGGCGACGAACAAAACGATCCGCTTCATGCTTTCGCTCCTGAGAGTGAGGGTTTCGCCGCCCATCGACGCCCCCTTCGACAAGAAGGGGTAAGGCTTCCCACCCTATGAAAAGCCGCCGTCGATGAGCAACTTCGTCAGGCCGGGGAGAGCTTTTCCGCTCGCGGCCAATAGAGCCAAATCGTGTGACCCTTGTCCACGGCGATCAGGTACGAATCGGCATTGCGTTTCGTCCTGTCGCCCTCTGCGAATCGGCGGTGCCGTCCGCAGAGGAATTCCTGGTACTTGTGGGGCAGCTTGATCGTATCGGGAGTTTGGCCCGCAGGCACTTTGGCGATGACCGTTCCCTCTTTGGCGAGGGCGTGGCGGTTCGCCGTAGAATCCCATGATACCTTGCTGCCGACGCGAAACTTCATTGCCGTTCCCTGTCTTGGTTTTTTGCTGGGTGTCGACGAATCTTACGGGCTCATCGACAATGCGTCAAGTCATCGACAGCACTTTTTCGCTTTGCGTCCGCTGCCGCACCTGCACGGCGCGTTGCGAGCCTGGTGCGTCGTCGCCGGAAGGACGGGCTCCGCTTGAGGTTCCTTGGGTTCCTTGGCCGCAGCGCTCGAAGACGCCGCGATCAGTCCCATCGTCATGAACGATCGCGAGGCCATGGAGCGGAGCGAGTTGGGGCTAATCTTGTTCATCGGTTTCCTCAGTCGGCGACACGCGATCGGCGTCTTCAAGCTGAAGCTCGATCGCGGTCTTGTTGTGGGATAGGCGAAACGAATTGAAGATGCGGCGACTCTGATCGCTGACAAGGTGCATCGCCTCAGGCATGAAGCGAACGCCGCAGGTGCGGCGACCCTTGTAGCGAACCGTCGCGGAAACAAGTCGAGAGCCGACGGCCGACAACGGGAGCAGCCTGGCGAAGTGGAACTCCGCGACAGGCTTGCCGTCCATGTCCATCGATCGCTCGATGCCCATGATCGCAGTCGGCGCGTCGGCGCACCGCCCGCACCGAAGGCAAAGCGTCAGGTCGATGTCGACGTTTCGGCTCAGTCGCCTTTCGGACTCGGTGAAGAGTTTGGCGTAGAGGCGGAAGTCGTGGACGACGAAGGATTCAGGCATGGCTTGTCCCCGAAAACGAGCGACTTGGAGCGAGGGCCGCAAATGATCCTGTTGACGGCATCCGCAAAAAGGTTCGGCGCGGACTCGATGACCGCCCTCTTGATCGTGCCTTCGGAGAGGATGGACACCACGGCGTCCAGGTCGTCGATCGCGTAGGAACTTCCGAACCCGTCCGGATGTCCGTCGAGATCGAGGAACCTCTGGAATGCATCGCGGTCCGGCGTCTTCATGACATGGTACTCGCCATCAATCAGCAACCGTATGGTGATATGCTTTTCGTTGTACTCGATCACTTGGAACCCTCTACAAAGAAGACCTGATCGTTGGAAACGAGGTAGATGCCGTTCTTCGGCGCTGGGCCTGGCGTCGTCTCGATGATGATCGCGTGCGAGAGGTCGGGCCTTTGGAAGCATTTGATGTCGATGCGTCGATCTTCGTCGACCCATTGAAGAAGCTGCTCCCGTATCTTCACGGCCATCTCTTCCGCAATGCGGCGAGCCTCCGTGACGTACTTGGAGCCGAGACTGTTGTGCCTCAACGTCGCTTGCGGGCTTTGCTCGAAAAGCACAGCATTTCCTTTCGCTCTGCGATGAACGGCCTCAGTCGATCGACGTAGGCCGCCATCTTGGACAGATCGCCGCCGTCGGCGATGCGTTGCAATGCTCGTATCGTACCGCTCCGCTTGATGATCGTGCGGGGCTTAGGATAGCGTTTTCGCGATGCCGCGAACATGGAACAGAATCGGCGATACCATTCGCAGTTCTCGCTGACGACGATGCGAAGGGTGCCGCAACGCGCAACCTCCAGCCGACTCGAAACGAGTTCGGTCAGCAAGGAGGCTGCGGCTGCGGCGTCGTCGATGGGACGACTCATGGCGAGATCGTCTTGTCGACGGCGACGGTGAACATGTATTTCTCGCCTGAAGAAATCGGCGAGCCGTCCGGATGGGACGGCGGCTCAATCGGAATCATCGTCTTCCTGAAGAGAAGCCGATTCAGTTCGCGGTCGTAGACGATGAGCCCGGAGACGATCGCCTCGCCTGACCTGAACGCAACCTCGAACGCATAGACGGTTTTGATCGCGATGACCGAATTCGGTTCGTGAAGCTCAGCGCTGACGAAGGAGAGCGAAGCGCGGCCGTACACGTTCCCGATAGGGATTTCCGGATTCGTTGCGGAGACGATCGTGATCGACGCGGACGTGCCGTTCAGCAGTTCGTTCGCGGCGCTGATCTGGGCAGCGTTCCTGGCGAGCCTGACGAAATCCGTCTCCAAATCGCTCTGGCGGTTTCTCGTTATCATTGGATTCCCCTAAGTGAGAAGAAACGAAAAGGCCCGGCGAATCGCCGGGCCATGGAACCTACTTTTGCTTCAGCTTCTCTTCGACCGCCTGCAATCGGCGATCGACATCCGTCAAACGTCGCATGTCCGACCACGCCACCCAGGACAGGAAGGCCATGAGGACGAAGAAGATCGTCAACCCGCACCCATCCTCGCTTTTCGGAGGCGACGGATTGACGATCGACTTCCCGTTCATCGAGTTCATGCAAGACTCCTTTGCCTTCGGGGATTGAAGGGTGCGTCGGCCTTCCTTTGCTTCAGGCAGTCAGGCCCGAACAGCTTGATAGCCTTCTCCTCGACCCATGCGATCAGGTCGTTGGAGGCGGTCGCCAGGGCGAACCGAATCGCGTGGCGAGGGTGCGTCATGAAAACGACGGTTCGCTCGGAGACGTGAGGCTCGTAGGCGTCCCTCATGTCCAGCTTGCCGTTCCGCTTCGCGACGACGCGACGGACATGGACAAGCCACGGCGCGACGACGCGAACCGCATACTCGTCCCTACCGCGATCATCCAAGTCGATCGATGTCGACGGGTGCATCATGCCCTTCAGGAACTCGATGCACTGCAAGGCTTCCTCCAAGATCATGAACATCGGCTGTAGTCCTTTCGGCTTTGAGGCGATCCAGGTTATGACTCGGTGGCAGGTTTGCCATCGAGTCGTTCAAGGGCCAACTGGATGAGCTTAATCATCGGCTCAGGGTCGCGGTCGCGAGCCGCGAGAGGGTAGCAGAACGCAGCGTAGGGCGAACGGGCAAGGCCGCTGCTCGACTCGCTGTCAGAGCAGTGACGTTCGTCGCACGGAACGCCTCGGACAGCGACCAGCGGACACTCGCCGCAGGACTGGATGTTATGGCTGTAGTGAACCTGGCACAAGGCACAGGTGCTTGAACCTAGATGAACGCCTGGTCTGGAATAGCCGCGACCAGCCACGAACTCCACGACGCTGCCGTCCTGGAAAAAGACTCCGTGCTTCTCCATGTTCTCCTTACGAAGCCCGATCCACTTCTGAAGCGAATGCTCCAGCGCCTCCCTGTCGACGTTCTCCAGGCCCAGGAACGCCGAGGCTTTTGTTGGGTAAAACTCCTCAATCCATGTCTGAATGCTCACGGTTGCTCCACGTTAGAGTCGCTGATCTCCACTTCGTCAGCAGAAAGCATCTTCAAGCCGTTCACCTTCTCGGTGAGCTTCACCATCAGTTCGACGGCTTCAGGGTCGGACAGCATGGCGCGACGCATCGCCTCCGCCTGCTTGGTTTCGACGGCATGCGTATGATGGATGTCGACTTCGATGGGCTTGTTGAGACCCAGCAGCCGAATGATCCCATCCTGCGCCGACATCTTGTCGCGAATGCCCGCGTCCTTCGCAGCCATCACCCACTTGAAGAAGTGGTAGGCGTCCGAGCGGTGTTCCTCATCGCTCTTGTTCATCTCAGCGCGCATCTCCGCGCGCGCGTCGGAAAGGTAGTTCTTGCTCTGCCGCTTTCCCATGCCTGTGATCTTGATGAGAGCGTCCATAACGTCCGTGTCGGAGATGCCCTTGGCAAGAAGCGCCTTAGCGATCCGCACCAGTTTAGCCTTCTCGTCCCTGGTCGCCTTGGGCTTCCTGCCCTTGTGGGAGGAACGGCCGTCGCGACCCAAGGTGGGCTCGATGGGCTTCTCGGGATCAGGCAAGTCGTCGAAGAACCCCTCGTCGACGGGAAGCGAGTCGTCCAGATCATCGTCGTCCGCCACGGCGAAACCTCCTTAGTGAGAGTCATGGAACTCCTCTTCGGCGTCGTCTTCCCACTCCTCGAACTCGTCCGAGTATTCGTCCGGATACTCAACGTCTGGGATGCTGAAACTTGGAGTGTCGCGATCCAGTCGTCTCAACCCTTGCATGAATGCGTCATGTTCCGGATTCATTTCGCTGCACCCTCCTTGCATCTCCGCTTTTCTTCTGCCAAACCTTTTTCGTAATCAAGGTCACTGATCCGCGCGCAGTCGCCATTCGGCTCCTGTCGCGAATCGCAACCCATTACGACGACATCCGCTTTCGGCCAATAGGCGAACGAGGCCGTGATGAATCTTCCGAGAATGATTTTGTTCATGCCGACGACGTTGCTGATCTCCCAGTGATCCGCAACTCGCATCGCTTCCATCTCCTTCGCGATCGCCTTGCCTTCCTTGATGCGCTTGTCCGGAACCGCCATCTCGCCCTTGAACTTCCAGGGATGCGGAAGCGTGGTTTCTCCTGACGGCTTCGTCGGAAAGACAAGCCCGACGATTGCGGCGCCGTTGATCCAGTTGCCGGTTGCGCCCCACTTCTTCGCGAACTGGGTGCGAAGGCCGTGGATTTCGGCGTCCCTCTCGCGTATCGCCAAGAGGCGACCCCTCGTCGCGCCCGTCACAAGATAGAAACTCCTGCTGGCCATGATGAAACCTCCTTATGGTGTTATGTACTATGTAGGATTGACCTGGGACTGCCGCTGACGGTGGTAATTGATCCACACGAGCCAACCATCCACAGTTACCCCGAGATATGAACTGTCGCTTACCATGAATCGCAGCTTGGCGTACTACTCCGCCGTCAGCGTTGGCTTAGGAGGCTCGACAGGGCGAAACCGCTCCGCGATCCACCACTGGCAGATCCCCCTGATGCAAATGCGGATCGAGTTACCTTGGCATGCTTCCACAACGAACGCCTCTCCAGCGGTCAAGGTGCTGTACCTGTCGTTCACGCAGACGACCTTATCGCCAGGCTTTAGCGACGTTCGCTCCGCTTTCGCGATCGCTGTCGCCGCAAGAAATTCCGCGTTCTTAGCCTCCAGTTCGTCAATGCGGGCGACCGCAAAGTCAAGCACGTCGGCCAGATCTTCCATGCTGCTGCGAAGGCCAGCGCGCGAAATTCTGACGACGTACTCGCGAGTCTGCTCCGCCTCAAGCCGCAATTGCTTCATCTTGTCGATCATGATTCGTACTTATCTCCTTTCCGGAAGTTGCATGGCGCGCACGCGAAGGCGATGCGATCCGCCAGGAACTCAAGTTCATTGAGGACGTGCGCGACCATATCGACGACATTCGTCCGCATGAAGATGCCGCAAACGATGCAGGCCAACGCATCGGCAAGCGGGTCGACGATGCGGAACCAAAAGGGCGATGGTTCCAGCGAATCGGAATCGACGAGAAACGGAGCCTTCATCATTTGCCTCCGAGGAGAATTCAAGTTTGATTTCCCGGCGGCGGCAACCCCGCCCGCCGCCGGGAGTCCGGCGAAAGTGCCGGACGTCGGCTAATCGGTTTGCACGACATCTCTCTGCGAGCCGTCGCCGTAGCCGTCGCCGTAGCCGTAGCCGGAGCCGTCGCCTTCGCCGTCGCCGGAGCCGTAGCCGTCGCCTTCGCCGTAGCCGTCGCCGGAGCCGGAGCCGGAGCCGTAGCCGTCGCAGTCGCCGTAGCCGTCGCCGTAGCCGTAGCCGTCGCCGTAGCCGTAACCGTCGCCGGAGCCGTAGCCGGAGCCGTAGCCGTAGCCGTAGCCGTAGCCGGAGTGCAACTTCGTCGCTTTTTCGACTGCGGCAAACTCAGGCAAGCAGCCAAGGCGTTTGGCCAGCCAGACCTGGTAGTCGCGATCGGCGTCGTTCCACGCGGCTTGATCGAGCTGTCGCCCCTTCGCCCATTCGATCGCCGCATCGCACGCACCCAATTCGATCAGAAGGTGTTGCAGTGGCTCGCGGATAACTAGCTTTTCCACGGCGCATCCTCCCAAGATTGCACGGCCTCAGGAGTAACCTCGAGGACTGCCGTGATATTGCGGAGCGTGATGCCGGGAGCGGCGGGGCCAATGCGGCAAGACTTCGTTGGGCCAGTGGTCGCCAGGCCGAGGAAGCCTTTGCAGTCCGCCGACCAATAGAGACAATTTCGAGCGCGAGAGAGTTTGATTTGGTCGCCGTCGGTGTCGGTCGCATATCCGAAAAAGACGCCCTTGTTAGCGGTCGTCACGATGACTGGACGTTCGGAAACGTCCGTTTTTGTCTTTGCCACAATCAATCCTCCAAAAAAAAAGTGTCTCCTACCGGCTGGTCCACGTCACAACGAGTGACGTGGCTCTACTTCTCGGACATGTTCCACCGCTTCGTCAGGAGAAGTCGGCTTCTGCCACGTCCGCTGTCGGTTGACCGCCAGCTTCTCGAAGCATGCGTCAAGCAGTTGGCGTGCCGTGAATCCGGCGCGGCGAGTCGCGTCGACGACGAGAAACAGAAGGTCCGCATACTCGATGATGTCGCCGGGAGCCTCGGACGCCTCTTTGGCTTCCTTGGCGAGATGCTTCAGCGGCCCGATCGGCCCGCGAACGCTGTCAAGGCCGAAAGTCGCTTGCGACCAATCCGACTGAGCATTCCAAAAGTCCTGGAAATCGTAACCGATCTTCATGTTGTAAATTTCCGTAGCAGCCATTTCCGAGAACTTGGCGATGACGATCTCGCGAAACGCTCGCGGGCTCGCATCGGCAAACGGCAGCACATAGGGAATTGCTAGTTTTGCGTGGTACGTCTGCCGCCCCTTGCCGATATCGCACTTCACGACGAACTCAATCTCGTTGCCGTTCGGCTTAACGGAGAACTTGAAAGTCTCCAGGTGAAGATCGCTACGGTACTTATGGAGAATCCATTTGATTCGCTCGCCCAGGTCGTCTTCGCCCTGCCCGACCATTTCCTGAAGGAAGGCGTAAGTTTCCATCAACGTCATTCCCGCGAGCGGCTTCGTCATGTGATCCTTCTCCTCAACTTTAGGTTTGATGTCCTTCCGGCGAGGGCCGCGCCGCGCGCGACAGCCTCCCAATAACGGTCCACGTCGCCCATGCATTCGTCGGCGACTTCTGCGGCAGCGTTGGCGGTCTGCACGCATTCTTCCTTGAACATGCAACCGTCGTCCCCGTCGATCTCTTCCCCCTTCATGTTGCGGACGACCCATCGCCAAGAGCAGCCGATGGTCCATACGCGAACGAAGACGTGGGAAAGAACGCGAAGCTCGTCGGGCCTCATGATCTTTCTCTTAGGTAAGCTTCGATCGAAGTCTTGGTGTGCTTGATGCCGATGGATCGGCAGGCCAGGAGGAACCCTCGCCCGCCATGGTTGTAGGTGCCGTCGGCGATCGCTTGCCGCATACGGTCAACGACGACCGAAATGTCGAGCGACCCGACCCAGGGATAATCCTGCGGCTTGTCGACGATCGCCTGCCGGAGCCCGGCTTCATAGTGGCGAATGAACTCCCTAACTCGGTCTGGATTTAGGCCGTCTCGCATGCGTGGCTCCTTCTCTGGCGAGGGTGAAGCGGATTTCCATTCGTTCGATCGAAACGACGACGTGATCCCCCAAAGCCCAGCCTTCGGGGGTGGTGGAGAGCGCGATCCCTCGACCACGAGCGACCGCACCGATCCCGCTAGAAGCGAGGGCTTCGATGATGTCGCCCACGGTCAAGCCTTCTTGAGCCGCAAGGACTCTGACGTTTCGGCAGATCATATGGTGGCAACCTTGCCATCCGAAGGCTCGCTGCTCCCGACGATCTTGACGAAGCCGCCAAGATCGATCATGTCCTTGCGGGACGAGTAGAAGTACCTCTCGCGGATCGCGTTGTCGCTGACCGGCTCGACGACGACTTCGCGAAGCTCCGCTCGATGCGGATGCATGACGAAGCCGCGAAGCCGACAGCTGACGATGCGGAACCCGCGAGCCGCGAAGTTGTCGCGAATCGATTGCTCGTCGCCGCCTTCGTAAACGTAGCACTGAAGAACCAGGATCATTTCGTTCCTCCGTTTTCGGGAAAGCCTTCCTCGATCGCGAACTTCCGCAGGAGTTGCAGGGTATGGATCGCTTTGTCGATGTCGGCGATGCCGCCCTTGTCCCGCCACCTGATCGTGTAGCAGATGGCGTCCCCCTCCGTTTTGGGAATGCCGTTGACGTGACAGAAGTACATAGGCTGGATTTTGTACTTCTTGTAGTGGTCGCCGCCGATCTGAACTTGTTCCGGATCATCCTCGGCCCGGACCGGATCGTCGACGACTTGGACCGCATCGTCAAGAACGGAGGGAGCGATATCGGTCTGCGAGACGACGGTTTGGCCTGCGGGCTCATAGCCAGACATGCCTATGGATGCGACAATCACGTCAATCCAGCGATCGAACCCGCGAAGGCCGCATTCGGGCGACTCTTTCAGCCTTTCGTAAATTCGCCGCCGAGCGGCAGCGTGAATCGAATGAGGGTATTTGCACAGCGTCCCCATCGCACAAATCAGAAGCTCCGCAAGCCCCATGAATGCGACGTTTCCCAACAGATCGTCGATGAGCCGGTCGGACTCGTCGGCGGTTCTCTTCGTCGACAGAACGCTATCCGTCATCCGAAGCCAGATGTCGCGAAAGACGAGCGGGTAATCTTTCTTAATCTCGTCAAGGATCTCCATCGTCTCGGAAAACACTCTACTTGCCGTCTTCAACTCTTCCATGACCCATCTCCAGTGGTTTATGAACAATCGTACACTGAACAAACGCTATGGCTCTAGGATCGATCAGGAATAGCCTAGAATCGATCCAATTGGCTCAAGCTATGGGTGCCTTATGGGTATAGCTCGAACGAACTGGCGCTATGAAAATCAAGGGTTCGCTGTGAGGCGAAAGCGCCAGAAAAGGCGAGTCATCGACCTACAAACTGCATGCAGAATGCAGAATTTTGATTCCTGCATTCTTAGGGAGTAGTTGGCAAAGAAAAACGCCGCCGAACCGAAGTTCGACGGCGCTGGCCTGAGCGAGTTCGTCAGGTAGTTTTACTTGGAACCGCCGGTGGGCGTCTTGGCGACCGTGGCGCGAGCGCCGCCGCCGCCGCCGAACCCGCCGATGTTGAAGCTGGTTCCGGCCGCACCGAAGTTGCCGCCTCGCTTCGCGCCGAACGCACGACGCGCCTGAGCGATCGTCGGAGTTCGCGGCGCGCCGCCCGCCCCAGTCGCCTTGCGGCCAGCAGCCTTCTTCGGCTTCTTCGCCGCAGCCGCCTTTTGGGGTCCGCGCTTCGCAGCGGCCTTCTTCGCAGCCGGTTTCGCCTTTGCCTTTGCCATCGAAAGACTCCTTATTCGTTGTTCTGCTCGTCGTCGCCGCCTTCTTGCGGCTCGGATTTTTCGTCGCTCCGCGCCTCTCGCTGTTTCTTCTTCTTGTCCCGAAACGCCGCGAGACGACGTTGACGAGCGTCGAGTACAGACTCAACGTAGTGGTAGGTCGGACCCGGCGTCAATGCTGGTTCCAACCATTGTCGATGATTCATTCCTCCGTAGATGATTACATTCTCGGGTTCGAGAATCTGAATTTGCCGATTCGTCGACGCCAACCAGATCATTCGGCTCTTTTCCTTGTCGTCCTTGGTTTGGCCCATGGTGCGACATTGCGTCGACACGATCGGCGGGTTCTTCGGCATCCCCGCGCAGTCTTCGGCGGCCAAGTCAGGGATGCCGCTTCTGGAAAGGGATGGGATGATTCGGATTCCCGCCTCCTGCCAGTAGCGCGCGACCCACCGCGACCGATAGTTCTGGAAAAGCTTGATCGCGAGAGGAAGCTTCCAGTATGTCGAGAAGTCAGGCGAGCAAACGCCAGCAAGCTTGTACGTCTTCAACCGCTCAAGGAATTGAACGTGCTGATTCCAGACGACTTCAAACTTGTAATCGTCGCAGTAGAAGTTGAGGAGGCTTCCGGCCGCTTCTGGAGGAATGGCAGCGTTCGCCCAAGTGCATAGGTAGACCTGTCCCGACACCATGTTGTCGCCATTCCCTCCCCAAGTCCGTGTCGGCAAGACGTTGCACAGCATGTCGGGACGAAGGTCCGGAATGCCGTAGCGATTCGACGACGGGAACTGAACTTGCTCTCGGTACTGGACAATCCCCGCGTATTCATCCGGAGTCGTCATTTCCTTGATGACTTCAGGGTCGACATCCGTAACGACGCCGCCTGAGCCTTCGGAGGGTGGGGCTGTCTCGATTCCACGCGTCGGGGTCGACGCCTCGCTGGCAAGCTCGACGATATTGCCGTCCATGATCTCTTCGTTCGTCGCGTCGACGATTCGCTGGATGGCCTCCTCGCCGCTCTTGGCGTCCCCTTCGCTGACGAAGGGAATCCCCTGGAGAGCCGCCATCAGGAGTTCGTCGGGGTCGACGCTCTCGATAAGCGAGTCGAGCCGCGACTCGATCGCCTGAGCCATGCTGGCGATGGGGTCGAGCGACAGAAGCAGCTTGTCGGCTTCCTTCTCGTTCACGTCCAGCACGATCGCCGGTATCTTCTGCCTGATCGTCTTGCGACGAAGATGGCCGTCGATGAGTCGGTACTTGCCGTTGCCGACAGGGTAGACAATGGCAACGTCCGCGATGCCGATTTCGGCAAGCACCTTTTTGAGTTCCGCCGCCTGTTGCGGAGAATGGTGCCGCCAGTTCTTGGGATTGTCTTCGATCTGCTCCGGATCGATTCGGATGAGTTCCTTGATGCGATCCTTGAAGCCTTTTTCCTTCGCCATGGCGGCATTCTCCGGTTGAAGTGTTGATGTCAGGAATTTTCGAGATAGCGAATCGGCTTCGACTGCCTCTTCGCATGCTCGATCTCTTTTCGTGTCGATTCGCCGATGTAGCCGCCGACGTTCAGAACGAAAACTTCATCTGCAAGATCGATCTTCATGCAGTGAAGTCGATCGAGGGCTACTTTCTGTTCTGGCGTGCAGCCGACGCTTTCTCCGTGAGCAAGCATTGGAGAGTGCGGGTAATGGCCAACAGACAGAACAATTCTTCCGGCCATCGTTTCTTCGTAGTTGGCTCTCTGAAATGCTTCGTAAAACCGGATCGACCCGCAAAGGCAGACGACTGTTGGTCGATCGACAGGCAGGTCGCGATAAAAAACATCCGGCTTTATCCAGTCACTCGCGAATTTCATGAGCATAGCCTCCAATTTAGTTTTTCATCCGTTTCGTTCGCCTAGACGCTAATCGTTCCTGTCAGTCAGGAAAGCGATCGATGTGCGCGACGTGTTCGCCGCCAGGTCCGTCATACTGAGACAGCGATTGCAGGTCCGAAACGATCGGAGCGATATGCTCGACCGTCGGGTCCGATCCCTCGATCGGAAGCCCGTGCCCCTTCTCGAAGGCGGCCCGATCCTTCATGGCGCGAATGCACCAATCGAAGTAGGCCGCGACGATCCGCAAGGCTTCTTCGTGAGAGGAAGCGCGAAACCGTGCCTGGGAGAAATTGACGTAGAACAGCCATTTGCCGTTCGCGTCAGGGTCATTCGGTTCGACTCGAACTTGCTCGTCTCCGTGCATTTTTCACCTAGAGGATTAACATTGAGTACATGATGACGATGCCGCCGACCATCGCGAGAAGCGGGTTCCCCGAAAGGAAACCCGCAAACTCAGCGACAAGGCCGATCGCCAGAACGATGATGCGAACAGTCCACCGATCCATGAAGGACTCCGTTTCACTTGCTGGCGAACGCCCTTGCCGCGCTCGCCATTTTTGCCCGATGCTCCGCGAACGCAGCGTATCGCTCGCGAAGCTCCGCATCGTTGCCGGTCCTGAAGTACACGTCGACCGCCGAAATGACTCCATTTTGCGTTGCGATGGACTTGGACAGTTCGCCCAAGATTCCGGCAGCGGACTCCAAAAGCATCGCGGACGCTGCCGCCCGAGAAGGGTCCGCTGCCAGCGATTCCTCCATGACCGCGATCGACGACCTGAGTTCGGACGCGAAGCGATCCGCGACTGAGGCATGGGAAATCGCATGCACGACGGCGGCGGCATTCTGAGCCGCCGTCACCACCGATCGATAGATCGAGCCGTATTCGGCCTCCGTCATGATCGCCGCCGTCCTTTCGCGCTGGTGCGAAGAAGCTGCTCCTTCGTTCGCTCGCCACGTTTGCGAGTCTCCGTAAGAGCCTTTAGGATGATCTTGTCGGACAGCATTTCCAGGAAGGTCGTGCTTTCCTGGGAGAGCGCCCGCCGAACGAACTCGCAGAACGACTTCGCTTGGTCTGGATGGTAAAGAAGCTCCTCATCCGTTACCGAGTCGCAAGGCGACCCTTCGGAAAAGAAGGCTTCGGTGATGAAGACGCGAAAGGCACGCGGGTCGCCGTCGAACCGCGTGCCTTTGAGCATACCGAGCAATCTGCTCGTCATTACTTCTTATCCTTGCCGCTTTTCTTCAGGATCGAGGCAGCGACCGCCGCAAGCCTCTTGTCGGCGATCTCGACGTATGTCGGCGACACGTCGAACCCGACGAACTGACGAGGACCGCCATCGGCCGTCAAGGCCGCTTCCCCCGTCGTTCCCGAACCGCAGAAAGGATCGAGAACCGTTCCGCCTGGAAGGGAACAGATTTCGATGCATCGACGAGGAAGGTCGACCGGCAGCTGAGTCGGGAACTCCGCAATCCGCTCCTTGCTGTTTTGCACCAGCCGAGGGATGTCGAACCAAACGTCCTCCAGGACTTTGCCGTCCGGATTGGCTCGCTTGTCGCCCATCTTCTGCCGCTCGCTCTGCTTACGATGCAAGTGTTCGTTGAACACGAACGACTTCGGGTTCGCGACGTAGTAGAGCAAGTGGCGATGGCATCGGCCGAAGTTGCCGTTCAAGTACTGACCGAACGACTCGTACCAGATGATCCAGGACCGCCGATGCAGGCCCATGCCGCGAGCGATCATGTCGGTTGACGCCGCCAACGAATCGGGAACCAGCAGGAACAGCGAACCCTTCGGCGCGAGAACCTTGGAGAGAGCCGTCACCCATTTCTTCAGTCTGGATGCGAACTCCTCTTCAGGAACCGAGTCCTTGTAGCCCTTGTAGCCGATCCCGATGTTGTACGGCGGGTCCGCGAAGATCAGGTCGTAAGGGCCAGGCCGCTCGACGACGCCGTTCAGCATGTCGATCGCCTGAACGACATAGAGGCCGGAGGCTTCGGTCGGAGCCGCAGACGCCGCCTCGTCGTAGTCCTTTCGCTGCTTCTTGGCCTTCAGTTCCCGCATCGCCTCGTTGATGGTCATGTCCCCAGCCTGAACCTTTTGGAACAGTTCCGGAGACTCCTTCTTGATCGTCATGGCGTCTCCGGTCGCTCGCGGAGATGCCCCGGTCGCTTGCGCAGCCTTGGCTCTCGTCGTGTTTCCGGTTTCGCCCTTGGCGATGGCTTTCTCGCGATCCTTCGCTTGTTTCTCTTTTTCCTTCTCCTTCTCCGCAGCCGTCATGGCCTTGGCGACAGCGGCTTCCCGCTTCTTGATGATTTCGGCAAGCTCCGCCGCAGCCGCCGCCATCTGCGAAGGCGTCAGGTGTCGACGATTCATGTTGAGCGAGCGAGCCGTCGTCGCCAAGAAAAGGTCTTCGTCTTCCCCCTTGGGGACGGTAATGGACCGCATCGCAGCCTGGCCAGTGATGGTTTTGCTGCCCCATGGATCGACGCCGAGTTTCTTGATCGCCTTGTAGCGGTTTCGCCCATCGACGATCGCCGCCTTGCCGTCTTCGGTTTCGACATAGACGATGGGCATGTTGAGCCCGTTCGTCTTGATGTCCTCGATCAGCAGCGCCATCGCGTCATCGGAAAATTCCGGGAACACTTTGGCGATGCGGTGGATCGTGATTTCCATTTGCTTCGACATTCCGAACTCCATCTTGCTTGCCGTTTGAGCATCGGTCGACGATGGCAAGCATCCCGTCGACCGTGAGCGCTAAAGACCTTTTCGATTCGCAGCCCTGACGATCGCCTCTCCTTCTTCGGTGAGAACGCCGTCAATGGCTTTGCGATGGATTGCGAGCAGATATGCGATATCCGCACGATGCATCTTTCGGACAGGAACCCAGTTATGCAGCGGGTCCGTCTGGCGGAACTCAAGCTCTTTGACGAACTTCTTCCGCTCCTTGTGCCTTTGCAGGACATCAGGAGGAATCCTTGCACCCTTCTTGATGCGTTCCTCGATGTATTCGACCATCAACGCCGCCGAAACCGAGTAGTGCTTTGGGAAGTAGGAGTCCGCGAAAACGTACTCCGGAATCCCGGCGAACTCGTTCGGCTTCTGCGCCTCCTTTCTGAACTGGCCAGGAAACGGATCGTTGCCCGGCTGACCTTTGTAGAGGTAATAGACCCTCGCTTGGGCCTCCTCGTCGACCGGATGGCCGGGAACGAGCGGAGGGGCCTTCGGGAGAGCGATGGCCTTGCGGCTCTGGATCAGGGCCAAGGCTCGCTCCATATGGCCTTCCGAGAAGGTCGCGCGAACGGCTTCCTGAAGCTTCTTCACGCGATCCTTCGTCTTGATGGCAAGCTTGCCATCCTGCTTCGCCGCCTGGCAGGAACGAATCGTCCATGCGTAAACCTCTGGAGTGACGAGGTAGATGTCGACATCCTTGCCGGTGTTCTCGTTGCTGATCCAAAGCGACTCAGGCCAATGAAGCCTGTCGATTCCAAGAAGCCGAGCCATACGCGACACGTCGACAAGCCTGAACTTTTTGTCGATGTAAAGCGGGGTCTTCATTCATGCTCCATGTCAAGAGTCGGTTGCTTGTCGGGAGTCGCCGACATCGAAACGACTTTTCCGTAGGGAATGACTATTCCGCGGACTCGACGCCCGCGAATCTGGCACTGATCCCTCCTCGCACCGTCGATGCGAAGCAGAACCGACGATGCGTCGACGTTCTCCGACCAGCGAGTTCCTTTCAGGAGGAATCGCTGGATCGCCGGAGGCGACAAGAACACCATGTCTGGCTCCGCGTCGTAAATGCGAGGCCCACGTCGACAGAGGACGAGCGAGATTCCATGGCGCTCAAGTTCCGGAAGGTATCGAACCCGCTTGCCTGGGTCCGCAATGATTTCGGAAGGCGTCAGAACCGTTCCGCCGCCGACGTGGATTTGGGAGTGAACGATCTCCCGTACCAACTCGTCCTCATCAAGTTCGATCGACTGATCGTCGAACCGACCTTCCAGAAAGAATCGTAGGTACTCCTCGCCGTGAGCAGCATCCTTGCCGCGAATCGCAGCGAGCATTGCGGCAGGGACCGAGTACGATTCGACGACCCGGCCAGGGACGTTCGGAATCTGAGTCGACCGAATGGCGTCCGCGATCTTGATCGCATCGTCGATGTACCGCAGGCCAGCAGCAAGAAGCTTGAAGCCAAGCATCCTCATGTCGGAATGAGGCGGGATGACAAGCTTCCCTCGCATCTTCTTCGCTGGCCTTTTCAGTTCGAGCCGAATGAAGCGATTGGAGTCAGGCTCTCTCGTCAGCCCTGTTTCGATCGCCGCCATCCAGACGATGTGCTTCAAGCCGAATGACTTGCCTCTTTGCGACGACGTTCCGCGAAACACGGTTCCGCCGCGAGAGGAAGTGCGAATCAACTCCATCACCGCACCGCGATGCACGCTTGACTCGAATTCGTCAAGCAGCAAAGGCATCGCAGTATTCCTTACATGCTGCCGAACGCCAGCTTCGGTGGGCTTCTGCGCGAACAGAACGAACTTGGACCCGCCCAAAGACTCCTGCAAGAGGGAATCGAAGAACGTCGTCTTTCCGCTATCGGAGCCGCCGCTCACGGAAATCATCGGTCGCCATCGCCACAAGGTCTGAACCCAAGTGCAGGCGACGGCCGCCGCGACGACATCGGCGTCCGCTTTATGTCGCCAAATCCATTGCGAGCAAATGGAAGCCAGGTCGTCGACCGCTTCAGCCGCGACTTCGTGATTCATCGAATGAAGAATCTTGCCGAGCAGGTCGAAGTCGCACCATGGATCGCCAGGAGCGAAGTCCAGAACGTGAGGCCCGACACGAGGGGTGTCGAGCGCCCGGAGCGACTTTCCGTTCCAGATCGCCGCCTTTCCGTTATCGACGATCGCAATATCGTCGGAGCCGCCGATCCTCCAGCAGCCCGCCCCAAGGGAGATATGCGTCGTCAGCCGATGCTTCCCCGCCTCCATCGCGATCATGTTGCGGACCATGTTAAGGGTCAGGGCTCCTGGCGGCGTTTCCCCTCGCGAGTCGGTGACGTTTCGTTGGGCCGGTTCGCCGACGCATTGCAGGAGAAGGGGCATTCCGAGAACTTGGACGTTCGGAATCTTGAACAGTTTCCCGTAGTGCTGGCTGTAGCCCTCGATCGACCCATCCTCATGCTCGCCGAGAATGATGATCTTCAGCTTGTCTTCAAGAACCGACGCATCCATCGACGGCTTCGTCGGCTCCAACTCGATGGCCTTGGGCTCGAACTTAGGACCGGACGCCGCCAGTTTGAACAACGTCTCCCAGGTCGCGCCCTCCATGATGTAGTCGCGGACATCGGGTCCATGCTTCTCGACGATGGGATAGGGAAGCTGAACGTCATGAACCGTCGCGACGTTCGCCAGAGCGCCGCCCCACCGCTCCGCGCCAGCGCGGCCGGGAATGTCGCAATCCCGACAGAGGAAAACGATCTTGCCTTTGAGTGCCGCGATCCATTCCGGCTTCGGATGCTCCGTGGCTCCAGCCGAGTTGGCGATCACGACATGGATGCCCTGAAGGTCCGGAGGAATAATCGTCTGAACCGAAAGACCGTCCGACAGCCCTTCGACGAGCCAAACGTATTTGGCGTCGACGATCCGCTTGCATCCGTAGAGCCCAAGCATTCCCGACTCGGAGCCGCCTACCGAAAGAACCTTCTCGAATGTCGCTGGATTGTCCTTTCCGCGATAAAGCCGCAAGTCGCCTCCGGAGGAGTTGACGATGACTTGTCCGCACGGCTTGTCCGAATTCGGCTTGAAGACAGGGAACGCGATCACGACCGACTGGCTTGCGGCGAACGCCGTCGCAGGCCAGAGAGCGAGCCTCGCGCCGAAGTCCAAGCAAGCCTGCAAGGAAATGCCGCCTTTCTTTTTGGCCCAGATGCGAAGCGCGTGCCGCATCTTGGCTTGGTCCAGAAACTTCAGCTTGTCGGAGCCGCGATCCGCCGCTTTCGGCTGACCGCTGATCTTGACTCCGGTTTCGGCCGCGTAGTGTTTTCTCGCAGCCTGCCATGTCGGAAAGCGGGACGGGAAGAACTTGGCGCAGAAGTCGAAGAAGGACAGGTTGAGCCCCTGGCCCGCTTTGTCGACGTATCGACCGATCGACTTACCTTTCACGCAGATCGCCGCCGAGGGCCGCTTTTCCTCGCGATCGAACGCGAAGCATTCGATGTACCCATTGTCTCTCACGCGAGAACTCGGAAGAAACTTGACGCCCAGCGAAGCGTACTCCGCCTTCACGTCAAGCCTCTCCAGAATATCTATAGCGATATCCCGAAGATTGCTCATCCTAGAACGTCCTCCCAGTATCGCTTCATGATGCGAAACGCCGTAATTTCGGCGACTCGCCTGTCCTTGCAGAAAACCCAGTGAACGCCGGGATACCGAACCATATAGGCGATGTACGATCGATAGATCGTTTTCGGCAGAGCCCTTGTCGGCGGGTCGTTATACATCGACGGCCAGTCCGCTTCGACCACGACGAACGCCCGATCCATCAGGTTGAGCCTGTCAAGCTCGCGCTCGAATCGACCGCGACGATCGGTCTGCTTGTTGCCCGTCAAGGTCTGGAACAGGTCCGCAGCGCTCTTCCTTTCGATCGCAAATTCGTCCGTCATTCCGACGATCGAATAGTCGCCTGTTTTCAGATACACCCGCTGCGTAGGGACATGCCAGAAGTCGCACTTCTCTTTCGCATCGCCGGGTATC
Source organism: uncultured Flavobacteriaceae bacterium (assembly GCA_964390465.1). GTDB lineage: Bacteria > Pseudomonadota > Alphaproteobacteria > Micropepsales > Micropepsaceae > JADZAI01. The sequence continues at coordinate 12,318 of CAYMIJ010000014.1, read as the reverse complement.
GACTGGAACGTCCACAGCGCCTCCCTTGCGTTCGTCTGAGCGACGACAAAAGGCAGCGTCTTCACCCGATCGCTCATCTGCGAAGCCTGCCTTTCTTTAATAAGGGCTTAACCTTACAAGCCCATGCCTTGCCGCATCGATCGCATTTCAAGTGCTTAAGACCGATGGCCTCCGCCAGTCGACTTGAAACATCGCAAAGGACTCCTCCGCACTTGCACCGAACTGAAGTAGCGTCCATGATCCGCCTTTCACTTGCTGAGACGTTCGACCAGTAAGGTTTTCCGCTCGCCGATGGAGACTCGACGACAATGGCGCTTCATGACATCCAGGTCGCCGACCAAGATGACGAAATCTTCCGCCCTGGAGATGGCCGTATAGACCCATTCCCTTGAGCAGATGAACGACGACGATGGATGGCCGTCGATGACGATAACGATTACTTTCGCTTGCGAACCCTGCATCTTGTGGCAAGTAACCGCATAGGCCAACTCAATGGCCGTCGATGCCTCCCCGTCTGCGCCGTTGCGGACGAGAATCTTGACGATCCGCTTGGGGCACTCGAAAGCGACGATAGCGAGCCTGGCATCGACAGCCAGAACATAGCCAATATCGCCGTTGGCGACGAACGCTTGGGAATCCGATGGCAAGAAATCGCGAACGGGATCGAATGGGCCAACCGCATTCTGCGAACGAGGAGTCATCGTTTCGCGAATGCCGTTCTCCAGGCAGATGACCTTATCGCCGACGCGAAGAGGATTGCCGCTCGCGCGAAAGCCGGTCGGATTGAAGATATCCTGAAGCTTCGCATTCAGCGGAATCCTCGACAGTTGCGTCGACTTGTTGGTCGCGACGATGAACTGCATATCGCAAAACGGGTCGATCTTTTTCGACTTGATCGCGTCCCTGGCGATCTTCTCGATCGCCGCAAGCTGATCCTCGACCTTGTAGGCAGGGACCAGCCGCATGTTTTGGCCTTCGGAGGGGGCGAATTTCAGGGGTACGTCGAAATCCTTGGCATCTCGGATCGCATGGCAGGTGCGAACGATCGCGCCAGCGTTCCTCTGGATCTCCGTCAACTCCTTCTTGACGAACAGCTTCATCAGATCGCGAAGCGGCGCTCCGTGCCCGACTGGCGGAAGCTGGTTCTTGTCGCCGACGAGAAGAACCCTGCTGCCCGGCCTGATCGAAGACAGAAGGCTCGCCAGGAGCCGCGTGTCGCACATGGAGACTTCATCGACGATGATGATGTCGAAGTCGATATGCGACGACGGCCCATGCTCGAGTTCCATGGACCCATCATCCGCCATCTGGACGCCAAGAAGGGAGTGGATCGTCGTCGCCCGAGTCCGGATCGAGTAGCGATTCATCGCTTCCGTGCAGCGAACCGCCGCCTTTCCGGTCGGCGCGCAGATGGCAACCTTGCCACCCGTCACGTTGCAGGCGAGAAGCCTCTTGACGATCGCCGCAAGGGTGTAGGTTTTTCCTGTCCCTGGCGAACCAGTCAGGAAGCAGAGCGGCCCGTTGATCTCCGAGAGAACGACATCAAGCTGATGCTCGCTCAGTTCCGGATAGCAGTCCTTATCGACATGGTGAGGCCATTTGACCTGAACGCCTTGGATCGCCTTGACCGACTTGGCGAGAAGGATTTCGGCGTCTGCCCTGCCCGACTCGGTGACGAGTCCGCTGCACTTCTTGAAGTCGAAGCCTTTGCCGGAAACCCGAAGAAAACCCTTCTCGACTCCATAGGCGATCGCTTCGCCAGGATTGATTTTCGAGCCGCCGACAAGTTCCCTGATCTTCGTCGCGATGCGACTGCCCTTGAACCAAGTATGGCCGTCCATGTCCGAACTGATCGCGTACCATGCAGCGAACATCTGGCGGTCCATGCAAGACGGGTCGCCCTCCAGGTCCAGGAACAATCCATCGACGCGACGAAACCCAGCGCCGGGCATCCGGTGATGGATCATCTGGAATGCGTTTTCCTTGATGACCGCAGGGGCATTCGTGCCCCAAGCCTCAATGCAACGCTGGACGGTTTGCCGTGGAAAGCCTCGACCGCTCAAAAGCGTCATCAGGTCGACCGTCGTTTTCTGCAACTCCGACATCCCCTTCAGTTCTTCGGATGCGGCCGTCGCGACCGCTTCGGGGAGAATCTTGGCTTTGACGATGGAGCCGGGATCGTCGCGAAGAACCTCGATGCACTTGACGCCGAACTTCTCCCACAGCTGCTCCGCCTTCGCGAGGCCGACTCCGGAGACATAGGTACGAAGGTACTCGACGACGCCGCGCCGGGAGTGAGGCGTATCCGCGATGATCGACGAGAACCTGAACTGAGGGCCGTACTGGGCATGATCGAACCATCGACCCATCATGCGGTAGGTGAGCCCGGTGCTGAGCTTCGCGCCGCCAGGGTTGCCGATCGCCGAGGCAGTCTTGCCGTCCGACTTGATGACCTTCAGGACGCACGCGCCGTCTTGGAACGTCCGCACGATCCAGGAGAGTTCGGCGACAAGCTCCTCTTCATTGACGTGCTTCCGCTTAACGTCCATGAAGTTCTTCACTGGAAACCCCTTAAAAAGAGAAGAGGGTGCCGACCGAAGTCGACACCCTCGATGGAGCAGACGAGTTCAGGCTAGATGGCCGAGTCGCCCATCTTGCCTTTCTTTTTCTTCTTTTTCGCAGTCCCCGGCGGGACGTAATCGCGAGGCGGTTGGATGCTGTCTTCCTTCAGCGCCTCCATGTCGAGCGGAACGTCCAGGTTGTTTTCCTGGAACAGTTCGTCGCATCCGCCGTAACTGACCCGACTGCGGACGCGGCCCTGGTACTCCTCGCTCTTGACGGTCAGGATGACGTGAGCCCCGACCGCCTTACCCCAGGAAATCTTGACGTTCGACTTCCCGAAGTCCTTCTCCGAAATCAAGCCCTGAGCGAGCGCGAACTGCATCGCCTGTTTCCGCGACCCCTCCTTCTCGGTGATGTAGAGGTAGTTGCGGATCGTCGATCCGGCGTACTCCTCGCCCTTCAAGGACTGGTCCTCGCAGACGCCGTTAAGGATTCGGAAGCTCTGGGTGACGCAGGGATTCTTCCCCTCGCCGCCTCGATCGAACTCCGAAGATTCGACGATCGCGTGGTAGCGGCCAGGAGCAGGCCCGTCAGGAGCGTTCAGGTCGTCTTTCGACTTGACGCCGCCCATGTCGAGCGAAAACCCGTCGTCATCGTCATCGTCGTCGGCGTCAACGTCGTCATCGTCGTCATCGCCATCGCCGTCGTCGCCGTCTTCGTCTGCGTCAACGTCATCGTCATCGCTGGACGTAACGACCGCATCGTCATCGTCTTCGTCTTCGTCTTCATCCTCTTCATCGTCGATGTCGTCGACCCGCTTGGTCTGAGCCTTGCCTTGCGTTTGGGAAGAGTTCTGCTTGATGGAGCCCTTGCTTCCCGTCTTCTTGTCTGCCATTGTCTAACTCTCCAGTGTGATGAAGCGATCGGTCGACGCGACCGATCAGCCGCACTTCGGTGAACAGTGAATCAGAAAGGAATGCTGTCGATAACCGTCGAAAGTCCCTGCTCGCGACGAGCGAGAACGTAGCCGTCCCAAAGCGACTCGTCGCCGAGTTTCTTCGAGAGGAGTTGCAGCATACTCTCGCCGTCGAACAGGGTCAATTCGGCGATTTTCTTTGCTCCCCGTTTGGCGAGGGAGTCCTTCCACCCCTTCTCAGACATGCCCTCGTTGAGAGCCCGCGACTTCGCCTTGAGCAAGTGCGATCTGAGCGCATCGTCGCATGGGTCTTTCGCGTTCCGCATTCCGGGAGGGTCGTCTTTCTTGATCGCTGGCTCCGATTCGGGAGCCGCAGGCTCCGTTTCGTTCGCCGCGACTTCCTCGATGGCAGGCTTGCCATCGTCGATCGAATCGTTTTTCTCCTCAGCCGCCTCGCGTCTCGCCTTCCTGGCTTCTTCGAGATTCGACGCGACTTTCAGGTTCTCCGCCTCCTGTCTCGCAGCGTCCAGCCGCGATTGGTTGTTGATGGCGTCGAGTTCCGCCAGCTTCATGCGTTCGGACTCGACATCCGCGATCTCATCCTTCGACATGACCCGATCGTCGATCGGATTCGCCATGTACCACCGCAAGGCGTAGGCATCCGCTTTCGGCAAGACATCGGGAAGGATAGGAATCGGTTCCTTCATCCCGTCGCGTTCCCTGAACAGGGATAGACGACTCTTGAGGATTTTGCCGCGAGGCGGTCCTTTGCGGTCAGCACCAGGCTTCCGATAAAGCTCGACGAACAACGTCGCCAGTTCACGAAGAACCGACTTGCCTTTCGCCTCTTTCACCGAGGAAGGCGTGTTGCCGACGAACTTCTGCCGCATATGCACGATCATCGCGAGACAATCGAGCTTACTTGCACCCATCGCCAACTCCCGCTTCCATGCCGACTTCATGACGCCCCACAGCAGCGCTGGCGAGTTCTTGAGTTGATTTTCCGTGATGCCGTACTTGTTGGGGTTCTTCCTGATCGACGCCTCGAAGGCGTCTTCGATTTCTGAGCCGGGATCGATGACCGCAAGTTTGTACTTGCCGCTTGAGCAGACCCGATTGAACTTGGCCACGAACCACGACCAAAGGTCCGGAAGCGTATAGCCTCTCGGGTAGGCTTCCGCCATCTCTTCCAGGACATTGATGTAATGGATTCCCGGCCGCTGCTCAGCGTAGTTGACGCCTGACATCTCCAAGTCGAAGACGACCGTCGTGTCGTCGTTGGGGTTCAAGTTGTAGGCGAACGTCGTCTTGCCTACGCCGATTTCGCCGGTGATGAGCAAGACGCGAATCGGCATCTGAAAGAGCGGGTCTTCAGGGCCGGGAATGACGACAGGGTTCCCCTTGACTTTTGCCTTCGGGGGAGGGTTGTGTTCGGTCTTCTTCGTCGCTGCGGGTTTGGCCTTGTCGGTCTTCTTGAGAAGACCAGGCCCGGTCGGCTTCTTCATAACGCCTCATGTAGCTCGACTTTTCGGGTGTTGTAGTCGATGCCTTCCAGTTCCAGGAACTTTCGAGCGTAGTATTTCTGGAAGCCGGGAGGAATCTGCTTTTGATTGGTGCATGCCGCAAGGTCTTTCTGATACCCTTCGGCAAGAACCGCCGCCAACTCTCTGGCGTTGTCCTTAGACGAAAAGTAGCCAGGAAGAACCATGCCGGTTCGCAGATGAGCGATCACTGGGAATCGATTCGCGAGAACGACGACCGCAAGGACGCCGCGGAACACATCTGCAAGGTGTTCCTGATCTCGAATCCCCGTATCCTCCGACATGATGGTGATGAACTGCTTCTTGGACCGCATGTCACTCCTCGATCGTGAAAGATGGGCGAGAAGCCGAAGGAACGCGACACTTTTCGATGGCGAGCCGCGCTTCCGTCGCGACTTTTCCGTCCGTCGACATCAACTTCTTCAGTTCCGCATGGACGATCTTGTAGGACTGGACAGGCTTGAGAACCTTTTTGGCGAACTTCGGGAATCGCTCCGCGAACTCGCCAAGAAGCTCGTCGTCCCAAACCGGCGATGGCTTGACGACTTTGACGACTCGCCGACTGCCCGCAACTCTGGCGGTCGCACCATCCTTCCACGAAACCATGGAGAGCAGATGCGCCTTGATGCGATCCGCCATGGCGTAGTGAAGGGACATCGATTTGTTGATCGCCGCCAGGTTGTCGATCAGCGAATCGGCATCATTGAAGTCGATCAGTTCGCCGTTCGCCGGATTGAAGCTTTCTTCGCTCATGGTGGCCCTCTGCAAGTGCTGGTCGGAATTCCCGGTCGACTCGTCGATTTGCCAAATGCGATCCATCGACGTAGAGAAAGCATCATGCTTGCGTCACTTTCCGTGAGTTCCACGACACGACGCCAAACGACTTGACGAACCCTTCCGCGAACATCGCTTGCAGCTTCATGGCGCAGCGAGCGCGGTTCAGCGGGTCCGACATGCCTTTAAGCTTCTTCAGCTGTGCCGTGATCGACTCCGGTAGGGAGTCGAGTTCCGTGATGAGACGGTCCTCTGGAAGATTCGGCGGCTCCATCTTCGGAGATTTGCTTCGGCGTGGGATTGCCGTCTCGGAAGCTTTGGAGGCTGTAGAATTCCTGTCGATAAAACTCGACCCTGGCTTTGCCATCGCCGACATACTCCCAATCGAAGGCAACATCGTCGCCAAGCTGCTTGGCTTTGCCGAGCAGCTTTAGGTTGGTTTTGCTTGCGAGTTCGACCGAGCCGTAGGAGCTTCGGCGAATCCTTACATGGGTCATCGGCCCGGAAATCGGCTCCGTCTTCAAGACATCGATTTCCTCGATGGCAATCTTGCCATCGTCCGTGTAGGCCCAGTGAGGTTTCGGACATTCGGCAGGAATGATGATCTCCGGCCGCATCACGCCGATCTCAGCGTTTTTCCAGAGTCTCACTTCGCCGCGAGCGAACCACTCAAGGACGCGACTGACCGCCTCGAATGGAATGCAGAACCGTGCTTTCATTGACTTCTCCAGCAGTAAACCCGATAGGAAGAACGACCAGTCCTTGTTCTTGCAAGAATCAGGCCGCGTTGAGTAAGGGTTTCAAGTGCGATCATCGCGAGCATCGCCCCGACAAGGGTGCGAGGGATGACCGATGGATCGGTTGCTAACATGACCGACGATTTCGAGTGCCATTCGCCTTCGGGAAAGGAGCGAATCGCGGTCAAAACGGCCTCGATCGCCGCTTGCTCGATCCTCATGGCTTCTTCGCGATGGCGATCGACGACGGGTCAGGCGGAAGCGGCGATGCGACGACAGGTGGTTCGCCGTCCCGCATCTCCCTAAGAATCGCTTCGCACCGGTCAGCGATCGCTTTGGCATGCGATGCGAAATGGGACTCCCCGAGACTTTCGGCGAGCCGTTTGACGATCGTCGACAGATCGCGAATCGCGTAGATAGCGAGCCTTGACCGCCCCTGGCGAATGCCGCCTCGATCCATGTTCTTGCGAGAAAGGACAAGGCCGCACGATTCGGCGATCTTTCTGGCGTTTGCTTCGGTCATGGCGATGCCCGTCGTATTCTTGACGAACGTCGTGAACTGCGTAAGGTTCGGCGTCCCCTCTTTGTCCCATTCAGGCCGCATCTTTTCGACCGCAAGGCCGATCTTGATAACCTCTTGTTGGGACAGGATGCTCAGTCGGGCCATAGGTGAAACCTCTCTAGCAAAAGAAAGGCGTCACCGCATGGCGATGACGCCGTGTGGTGGATGACTATTCGTCGTTGTCGATTTCGCGGACGCCGAGATGGCTCACTTCGAGCATTCGGTATTCAGGTTGCAGCGGGTAGTCGGGATGAGTCGGAAAGTCCAACGCAGACACGTCGAAGGAGTAGAACCCACTTCTGACGTTCGCCTCTCCAGCCGCTTGAGCAAGTTCAGGATTCATGTCTAACTCCAGTGCATGCCTCTTGTCGATCGCCCGACGTGAGCGACGACTCAAAGCGCTGATTGATCGCGGAATGCCGTTACCGGCAAAGCGAAGGGACCACAAGGTAAAAGCACCCATTACGTTTCTTCGGGTCCATGTTTCGTCGTTTCGCCAGATTTCTCAGGCGGCTTCGGTTCGCATTGATGGCGATGGCTTGGATGATTTCCTGGCCATCGGCTCTGCGATGCAGACGAATCAGAGAGAACACTTCAGACTCCTTGCCTTCGGGAAAGTGGGTGTGATCGGACAGCACCCTGCTCCGGAATCGAACCGGATCGCTTGATGGCGAGCAACCATCGCGCAGGGGAGAACCCAACCGACCGTTATCGTCGTTGGGTAGGTGTGTTTATCTCACGAAGATGAGCTAGGCCGCTAGGCCCGCCTCCTGAGTCGCGTCGCGCTGGAACCGTCATATTCTTCAGTCTCGCCGAGTATCGCTAAAGTTGCGGTGAGGAACAATGAGACTTGATCGGTTGGAATGATCCGAGTTCGATAAGTCGTCGTCCTGCATACCCTGCCCCGCAACCAAGGTCCGCCCTGGCTTCGCTTACTCCAACCGTCAGCTTGTCGAAAGGATGGCAGGCTTGCCATCCAAGCGGTTCGCCCGTTGGTGCAGTTCTTGTAGGATCGCGTTCAGGCTCTCCGAGGCCGTCGCATCGCTGCGATGGCTGGCCGCTTGTCGCATTGCGGCCCGGCTGTCTGGTCCACGCCTTTCGGCATTGCAGTGCGTTGTTCCATACGTCCCGTCTTGGCATACGACGCTAATCAGTCGAGCGGTGTCTTTTCGCTCTCGGGCGTCAGAGTGACGTGGTGGCGCTGCTGCTGGCTTTGCCCAGAGTTCAGCTATGCTAAATTGTCAAAGATCGATGCCGCAGCGGGTGTGTCGCACGTCAGGTTCGCACGCCAAAACCATCTACAGCAAAACCACTGAAGGCCATCGCTATGCCCACGACGCAGAGCGCCGCCAGCGGGAGCGAATCCCTTTTCCTTGCGTGTCCTCACGACATGGCAAGTGAGTCCCGCATTTCTGCGAGTCTTCTGATCTCGAATAAATCGAAATGAGATAGCTTCATTTTGCGAAATGAGGCCAAAACGTCAAGTGAATTTTCGCAAAATAAATGCACAACGTAAGTCGTTTGGCTTCAAGGACTTACGTCCAAGTTGAGTAAATGAGCAATCGCCGAGTTCAATTATTTTTGACGTAAAGCGTTCCCGTTCGCAGCTTTGCGTCGATTTGACTCATTTACTCACGAAATTGCGTTTTAGAGACCTATAGACACGAAAAGACATGAAAAGGAAAAGAACGGAAAAGCTGTGTATATGTATGTATGTTTGTTGAGTAAATTGAGTAATTGAGGAATTTGTTTTTATTTCTTTGTATGGTAAGGACTTACGTCGTTTTCGATTTGCACGGTTACTGCTCATTTCCTCACAGGGAGGCTCGCCATGTTGCGAAACGTCGCAGGCGAACCCCGCCAAGCGGTCGATTCGATGTCCATTTTCGAGAATCCAGGCTGCACGCGGCAGTTCGCAAACGAAAAGAGCCTGGAGTCCATGACTCCAGGCTCCATACGCCGCCGACCGGCAGCAAATACCTACGGTCAGGTCGGACATGCCGCCCTTACTGGTCTGCTCGGAATACTCGGCCGATAGGGTACGCTCGCCGGAACCGTGAACCCGACGTTGCGGCTATGGACTTGCCAAACAGGGCCATAGCCGCAGGAGGGGCAGCGGTGCGACTGCGCGATGCCATGCTGGTCATCACCATGACTCCATTGCGACCCGCACCTTGGGCATTGGTGCGAATGCAGAGGCCCAGCGGCAGCGGTCGTCTTGACGACTTCCGCTTGCCAGACGATCGGAGGAGGATCGGGAACCCTAGACCATGCGACGTTGGGTTCGTCGTAGACGATGGGAGGCGGATCAGGCGTTTCGCCTATCGCCAAAATCGACAAGGCAAGGATTGCCCCGATCATGACTACTCCTCCTGGATGGGCATCGGGTCAGGCATCAAGCGAAGCCAGAGCAAGGCTGGGGTGATCCAGCCAGGCCCGGTGCGGCGATCGCGGCCGGGAGTGTGCGCGTCGGTGGCGGCCAGCACCATGAGGCGGCGAAGCTCGTCGATCTTCGGGATGGCCCGCTTCGCCTTCTTCAGCGCGGAGCGGAAGAGGGTCAGCAAACCCGCCACGCCGGGGGTCGCCATGCTGGTTCCGGACATTTGCTGATATCCGCCGCCAGGGCGAGCGGACCAAATGTTGACTCCGGAATACGACGTATCGATCTTCGCCCCAGCGGACGAGAACGACGCCGGGGTCAGGTCGCGATTCAGCGCCGCAACGCTGATGCAGTGCGGACTTCTCCCCGGCCAGTCGACATCTGAGGTTCCGCCTCCGCTGTTGCCAGCAGCAGCGACGATCCAGATTCCTTGATCCGCCAGTTCGCGGAATTTGTTGGTGATCGTCGTGTCTTGCCCGCTTGACCCGAGAGACAGCGACAAGATTTCCGCGCCCTGGTCGACGCACCATTGGCAGGCATCGGCGATCCAATCACCGCCTCCGCTTCCTTGATCGGAGAGAGCCTTGCCGTGGACGGTCTTCGCGCCGGGAGCCATCCCGATGCTGGCGTTGGTTCCGCCGACGGTTCCCGTACAGTGCGTTCCATGACCGTTGCGATCGGCAGCACCGTAAGGCGACCCAGTAAAATCTCTTGCAGCGATACAGTTCGCAAGGTCAGGATGCGAGCGATCAACGCCGGTGTCGACGATGCCGGCGATGACGCCCTCTCCGGTCGTAATCCTCCGGAGGTCGTTGACGCCGAAAACCTCAACGCCCCAGTTAGCTTCGCCCGCCATTGGCAGGACGTCACTCCCAGGACCGCGAATCAAATCGGGAGGAATATGGAAATTCACTTCGTCACCCCCTTCGGGAGATCGAGGATTCCTTGCGAGTCGCTTGGAAGCGGAATCGGCCCGCGAACGACGCGAGACACGCTTCCGTCCGTTCGCAGGGTGATGATGCACGGCAGCGAGGTTCCGTCGGGCAGCTTCGCGCCGAATCGGACGGCATCCTGAAGCTGGAAGTCCTTGACCTGATGGCCAAGCTCGACAAGCTTCGCCCAGGACGGATCGCGAATGATCTTCGTGAAAGAAGGATCGGCCGCGCCGTCGCTCCTGATGAGCATGAAGTAGTAGCCGGTCGCCGGCGGCTGCTTCGGATCGTCAGGCCTCTTCGGCGGCTGCTTTACTTCACCCGCGACCTTGATGTTGATGACGGAAACCAGGGGGATCGTGAACGAATCCTCCGCTGGCGGCTTCTCGTCCAGGTGGATCGTGCGAACGATCTTGTCGCCGATCGTCCAGTATCGAACCTTGTGCGATCCTTGCGAGCCTTCGAGGGGAGTGATGAAGTAAACGCCGCTCCCGACGATCACTTCCGCAACGTCGAACTTTTTCGGGTCGAGTCCACCGTCGATGCCGACCTTCTTGCTCGACTCGACCCGGATCAGGAACGGGACGCCGACCTTGGCGTCGACGACCGATGGAGTCACTTTCGGCGGGTCCGCAAAGCAAGATGACGATGGCAACATTGCCATCGTCATTGCCGCGAAGATCAGTACCTTTCGCATGTTCGCTCCTTAACGGGTTCCATTCTCCATTCGCAGGGGAATCCTCTGGCTTGGTGTCGCCGACTCGGCTGCGATGCATGGCCGATCGCCAAGCGTCAACACAAGCTGCCTGAGAAGTTCCGTCTGCTCCTTCTTCTCGTTCTCGATTTTCTGGAGTACGAGAGTCTGTTCGCTCATCATATCCGTTTGTCGATCGATAAGCGTCGTTTGCTTGGCGAGAGATTCGGCCTGACTCGCCGTTGTCTGCGAGTGCTCGATATGCCGCTCTTGCATGCTCTCCAAGAACGCAAGGTGAGCCGTGACCACTTTCGGGACGTACTTTCGGAAGTCTAGGAACAGCGCATTCAGACACCGACCAACCCACACCCCGACGGCCAGGATCGCCGAGATCAGGAACAGGCAAAATGCGCCGATCGCTCCATACTGAAGCCACACTTGCGGGGATAGGGAGACTCCAACAGCAGCATCATGGACGACGGCCGCAGCATCTTGCGCGAAAAGCATGACTCTCTCCTTGGGCTTAGAACATTGTTCCGCAATAGGAAATATTGTTCAGAGAGATCACATCTCCAGCGGCAATCATCGGCTTTGCGACCGGGACGCCGCCGACAACCGCGAAATTGCCCGCCGTGATGACGGTCGCATGATTGTAGACGACGGCCCAGCCGTAGATGCCGTTCCCGACTCCTCCGCCGTCATGCGCGAAAACGCATTCGGTCATGACCGATTTCGCCACGTCGGCAGCGAAAAGAGGGGCACTGATGGAGGGCATGCTGAAATAGATAAGCATTTCAGCGTAGCCGGAATAGTCGGCCTCGATCAGATCGCTTAGGGTCGTCGCATCCGTGACGAGGTGCGCGTTCTGAAACAGGATCGCACGCATCGCTCCATTGAACGCCGCGCCGATCGCGTTAAAGATCGCGATTTCGCCTTCGTCTACGACGATTGCCATTGGTCAATCCCCGAGGTTGACGAACAGGGTCCGCTTGTTCAGCCGGTCGTTGAAGTCGAAAACGAACTCGCCTGCCAGGTTGAACGGCGCGGCGGTGTAATCTCTTGCGACCCAGGAGCCCGGCTGGATGTCGATCTCGTTGTCTACTCCATGATCGTTGCTGAGGAGCAGTTTCCGACCGGCATTCGTCATTTTGTCGATGAGACGATTGGCGACGGCGATCGGCAAATGCTGGACGACATCCTTGCAGATGACCAAATCGAAC
>CAYMIJ010000013.1:63457-72915 GCA_964390465.1 uncultured Flavobacteriaceae bacterium | reverse complement strand
CCTATCGTTCACGCACCTCCACCCATGGCCGCAACATGGCAGGCGCGCGCGGCCTGTGGCGCGCCACCGGCATGAAAGACAGCGACTTCGGCAAGCCGATCATCGCCATCGCCAATTCATTCACGCAGTTCGTGCCCGGCCATGTGCATCTGAAAGATCTCGGCCAGCTTGTCGCGCGCGAGGTGGAAGCAGCAGGCGGTGTCGCCAAAGAGTTCAACACGATCGCCGTGGACGACGGCATCGCGATGGGCCATGACGGGATGCTCTATTCCCTGCCCTCGCGCGAGCTGATCGCCGACAGCGTGGAATATATGGTCAACGCGCATTGCGCCGATGCGCTCGTTTGCATTTCCAACTGCGACAAGATCACGCCCGGCATGTTGATGGCGGCGCTGCGGCTGAACATCCCGACGGTGTTCGTTTCAGGTGGCCCGATGGAGGCCGGCAAGGTTGTGCTGAGCACCGGCGCGCGCAAGGTCGATCTGATTGACGCGATGGTGGCGGCGGCTGACGACAAACTGTCTGATGCCGATGTCACGGTGATGGAGCGTTCCGCCTGCCCGACCTGCGGGTCCTGTTCGGGCATGTTCACCGCCAATTCGATGAACTGTCTGACGGAAGCGATGGGCCTGTCGCTGCCCGGCAACGGATCAGTGCTGGCGACCCATGCCGACCGCGAAAAACTGTTTCTTGAGGCGGGCCGTCTCAGTGTGACGCTGGCCCGGCGTTACTATGAACAGAACGATGAAAGCGTGCTGCCACGCGCCATTGCCACGTTCAAAGGCTTTGAGAACGCCATGACGGTCGACATCGCCATGGGTGGCTCGACCAATACGGTGCTGCACCTGCTGGCCGCCGCCCATGAAGCCGGTGTGGATTTCACGATGAAAGACATCGACCGCCTGTCGCGGCGTGTGCCGTGCCTGTGCAAGGTCGCGCCGAACAAGGCCGATGTGCATATGGAAGACGTGCACCGGGCGGGCGGGATCATGGCAATCCTTGGCGAGCTGGATCGCGCCGGGCTGATCCATGCCGATCTGCCCACCATACACAGTGCCTCGCTGGCAGACGCCCTGACGAAGTGGGACATCACCCGTGCTCCGTCAGATGATGTGCAGCATTTTTATCGCGCCGCGCCCGGCGGGGTGCCGACGCAGACCGCCTTCAGCCAGAACCGCCGCTTTGACGACCTTGATACCGACCGCAAAGAAGGCGTCGTGCGCAGCGCCGCGCATGCCTTCAGCGTCGATGGCGGGTTGGCTGTGCTTTTCGGCAACATCGCGCGCGACGGCTGCATCGTGAAAACGGCGGGCGTCGATGAAAGCATTCTGAAGTTTTCAGGCCGGGCGCGCGTTTATGAAAGTCAGGATGCAGCCGTTTCGGGCATCCTCACCGGCGAAGTGGTAGCGGGCGACGTGGTGGTCATCCGCTATGAAGGCCCCAAAGGCGGGCCGGGCATGCAGGAAATGCTTTATCCCACCAGCTATCTGAAATCGAAGGGCCTCGGCAAAGCCTGTGCGCTCATCACCGATGGTCGTTTTTCGGGTGGCACATCAGGGCTTTCCATTGGCCACGCCTCGCCCGAAGCGGCGGAAGGCGGGCTGATCGGTCTTGTAGAAAGCGGCGACGTGATCGACATCAACATCCCGGCGCGCACCATTCATCTGGCTGTGCCAGACGCCGAGATCGCCAGGCGCCGCACAGCGATGGAAGCGCGCGGGGCCGATGCCTGGCAACCGCCCAAGCGCCCGCGCAAGGTTTCGCCCGCGCTTCAGGCCTATGCGGCGCTGACCACCAGCGCGGCGCGCGGCGCGGTGCGTGATGTCACGCAGCTGCGGCGATCCGTGCCGCCCACGCGCGATTGACCGGACTGTACGGCTTCTGGGCCAGACGCTGGGCGTTGAGTTTTTCGGCAACACTGCGCTTGCCTGCGCGGATGGCAGCTTCCACCGCGGTCCATTGGATGACATCGCGCTGGGCATGACTGCCACCAAACAGATACGCCTTGGGCAGCAAGTCCGCGAGCAGGGTCAGCGCCGTGTCATAGTCGCCGCGCGCAAAAGCCCCGATGCCGTGAATGACCGGCAGGCCCACCTCGCGCGCCATCAGCGCATTGCTGCCCTGCCCTGCCGCTGCCTTCTCGTTCGTCGCCACGAGTTTCAGGGTCGAGGCACCGTCGTCCATCGCGGCAAATGCCATGGCCGCATGCATATCGTTGAAGGCATAAAGCCCGTCACCGGCCCGCGACTTCCATTTTTCGGCAACTTCAGCCCAGCGCGTGCCGGTTTCATGGCCGAGCACCGTGAGACGCCATAGCAAGGCAGCGGCATCGGAAAGCTGCTGTGCGGTTTTCAGACCCAGCGGCAGGATTTCACGGTCATAAAGCGCAAGCGCCGATCCGACATCGCCATTTTCGATATGCGCCAGCGCGAGATGCCACCACGCATGACAGGCCAGCAGGCCCTCGGGGCTGAAGCCCTGTGCGTTTGATGAAAGCCATGCAACGCCTTCGGACGCGCGGCCTTCCATTTCCATGACATGCGCCACGGCATGAATGGCCCAGGCATCGCGCGCATCCAGCTCAACTGCGCGGCGACCGGACTCTTCTGCCTTGCGATATTGCCCACATTCTTCCTGCCCGAAGGCCAGCATGCCAAGCACCGCGCCGTAGGATGGCAAATCCGGCGACCAGTGCGGCAAGGCATCAGCAATACGGTCGCGCAGCATCGTGGTGCGTCCAAGATAGAAGTCCGCCTGCTGGGTCATCTGAAGCGCAAAGATGTCGCGCGGCCATTGTTTCGCGATGGCCCCCCATGTGTCTGCGGCCTTGGCGAAATCTCCGCCCGCCCAGTGGCGGCAGGCGGCGATGTAAAGCCGTTCACGGTCATTGGCTTTTGCCGCCAGCGCTTCGGCGGCTTCCAATCCGCGCCGGAAGTAGCCGTCAAACGCGCGGTCAACAGAGGTGGCGAACACGGAAGCAAGGAAGCAATGCCCCATGATAAAATCAGGTTGCTGCTTGATGGCATTCACCACCATGCCGACCGGATCGCCATGAAAGGCGGCGATCAGCGCCGTCGCTTCATCCAGTGCTGCGACCGCCGCAGCACTTTGTGTTGAAAGCGGGTTGCCGCGACCATCCTGCATCACCGGGTCAGCCTTTCTGTTCAGCCATAAGAAGCTGTTGAAGCACAGACGGCACGGCGGCGGGCAGATCATCAGCGATGAGGCCCGGCCCTAGATGCCGGGCCACCGCGCCATGAAGCAACACACCGCTGCATGCGGCCTCGAATGGCGACAGGCCCTGCGCCAGCAGACCGCCGATGAACCCGGCAAGCACATCACCGCTGCCTGCCGTCGCCAGAAAGAGCGGGCTGAGGGAGTCGATCACTGCTTTGCCATCGGGCGAAGCGATCACCGTGTCAGCGCCCTTGAACACGATGACCGCGCCACTGCGCCTTGCGGCTTCGCGCGCCGCCACCAGCTTGCCCGATTGAGGCAGTGCTGCGGAGAGATCAGGTAACAGGCGCGCAAACTCGCCGCCATGCGGTGTCAGCACGCACATCTCGTGCGCGCGGCATTGTGCATCGTTTTCATGCTGCGCCATCAATGTGAGCGCCTCGGCATCCAGAACCGTCGCGCGCCGGGCGGCAAGAGCCAGCTTCAGATCATTCAGCGCGGGCGCACCCAGCCCAAGGCCGGGACCGATGATGATGGCGTTCCTGCGTTGATCCTGAAGCAGCGCGGTCAGATCATCGGTTCGCACCATGATCGCGGTCAGATGCGCGGCATGGATGGTGGCTGCCTCTGGTGATGCGGCGATGGTGGTGAGCCCTGCCCCGGCCCGTGCCGCACCCAGCGCCGCCAGTCGTGATGCGCCCGTCGTCTGCCATCCGCCCGAAATAACGAGACAGTGGCCGCGATCATATTTGTGGGCATCGCTGCGTCCGGGGGAGACAACGCCGCCCGCCAGCGCAGAGGTCATCGCACCCTGCTTCATCGCATCTTCAAGCGCCGCCTGAGGCATAGCGATGTCAGCACATATCGTTTCGCCACAATGCGCGCGGCCTGGCATCAGCAGGTGCCCCGGCTTGCGCCGCACGAATGTCACTGTCAGCCCGGCATGAAACGCGACACCGCCAAGCGCGAGGCCCGTATCGCCATGAATGCCGCTTGGCATATCGATGGCGATGACACGTTCTGGAAACCGGGCAGAGGCCGCAGCCAGCCTGGCGGCATGACCTTCCAGCGGGCGCGCAAGCCCAGCCCCGAAGATCGCGTCTACAAACAAGTCCGCCATCGGATGATCCGGCGAGACGGGCAGCGTTTGGCCGGGCCAGCGCCGGAACGCTTCTGCCGCATCACCCTTCAGTGCGCTGGTGTCGCAGACTGTTTCGCACCAGACCGGCCAGCCGCGTTCATGCAGAAGGCGCGCGACGACATAGCCATCACCGCCATTATTGCCTGGACCGCACAGCACGGCGGTGGGGCGCGGCGTAAAGCGCCTGCCGATTTCATCGGCCACCGCGCGCCCGGCATTTTCCATCAGCGACATCGACGGCACGCCATGAGTCGGGGCCGCAGCATCGGCAGCCGCCATCTGCGCAACGCTCGTCAATGGTTCCGTGATGGCCGTGACGCGCATCAGTAATCAGCCGGGTGCCGATGATGTTCCGGGAAGGCCGTTTCAAAAGCCTGCGCCGCGCGCAGAACTCCGGCATCGTCGAACGGTCGCCCGACGATCTGAAGCCCGATGGGCAGACCGCCTTTGGTGTATCCGCAATTGATGGACGCCGCCGGTTGCTGCGTGAGGTTGAAGGGATAGGTGAAGGGTGTCCACGGCATCCACAGCCAGTAACGATCAAGCGCGCCGGGTGAGATGCGATCGACCGCGAAGGCCGGGGTGGCCGTCGCGGGCGTCAGCAGAAAGTCATATCCTTCCATCCACTGGCGCATCGCCGAGCCATAGCGACCACGCGCCAGCTGTGCCTCGAAGAATTGCGCCAGCGTGTATTTCAGCCCTTCCTCGACCATGATCTGAAGGCCCGGATCGAGCAGCGCTTTCTTCTCGTCAGGCAGAGGGCCAAGATATTGCCCCGCCGCGCCGAACCACAGGGTGCGGAAGGTTTCGGACGGGTCTTCCAGTGGCGGATCAACCTCCTCCACATGCGCGCCCAGCGCTTCAAAGGCATGAGCGGCCTTGCGCACGGCCTCGGCCACCTCGGTATCCACATGCTTCGCCCAGCCAAGCGCCGGGCTGTAGGCGATGCGCGCGCCCTTCACGCCATCATGCAGGGCAGTGGTGTAGTCGATGCCGCCCTGCGGCAGGTTGTACCAGTCGCGGCTGTCCGGCTGTGTCAGCACATTCATCAGCAGTGCGGCGTCTTCCACCGTGCGGGTCATCGGCCCGACATGGGCGAGCGTGCCAAATGGCGAGAGCGGCCATGCCGCCACACGCCCGAAATTGGGCTTCAGCGCGAAGGTGCCGGTGAAGCTGGCCGGGATACGCACCGAGCCGCCGCCATCGGTGCCAAGCGCAAGGGGCGCAAGGCCCGCCGCCAGCGCTGCCGCCGAGCCGCCGCTCGATCCGCCCGGCGTGGTGCCGGTGTTCCACGGATTGCGCGTGGTGCCGGTGAGCGGGCTGTCATTGGTGCCCTTGAAGCCGAACTCCGGCGTTGTGGTCTTGCCAATGAAGACCGCGCCCGCTTCTCGCAACCGGGCGACGGAAGGCGCGTCATCGGCCCATGGCTGATTGCGATCAATGGTGCGCGAACCGCGCAGGGTCGGCCAGCCTTTGGTGACAAGCAGATCCTTGATCGCCACAGGCACGCCATCGAGCGGCGATAGCGGCGCACCCATCATCCAGCGTTCCTGACTGGCTTCAGCCTGCGCCATCGTCGCACCATGATCGGTCAGGCAGAAGGCATTGAGCTTGCCGTCCAACGCATCAATGCGACTGAGCAGCCCTTCCGCCACCTCGACAGGCGATAGCTCCCCTGAATCATAGGCGCGCGACAAGGCGGCAGCTGTCAGCCATTGCGGATCATTCAGATCATCGTCGGTCATGGGCGCACGCTAATCCGTTTGAACAACTTCTCAACTGCTCACGGTGCGAAGGAAGACCGGATCTTCACGCCCCAATGTCCATCTTCCAGCGTGACGACATAGATGGAATCGAACGATCCGATCAGGGTGTCATCCGCGCGATACCGCCCGAACGCCGTGTCGATATGAACCTTGTTGGGACCCGCATGGACAATCTTTCGACGCTGCCATGCCGAATGATGCCATTCGCTCAGCGCCCCTTTTCCGAACATGTCCGGCTTGTGCCAGCCCTTGGTGATCGTGACGATTTTGCCGGACGCATGGCGGATGCTGGGAAAGTTGAACGTATCTTCCCATGCCTCAAGATCCTTCGCATTGAAGGCCCGCATGAAATCGTCCAGCACCTTCATGGCCGCATCGATAGCGGCCTGTGTTTCCGGCGAAATTGGATCAGTCATCTTATCTCCGTTTCGGCTGCACGCCCCTGTTCGATGAGCGCCAGTTTGCGACCATCGGTTTCCAGAATGGTGATCGAGCCATTGTCGGGGTGAAAGATGGTGACCCGGTCATCGCCCATCGCTGCACCCACCGCGACATTGATCGCGACGAAGTGACTGAAGATCGCGACGTCTCGTGCCTGCCCGACAAGCGTTTCGATAACACCGTCGCGCCAGGCACGACGGGTGGCATCAGCGGCGGACCAGTTGCCGAGCATGATGTTACGCAGCCACGGCCCGCGCGTTTCCAGTGGAATGTCGGGCGATGGCACTTCCGCGACACCCGGCTCGATGCGCGCATGGGTTTCCCACATGCGTTCCAGCGGCGCGGCGGTTTCACGGGCGCGGGCCAGCGGACTGGTCAGCAGCGCCATGCGTGGCAAACGGGAAAGCGTCACGCCCGCTGCCTCTGCCTGCTGACGGCCGAGGTCATCAAGACCGGGATCTGCCGCCTCGGCCCAGCTCGCCGCCGCACGGCCATGACGGATGATGTAAATGCGCGCCATGATTATACCGGCACAAAGATGTTCTTGCCGCCTTCGTGACGGACCGTGCCTTTACGGCCCAGACTTTCCTGCGCCATCAGATCATTCATGATCGCCTGATCGCCTTTGGGCGTGATCGCAAGGAAGCGCGCGCCGTCGTTCAGTCGCCCGATGATGATGCCCATCATCGGTCCGCTGCGGTCATGAATGACGGTGTAGGTTTCGATGGTGCCTTCGCCATTGGCTTCGTTTACAACGCGCGGGCGCGGCAAGGCGTCGATCTGCTTTTGGTAGTCCTTTGGATTCTCGCGCTTCCATGCGCCTTTGGTTGGCGTCGTCGAATAGATGCCGCAGGCATGTTTGGTGGCATACATGCCGTTGGCGGTGACAAGGCCATAAGCGCCGCGCTGGCCGCGCACTTTGTCCAGCATGGTCACGATGGAGTGCATGACATAGTTGTTCCCGGCGCCACCGAAATACGGCAGACCGCCGGTCACGGTGAAGCCGCGCGGATCGTCCGCAGACAGGCCAAAGGCATCGAGCGCATATTCAACGGCGCTCGGGAAACACGAATAAAGATCCATGAAGGCCATGTCCTTCATCGCAAGGCCCGCCATGTCGAACGCCTTTTCGCCCATCAGCTTGATGGCCGGTGAGCGCGTATAGTCATCGCGCTCGCTGACCAGCCAGATGTCGGTCGCCTCGGCACAGCCATGCAGGAAGACCCATTTGTCTTCTGGAATGCCCAGCGCCTGTGCCTTCTCAACGCTGGTCATGATGACGGCAGCGGCCTGATCGACCTCGATCACCGCGTTCATGTATTTGGTATAAGGGAAACCGACAAAGCGGTTCTTCGGCGAGGGCGTGGCGATCTCGTCCGCGCTGCGGCGCGTGGGAAACCACGAAAGCGGATTGGCGGCGGCCACCTCGTTATAGCGCGAGAACAGATTGCCCATCGCCTTCATATGGTCTGCGACGCTGCGTTTCTTCGCCCCGCGAATGGCGTTCTCAAACAGCGGATAGATGTTCACCGGCACCACGATGCCATGCGCCTTTTCATAGTCGTTGATGCCGCGCCGGTTGTCGCCGAACGTCTCAGCCTCGCCGCCCGCATCATCACCCCAGTCGAGTGTCTTGCCGGACTTCAATGCGCCGATCAGCGTCGCCATGTTCTCGCAGCCCGCCAGCAGCACGACATCGCTGCGGCCTTCGGCGATTTCTTCAGCGAAGTGATTGACGAGCTGCTGCGGCGTATTGCCGCCGGCTGCCGTGTAGATTTCACGTTTCGGCGCAACGCCCAGGGCCTTGGCAATCGAGCGCGGCGGATTGGTGACCGCACCCACCGGCAGCCTGCCGCCTTCGGATGAATCGGCGATCAGACGCACCACGGCGATGGCGTCGATGGCGGCTGTCACATTGTCATCTGCGCCTGTATCGGCCGCCGCCATGCGCGCCACGCGCACCAGCATCGGCACCGGCGCAACATCGTCGGTGAAGCGGCCTTCCTGAGCGGCGCGTTCGGTGAATTGCGCACCCCCGACGAGAATGGGCGTGCGCGGATGCAGCGTGCTGGTCATGGGAACCTCAAATGGCGTTCCGGCCGATTGTGCGCGGCCTGACGCATCTGTCCAGTTCCGTGAGGGAAGCTGACAATCCGTTCAGCTTGGCCTCGCGCGCACTTGTTTTGAAATTCATCAAGGTTCCGGCGAATGTCTGTGCGTGCCGGTGCTCCCCCTTGCCGGCCCGGGACTTGAACCTCCCCCGCATTGTTTCGTCCCGGGGAAACGCCCGCCCTCAATGGCGGGCGTTTTCACTTGTGCAAAACAGAAGGCCCGGATCGCTCCGGGCCTTTGCTTCAGACTGGTCCCTGGTTCAGACCGAATAATACATCTGGAACTCGATCGGATGCGGGGTGTGCTCGAAGGCGTACACTTCCTGCATCTTCAGCTCGATCCAGCTGTCGATGAAGTCGTCGGTGAAGACGCCGCCCTTCTTCAGGAAGGCGCGGTTCTTATCGAGGCTTTCCAGCGCCTCACGCAGGCTGCCGCAGACCTGCGGGAAGTCTTTGGCTTCCTCGGCGGGCAGATCATAGAGATCCTTGTCGGCCGGGCCGCCCGGATTGATCTTGTTCTCGATGCCGTCGAGGCCAGCCATCAGCAGCGCGGCATAGGCCAGATACGGGTTCGCGCCCGGATCGGGGAAACGCACTTCGATGCGCTTGCCCTTGGGCGAGGACGAGAACGGAATACGCACCGAAGCCGAACGGTTGCGCGCCGAATAGGCCAGCATCACCGGCGCTTCAAAGCCGGGGATCAGACGCTTGTAGGAATTGGTCAGCGGGTTGGTGAAGGCGTTGAGCGCCTTGGCGTTCTTGATGATGCCGCCGATGTAATGCAGGCAGGTTTCCGACAGATCGGCATAGCCTGAACCGGCG
>CAYMIJ010000013.1:0-63447 GCA_964390465.1 uncultured Flavobacteriaceae bacterium | reverse complement strand
TTGCCGTCTTTCCAGATCGACTGGTGGACATGCATGCCCGAGCCATTATCGCCCTTGATGGGCTTGGGCATGAAGGTCGCCGACTTGCCATAGGCCGCCGCCACCTGGTGGATGACGTACTTATAGATCTGCATGTTGTCGCCGCACTTCACCAGCGTGTTGAACTTGAAGCCAAGTTCGTGCTGTGCAGGGGCAACTTCGTGGTGATGCTTTTCCGGCTCGATGCCCAATTCGCCCATCACGGCCAGCATTTCGCTGCGGATGTCCTGGCAGCTGTCGATCGGCGGCACGGGGAAATAACCGCCCTTCACGCCGGGGCGATGGCCCATATTGCCATTCTCGTATTTCTTGCCGGTGTTCTGCGGGCTTTCCGATGAATCGAGGAAATAATAACCCTCGTTCATGCCCTGACCGAAGCGCACATCGTCAAAAATGAAGAATTCGGCTTCCGGCCCGAAATAGGCCGTGTCGCCAACGCCCAGCGACTTCATGTAAACTTCCGCCGCCTTGGCGATGGAGCGCGGGCAGCGATTGTAAGGCTCGCCCGTTGCGGGTTCGCACACATCGGCCACCAGCGTCAGCGTGGTCTGCGCGAAGAACGGATCAAGATGTGCCGTCGTCAGATCGGGCTTCAGCAGCATGTCGGATTCATTGATCGCCTTCCAGCCGGCGATCGACGAGCCGTCGAACATTGTGCCTTCGGTCAGGAACTCGTCATCGACCAGCGACAGGTCAAACGTGACATGCTGCCACTTGCCGCGCGGGTCGGTGAAACGCAGGTCAACAAACTTGACCTCCTTCTCCTTGATCATTTTCTGGATCTGGTCAGGCGTGCTCATTCTTCTTCGCTCTCCTCGAAACGGTGGAACTGGTTATTGTGAGATCAAATGGCGTCGAGACCGGTTTCACCGGTGCGGATGCGGATCGCGTCCTCGACAGTCATGATGAAAATCTTGCCGTCGCCGATGCGTCCCGTGCGGGCGGCTTTCTGGATCGCCTCGACCGCGCGATCCACCATGTCGTCCTTCAGGACCAGCTCGATCTTCACCTTGGGCAGAAAGTCCACGACATATTCCGCCCCGCGATAAAGCTCGGTATGACCCTTCTGGCGGCCAAAACCCTTGGCCTCGGTCACGGTGATGCCCTGAAGCCCGATCTCGTGCAGGGCTTCCTTCACTTCATCCAGCTTGAAGGGTTTGATGATCGCTTCGATCTTCTTCATCATGGGGCCGCCACAAGTTCTTTCCAAAGTGTTAAGCACATGCCGTGCCAGTTTGGAAAGAAGCATATTGTCTTGTAATATCAATGTGTTGTAGATGACGTACTGTAACCTGGCCTGACTGCGCCGCACAAAAAAGCCTGTAATTCGGGCACATGCACAAGGATTAGGCAGATGACCCTTCCCCTTCCCGGCTCGAACCCCACCTTTGCCGCGCTTGGCACAACCATTTTCACGGTCATGTCGGCGCTGGCGCTGGAACATAAGGCCGTCAATCTGGGGCAGGGTTTTCCAGATGAAGACGGCCCGGCCAGCATCAGGGCCGCAGCGGCAAAGACGCTGGCCGAAGGGCCGAACCAGTATGCCCCGATGACCGGCATGCCGGTGCTGCGCCAGGCGCTCGCGGCCCACGCGAAGCGGCATTATGACCTGACCTTCCACCCGGACACGGAAATCGTGGTGACATCAGGCGCGACCGAGGCGCTGACCGATTGCCTGATGGCGCTGCTCAGCCCCGGCGATGAGGCGATCCTGATCGACCCGGCCTATGACTGCTATCGCCCGATCATCGCGGCGATGGGCGCCAGGGCCATCGGCGTGAAGCTGGACGAGCGCGACTGGAGCCTGCCGCTGGATGCCATCGCGGCGGCGGTGACGAAACGCACCAAGCTGATCCTCATCAACACCCCGCACAATCCTTCGGGGCGTGTCTTTACCCGCGCTGAACTTGAAGGCCTCGCCGCCATCGTGCGCGACAATAATCTCTATATGGTGGCCGACGAGGTTTATGAGCATCTCACCTTCGATGGCCGCCAGCACATTCCGCTGATCTCGCTGCCCGGCATGTGGGAGCGCACGCTGCGGGTTGGCTCAGCAGGCAAGATCTTCTCGCTGACCGGCTGGAAGATCGGCTGGATCATGGGCCCGGCAGCACTGGTGAACGTAGTCTCAAAGGCGCATCAGTTCGTCACCTTCACCACCTCGCCCGCTTTGCAGATCGGGGTGGCGCATGGGCTGAACCACGAGCAGGACTGGTATCTCGCCCTGCCGAAAGAGTTTGAGCGCCGCCGCGACGCGCTGGTCGCAGGGCTGCAGAAGGCAGGCTTCCGCACCATGCCGTGCGAGGGCACCTATTTCGTCGCCGCCGATTTTCGCGGGCTTGGTGTGAACGAGGACGACATCGCATTCGCCAAGCGCCTGACGGTGGAAACCGGCGTCACCTCGATTCCCATGTCGGTGTTCTATGGTGAGAACGCGCCGCAGTATTTCGTGCGCTTCGCTTTCTGCAAGCTGCAATCGACGGTCGACGCTGCGTTGGCAAGGCTGGCGCGCTAAACGTGCTGCCTACTTCGCCAGCCACGCCGCCCAGCGCTGATTGATCTCGTCCTGATGGTCGGCCCAGAACTGCGGATCCACCGTCACCGTGCGCCCCTTATCGGGTGTCGGCAGGTTGGGCAGCATGTCCTCGCCATTGGCGGCATTCTTGCCCACCAGCTTCAGCGATGACTTGCGCGACGGGGCATAGGCGATCCAGCTGGCCTGCGCGGCGAGTTGTTCGGTCGCCGTGGCGAAGCGGATGTAATCCATCGCCGCGTCCTTGTTCGGCGCGCCTTTCACCACGACATAGGTGTCGTATTCGCTGACCTGCGAATCCCATACGATCTTGAAGGGCTTTTTCTCGGCGGCGACGGCATCGAACAGACGGCCATTATAGACCACCGTCATCGCCACCTCGCCATCGGCGAGCAGCTGCACAGGCTGAGACCCGGCCTCCCACCACACGACGCTGGACTTGATCGTGTCGAGCTTGGCGAAAGCGCGGTCGAGCCCTTCTTTGGTGCCCAGCACCTTGTAGACATCTTCAGGCGCAACGCCGTCAGCGACCAGCGCCATTTCCAGTGTCGCCTTGGGGTTCTGCTTACGCAGACCACGCTTGCCGGGGAACTTCTGCAGATCAAAGAAATCATTGATGGTGGTGGGCTTCACATCGCCGATCTTGCTGTCGTCATAGGCATAGACGGTGGAGAAGATGATGGTCGTCGCCCAGCATTCGGTGACGGCATTGGGATAGAAATCATCCATCGCCGCCGTGCCGTCCGCGCCTGCCGGGAATGTCGCGGGGTCGATCTTTTCCAGAAGACCCTCGTCGCAGGCGCGCAAGGCGTCGCCGATTTCCATATCGACGACATCCCAGGCGACCGTGCCGCTTTCGACCTGCGCCTTCACCTCGGCAATGCCGCCATTATAGTCGGCATTGGTGATGGGGGTGCCGGTCTTGGCCGTGTACGGCTTGTGGTAAGCCTCAACCTGGCTTTTCGTGTAAGCGCCGCCCCACGACACAACCGTGACCGGCTTGCCGGCATCGGCCTTGGCCGTTTCGATGATGAGCACCATCGCACCGATGATCGCGGCGGCGGAAATTCCGGCGTAAAGAAGATTGCGGCTCATGCGGCGTTCAGCTCCCTGTCTTTTCTTCTGTCATGGTGTCCCGATCTGGCGGGAATGAAAAGGCGTCTTCCACGCGCCAGCCGATGCTGACGGTTTCACCCGGTTCGGGCAGATGTTCAGCGCCCAGTCGCGCGGCCTTCACCGCGATGCGCTCACCGCTGCCAAGGCGCACGACGAGACGGACATGATCGCCCGCGAAATAGCGTTCATCGACTGCGCCGCTCAGCACGGTCATGCCATCGCCCTTCACCGGATCAAGCTGGATACGTTCAGGGCGCACGGCAAGGATCACATCACCCGCCTGCCCGCCCACATGTGTGGCGCGCATGATGCCAGCAGCGCTTTCGCCGTGAACCGTGCGCGCATCTGATCCGGAGACGGACAGTTTGAGGAAGTTGTTTTCCCCGATGAAACCCGCGACGAAAAGATTAGCCGGATGATCGTAAAGTGCGCCTGGCGCGCCGCATTGTTCGACCCGGCCTTTGTTGAACACCGCAATGCGATCCGACATGGTCAGCGCCTCGCTCTGGTCATGCGTCACATAAAGCATGGTGACGCCAAGCTCGCGGTGGATGCGGCTGATCTCGTATTGCAGCTGTTCGCGCAGCGCCTTGTCGAGCGCGCCGAGCGGTTCGTCCATCAGCACGGCTTTCGGTTCAAAGACCAGCGCGCGGGCCACCGCGACACGCTGCTGCTGGCCGCCGGAAAGCTGCGCCGGGCGGCGATGCTCCAGCCCCTCCAGCCGCACCATGGCAAGCGCCTTGGCAATACGCGCCTTGATCTCGCTGCGCGCCATGCGGCGCACCTGCAAAGGGAAGGCAAGATTTTCGGCCACTGTCATGTGCGGGAACAGCGCATAGTTCTGGAACACCATGCCAAGCCCGCGCTTGTGGGCGGGACGGCGCGAGATGTCGTCGCCCTCCAGCAGGATCGCGCCGGACGATGGCATCTCGAACCCAGCCAGCATCATCAGTGTCGTGGTCTTACCGCTGCCCGATGGCCCTAGAAGGGTCAGGAACTCACCCGGCGCGACATCCAGATCGAGCGCGCGCACAGCATGGCTGGTGCCGCCATCATAGGTTTTGGAAACGCTGTGAAAGCGCACGAACGGCGCGGCGGCGGTCATGGCGCAGAAATGAGAACGAGGCGCTGGAGGCGGCGAAACATGCCGCCGTTCTAACCGCCCGTTACGCGCTTGGAAATGCCCGCTAGGCGAAATCGCCTAAAGTGCGGTCGCGATATTCCCGTATAAAGTGTTGACGCTGGTGCCCAGCGCCTGCACCGAAGCAATGATGGCGATGGCCAGAAAAGCGGCGATCAGACCATATTCTATGGCGGTTGCGCCACTTTCATCGCGCCAGAAATGATGGACCAAGTTCATTATAGCCTGCCCCCCAACACCCGAAGTCACGCACATGATAGCATGCGTGCGTTTCGGCAGGCTTAGCAGGCATGCTCAACGTGATGTTAAGGCTAAACCTGCGGCGCTCTATGGAAGCGGGCGCAGAAGAAGCCGTCTGTGCCCATGCTATGGGGCGAAAGCCGCATATTGTGACCCAAGCCAGCAAAAGAGGTTGTGCGGGCAAGGAACCCGTCTGAAACGCCCTCGTTCTCCTGCGGCAGGACCGAACAGGTCATATAGGCAAGGTGCCCTCCCGGACGCACCAGACCGGCGGCGGCATCCAGCAGGCGCGATTGCAGGTGCGTCAGCGCCGCCACCTTCGCTTCGGTCAGCAGCAGGCGGGTTTCCGGATTGCGCCGCCAGGTGCCAGAACCTGAACAGGGTGCATCCACGATCACCAGATCAAACAGCGTTTCGAAGGGCGATGGCGCGTCCAGCCAGTCAGGGTCGAGATGCCGGGTTTCGATGATCGAGACCCCGGCCCGTGCGGCGCGTGGCTGAAGCCGATCGAGACGTTGAGGGCCTGTATCGCAGGCCAGGATGTGACCACTGTTCTGCATGGCCGCTGCCAGAGCCAGTGCCTTGCCGCCTGCACCGGCGCAGAGGTCAAGCACCTTCATCCCCGGTTGAGCATCCGCCAGCGCCGAGATGATCTGCGACCCGGCATCCTGAATCTCGATCAGGCCGTCATGATAGGCTTGGCTGGAGCCGACCTGTGCGGCCCCATCTGTCACACGCAGCGCCAATGGTGCGCCCGGCACGGTTTCAACGACGATGCCTTCCGCCGCCAGGACGGTCTCAATATCAGGGCTGGCTTTCAGTGTATTGATGCGCAGGTCGAGCGGCGCGCGCTGCATGAGCGCGGCATATTCTTCTTCGGCGGCAGCGCCAAAGGCCAGCTGGAAAGCATCCGCCAGCCAGCCTGAAAGACCCTCAGCTTTTACATCTCCGGCAAGAATGGCGCGCTCATCCGGGGTCAGCGGATCAGGCCCGTAGCCCACGCCGCTGAACAGCGCATCGGCCTGATCGGCCAGCCCCTGCGCTTTCAGTCCCAGCAGCATGGCCGCGCGTGGCTTGAGGGTCTGCCCGGCCCGTATCGCAGCATAGACATGCGCCGCAACCGCACGTCGGTCGCCTCCGCCGGCATAGCGGTTTTGACTGCCCCAGTCCTTCAGCGCACGATCCGCCGCCTTTCCAGCGAAGATATCCGCCAGAATGTCGAGCGCGGCCTTAATCCGTGCTTCAGGGCGCATGGCAACAGAACCCGTTTTCCATTTTGGCTATGCCGCCACCTGTTGCGACAGGGCCACAGTTATCGTTGTAACTCGCCAGAGCAACAAAATTACGCAATACCAAGTTGCACTGAGACCTCCAGCCGATAACCTGCCAAAGCCAAAAATGCGAGCAGGGGAAGAGTCGGCACGCGTGTGCCGGGTATTCGACCGTCAAGGCAGACACATTAACCGGTCCGCAAAGGACCAAGCAGGGAAACGCACATGACTGCAAAGATAACCAGCAAACTAAAGCCCGCGGGGGTGCTCGGCACACTTCTTCTCTCCACGGCTTTCATTGCACCTGCACTGGCTCAGGCCCCTGCAGCGGCTCCAGCCGCCGCTCCGGCCCCGGCTGCCGCGCCTGCAGAAGGCGGCAAGGGTTCAGAAGAAATCGTGGTGACGGCTGAACGCAAAGGCAAGCAGAGCGTCCAGAAGACCCCGATCGCCGTGACCGCGTTCAGCGGCAAGGAACTCAAGGCCAAGAGCATCGCCAGCTTCCGCGACCTGCAATTCGCCGTTCCTTCGGTCACCTACTCCAAGGGCAATTTCGGCGGCGCGAACTTCGCCGTGCGCGGCATCGGCGTCAGCGCCGTAGGCGTTTCGGCTGACTCAGGCGTCGCAGTCCACTCCGATGATGTCTATCTGCTGTCGTCGACCGGCCTTGCCACTGCCGAGTATTATGACCTTGAGCGTATCGAAACCCTGCGCGGTCCGCAGGGCACGCTCTATGGCCGTAATGCCACCGGCGGCGCCGTGAACGTGATCTCGCGCAAACCGGACGCCTCGCGCTTCTCGATTGCTGGTGACGCCACATACGGGTCGTACAACACGATGAAGTTCACCGGCGCGGTGAACATTCCGATCATCAAGGACGAGCTGGCCCTGCGCATTTCCGGCATCGTTTCGCATCATGACGGTTATGTCGAGAACATCCTGACCGGCAACAATATCGACAGCCAGAACTCCTATTCGATCCGCGCTGCCCTGCGCTGGACCCCGAGCGAAAAGACCACACTCGACCTGTCGTTCACCGAGAGCTTCGAAAAAGACTCGCATATGCGGTCGAGCAAGCAGCTCTGCCACCGTGACCCGTCGGGCGTGCTGGGCTGTCTGCCTGACCAGCTGGCCTTCCAGCCGGTCAACGGCAATGCGACGCTTGGCAATATCGTCAACAGCGCCCAGTTCATGAGCGCCATTGGCATGCCAGCGATCGTGTCGAGCAATCTGAGCCTGGTTAACCTGGCCGTCGGCCCCGGCGGCAATGCCACTGCGGTCGTGCCGGTCAATATGCGTCAGATCGCCACTGATCTTGACCCCAGCTTCCGCGGTCATAATCAGTTCTATCGTGCGTCCTTGGAACAGGACATTGCACCCTGGCTGAAAATGACGGCTGTTGCGGGCTATTCGCTCGGAAATACCGAGTCGATCTCGCACTACAACAACCTGGCAGGCGATAATATTTCGGCTCGCCTGCTTCAGAATGTCGGCTGGATGGGCCTCCTCTTCGGCGCCGCAGATCAGACAGCTCTGGTCAACCGTTATTTCGGCGGTAATGTGCTCGCTCCGACCCTCCCGGTCAGCGGGATGGAGAATAACGGTCTGGTCGGCGGCAACATCATCGGTCAGAGCAGCCGCGTCGTCGGCAAGGATCTGTCGGATGGCAGCGGCAATCAGGCGACCTATGAACTGCGGTTCAACACCTCGTTTGATGGCCCGTTCAACTTCATGATCGCAGGCTTCCACATGAGCTCCGGCTCGGATTCCCGCTACATCGTGAACGCCAACACGCTGGACTATGCGGGCATCATTCTGGGTCGTCTGCTGACCGGCAGCACAAATATGCTGGTCGGACCGACCCAGTACCTCAACCACACACAGCGCTACACACTGAAGTCCACCGCCATTTTCGGTGAACTGTATTACGACATCATCCCTGATGAGCTGAAGCTGACCCTCGGTCTGCGCTGGCTGAAGGATGAGAAGCGCACCATTGCGCAGCAGACGCTGTACAATGTCATTGAGCCGTTCGGCACGACGAACAACACGGCCGTCCTTGGCACGGGCCCATTCTTCGGTGCGCCGTTCGATGCCAACCCGTCGCTGCCAGGCAATCAGGTTGTGGCTGATCGCACCGCCAGCTTCAACGACTTCACCGGTCGCGCCGTGTTGACCTGGACGCCTGACTTTGACTGGTCGGACAGCACGATGTTCTATCTGTCGTATGGCCGTGGCTTCAAGTCGGGCGGTATCAATCCGCCGCTGCTGCCCGGTTCGGGGGTGGCACCTGCCTTCGCACCTGAAACCATCGATGCCTTTGAGTTCGGCACCAAGAACCGCTTCCTGGACAACACGCTGACCGTCAACCTGACCGCCTGGTACTACAAGTATTCGGGCTATCAGATCTCGCAGATCATCGCGCGCACCTCGGTGAACGAGAATATCGACGCGACACTGTGGGGCTTTGAAGGCGAGTTCCTGTATCGCCCGAATGAGAACTGGCAGTTCTCGATGAATCTCGCGAACACCAACTCCAACATTGCCAATGGCGTCACCAGCATCGACCAGCGCAATCCCGGCGCCGGCCTGTCGAACGCCATTGTCGTGAAGGATCTCACCACGGCATCGACCTGCGTCTATATGCGCAATGCGGGCGCGGTTGGTAACACGCCGGCCGATGTACCGTTCGTTGGCAACCCATTCTTCAACCCGCCGGGTGGCGCGGGTCAGAATGCGGCAGCAGGCGTGCCATGGGTCAACTACGGCATCTGCAGCCCGACAGCACCGTTGGCCGGTGCGCTCGCACTGGGTGGCTACACCCTGGCGGCGAACCCCTCGGGCATCGCGGTCAATCTCGGCGGCAACAGCCTGCCGCAGTCGCCGAAGATCACCATCAGCCTGGGTGCGCAGTACACCATGCCGTTTGAAAGCGGCTATGAACTGGTGCTCCGCGCCGACTATTACTGGCAGAGCGCCATGTATATGCGCATCTTCAACACCCGCGCGGACCGTATCGAGCCCTGGCGCGTGCTGAACCTCTCAGCACAGCTGAACTCGCCCGGCTCCAAGTGGTATGTGAAGGCGTTCTGCACCAACTGCACGGATGAAACGAGCCTGACCGGCGGTTACCTCACCGACGCCAGCTCGGGCCTGTTCACGAACGCCTTCGTGCAGGATCCGCGCATCGTTGGCCTGACCGTCGGCTTCAACTTCACGGATGAAGACGAAGCCCCGGTTGCCGCACCGCCTCCGCCGCCTGTCGCTGCCAAGACGTTCATCGTCTTCTTCAACTTCAACAAGTCTGACCTGACGCCCGAAGCGCAGGCCGTGATTGCTGAAGCGGCTGCAGCCTTCAAGGCGACCGGCTCGGTGAACATCGCCGTCGTCGGCCACACCGACACGGTTGGTGGCGCTGCCTACAACCAGAAACTGTCTGAGCGCCGCGCAGCGAGCGTGAAGTCGGGTCTGGCCGGTGCAGGCGTTCCGGCAGGTGCCATCACGACCTCGGGTCGTGGCTTCAGCGAACCGCTGGTTGCCACAGGCCCCGGCGTGAAGGAGCCCCAGAACCGCCGCGCCACGATCGACCTGAGCGGTTCAGGCACCTGATCGTCTGAAAAGACACATGCGAAAAGGGCGGCCTTCGGGCCGCCCTTTTTGTTTGTCGGTTTTTTTGTCTAGTGAAAAGCTGCCGGCTGCCCTTGACGGCACCCAGCTTTATTGACTGCCGGGGTTATAGTTCGGCGCGGCGCTGGTGATCATCACGCCATGCGGGTGACTTTCGCGCATGCCGGCATTGGTGATGCGCACGAACTCAGCGCGGGCATGCAGGTCCGCAATGGTGGCACAGCCCGTATAACCCATCGCAGCGCGAAGCCCGCCGATCAGCTGATGGACCACAGCCTCGGCCGGGCCTTTATAGGGCACCTGCCCTTCAATGCCTTCGGGCACCAGTTTCAGCGTGTCGCGCACTTCCGCCTGGAAGTATCGGTCTGCTGACCCGCGCGCCATCGCCCCCAGCGAGCCCATGCCGCGATAGGCTTTGTAAGATCGGCCCTGATACAAAATGACCTCGCCGGGGCTTTCATCGGTGCCCGCCAGCGCTGAGCCGACCATGGCGCAGCTGGCGCCAGCGGCAATCGCCTTGGCCAGATCACCCGAAAACCGGATGCCACCATCAGCGATGACCGGCGTGCCCGTCGCCCGCGCCACCTCAGCGCAGTCCATGATGGCGGTCAGCTGGGGCACGCCCACACCTGCCACAATGCGCGTGGTGCAGATCGAGCCCGGCCCGATGCCGACCTTCACGGCGTCAGCGCCTGCGTCAATCAAGGCACGGGTCGCCGCTGCTGTCGCCACATTCCCGGCGATCACCTGTGTCGCGTTCGACTGGCGCTTGACGCGCGACACCGCCTCCAGCACGCGGGCCGAATGGCCGTGCGCGGTGTCGATCACCACCACATCGGCCCCGGCATCAATCAGCATTTCCGTGCGGGAAAACCCTTCATCGCCAACGGTTGAGGCCGCCGCCACCAGCAGCCGCCCCTGCCCGTCCTTGGCGGCGCGCGGATGGGTCTGTGCGCCCTCGATATCTTTCACGGTGATCAGGCCGATCAGGCGATAGTCGTCATCCACGACCAGCAGCTTTTCGATGCGGTGCGCGTGAAGCTTCTTCTTGGCTTCCTCGCGCGAGATGGTCGCGCCCGCCGTGACCAGATCGCCCTTGGTCATCAGGCTGGCGACCGAAGCGCCCATGTCGCTGGCAAAGCGCATGTCGCGGTTGGTCAGGATCCCGACCAGCCGTCCCGGGCGCCCATCGCGGCTGGGCTCCACCACCGGGAAGCCGGTCACCTGATGGCGCTCGCGCAGGGCCATAGCGTCTTTCAGTGTGGCGTCGGGCGTGATGGTCACAGGGTTGGAGACCAGCCAGCTTTCATGACGCTTCACATCGCGCACCTGCCGGGCCTGTTCGTCGGGGCTGAGGTTGCGATGCAGGACGCCGATACCGCCCGCCTGAGCCATGGCGATGGCGAGCCGGGCCTCGGTCACCGTGTCCATCGCCGAGGATGCCAGCGGGATATTGAGCCTGACCGACCGCGTCAGCTGGGTTGCGGTATTCGCCTCACCCGGCATGACATCTGATGCGCCGGGCACCAGCAGCACGTCGTCGAATGTCAGAGCTTCACGGATGATCATGTGCACCTCGCATATGAGCCTACCCATGGCGCGAACAGCGCAAATCGGGCCGGTGTGTTTGAAGTGCGGTGCGGGATAACCCGGCAGACTGCTGTGTGTAAAGCGGTATCGTTTCAGGCCGGGCTGCCGCGAAAGCCGGTCGCCACGACATACATCTCGGCCGAACCGGCGCGGCTGGCGGGCGGCTTCACATGCGAGACCAACTTGAAATCCCGCTTCATGGACTGGAGAAGCTGCCCTTCTGTGCCGCCGCGCTGCACCTTGCACACGAAAGCCCCGCCAGGATTGAGCACCTCGCGCGCGAAATCGAGCGCGGCCTCACACAGCGCCATGATCTTCATGTGGTCGGTGGGCCGATGGCCGGTGGCGGGCGCCGCCATATCGGACAGAACGGCA
Organism: uncultured Flavobacteriaceae bacterium; assembly: GCA_964390465.1. GTDB lineage: Bacteria > Pseudomonadota > Alphaproteobacteria > Micropepsales > Micropepsaceae > JADZAI01. Next base: position 51,518 of record CAYMIJ010000013.1, on the reverse strand, counting down.
TCAGCACCACCGCCCATAAGGGCCTTCAGCCTCTCCGGCGCTTCCTCAAGCAGAAAATCCATCTCAATGATTTCAGCTCCTGGCACCGGCTCGACCGGATTGATGTCCAGCCCGATAACATGGCCACCAGGTCCAGCACGTTCGACGGCGATCTGAGTCCATCCGCCCGGCGCCGCACCCAGATCGATAATCCGCCCGCCTCTGGGGATCAGGCGGTGTGTGTCATCCATTTCCTTCAGCTTGAAGGCGGCGCGCGAGCGATAACCCTGCGCCTTGGCGGCTGCGACATAAGGGTCGTTCAGCTGACGCTGAAGCCACTTCACCTGCCCAACCGTGCGACCACGCGCCGTCTTTACCGCGATCTTCAGCTTGCGGCCCGATGTCTTGGGCAGTGAATCCTTCTTACCCTTGCTCATGCTGTCCCCAATCCGGTGCGCTGATATTTCTTGCGGCTGCGCTGCCGGTCCTTCTCGGCCTTTGCCATCAATGACAGCAGAATACCTTCACGCAGGCCCCGGTCAGCAATACGGATACGCTCGCACGGATAGCGGCTCAGGATCGCCGTGAGAATAGCGCATCCCGGCAGAAGCAGATCGGCCCGGTCTGTGCCGATACAAGGATGGGCGGCACGCATCGCAAATGTCTGCGATGTCAGGGCCTGGGTGATGGCCTGCACGTCGCGCACCGTCAGCCACTGGCCGTCAATGCGTTTGCGGTCATAGCGCGGCAGGTCGAGATGAACGCCGGCCAGCGTGGTCACCGTGCCGGAGGTGCCAAGCAGATGCATCGGACGGCCATCATTGGGGCCCGTGAAGTTCTGTTCAGCCATCGCTTTGGCGAACGCCGCGTCGGCATAGGCCACCATGGCCGGATAGTCGCTTTCCTTCAGCGGGAAGGCACCAAAATGATCCGCCAGATTGACAACGCCCATGGGGATGGACGCCCATCCGGCCATGCGCGGGCGCACCTCGGCGCGGGCCGGCGTGCGCCGCATCCAGATGAGTTCTGTACTGCCACCGCCTATGTCGAACAGGACCGAATCCTCAAGGCCCGGATCGGTCAGCGGGGCACAGCCCTGCGCGCACAGCCGGGCTTCCTCGCCCGGTGCGACGATTTCCATGCGCAGGCCGGTTTCAACCTCGACCCTGCGGATAAAAGCGGCGCTGTTCGATGCCGCGCGGCAGGCTTCCGTCGCAATCGCCCGGCTATAGGTTGCGCCCGAACGACGGATTTTCGATGCGCATACTTTCAGCGCCGCGATCGTGCGGTCGACAGCCGTCGGTGACAGCAGCCCTGTGCCGCGCACGCCCTCGCCCAGACGCACGGAGCGTGAAAAAGCATCAACCACCCTGAACGAACCCGAGCCATCGGCGCGGGCGATCAGCAGACGGCAATTATTCGTTCCGAGATCAACAGCTGCAAAGATGTCCCGCGCCTTTCGGCTGCGGACCTGAGCGGCCCCATCTGCGGAGTGGTCGTTCACGACGGCCTCCGGGTTCAACACCGCGATGGCTCCGTGCCCGTCGCGCTTGTGGGCGAGGATAGGCGCTCAGGCTGACAACCACAAGCAGCGCGTGATCAGAGGATCGTGAACACTGATCAGGACGTGGCGACACGCGCCAATCGTCCGCCCGTCAGCGGACGCGGCACGCCCGTTGTCGTGGGCACGCTGAGCGGCAGATCGCGCAGATGGCGGGCGGCGAGAAAGGCAAAAGCCTCAGCTTCAAGGAAATCGCCGCGCCAGCCCACCGCTTCCACCCGCTCGACCGGCGTATTCAGCGCTTCTTGCAGATAGGCCATCAGCACCGGATTGTGCCGCCCACCGCCGCAGACCAGCCAGCGATGCGCCGGCGCTGGAAAGTGCCGGGCGGCACGGGCCACGGTTTCGGCCGTGAAGCGGGTGAGCGTCGCGGCGCCATTGCCGGGTGCAAGCCCTTCCACGGCGCGCGCGGAAAAATCCATGCGGTCGAGCGATTTCGGCGGCGCTGCATCAAACCACGGATTATCCAGCATGGCGGCCAGCCGCGCTTCATCGACAAAGCCTGACATGGCAAGGGTGCCGTTAAGATCGACGGGCCGCCCGGTATGGCGCAAAGCCCAATCGTCGATGGCGGCATTGCCAGGGCCCGTATCGAAAGCCAGCAGCGCGCCATCCGGCCCAACCCAGGTGACATTGGCAACACCGCCAATGTTGAGAACGGCAACCGGCAGATCGGTTTGCAGGCCCTTGACCAGCGCCTGATGATACAGCGGCACCAGAGGCGCGCCCTGCCCGCCCGCCGCCACATCAGCGCTGCGGAAGTCGAACACCACGTCAATGCCTGTGGCCGCCGCCAGCGCCCTTCCATCACCGATCTGCCAGGTCAGACGCTGCGAAGGGCGATGCAGCACGGTCTGCCCGTGGAAACCGGCATAGTGAATGTCACCGGGCTTCAACGACGCAGCGTCAAGAAGATGCTGAATCGCCGTCGCATGTTTGATGGTCAGAAGCGCTTCAGCCGCCGCGATCACCTCATGCGGCGCGCCGGGGCCGCCCAGATCACCCGCCACGGCAATGGCCTGACGCAGCACGGCGCGTTCACCATCGTCATAGGGCAAGGACAAAGCCGGGCCGAAATTGAACACCGCCTCGCCATCGGTCTCGATCAGGGCGGCATCCACGGCATCCATGGAGGTGCCGCTCATTAGCCCGATAATGGCCCAAGGGGGTGCTTTCACCACGCAGCCGCTCCGTGTTATCGCTCGCGCCCTTTTGAGCCGACGGCCATGACGACTGCAACAGATTTCATCCAGCTGCTGAAAGACCGCCAGCTGTTTCATCAGTGTTCTGACGAAACGGGCCTTGCCGCCCGTTTCGGCGCAGGAACCGTGACCGGCTATAATGGCTATGACTGCACGGCCCCCAGTCTGCATGTCGGCAGTCTTGCCAACATGATGATGCTGCGCCGCCTGCAACAGGTGGGCGGACGGCCTCTGGTCATCATGGGCGGCGGCACCACGAAAATCGGTGATCCTTCGTTCCGTGATGAAACCCGCAAACTGGCGGACGATGCGACGATCAACGCCAATATGGCCTCGATCAAATCCGTGTTCAGCAAGGTGGTGCGCTTCGATGACAGCGCCACCGGCGCGATCATGATCAACAATGCCGACTGGCTGGACCGCTTGGAATACATCCCGTTCCTGCGCGATGTGGGGCGGTATTTCTCGGTCAACCGGATGTTGAGCTTCGACAGCGTGAAGCTGCGCATGGAACGCGAGCAGTCGCTTTCGTTCCTTGAGTTCAACTACATGATCCTGCAGGCCTATGACTTCGTGGAACTGCACAAGCGCTATGGCTGCATCCTGCAGACCGGCGGTAGCGACCAGTGGGGCAATATCGTCAACGGCATCGAGTTGGGCCACAAGATGCTGGGCGCGCAGCTTTATGCCGCGACCTGCCCGCTCATCACCACCTCGTCCGGCGCGAAGATGGGCAAGACGATGTCAGGCGCGGTGTGGCTGAACCGCGAACAGCTTTCCGATTTCGATTTCTGGCAATACTGGCGCAATACGGAAGACGCCGATGTCGGGCGCTTCCTGAAAATCTTCACCGATCTGTCGCTGGATGAAATCGCCCGGCTGGAAGCCCTGCAGGGCGCCGAGATCAACGAGGCGAAGAAGATTCTTGCCAATGAGGTCACGGCGATGATCCGGGGCGCTGATGCTGCTACACGCGCCGCTGATGCCGCCAAGGGCCAGTTCGAAGGCGGCACAGCCGGAGAATTGCCAACGGTTTCGTTTGATCGCGCCAGACTGGAAGCCGGCCTGCCGCTTTCCACCCTGATCGCCGGCGTCGGGCTGACGGCATCAGCGTCCGAAGCGCGCCGTCAGATTGCAGGCGGCGGCGTGCGCGTGAACGATGCGAGCATTGGTGATGAGAAGGCCATGGTCTCGCTGGCGGACGCGAACGCAGACGGTGCGATCAAGATTTCGCTCGGCAAAAAGCGGCACATTCTGGTGCAGGCGGGGTAACGCCTCAAGGCCGGTCATGAGGACGCATTGAAAATGATAACGCGCGCCCTATTGCGGTGTGTCGGGCATGAACAGCTTGCGCAGGATGCCGGGGGCCAGCGCCGACAATGCGCTGATTGAAATATCCGGGGCCTCGACAGAGCCTTTCACCTCGAACGCAGCGGCCAGAATACCGTCATCACCGCCCAGCACCTCGCCCAGCAGCGGGATGCAGCGCAGCAACGTGTTCAGCGAGTGAATGGGCGAGAACACGCCCACGGCATGAACCGTGTTGGTATTGCGGTCGATCGTGCCTTCAGCACTGATGCCAGCCGATGGGCCAGACACGCGCAGACGGCTGACCGTGAAACGATCATCCGTCATCGCGATATCGCCTTTCAGGGAATCAAAGCCGATACCATTGCCATCAATGAGATCACTGATGCCTGTGAACGACCCGGCGCCCGCAATCTCGATCAATGACGACTGATTGATAAGATGAAAGTCGCGGATCGAGACCATGCCTGCCGCCGGTTTCTTCTCTGCGACTTTCGGCATCAACAGCACAAGCTCACCTGTGCCGCCAGCGACGCCATCAAAGCCGCTGAGCCCCAGAACGAGCTGGCCCATATTGGTGGAGGTCAGCGCCACGCGGCGACGGCCATCATCATGCGGCGTCATGTGTGCTTCCATCGCGCCATCAGCCAAGGCGGCGTTCAGCAACAGGCCCGCCAGATTGCCGTGGTCCAGATCGAGATCGAGCACGAGGTCGTGCGCTTCAACACCGCCGCGCATGATGACTTTCTTCGCCTTGATGCCGAGCGCGATGTTGGGCGGGTTTGACGTATCCTGCCCGCTGCTGGCCTGTGCACTATTCACCACAGTCGACTCCGATGGCCGCATGAGCGCATCCACCAGCGTGCCGAGATCCAGCGACACCACATCAGCCTTCACGACAGGTTTGTCTTTCGTGAGGTCGATGTTGAAAGCCACATCGTTGCGCCCGGCCGCAAAGCGATTGGCCTTTACCTCTTTCAGCTTGCCGTCAAAGCCCAGCAGAATATCGAGATCGGCCTCAATGCCCGTGCCGGTCAACCGCACGGGGCTGGCGTGATAACCGTTTGCCACGCGTGAAAGTTCAGCGGTCATCAACGCTGGCTCCCCCGCTTTCTTGGCGTAACCCAGTTCCGGCACATTCAACGCCGCCGCATCAAGCTCCACGCGGGCAGTGGCGGTGACCGGATCGAAACCGCGCCCGGTCATCGAGACTTCAACGCCAGCATCACCATCCAGATATTTGCCCGGATCAACACCCAGGTTCCGGCGCATTTCTTCCGTGATGATCGCATTGGCGCTGAAGGTCGTGGGCGCTTCGCCCGACTTTGCCTTGAAGTTCTCGCCCCATTTGAAATTGGCGGTCACGCCCGCGATGTCGCCTTTGCCCTCTGCCGTCAGACCATCGCCGGTGATGAGGAAACGGGCATTGCCATTCTTCAGGTGAATGGTGGGCGAGACTGGCATGGAGACGCCGCTCAGCTCAGTCTTGATGTCAAAGCCGATATCCTCGACCTTCAATGCTTTCAGCGTTGGCACGATAAGGCCGAGTTGAATGTCGGCGCTGCCACCCACCAGTTTAGGGTTCAGCCCATAGCGACTGGGATAGCCAAGCGGCTTGTGGTCGATGAGCCAGAGCACATCAGCAACGGCACCTGACACATGCACGGCGATATTGGCCGGTGTGCCGGTGACGTTCAGATCGTCGATCGAGACCTTGCCGTTATCGACCTGCAAAGCGCCAACGCGCGCAGTGTCGATCTGCGCGTCGAAGTGATTGCCCGTGACCGTGGCCGCGCCTTTCACATCAGTCAAAGGTGGCAGGCCGCCGACATAGGTCATGGCCGCATTGATGAAGTTGAGTTGAAAGCGCATGGCATCATCCGCGATGATGCCGCTTTCAATCTGATCGGCAGGAATGTCCGCGGCCAACACGCCTTCGCTGATGCGCCCGCCTTTCATATTTTCCAGCACCCAGTCGCGTGCACCCTGCGCCAAACCCTGCGGCCACAGTGTGCCCAGCCGGTCGATGGGCAGGTCGTGGATGGCGCCAGTCATCTTCACGGCCGGCCTTTGCGCCAACAGGCCGGAAACCGCGCCATGAAAATTGAGCGCCGCACCCGCGCTGGAAATATCGAGCGCCTGAAGTGTCAGCTCGTCTTTGACCAGATCGTTGTCGGCTTTCAGCGTCAGATCGTCGATGACTGTGTCACCATCGAACAGGCCCGGCACGGTCGCGCGACCATTCAGAAGCATGATGTTGCTGGCCCAGCCCGCGAGGTTGCCCACGCCATCACGCCGCAATGCGAAGGTGCCCACCATAAGACCCGACACAGAATCCGATGAGAGCGAGAGCTCGTGCAGGGTCACTTTGTCGGCGACAGAGTCGAAGTTCACATCAAGCTGCGCATTTTCCACATGGAACTTCAGGTTGGACAATGCCGGGATGCGGACGTCGCCCTCGGCAGAGGCAATAAAGGCATCGACGGAGCGGACGTTGCCATCGGTCGAAAACTCGGCGTTGAAAGAGGCACTGAGCGGCGCGCTGACACCTGCCAGTCCTTCAAACAGAGGACCGGCATCCGCCAGCGCATCGAGCCGTGCATTGGCAATGCCGCCTTCGACGAGGAACGTCGAATCCCCGCGTTCGTAATTCATGCTGCCGCTGAACTGCCAGTTGCCTTTGGGCAGCGAGACCTGACCGTCCAGCGTAGCGGCCAGGCCCTCGGCCGTCCGGCGCACCACAAGCGTGCCGCGCGGTGCCTTGACGATTGAGTCCGTCATCTCGTCGATGAAGGTCAGTGTCGAATTGCTGAGGATGATTTCCTCAAGATAGGTATTTTCCTTGCCCTCATGCGGGGCTTCGAGCAGGGCCTTCACAAAGGGCGTGGCGTCCGTTTCGGTGGACTTCACCTTGGTGCCTCTGCGCGTTTCGCTGCGGATGCCGATGTCGAACCCGCCATCGGCCAGGCGCGTGAAGGTGGCGGTGGGTCCGGTGATGGTGAGGCTGCGCGGCGCGACATCGCCAGCAAGCAGGGCCTGAACCGAAAAACTCACCGCAATATCGTTGGCGGAGGCCATCTCTGCGCCCGTCATGTCGACCACGCGCGGATCGACAAACTTGATGACGAGCCGGGCCTGTTCGCTTGACCATGACAGTAGCGCGTCAGAGGCCGTCAGCCTGTAGCCAGGCACCGTCTCACCAACCGCGCCGATCAGATACCGCGCCACCGGGCCAAGCGAGACCGGCCCCAGCGCCAGGCCGATGCCCATCGCTCCCATGAAACCGGTGACAAGCAATAGCAGCGCATTGAGCAGGCGAGCGCCCAGACGGCCATAGCCCGGACGGCGGCTCTGCGGCAAAGACGGGGGCTGGACCGGGTCACTCACCCCGCCGTCATAGCATCCGCGCAGCAGACTGGAAGATGGCTTGCGGCTGGATTATGCCCTTCTCCGACCAAGGCAGGGACATCATGACCAAAGAGATCACCGAGGGCAGCAAGGCACCGGCCTTCAAGCTTCAGACCGATGAGGCCGGCACGGTGGCCCTGAAAGACTTCGCCGGAAAAACGCTCGTGCTGTATTTCTACCCCAAGGACGACACCAGCGGCTGCACAGCGCAGGCCATCGACTTCTCGTCCCAGAAGGCCGCCTTCGCCAAGGCAGGCGCGGCTATTCTTGGCATTTCAAAAGACAGCGCCGAAAAACACGGCAAGTTCAGAGCCAAGCATGACCTGACCATTCCGCTTGGTGCCGACCCGGATGGCAAGGCAGTCGAAGCCTATGGCGTGTGGATCGAGAAAAGCATGTATGGCCGCAAATATATGGGCATCGACCGCTCCACCTTCCTGATCGATGCCAAGGGCGTCGTGCGTCAGGTCTGGCGCAAGGTGAAGGTGCCGGGCCACGTCGCTGAGGTGCTGAAAGCCGTCAAGGCACTGGACGCGTGAACGCCTCGCCGCTGCGCGCCGCGTTCGACGCGCGCGACCCGAGGGCCAAGGCACACGCGGCGATGGCCCTGCGCCCCGATCTGGTGAGCGCTGAGACAGACTGGCCAGACCGGCCCGGGCGTCCAGAAACGCCGGCGCTGATTGCGGCGCGCGATGTGCCGAAGCGCTCGCCCGCCACTCTGGAGGGCCGCGTGAGCCTGCTACACGCGCTCGCCCATATCGAGCTCAACGCGATTGATCTGGCGCTGGACATCGTTGGGCGCTTCGTGGGCAGCGACGCGCTTAGGGGCGCTGAAACAGCGTTCGCAGAAGACTGGCTTGGGGTCGCCGCCGAGGAAGGCAAACACTTCCTGATGCTGGCGGCGCGGCTTGAGGCTCTGGGCTCATACTATGGCGCGCTGCCCGCTCATGATGGCCTGTGGCAGGCGGCCCTGCGCACCAGCGGAAACCTTCTGGAACGGCTGGCCATCGCGCCGCTGACCCATGAGGCGCGCGGACTGGATGTGACGCCAGGCATGATCGAGAAACTGAAAGGTGTCGGTGATGGCCCCAGCGCGGCCATTCTTGAAGTGATCTATCGCGACGAGATCGGCCATGTCGCCACCGGGCAAAAATGGTTCGCCCATATATGTCAGCAGCGCAATCTCGAGCCCGGAATCGCCTATGGCGAGGCGCTTGAAGCCATCGGGCTGGCGCGGCCTCATCCGCCTTTCAACGAGCCAGCACGGCGGCAAGCAGGCTTGGCACCGCACTTTGATGTGGACTTTTTCGTTAACACGGCGCGCTGAGATGCTGGAAAAGCGCGATTTTCCGGCGCATTGATTATTGTCAAGTTAAAAAACAGATAATAAACGTGGGTTGCACGACATTCTGGTTTAATTTTATCAAGCTGTGTCCCAAAGGTCATCGTGCCGTGTGGGGCAAGCGTAACAAAACAAATCGAGTGGGGACTGGGGCATGACGGCAGGCTTTTTCAGCCGCATCGCTGCGCGTTTGCAGCGGTGGTTCCCTGAGCGTCAGATTTATCATCGCAGCAACGGTCATGTGCAGTTCGTCGTGCTGTCGATGCGCTTTCAGGTGGTGAGTGTTCTCATCGGTCTCAGCGTGATGAGCTGGATCGCCTATGCCAGCGTCATGACCGCTTTCAAGAACCAGATCGTCGCCGCTCAGGAAGAACGCGTGCGCGACATGCAGGGCCGCTACGAGAGCCAGATCGCCCGCATGCGCATGGACTATGATGATCTCGCGACGAAAATGGCTGTCGCAGAAGAACGCTTCACCACCACCGTTGCCGCCATCGAGAAGCGTCAGGGCGATCTGCAGACCGCGATGGCCGAACAAACCACAGCTGGCGATGCGCTGGACGAAATCAACCGCCGCGCGGGCACGGTGCGCGCGCTGGGTCTCGGCCCGGATGCAGCCCCCATCGACAGCGAGGAAGACCCGAACGCGGCGGGCGGCACACTGAAATCGGAAGCCCCGGCCGCCGTGGCACCTGTTACGCCAGCGGCCCCGGCCCCTGCCGCCGCCCCTCTCGATGCACCTGAAGACACGCCGCTGCCGGTTGCCAAACCCGCGACGCTTGGCGCCACGGAAGCGCAGCCTTCATCATCAGACAATGCGGGCGCCCTTCAAGAACATGCCGATGCCGCCGCTGTCGGCGCATCGGAGTTCATCGCCAGCGGCCGCAATGTAGTGACGGGCAAATCGCTCGCCTCGCTGTCTGGACGCCTCGACACCATCGTGCATGGCCAGCAGGCAGCCGCGGCAGATATTTTCAAGGCCGTTCTGGGCAAGGAAGATGAGCTGCGCTCGATCATCGAGATCGCCGGCATGAACCCCGACGCCATCGCGCCGCGCGATACGTCAGGTCAGGGCGGTCCGTTCATTCCTGATGGCCCGGACGCCGCCCGCATCGACCCGATGAAGCGCGACCCCAATCTCGATGCAGCTGATGCCACGCTTGACCGGGTTGATCTGCTGCGCACTGCGATGCTCGCCATTCCGATGGCCAACCCCATTCCCAATGTCACCCGCATTTCATCGCGCTTCGGCGGCCGCAGCGATCCGTTCACCGGCGGCCACGCGTTTCATGCCGGGCTCGACTTCAAGGGTCCGTTCGCCACCGATATCAAGGTTACAGCGCCGGGAAAGGTGATTTCGGCAGGCTGGCATGGCGGCTATGGCCAGATGGTCGAAGTTGACCATGGCTATGGCCTGAAAACCCGCTATGCACACATGAGCAAGATCGTCGTTGTCGAAGGCCAGATGCTGGCCTTTGGCGACAAGGTTGGCGAACTGGGAAGCACCGGGCGCAGCACTGGTCCGCATCTCCACTATGAAATCTGGCATGACGGCCAGGCCACTGATCCCTGGAAATACTTGAAAGCAGGCGCGAATGTTCTCCAAAGGCAGCAAGACTCCTGAGCAGCCCACCATGGCCGCTCCCATCCCCTCTGCTGCGTCAGCACCTTCTGCAAAGCGCGCGCCGGGTCGTTCCACGCCGTCGATCATCTCGGCCGACCTCTTGGTGCAGGGCACACTTGTCAGCCAGGGCGACATGCAGATCGACGGCACGATTGAAGGCGACGTCCGCTCAGTCACGCTGATGATCGGCAACAGCGCCAATGTGAAGGGCGAGATCGTCGCTGAAGAAGTGGTCGTGCGTGGCCGCGTGGAAGGCCGTATCCGGGCCCGCCGTGTGCAGCTCGATCCGACCGCCGTCGTTCTCGGCGACATCCTGCAGGAACAGCTGACCGTGGCTGCGGGCGCAACCTTTGAAGGCACCTGCCGCAAAGTGACCGATCCGCTGAACACGCAGGCCTCGGCACCGCAGATTTCCCTGTCAAAGCCGGCTTCAGCCACACTGGTTGAACCGCCCGCCCAAAGCGCCTGAAGCAAGCCGGGTACCGGACGCCGCATCACGGCACACGGGTGACAGTTTTTGTCTCATGACGGAGTCAGGCTGAAGGACTGAAAGGTCTGCAGCATGACACATGAAACGACACATTCTCCTGACGCCGACCCGGCTTTGCTTTCATCCGTTGCCCTCTGGCTCGCGCCAGCCCTCGACTCTGGCGGCGCACGCCTGAAAGTCCTTGAGGCCGCTCTGCGCCCGCTGAACACTGCGGCCAGTGCTCTCACCGGTATCCAACCGGTGACGCTTGCGGCAGATGGACCGCTGATCGCCGTGTGCAGTATGTCAGGCATCGTGGCCGGGCATCTTCCGGCGCGCGAAAGCGCCCTGCTGACACCACTGTTATGCGACGGACTGCAAATCCATGCCGAACTGCAAAAGCGGGCTGGGGACTGCATACTGACAGTTTGGCTGGAAGGGTCATGACTGGCGGCGCAAAACAGACGCGGATGTCGCCGGGGCTTTGCGACAATGAACGGGGCGCTGGGTGAGTCAGAGGCTAAGACAGATCGCGGTCATTGGCGGCGGCTTCAGCGCCGTGGCGTTGATCGCGCACGTCATGAAGCTGACGCATGACGCCTTTGTCATCACCCTGTTTGACGATCAGTCAACGCCCGGGCTGGGCCTCGCTTATGATACGGTCAGCGATCATCATCTGCTGAATGTGCGCAGCGGCGGCATGAGCGCCTTTGCCGACGCGCCTGACCACTTCACACAATGGCTGGACGCGCATGACGAAGTGACGCCGCCCTCAGACACGGGCATGTCATTCGTGTCGCGCGCCGCCTATGGCCGGTATCTGAAGGATATTCTCTCTCAGGCTGTCAGCCGCGGGCTGATGCTCCGCCGGGAACGGGTTGAAAGCCTGCACCGGCATGACAATGGGTTCACGCTGCGCACCATATCGGGCGCGGTTCACAGCGCCGATATCGTGGTGCTGGCTTATGGACACACCGCCAGTGGCCGCAATTTCCTGCCCTGGCTCGCCAGCCCGTCGCGACCCGAGCCCGACATGCCCGTACTTATCAAAGGCACCGGGCTGACCATGGTGGATACTGTCCTTTGGCTGCGCCGCCTTGGCCATCGCGGGGTGATACAGGCCTTCTCACGGCGCGGCCTCGTGTCGCAGGCCCATGTTGATGCAATGCCAGCCATCTCGCCCGATGTGGCGCGTGAGGCCTTTGCTTCGCCTGTCCGGCTGTTGCGGACCCTGCGGGCCATCGCAAAAGACAATACGGCCAAAGGCGGCGGCTGGCACGAGGTCATCGATGCAATCCGGGCTGACACGCCATCAATATGGCGCGGCTGGAGCGCCGGTCAGAAGCGGCAGTTTCTGCGCCATGCCCGCGCTTACTGGGATGCGCACCGGCATCGCATGGCGCCCTCTATTGCGCGGCTGATCGAAGGCGAGCGGCGCGCTGGTACGCTGACCGTCAGCCGGGGCCGCCTGTCATCCATCGCTGAGGTGGATGGACAGACCCGCGTGACCCTGCGTGTGCCCAAAGGCGGTGAAACGGTCCTGACCGGCGCATGTCTGTTCGATGCCTCCGGTATGCCGGGCCTGCCCGCGCTTGCCGATCCGCTGACAGTCCAGATGATGGAGAGCGGTCTTGCGCGCTGTGATGCGCTCGGCATCGGTCTTGAAGTGGACGCTGACCTGCGCGTGACCGGAGCATCAGGCCATGTCACGCAGGGGCTTTATGCGCTGGGCCCACTGACGCGCGGCATCTTCTGGGAAACCACCGCCGTGCCAGACATCCGTATTCAGGCGGCTGAACTGGCAAGCCACCTGACATCAAGCTGACGGTCTGACTACTCCAGATCCGTCACTTCGATGGCGTCGGTGCCCTTGATCTTGGCGGCCAGCGAAGCCGCCATGAAAGGATCCAGCGCGCCGTCAAGCACATCAGAAGGCGAATAGCTTTCAACGCCGGTGCGCAGGTCTTTCACAAGCTGATAGGGCTGAAGCACATAAGAACGGATCTGATGGCCCCAGCCGATATCGGTCTTGGTGGCATTCTGCGCATCGGCCAGCGCCTCGCGCTTTTTCAGCTCGGCTTCGTACAGACGGGCGCGCAGCATCTTCCATGCCTGATCGCGGTTCTTGTGCTGCGAGCGTTCGCTCTGGCAGGCAACCGTGATGCCGGTTGGATTGTGCACGATGCGCACGGCGGATTCCGTTTTGTTGACGTGCTGGCCGCCTGCCCCCGACGCGCGATAGACGTCGATGCGCACATCCTTTTCGGAAACCTCGATCTCGATATTGTCGTCGATGACCGGATAGACCCACACCGACGAGAACGAGGTGTGACGGCGCGCGTTGGAATCGTAGGGCGAAATACGCACCAGACGGTGCACGCCGCTTTCGGTCTTCGCCCAGCCATAGGCGTTTTCGCCCTTGATGAGCAGGGTGGCAGATTTGATGCCCGCCGTTTCGCCTTCGCTTTCGGCGACCAGCTCTGTCTTGAAGCCGCGCCGCGCCGCCCAGCGCGTATACATGCGCAGCAGCATCGAGGCCCAGTCCTGGCTTTCGGTGCCACCTGCGCCGGCATTGATTTCCAGATAGGTGTCGTTGCCGTCTGCCTCGCCCGAAAGCAGCGATTTCAGTTCTTCATCGCCCGCCCGGTCTTTCACCGCCTTCAGCGCCGCTTCGGCGTCAGCGATCATCGCCTCGTCATTATCGGCTTCGGCGAGTTCGAGCAGTTCCAGATTGTCGGTGTAGTCTTTTTCAAGCGCCAGATAGCCGCTGACGGCGGCATCGAGCCGATTGCGGTCGCGCATCACCACCTGGGCGGCGCGACTGTCGTTCCACAGATTGGGGTCTTCCGCTTTCGCGTTCAGTTCGTCGAGGCGGCGCTGGGCAGTATCCCAGTCAAAGAGACCTCCTCAGCAGTTCGAGCGACTTTTTAATGTCGCCCGCAACCGCCTGCATTTCGGCGCGCATGGGTATGATCCTGCAATGGAATCCGGTTTCGAGCGGGCGGGTATAGGGGGATGCGCGCGCTGGGTAAAGCCGTTACCCTGCCACCATGACCGCCCGCGTTGTTTCCGTCAGCCGCAGCCCGGCCCACACGATGAGCAAACCCTGCGTGGATGAGATCGTGCTTTTGACGGGGCTTGGTGTGGAGGGCGATGCCCATGCGGGGGCCACCGTGAAGCATCGCTCGCGCGTGGCCCGCGACCCCAGCCAGCCCAATCTGCGGCAGGTTCACCTGATCCATGCCGAACTGCACGACGAGCTGCGCGCACGGGGCTTTGAGGTCACCCCCGGCCTGATGGGCGAAAACATCCTGACGCGCGGCGTGCCGCTGCTCGATCTGGCAGAGAACACATTGCTGCATCTGGGCGATAAGGCCGTGGTGCGCGTCACCGGCCTGCGAAACCCTTGTGCGCAACTCAACGGCCTTCAGGATGGCCTGATGCAGGCTGTGCTGGACCGCGACGCGCAAGGCCATCTGATCCGAAAAGGCGGTATCATGGGCGTGGTGATGACGCCCGGCACTGTCAGGCCCGGCGACGCGATCAGGGTCGAGCCACCGGCCGGCCAACCCCAGCCACTGAAGCCGGTGTGATTTCTGCCTCGTGCGTTCGGACGCAAAGACCATTACATATCCATGCCATGAACGAGGATGCACCCGCCCCGAACCCATCCGGTGCCGACACATGGAGCGAGGTCAGGCGCACATGGCGCCGCGCCCGCAAGGCCGCTGGCGATGCACTGCACAAGGCCATCAACACCGAGAGCATTCGTCTGGCGGTGACCGGGCTCAGCCGCGCGGGCAAAACGGTCTTCATCACTTCGGCCGTGCAGAACCTTCTGGCGATGGCCGACGGCAAAGGCGCCCTGCCCCGCTTCGACGATGAGGGCATTTCGCCGCGCCTCAGAAAGCTCGGCCTTTCAGGCGAAACAGAAGACGCGCCGCGCTTTCCATTTGAGAAAAACTTCGCGGCGCTGGCTGCCGCTGATCCTTACTGGCCGCCTCGCACCGCAAGCCTTGCAGAAGTGAAGATGCAGTTCGTGCTGCGGCGACGCACTGACATTGGCCTCAAGTTTTTCGACAATCGCGAAATCACCGTCGACATCCTCGACTATCCCGGCGAATGGCTGCTCGACCTGCCGATGATGGGTCAGGACTTCGCGGCGTGGTCCAGCGAGACGATTGAGCGCATGGGCCATGGCCTGCGGGGACCGGTCGCCAGGCCATTCCTTGAAGCGGTGCGGGGCATCGACCCCAACGCGCCAGCCGATGGCGACACGGCGCGCCGTCTGTTTGATCTTTATCTCGCCTATCTTTGTGAGGCGCGCGACCGTCTGGGTCTGCGTTATCTTCAGCCCGGCGGCTTTCTGTGTGCGCCGCCATGGCCCAAGACCGAAGCGATGATCTTCGTGCCGCTGCCGGGATTTTCAGGCGTGGTGCCGCCGCCCGGTTCCTATGCCGAGCTGTTCCGTCAACGCTTTGATCTCTATCGCACGGAAATGAGCACGCACTTCTTCCACAAGCATTTCCAGAAGTTCGACCGGCAGGTGGTGCTGGTTGATGTGCTGGGCGCGCTGCATGGCGGGCCGGAAGTGTTCGAAGATACCTGCCTTGCCGTGTCGCGGCTGGCGGAATGTTTCTCATACGGGCGGCATTGGACCAACCCGTTCGCGCGCGGCATTTCAAAGGTTCTGTTCGCGGCCACCAAGGCCGACCATGTGCCCGAACGCCAGCGCGACGCCTTGCAGATTCTGCTCGGGCGCATGGCAGGCGCGGATATCGACGAAATGCGCGAGGCCCGAACGCGCGTGAAAACGGCTGCCATCGCTTCGGTGCGCTGCACGATGGATGACCGCGCCAGCATCAGCGGGCGCGATGTTGCGGTGGTGCGCGGCCTGCCCATGGGCGGCGAGCGTCAGATCAAGTTCGACCCCGGCGAAGTGCCGCTGAAACTGCCTGGCCGCGATTTCTGGGACGGGAGCTTTTTTGAAATGCCGGTGTTCCAGCCGCCTAAACTGGATTCGTCCGGCGCATCGGGCGTGCCGCATATCGGGCTGGATGATGCCCTGCACTATCTGATCGGGGACCGCCTATGACCGACGTGCCGCGCCGTCCTCAGGTGATCGAAACCGACGCACCGGCTGAGCGCATCGACCACGAGTGGGAAAGTTTCGTGAAGCGCCCCGATATGCGCGAGCCGCTATTCGGCACCTTCACACTGATTGGCATCGGCCTGTTCATCGTGCTGATGGGCTTTCTGGTTTTCCAGTCGATCGAATGGATACTCGGCATGATCGACACGCGCCCATGGCTGGGTTGGAGCGCCGCCGCTTTTACCCTTCTGGGCGTGTTCTTCATCATCTATGCGATCTGGCGGGAAATCCGCGCACTGTTCGACGTGCGCCAGCTGGAAGACTGGCAGGCAGCACTCGCCCCCGATGCCGACGACATGCAGGCAGCGCGCGAAGCCGCCTATGGCTATATCGATCTGGTGCGTGGGCCGGGCATGCCGGTGAAGGATGCCCGCAGCGCGATACGCGGCGCAAACTCGGTGGAACAGATGCGCAATGTGCTGGAGGCGACCATCCTGCCGGTACTGGATGCCCGCGCCTCACAGGTGATCCGCGCCGCTTCGACACAGGCGTTCGGGCTTTCAGCGATCAGCCCAAGCGCCTCCATCGACGCCTTGCTGTTTTCGTTTCGCGGCGTGCGGCTGGTGCGCCAGATCGCCCGCGCCTATGGCCTGCGCCCGCACGGGCTGGCCACATGGGCGCTCATCAAGCGCACGATGAGCAGCGCCTCGCTGGTCGCGGCGGTGGATGTCGCCAGCACGGTGCTGACCCACGCCATTCTTTCCAATCCGATCACCGCCAAGATCGCGGGCGAAGCAGCGGGCGCAACGGTCGCCTCGCAGCGCATGTACCGGCTGGGGCGCATCTCCGCCGCCGCTTGCCGTATTTTCCCCAAACGCAGCTGAGGCCCAACTTATAAAGCGAGGCGTACACCCGTCTCGGCGAAGTCCGTGCCTGTGAACAAAAGCGGCTGGCGTTTCTCGCGCGCCAGTGCGTACGCGAAGCAATCGCCGAAATTGAGCTGCGCCTTGTGGCCAGAGCCTTTGCCGAAATCCTTATAGGCCTGACGGGCAAGCCGCGCCTGCGCTTCCGTCACCGGCTCGATGGTAATTTCAAGAGAAGCAATGAGTTCGTCATAAGCCTCGCTCAAAGTATGCCCATTTCTGCGCACGTGATCTGACGTTCAGGGCCTGCGAAAGGCGATGGCGCAAAGTGTCAGCCCAAGCGCGCCCAGCAGAGCAATGAACACATAGGTCACGATGCCGGGCTGGGCCTGAGGTACTGCGGGAAAATAGAGCCGCCATGCTCCAGCGAGCACGAGCAACCAGCCCGACATTGTGACCAGTGCCGCAGACATGGGCTTCCACAATGCATGCGTGGTGACGATCACCATGCCACCAGCAAAGAGAACAAGGCCGTTGAGCGCGACGAGCGTCGGGTGAACGTCTTTCCAGATGCCGAAGTTCAGCGCCTCAGATGAGGTCACGGCGCAAAGGGTCGGCCCCAGAACGGCGGCAATGCGCTGTGTCAGGTTTCGCATCAGCGCCTCACCCTGCCCTTACAACGGAATGTTGTCGTGCTTCTTCCAGGGCATATCCTGCTTCTTGTTACGCAGCATTCTGAGCGCGCGAGCGACGCGCCAGCGGGTGCGCGCAGGCATGATGACCTCGTCGATATAACCGCGCGAGGCAGCGACGAACGGATTGAGGAAGCGGTCTTCGTATTCCTTCGTGCGCTCGGCGATGGCGTCGGCATTGCCCATTTCCTGACGGAAAATGATCTCCACCGCGCCCTTCGCGCCCATCACCGCGATCTGCGCGCTCGGCCAGGCATAGTTCACGTCGCCGCGAATATGCTTGGAGGCCATCACGTCATAGGCGCCGCCATAGGCCTTGCGGGTGATGACGGTGACTTTCGGCACCGTCGCCTCGGTAAAGGCGAACAGCAGTTTCGCGCCATGTTTGATGAGCCCGCCATATTCCTGCGCTGTGCCGGGCAGGAAGCCGGGCACGTCTACAAACGTCACCAGCGGAATGTTGAAACAGTCGCAGAAACGCACGAAGCGTGCCGCCTTGCGGCTGGCATCGCTGTCGAGCACGCCGGCCAGCACCATCGGCTGATTGGCGACGAAGCCGACCGGATGGCCCTCGATGCGGCCAAAGCCGACAACGATGTTCTTGGCGAAGTTTTCCTGAATCTCGAAGAAGTCGCCTTCATCGGCGGTCTTCAGGATCAGTTCCTTGATGTCGTAAGGCTTGTTGGGATTATCGGGCACCATCGTATCGAGCGAATGGTCCTCGACATCGAAGGCGTCAAAGCTCGGGCGTTCGGGCGCTTGCTCGCGGTTGTTCAGCGGCAGGAAGTCGATCAGGCGGCGCATCTGGGCAAGGCAGACAATATCGTTGTCATAAGCGCCATCGGCCACGGAAGATTTCGTGGTGTGCACCTTCGCGCCGCCGAGTTCTTCCGATGTCACGGTTTCGTTGGTGACAGTCTTCACCACATCCGGCCCGGTGACGAACATATAGGACTGGTCGCGCACCATGAAGATGAAGTCGGTCATCGCCGGGGAATAAACGTCACCGCCCGCGCAAGGCCCCATGATGACGCTGATCTGCGGAATGACGCCCGATGACAGCACGTTGCGCTTGAAGACCTCGCCATAACCGCCCAGCGACGCGACGCCTTCCTGAATGCGCGCGCCACCTGCATCGAACAGGCCGATGCACGGCGCACCCATGCGCAGCGCCAGATCCTGAATCTTGGTGATCTTTTCGGCATGGGCTTCCGAGGTGGAGCCACCGAGCACGGTGAAGTCTTTCGCAAACACATAGATGAGGCGGCCATTGACCGTGCCCCAACCCGTCACCACGCCGTCGCCCGGCGTCTTGTTCTTTTCCATGCCGAAATCGGCATTGCGGTGTTCGACAAACATGTCGAACTCCTCGAACGATCCGGCATCGAGCAACAGCTCGACACGCTCGCGGGCCGTCAGCTTGCCCTTGGCGTGCTGGGCGGCAATGCGTGCCTCGCCGCCGCCAAGCCGGGCTTTGGCGCGACGGTGTTCGAGTTCCTGGATGACGTGCTTCATGGACCGCCCCGGAGGTGACTTGATCTGCTGCAAAAACACGTTTTTGAAGCCGGCGCAACGCGATGTTGCTGTCCCTTGCGGAAGCCTTGCGGCTGCTATGCCTTAGTTGGCGGCTCACCCAGCGCTTCAAGCTGGGTTTGCAGGTTTTTCGCCCAATAGGTGTTGCTGCCCGCCCCCATGACGATGACGTAATCGCCTGCCCTTGCGACACTGTGAATGGCGCGGGCCAGCGTTGCCGGGTCTGCCAGATGACGGGCATCCCTGTGGCCATGTGCCGTCATGGCCTGAACCAGCGCCGCGCCGGTCACCCCATCAATGGGCGCTTCCCCTGCCGGATAGATATCGCTGACCATGGCGATGTCGGCGCCGTCCATGCAGGAAACGAACCCGTCCCAGCCGTGATGGACACGGGTGAAACGATGCGGCTGCATCACGCCGATCACCCGCCCGTCTGCCATCTGGCGCGCCGCTTCAATGGCAGCCGCGATCTTTTGCGGGTTATGGCTGTAATCGTCGATGATGGTGACGCCGCGCCATTCCCCAACTTTTGAAAAACGGCGCTGCACGCCTGTGAAGGTGGCCAGACCCTCGCGCCATGCCGCGTCGCTGACGCCAAGCCCCACCGCGACGGCGATCGCCGCCAGTGCATTCAGCGCGTTATGCGTGCCCGGCATGGGCACCAGAACGTCTTTCACGATGCGCGCGCCGCCCGCCATACGCGCCGAAAATGCGACATCAAACGCCATGCCCTGTCGCCCGGCAGTCAGGTTCAGCGCGCGCACATCTGCATCAACGTCCACGCCGTAGGTCACCATGCGCCGATCCGTGATGGAGGCGGCGATCATCTTCGTTTCAGCATGGTCCGCACAGGCGACCGTGAATCCATCAGGCGGAATATCGGCCATGAACGCAGCAAACGCCTGCTTGATGGCGTCATAGGTTCTGAAATGGTCCAGATGTTCCGGGTCGGCATTGGTGACCACAGCGACCTTTTTGGGCAGCAGCAGAAAACTGCCGTCGCTTTCATCAGCCTCAGCGACGAACCATGCGCCCTGCCCCGTCTTGGCGTTGGAGCCATAGGCATTGATGATGCCGCCATTCAGAACCGAAGGGTCGAGCCCACCTGCATCCAGCAGCGCCGCGACCATTGTTGTGGTGGTGGTCTTGCCATGCGTTCCAGCCACAGCGACCGCATTCTTCAGCGCCATCAGCGCGGCCAGCATTTCCGCTCGCTTCACGATGCGCGCACCATGCGCTTCTGCCGCGTGCCATTCGGGATTGCCCAGTTTGATGGCAGACGACATCACCACAATGTCCGCGCCTTTCACATGCGCGCTGTCATGGCCGATAAACACTCTGACGCCCTTCTCGCGCAGATGGTTCAGCACATAGCCATCAGAGGCATCGCTGCCCTGAACGCGATAGCCAGCATCGGCCAGCATTTCGGCAATGCCCGACATGCCGATGCCGCCAATGCCGATGAAATGAATCACCGCGTTCCTGTTATCCAGAAGGCTCATGCCGCCAGTGCCTCGATGGCATCCGCCATGGCTTCAGCGGCGCGTGGGCGTGCCAGTGTTCCGGCAGCGGCGGCCATGGCCACCAGACGCTGAGGATTCGAAAACATGTCTTCAAGCATACGGGCCAGCGCATCCGGGGTGAACGCAGGTTGGGCCATGAACAGCGCCGCTTGTGAATCAGAAAGCATGCGCGCGTTGTAGCTTTGATGATCGTCGGTGGCGAAGGGGTATGGCACGAGAATAGAGGGCCTGCCCATCACGGTCAGTTCAGCGCATGACGATGCGCCTGCCCGGCAGATCACCAGATGCGCAGCCGACAGTTGCTGCGGCATGTCGCCGATGAAGTCCTTGATGTCTGCATTGATGTTCTGGCCCGCATAAGCGGTGCGGGCGCGTTCCATGTCCTCACCACGCGCCTGCTGAACGATCCGCAAACGCGCACGCAGGGCGGCGGGAATCCGGGCGATGGCAGCCGGCACGACATCGCTCATCACGCGCGCGCCCTGCGATCCACCAAAGACCAGCAGCCGCACATCGCCCGCTTCGGGTGGCACATAAGGCGTCACGGCGTCGATGATCGCGGGCCGCACCGGATTGCCGACAAGGATGGTCTTGGCGTCAGCCCCTTTGGGCATGCGTGCGGTTTCAGGGAAGGCAACGGCGATGCGGGTGGCCTTCGCAGCGACCAGACGATTGACGCGCCCCAGCAAAGCATTGGCCTCGTGAATGATCGACGGCACACCCATCATCCGCGCGGCCAGCATGGAAGGCAGTGCCGGATAGCCGCCGAACCCGACAACAGCCAGCGGCTTTTCGCGGGCGAAGGCACGGCGCGCCTGCATCACCCCGCGCATGATCTGAACCATCGCTCCGGTGATCCTGTACGGATTGCGTCCTGAAAATGTCGCGGAACGGATCGGCAGCAGATCAGCGCCGGGAACCTTGGCCGCAAAGGATGCACCGCGCGGATCGGTTGCCAGCAGAACACGATGTCCGCGCGCCATCAGCGCTTCTGCTGTTGCCTGTGCCGGAAAAGTGTGACCGCCCGTTCCCCCCGCCGCAATGACGATGGGGCGCTTCATCGCGTCATTCTCCTGCGCCGCGCACCGGGCCTTTTCCGCGTGATGGCGATCAGGCATCCGGCCGTCAGTGCCAGCGCCAGAATGGACGAGCCACCATAGGAAATGAACGGCAGTGTCATGCCCTTGGCCGGCATCAGCTGAAGATTGACGCTCATATTGATGACGGCCTGAAGACCCAGCATCACAGCAAGGCCAGCTGAGGCAATCTGCGAAAAGACATCGGGGCACAGCGCGCTGCGCCACAGCGCACGCACAATGAGGAAGCAGAACACGGCAGCCAATAACATGCAGGCGATCATGCCGAACTCCTCACCGACCACGGCCAGAATGAAATCGGTATGGGCGTCGGGGATCGAGGCTTTCACAGTGCCCTCGCCCGGGCCTGTGCCAAGAAATCCGCCAGTCTTCAGCGCCTCCATGGCACGGTCCACCTGATAGGTGTCACCACTGTCAGGGTTGAGAAAACGATCGATGCGGCTCTGCACATGCGGAAAGATGAAATAGGCCCCGACCACCGCACCAGCGCCAGCAGCAACGAACCCAGCCATGATCCAGAGGCTGAGCCCGGCGAAGAACAGCAATGCCCCGAAAGCCGCTGTCACCAGCATCGTCTGTCCGAGGTCCGGCTGAAGCATCAGCGTGCCTGCGAACAGGCCATAGATGAAGATGGCCGCGATCAGTCCCGCCAGCTTACCGGTCCGCTGCCATTGAGAAAGGCATGCCGCCGCCAGAATGATGAAGGTGGGTTTGACGAACTCGGACGGCTGGATCGAGAGCAGCCCAAAGCCGAGCCAGCGATGCGCGCCCTTGATTTCTGGGCCAACCGCGATGGCCATGCCCATCATCCCGATGCCCACAAAAAAGCCGACAAGAGAAAGGCGGCGTATGTCGCGCACCTTCAGCAACGACACCAGCATCATGGCACTGACGGCTAGAAAGCCGAAGCCGATCTGGCGATAGACGAAATGGAAGGTGTCATAATCCAGCTTGCGGGCGATGGCAGGGCTTGCCGCCATGCTGAGCAACACGCCAGCAAACATCAGAAACGAGACGGTGAAGAACAGCCACCTGTCCGATGTCCACCACCATTCCGCAAAAGTACTGCGGTTGGTGCGATCAAATGTCATCATGCCGCTTCCGCCGCTCCGCCGCCTGATTGCAACTCAGCGACAATGCGTCGGAAATGGTTACCGCGATCTTCAAAATCCTTGAATTGATCGAAAGAGGCGCAGGCCGGCGAGAACATGACCACCGGGCGTTCGGCGCTGGACGCCTTGGCGTCACGAAGGGCCAATCGGGTCGCCACATCAAGCGTGCCACACTGCTCATATGGCAGGCCCGCTTTGTCGAGTGTCACAGCGAAGGCTTCAGCGGCCTCGCCGATCAGATAGGCCTTGCTCACCGCCTTGAAATGCGGGGCCAGCGCTTCGATGCCGCCGTCCTTGGCGCGACCACCAACGATCCAGAACAGATCGCGGCCATAAGCGGCAAGTGCCTTCTCAGCCGCGTCGGCATTGGTCGCCTTGCTGTCATTGACGAGCCGCACCTTGCCGACCTCGCCGATGATCTCCATGCGATGCGCCAGTCCCGGAAAGCTGGCAAAGGCACGGGCAATGGCGCGCGGATCGCTGACATAACCGCGCACAGTGGCATAGGCGGCGCAGGCATTTTCCCAGTTATGGGCGCCGGTCAGGGACGGCACGGCTTTGAGGTCGGTGATTTCAGCAGGCGGCGAGAACAGCCCGTCATAGAGAATACCATCAAGCGCATAGATACCGCGCCCAATCACCCGGTTCACCGCCATCGGCACGACAACCGGGCCACCGCGCCGCGACAGCATGGTACAGGTCTCGGCTGAGGCTGGCGTGTCTACACCGACCACGGCGATGTCGGCCGTGCTCTGTCGCGCAAAGATGCGGCGCTTGGACGCGATGTACCCAGCCATGCCGCCATGCCGGTCGAGATGATCCGGCGTGATGTTCATCAGCACTGCGACATTGGGTTTCAGCGAGGGCGTCAGGTCGATCTGGTAAGACGACAGTTCCAGCACATAGATCGTGTTCTCGCGTGGCGGGGCCAGTTCAAGAACGGCCTTGCCGATATTGCCGCCCGTCTGGGCATCCCATCCATTGCACGACAGAAGATGGCTGATCAGTGCCGTCGTCGTCGATTTGCCATTGGTACCGGTGATGCAGATCAGCGGTGCCTTGCCGCGCCAGGTATGGCCATTGCCGTTGCCATTGGGCTTTAAGACCTGGGTAAGGTTAACCGGTCCTTGCGAAAAAAAAGGTGGGGCGCTGGCGCCGTTGAAATGACCGGCGGCGGCCAGCGTGCGCACGAACAGCTCAATATCGCCGATGACCTCGACTTTATGCTTCTTCGCAGCAACGACAATCGGATGCGGTTTGGGATGAGTCAGTGGAATGCCTGGCGACAGAACCACTGCCCTCATGGCGGACCAGTCCCACTCAGCCGGATCAACCACATCGAACTCACCCGCCACTTTTGTGCGGCCTGCCTCCAGATCATCCCATACGATCACGCGCGCGCCGCCCTCCTTCAGAGACCGCGCAGCGGCAATGCCCGATCGCGCCATGCCCACGACAGCGACCATCTGCCCATGAAAGACTGGAACGGGGATCACTGTGTCACCTCAGTTTCAGTGTGGAAAGGCCGATCAGCGCGAGGATCACCGCGATGATCCAGAAGCGGATCACGATGGTCGGTTCTGACCAGCCCTTCTTTTCATAGTGATGATGGATCGGGGCCATGCGGAAAACGCGCTTGCCGGTCGTCTTGAACGACACGACCTGCACGATCACCGACAGCGCCTCAAGCACGAACAGGCCGCCAATAATGCCAAGCACCACCTCGTGCTTGATGATCACGGCCATCGTGCCCAGCGTGCCGCCCAGCGCCAGCGATCCGGTGTCGCCCATGAACACCATGGCAGGCGGCGCATTGAACCACAGAAAGGCCAGCCCGCCGCCCAGCAACGCCCCTGCTATCACCGCAAGCTCGCCGGTGCGCGGCACCGCATGAATCTGCAGATATTCGGCGAACACGGCATTGCCGACCAGATAAGCGATGAGGCCCATGCAGGCACCGCAGATCATCACCGGCACGATGGCAAGGCCGTCCAGACCATCGGTCAGGTTCACGGCGTTTGAGAACAGCACGATCACCAGCATCGCAAAGACCACAAAGCCAATACCGAGCGGGATGAGCATATCCTTGAAGAATGGCAGCGCGACCTTCCCGGAAAGCGCTTCGGGATGCCATTTCATGATCAACCAGCCCGCCACGGCTGCACCGGCAAACTGCACAACCAGCTTCAGCTTTGCCGAAACGCCATCGGCGTGCTGCTTCGTGACCTTCAGATAGTCATCGTAAAACCCGAGAACACCGAACAGCGCCGTTACGCCCAGCACGATCCACACATAGTGGTTGGTGATATCGGCCCACAGCAAGGTCGAGACGAACATGGAAATCAGAATGAGAAGACCGCCCATGGTGGGCGTGCCCTTCTTGCCGATGACATGCGCGTCGCCCATGAAGTCACGGATGGGCTGACCGCGCCCCTGTTTCACCTTCAGCCAATCAATCAGCGGCCTGCCGAACATCAGCCCGATGATCAGGGCGGTCAGGATCGCGCCACCCGTGCGGAAGGTCAGGTAGCGAAACAGATTGAAAATCTGAAAGTCAGAAGCCAGCGGGTCGAGCAGCAGATACAGCATGACGTGTTCCCTATTCTGCCGCAGCCTGATGCGCGCGCGCCTTCAGGGCGCCAGTGACAAGGGCCATCCTGCTGCCCAGAGAGCCCTTCACCATCACGACATCGCCCGCCCGGATGGCGGCTGCGATATCCCCGGCGAAATCGGCTGAACTGGACGCATGTGCGCCGCGAATCGAATGAGGCAGGTTTGCAAATAGATGCGACATCGCTGGCCCGCACGCAAAGACAAGATCAGCCGCCTGCGCCACATCATCCGCCAGACTGGCGTGAATGGTGTCGGCCTCTGTGCCCATTTCCAGCATGTCGCCCAGAATGGCGATGCGGCGGCCACCCGGTCCCGGCATCGCGTTTTTCAGAACCGCCAGCGCCGCGCGCACCGAGGCGGGATTGGCGTTGTAGGATTCATCCAGCAGCACGAACGGACCATCAGCGGTGTTGATCACCTCGCGCGCACCGCGCCCTTTAGGGGCACGCACACCTGCCAGTGCGGCAGCAGCGGCTTTCACATCTGCCCCCAGCGCCTTCACAACCAGCAACAGGCCCAGCGCGTTCTGCACAAAATGACGGCCGGGCGCGCCATAAATGAAACGCAGCTGCTCGCCCATCAGATCGGCCTCGATCACTGAGCTGTCAGGCCCCAGCGAAACGGCATTCAGCCGCGCTTCGGTGCCATGCTCGCCAAAGGTCCAGATGCGCGCACCAACGGCATTGGCTGCTGCTGCAAGAACCGGCGCATGCGGATTGTCGGCGTTGATGATGGCAACGCCGCCCGGCTTCAGCCCTTCGAAGATTTCAGCTTTGGCGGCAGCGATTTCTTCGATGCCGGAAAAATTGCCCAGATGCGCGGCTTCAACGGTCGTCACCATGGCGGCATCAGGTTGAACCTGCCGCGTGAGCGGGCGGATTTCACCGCTGTGATTCATGCCGATCTCGAAAACGCCGAACGCGGTTTCGCGCGGCATCCGGGCCAAAGTCAGCGGCACCCCCCACATATTATTGTACGAGGCTTCCGAGGCATGGGTGAAACCTTGCGCTGAAAGCACAGACCGCAGAGCTTCCTTCGTGCTGGTCTTGCCGACACTGCCGGTCACGGCGGCAACACGCGCCCCAGTACGGGCGCGCGCCGCGAGGCCCATCGCTTCCAGCCCGGCCTGCGTATCCTTCACCAGCAGAAGCCTTGCAGGATCGACCCCATCGACCGGCTTTGAAACCAGCGCAGCACTCGCGCCATGCGACAGTGCGGTGCTCACGAAGGCATGGGCATCACGGTTCTCGCCGGTCAACGCGACAAACAGATCGCCCGGCTTCAGCGTGCGCGTGTCGATGGAAACGCCCGTGGCCTGCCATGCGCCTGATGTGTGGCCACCGGTCGCCGCCACGGCTTCTGTGGCTGTCCATATTGGTTTCATAATGCGCGTCCGCCCATCGCTGTGGCCGCACGCTGCGCTTCCTCGGTGTCGTCGAAAGGATGCACGACACCTTTGATCGTCTGGCCGCTCTCATGGCCCTTGCCCGCGATCACCAGAATGTCGCCTTCCTTCAGGCCCGCTATGGCGGCATTGATGGCCTCAGCGCGATCGCCGATTTCCAGTGCGCCAGGTGCGCCCTTCAGCGCCGCAGCGCGAATGGCCGCCGGGTCTTCGCTGCGTGGATTATCATCAGTGACGATGGCGACATCCGCGCACCGCGCTGCTGCCGCCGCCATCAGTGGACGCTTGCCGGGATCGCGATCACCACCGCAGCCGAACACAACATGCAGACGCCCCTGCACATGCGGGCGCAGCGTTTTCAGAACTGTCTCAAGCGCATCGGGCGTGTGGGCGTAGTCTACAAAAATCGGCGCCCCGCAGCGCGCGGTCGCCACATGGTCGAGACGCCCCTTGGCACCGCGCAGATTTTCCAGTGCAGCAAAAACCTGAAACGGATTGTCCCCAAGGCCGATGGCGATGCCCGCCGCCACCAGCGCATTCGATGCCTGAAAAGCCCCCGCCAATGGCAGGCGCACGCCATGCGTTATGCCCTGATGCAGGATGCTCAGAAACTGACTGTCGAGATGCGCTTCACGTGCTGTCAGCCTGATGTCGGCACCAGCCTGCCCCGTGGTGATTGTTTTCAGACCACGTGTCTGCGCCGCTTGGATGAATGCTTCCGCGCCATCGCCATCAGCGTCGATGACTGCCACACCGCCATTCACGACAACGCCCTTGAACAGCCGCAGCTTCGCATCGCGGTACGCTTCCAGCGTCTCGTGATAATCGAGATGGTCGCGGGTGAGATTGGTGAAGGCCGCCGCTTGGATGCGCACGCCATCCAGCCGGTACTGATCGAGACCGTGGCTGGATGCCTCCAATGCCAGATGCGTGACGCCTTCGTCGGCCAGCCGCGCGAGTTCCTGATGCACGATCACCGGATCAGGCGTGGTGTGGCTCAGTACCCGCTCGCCGGAAGGCGAGACGATGCCGACCGTGCCCATGCTCGCCGCGCTGTGACCGCAAGCGGCGAAGATCTGGCGCGTGAAGGCGGCGATCGAGGTCTTGCCGTTTGTGCCGGTAATGGCTGCAACGGTTTCCGGCTGACGACCATAGAAGCGTGACACGGCGCGCGCGAAGTCCAGGCGCGGATTGGCGGTCTGAAAAACCGGAAGGCTGGCCTGTGTCCCTTCCGGCGCGATGATCGCCACCGCACCCTGTTCGACGGCCTTGGCGATGAAGCTGCGTCCATCTGCCTTCACTCCCGGCAGAGCCGCGAACACAAAGCCCGGTTTCACGGCGCGGCTGTCGGATGTCAGGCCGGTGATCTCAGGATCATCCGCCCCCTTCCATCCATCCATCAGCGCCGAAAGCTTCATGGGTCAATGATCCTGCGACAACGCTTTGGCCTCATCCTCGGCGCTGGCCACCATAGGATGCGCACCGGGCACAAATTGAGGCGGCACACCAAGCATGGGCGCAATGCGTGCCACCACGCGGCTGGTCACGGGCGCGGCGGTCCAGCCGCCGGTCGCAAAGCCAGATGTTTCCTTTGTGCCCTTGGGCTCGTCGATGATGATGAGCACGGCATAGCGCGGCTCTTTGGTTGGAAACACGCCGATGAACGATGACAGCAGCGCCTTTTCAGCATAGCCGCGCCCTTTGGCCTTTTCTGCTGTGCCTGTTTTGCCGCCAACCTGATAGCCCGGCACATCCGCTTTGCGCGCCGTGCCGCGCTCCACAACCATGCGGAACAGCTGGTTCATTTTCTCGCTTGTCCGCTCGCTGACAATGCGGTGCGCAGGAAGCGGCGCATTCGGGTCACGCATCAGCATGGTTGGCTCAACGAATGTGCCGCCATTGGCCAGCGCCGACACGCCGGTGATGACATGCATCGGGCTGACGGCGATGCCGTGGCCGAACGAGATCGTCAGCATGGAGACTTCGCTCCAGTTGCTCGGCCACAGTGGGGCGCCGCGCTCAGGCAGTTCCAGCGGCATCGGATCAAGCTGGCCGAGCGACTTCAGAAAGGCCTTCTGATATTCCGCGCCGAACTTGCGCGCCATATTGGCCGAACCGATATTCGAGGAGTGTTCAAAAATCTCCTCCACGCTTAAGGCGCGACCCATCGGGTGATAGTCCTTGATGGTGAAGCGCCCGATCTTGATGGGCGCACGCGCATCAAAACGATCATTGACCGAGACACCGCCATCCAGCGCCATGGCCGTGTTGAAGGCCTTGAACGTCGAGCCCATCTCATAAACGCCCAGCGTCGCCCGATTGAACCTGTTCTGTTCCGGCTCGTCGCTGATATGGTTCGGGTCATAGTCTGGCAGCGACACCATCGCCAGCACTTCGCCGGTGGCGACGTCCATCACCAGGCCTGTGCCGCCGATCGCGCTGAACTCCTCAATCGCTTTTGACAGCTCGTCCTCAACGACGTGCTGAACCCGCAGGTCAATCGACAGCTTCACCGGTTCTGCGCCATTGGTACGGTTGGCCAGCGTGGTGTCGAGCGCCTGTTCGATGCCCGCGCCACCGCGATTGTCCATGTTCACAAAGCCAAGAACATGCGCCGCGTCGCGTCCGTTGGGATAAACGCGCTTCAACTCTTTTTCGAACTCGATACCGGGTAAGCCAAGGTCACGGACCGCGGCATGCTGGCGCGGGGTGATGTCGCGCTTGATCCACACAAAGGCGGCCTTGGTTTCCAGCTTGGTCTTCAGTTCAGCGACGTTCAGTTCGGGGAAGACGCTGTTAAGCGCCTGCGCGGTTTCCTCCACATCCCACACCTTGCGCGCGTCGGCATAGACCGAGGCGACTTCAAGATCAGTCGCCATGATCAGGCCATTGCGGTCGAGGATATCGGGCCTGTCCTTCGACAGGGTATGACCGCCATTGGCCAGCGCCATGACATCTGGCCCACCTGACATGGCGATCTGTGCCATGCGGGCAGAAACGACACCAAACACCAGAATGAATGCGATGGCGGCAACACCGATGCGCTTGCGGGTTGCAGGCGGCACTGTCGGCGTGTGACGGCGTGCGTGATTATGCGGCATGGATTGCGACATCTTCAACGCGCGAGGCTGGCTGGCTTGACCCGCGGCAATGGCGCCGTTTCGTCCATCACAGGCTGTTCACCGGCTCCGGGCGCGAACGGCAAGGCGGCCACATCGGCAAGTGTCGCCTCGCCTTCAGCACGCATCGGAATGTCGTTCACATAAGCGATCTGCTGGGGCTTCATCGGCTCAAGCCCAAGATAGCGGGTGGCCATCGCCTGCATCTTGGCGGGCTGGCTCAGATGGGTCCATTCGGCTTTCAGCACACCGATGGCTCGCTCGCCTTCCGCGATGCTCCGTTCGACATTGCGCAAATCGGCTTCGCGTTCCTGCGCTGTCTGCGTCACACGGTAAAGGCCGAAGCAAATGACGATGGTAAGTCCCAGAAAGGCAAGATTGAGTGCGCGGATCATCGCTTCCACTCCCCTGTTGTAATCGGTGCGAGAAATGAGTTTGCACTTGCGTCCGCCCAGGCGGGTGCTGATGTGCGGCGAGCGGCGCGCAGTTTGGCGGAACGGGCGCGCGGATTGCGCGCGGTCTCAGCGTCTGATGGTTCAACCGCGCCTTTGGTGATCGGCGAAAAGCTGGGCGGCGTCTGCGCAGTCTGCGGCAAATGGCGCGATGGCCCGGCCTGACGTCCGCAGCGTTCCTGCATGAAGCGTTTGACGATGCGGTCTTCCAGCGAATGGAACGTCACCACCGCCAGCCGTCCATCAGGTGCCAGCAGACGTTCGGCCGCCGCAAGCCCGCGCGACAGCTGGCCCAGCTCGTCATTCACGAAAATGCGCAAGGCCTGAAAGCTGCGGGTCGCCGGATGGATGCGGCCCGGAATGCCCTTGCCCAGAACGGACTCGATGGTCGCCACAAGCTGCGTTGTGCGCTCAAACGGCACGCTGCGCCGATCGCGCAGGATGGCGCGGGCGATGGGGCGCGCTTTGCGCTCCTCGCCATAGTGGAACAGAATATCGGCCAGCAATGCTTCGCTCGCCGTATTCACGACATCAGCGGCGCTTGGCCCCTCGGCTGACATGCGCATATCGAGCGGGCCGTCTTTCTGAAATGAAAAGCCGCGCGCTGCATCGTCGATCTGCATGGACGACACGCCGATATCCAGCATCACGCCATGCACCGGCGCGAAGTCATGCGCCGAAGCGAGCGCCTCCATGTCATCATATGTACCAAAAGCGAGGTGCAGCCGGTCATGGCCCGCCGCCTTGCCTGCTGCGATGGCGGAAGGGTCGCGATCAATCCCCAGCACCAGCGCGCCGGGCGTTGCCAGCACGGCCTGCGCATAGCCGCCCGCGCCGAATGTGCCGTCGATGATGCGCTCACCCGATTGCGGATTCAGGGCTGCGATCACTTCATCCAGCAGAACGGGAATGTGCCGCTCGCTCATGGCGCATCCTCGCGCACACGGGCAGGTGGAACGACAGGGCCTTTGCCGGTCAGCAACAGGTGTCGGAACTGCGCCGCCTTCTGCATGGCCGCCGCCTCGATCGCCGCGAATGAATCCGGCGCCCAGATCTGGAAACGGTCGCCGCGCCCCGCAAACGTCATCACCTTGTCGATGCCTGCCGCTTTCAGAATGCGTTCGGGAAAACTCACACGCCCTTCGCTGTCGAAGGTCAGCTCAACACCGCGCGTGATGACCGCCAGCTCAAGCTGCTCGCGCGCTTCAGGGCTTTCGATGATCCCTTCAATGCGTTCGAGCAGCGCGAAATAGGCGGCGGGCGGATAGCACTCGACGGCGGTGTCAACGAAACTTGGGAAGCAATAGATGCGGTCAGCATCCTGCGCGGCCAAAGCGCCGCGAAACGGCGCCGGAACCGAGACCCGGCCCTTGGCATCGACCTGTTTTTCGAAATTCGAAAAGAACTTCGACATGGACCCCATCACTTCCAGCGTCCCGCCGCTGGCGGCTCCCGGACAGGCCACGCGCCGGACGGCTCATGGCGATGCTTGGGATATCATGGGATAACATGGGACATACTGGGTCGTCAATGGAGTTTTGGTATAGCGCTTTGATTAAATTGGATTTTTTGCCTTACTGTGGGCACATCTGTGAATGAATACAGTAAATATCCAGTAAATCCGTGAACAGTCCCGGAACAAACTGTTGATAGAATGTGAATAACCCTCCTCCAGCCGCAAACTGGCCCCTGCTTTGGATAGCAGCTCATGGTTTACCAAACCGGCAATCTCAGGCACATCGCAACCAGACAGTGACGGATGGCTGATGTTCGCCCTCAAACTCGCGCCGCGTGACCGGCATGAACAAAACCGGGTTTCCACCACGCTGGAGCTGATGTTCGACCTCGCCTCGGTCATCGCCATCGCGGTGGCGGCGCGTGGACTGCATCACGGCATTGCCGAAGGCCACACGCTTGAAGCCCTGCCCGGCTTTCTCGCCGGCTTCTTCGCGGTGTGGTGGAGCTGGATGAATTATACGTGGTTCGCCTCGGCCTATGATAATGCCTCGCCTGCCTTTCGTGTGCTCACCATGGCCGCGATGTTTGGCGCGCTGGCCATTGCAGCTGGCATACCGGCAGTGTTTTCAGGCGACCCGATCTATCTGTGCGTGCTGGGCTTCGTCATCATGCGCGTCGCGATGGCCGCCTTATGGTTTGCCGCCGCCGCAGGTGACGCCACCCACCGCCGCTCAGCCCTGACCTATGGCTTCGGCATTCTAGTCATGCAGGTGGTGTGGGTGACACTCGCCCTCCATGTACCGCCTGCCTCGCCGCTTTATGCGCCACTGTTTGCACTGGCGGTGCTGGGCGAATTGCTGGTGCCGGTGATTGCTGAGCTCGGCCACGGCGCGACGAACTGGCACCGTCATCATATCATGGAGCGCTACGGGCTACTCAACATCATCGTGCTGGGCGAATGTTTCCTCTCGATCAGCGCCATGCTGACGACGGATGGAAGCGGCGCACCAGCCAGCCCACATGACTTTCTCATGGCAGGGGCCTGCGCGCTCATCACCTTCTCGCTGTGGGGTGTTTATTTCACCAATGACGAGCATCTGGAAAACGATGCTTTGCCGCGCGCTTTGCTGTGGGGGTATGGCCATTTCGCCATCTTCGCGGCAGGTGCCGCCACAGGCGCAGGCTTTGCGGTGTTTCATGATGTCGCATCGGGCGAAGCACATGTGAGCTATGCATCCGCCGCATGGTCGATCGCCGTGCCGGTTGCCATCTACCTCGCAATGCTGTGGCTGGTGCGTGATCGCTTCAGCCTGAACGGCTGGAAGCTGGCAGTGCTGCCGCTGGGTGCCGCCACTGTTCTGCTCTGCCCGCTGCTGGCCACCAGTGACGCGCTGATTTTCATCGCGCTCGCCATGGTCATCACAGCGGCCCTGCGGCGCAGCGTTTCAGCCCGGGCTCACACCGGGTTGTAGCCGCCACGCTCGCCATCAAGGCGAGAATGCCTGCTTTGCACTGGCCTGAGGCCAGTCCTGTCTATTAACGCGCCGCTGATGCGCCCTCCGATGCCGAGACACGGTTTGAAAAGAATGATGGCTAAAATGACTGGCCAGCTGTGATGAACCAGCGCCGGAGGCGAATAACATCTCAGAACAAGCCCATCCGGGCCATCAGTCGGCGGCAATGAGCGAGCAGAAATCAAAATCGGAAGACGACGCCACATTGTTCACCGCATTGATCCGCAAACATGGCGGCATCGTGCGACGCATCGCCAGCACCTATTGCAGCAACTCTGCTGACCGCGCCGATCTTGCACAGGACATATATGCACATCTGTGGCGATCATGGCCGCGTTATGACCGCGTGCGCCCATTCCCCACCTGGATGTACCGCGTTGCATTGAATGTTGCGATTTCCCATCTGCGGGAAAGCTACCGCCGAAACGCCGTCATGAGCCCGTGGCAGGACGAACATCTCGACATTGCCGGCACAGACGACACTGAAAACACGCAGCTCGTGCAGGCGCTGCCAAAACTGATCGCTGGTCTTGACCCCATGAACCGCGCCCTGCTGGTTCTGTATGTCGATGACCGCAGCCATCGTGACATCGCCGACATTCTGGGCATCAGCGAAAGCAATGTGGGCACCAAAATCAGCCGCCTCAAACAGCGGCTGCGTACTCAACTTTCTCCATGACCGTGAAGGGAAACACCGTGGAACTTGATGACCTCAAAGTCGCCTTCAATAAGCTTGATGCAAAAATGGAGCGTCAAACAGAAATCCAGACCAGCTTTTTCCAGCAGATGGCGCACGGGCGCATCCATCGCACGCTGTCACCGCTGTCACGTTCCATGACCTGGACCATCATCTTCGGCGCTGCACTGGCCTTTCTGGGCGTGATGGCGTGGCGCGGTGACATGGCGCGCGGAGGCGGTGTGTTCATCAGCGGCATCGTGCTGCATGTGTTTGGCATCCTCACCATCATCTCAGCTGCTGTCACCAAAGTGCGGGTCGCGGCACTTGATGTCGCCGGTCCTGTCTATGAAACGCAGGTGAAGCTTGCGGCCCTGCGTCGCACCTATATTGCTGCCGGATTGGTCGCAGGCCTGTCATGGGCCGTTCTGTGGGTGCCCTTCACCGTCGCCGTGCTTGGGCTCATGTTCCATGTGGACATGACGGCTCAGAATGGCGGCCTTGTGCTGGCCATGATTGCGGGCAGCGCCCTTTGCGTTGTTCTGGTGATGGGCGCGATGCAGCTGTGGTCAGCGGCAACAGGACGCGCAAAAGACGGCGCCTCCATCACCGACATGTTTGTCAGCAAATCCTTGCGAAAGGCGCAGGCCGAAGTGAACGATCTGGCAGCGTTCTCACGCAGCTAGTCGATGGCGACCATCATCACCGCGGATTGCCTTTGATATCTGCGGTGATGGGGCGCGCCCCTCACTCCCATTCGATGGTGCCGGGGGGTTTTGAGGTCACGTCATAGACGACGCGATTGATGCCCTTCACCTCGTTGACGATGCGGGTGGCGGTGCGCGCCAGAAAGTTCATGTCATAGGGGAAGAAATCCGCCGTCATGCCATCAACTGAGGTGACCGCACGCAGGGCGCAGACCTGATCGTAGGTGCGGCCATCGCCCATCACGCCCACCGTGCGCACGGGCAGCAGCACGGCGAAAGCCTGCCAGATCTTATCGTACAGCCCGGCCTTGCGGATTTCTTCCAGATAGATCGCATCTGCCGCGCGCAGAATATCCAGCTTCTCGCGGGAAACGCCGCCCGGCAGACGAATGGCAAGGCCCGGCCCCGGGAACGGATGCCGCCCGACAAACGCATCGGGCAGGCCCAGTTCACGTCCGAGCGCGCGCACTTCATCCTTGAACAGCTCGCGCAACGGCTCGACCAGTTTCAGCTTCATGCGCTCAGGCAAGCCGCCGACATTGTGGTGGCTTTTGATCGTGACCGACGGCCCGCCCGAAAACGAGACACTTTCGATCACATCCGGGTAGAGCGTACCCTGCGCGAGGAAAGCCGGAGCGCCCTTCCCGTCTGCCGCGATCCTGTGCGCCTCGGCATCGAACATCTCGATGAACAACCGCCCGATGGTCTTGCGCTTGGTCTCCGGGTCAGCCTCGCCTTCCAGCGCGGTGATGAACGTGTCTGACGCATCCACATGCACCAGCGGAATATTGTAGTGATCGCGGAACAGGCGCACGACCTCGTCGGCCTCGTTCAGACGCATCAGGCCGTGATCGACAAACACGCAGGTCAGCTGATCGCCGATCGCCTGATGGATCAGCACCGCCGTCACCGCGCTGTCGACGCCGCCCGAAAGGCCACAGATGACCCGCTCCTTGCCCACCTGCCCGCGGATCTTCTCGATCATCTCGGCGCGATAGGCCGACATGGTCCAGTCGGGTTTCAGACCTGCGATATTGAGAACGAAGTTGGAAAGAAGTTTTCCACCATCGGGCGTGTGCACCACTTCGGGGTGGAACATGAAGGAATAGAAGCGCCGCGCTTCATCCGCCGCCACCGCGAAGGGCGCGTTCTCGGATGTGGCGAGCACACGGAATCCATCGGGCAGTTTCGTCACACGGTCGCCATGGCTCATCCACACCGGATGGCGCGCGCCTTTTTCCCACACACCTGCAAACAGAGGGCTGTCGTGCAGCACTTCCACATCGGCGCGGCCAAACTCGGCGGCATGTCCGCCTTCCACCGTTCCGCCCAGCTGCGTGCACATGGTCTGCTGGCCATAACAGATACCAAGGATCGGGATGCCGGCCTCGAACACCGCCTGCGGGGCACGCGGGCTGTTCGCCGCCGTCACCGAGGCCGGGCCGCCGGAAAAGATCACTGCCTTGGGGCGCAGTTTCGTGAAGGCGGCATCCGCCGACTGGAAGGGGTGGATCTCGCAATAGACGCCGATCTCGCGCACCCGCCTTGCGATGAGCTGCGTGACCTGGCTGCCGAAATCAATGATGAGGACGCTGTCGTGCATGGCACGAGATAGGCGATGCAGGGCGCAGGAGTCGAGGGGTCAGACAGGGCGGACGCGCATCCGTTCGCCCCGGCGTCGCAGCCACTCGACACAGACCAGCAGGGCGATGGCCACGATGATGAGCAGGGTCGCAGCGGCCAGAATGGCGGGGCTGATCTGTTCGCGGATGCCTGACCACATCTTGCGCGGAATGGTCACCTGATCCGGCCCGCCGAGGAACAGCACCGTGACCACCTCGTCAAACGAGGTGGCGAAGGCAAACAGTGCGCCTGAAACCACGCCGGGCAGAATCAAGGGCAGCGTCACGCGGAAAAAGGTCGTCAAAGGCGGCGCGCCCAGCGAGGCCCCGGCGCGCGACAGGGTCCAGTCATAGCCGGTCAGCGCCGCCGTCACAGTGATGACGACAAACGGCGCCCCCAGCGCTGCATGGGCGAGGATGAGGCCAAGATGGCTCTGCGTCAGCCCCAGCCCCGCATAGAAGAAATACATGCCCGCCGCCGCGATGATGACCGGGGTGATCATCGGCGAAACGATGAGCCCCATCACCGCGCCTTTCATTGCGCTGTGCGAACGCGCCAGCCCCACCGCAGCGAGCGTGCCCAGCGTCGTGGCGATAACGGTCGCCGCGCCGCCGATCAGCAGCGAATTGACCAGCGCCTGCCCCCAGACCGGATCATTGAAAATCGCTTCATACCAGCGCAGCGAATAGCCTTGCGGCTTCAGCGCCAGCATGTCTGGCGTGAATGTAAAGAACGGTTCGGCGTTGAACGACAGCGGAATGATGACGAGCAGCGGCGCAATGAGGAACACCAGCGCCAGCCAGGCCATGAAGCGGATGAGAATGCGCCAGCCCATCAGCCGAACCTCAGACGGTCAGCGCCCGCCACCTTGTTGAAGATCAGATAGAGCGCGATGACACCGGCCAGCAGCAACCCGCCCAGAGCGGCGGCAAGGCCCCAGTTGAGCGATTGCTGCATATGGAAGGCGATCCAGTTGGAAATGAGCTGGCCGCTCGCCCCGCCGACCAGCGCCGGCGTGATGTAATAGCCAACCGCCAGAATGAAGACGAGCAGCCCGCCCGCCGCAATGCCCGGCATGGTCATGGGCAGATAGACACTGCGGAAGGCCTGAAACGGTCGCGCGCCCATCGAGCTGGCGGCGCGCATGTAACTGGGCGGAATGGTCTTCATCACCGAATAAAGCGGCAGCACCATGAAGGGCAGCAATATCTGCGTCATCGCGATCAGCGTGCCGGTCATGTTGTAGACAAGCTGAACGCGGTTAGCGTCGCTGATGATACCCAGCGCCACCAGCAGATCGTTCACGACGCCCTGGCTCTGCAACAGGGCGATCCACGAGGTGGTGCGCACCAGCAGCGAGGTCCAGAACGGCAGCAGCAGCAAGATCATCAGCAGGCTGGCGGTGCGCGGCGATGCGGTCGCCAGCACATGCGCCAGCGGATAGCCCAGCAGAAGGCACAACAGCGTGACAAGGCCTGCCACCCATGCGGTGCGGGTGAACAGCATGACATAGACAGCGTCGTCAGGCTTCGCGGCGTCTATGCTGCCGTCCCCGTTCAGCCGCATGTCGAGCGCCGCGAGATAATTCTTCACCGTGAACGGCTGAAGCCCGACGGCCAGCGCACTCCATGTCGCGGCCTCGCCCCATTTCGGGTCGAGCGCGATGAGGCTATCCGTATACGGAGCAGTGAGCTTGCCGGCTTCACGCGCGGTTTTACGGATCAGGGAATTGAGGCCGGTCAATTCAAAGTTCAACTGCGCGCCGAGTTTTGCAGCATCTTCGCGCGCGGGCAGTGCCTTCAGATCGTCAACCACCGCTGCAAACGCTTTGTCAGAAGGCTGCCCCTTACCGCTCCAGTCGTTCAGTGCTGCCATCGTGCGCGGCATCAGCGAGGCTGGCAGCGGGTTGTGCACGCTGCGCCACAGCATCGCACCGATGGGCGCGAGAAAAAAAACACCGATAAAAGCAATCAACGGCAGGGTCAGCCACAGACCCGCCAGGCGCGGGCGGCGTGAAGAGAAGGATCTGGCAGTGACGGTGTTTGTCATGAACCCGGATTCGAACAGGCCTTGCAGAATGGCAGGTCGCGACCTCAAACGTAATACGCCAATCGCATGCGCCCACCCCCAAAAGCAAACGGCGCCCGGTAAAGGGCGCCGCTCTTGTCTTTTTCAGGCTAACTCTAGTCCCGCGGGGGATCAAACCGGCAGGTAACCGAGTATTTTCCAGGCTGTGCCGTCTTAAACTCCCACTTGGAGACGCCTTTTTTGCACTCAAGTCCGAACCCCATACCCGGAGGATCTTCAGAAGCCACTGCAATGTCTAAAACTTCGCCTGAGGTCCCTACTTTAAAGTACACAACTGCACGACCAATCTTATCGAACTCACGTTCGGCTGCTTTTTCGGGATAAGCAGGCTGAACACGCTTTGTCGGCTTAGGCGCAGCGGCGGGAATCGTCTGGTCCGAGGTCGTGCGATCCGCGTCGGTCGTATCCGGAGCTGGAGGCTGCGGAGGGATCGGCAGCGGCGGCACGTCGGCCGGCGGCGGGTTCGGCGGTGGGAACCGGGGACGCACGCGCGGCTTTTCGGGCGGCGGCGGCGGCTTATCCGGCGGCGGGGGCGGCGGTGGCGGCGGCGGCGGGGGCGGTGGAATCTCCACCGCCTGGATGTCGATCAGATCCTCTTTCAACAAGTTCTGTTCATTGATGAACTTGTCGAGAAAGTACCAACCTACCGCCGCGTGCAGCAAAGCCGCGATGATCAGGGTGATCCAGAGAGTGCGTTTCATGGTCTTGAACCGCGCCCTTCCTTAAACCACTTCTTCAGCGACCAGAGCGACTTTGAAAAAGCCGTAGTCCTGAAGCACGTTCATCACGCGCATGACATTGCCATAGATCACGTCACGGTCGGCGCGCACCATGATGCGGTTTTCGCGGTCGCCCATCGTGCGGGTCATGATCGCATCACCGAGGCGATCAAGCGTGATCTCGTTATCGCCGAGGAAGATCTGACCCGTCTTCTGGATCGAGACGAAGACCGGATCCTTGGGATTCGGCGTCGCTTCGATGTTCGAAGGCGGCAGGTCGATCGGCACGTTCACGGTGGCGAGCGGCGCCGCCACCATGAAGATGATGAGAAGCACCAGCATGACGTCCACGAAGGGCACGACATTGATTTCGGCGTTCTCGGAGAAGTTGTTCTTCGACGATTTGCCCTCGTCGCCACCTACTTTAGCACCCATTGGGCTAACTCCTTTCTGTCCTGATGAACCGTGGCGCGGGGGTTAACCCGCGGCCTGGTCCAGCTGACGCGATGTGCGAACCAGCAGTTCGGACGAGAAGTTATCCAACTTGCCATTATAGGCAGCAATGCGGCGGGCGAAGACGTTGTAGAAAATAACCGCCGGGATAGCTGCGAACAGACCGATGGCGGTCGCGAACAGAGCTTCCGCGATGCCGGGGGCAACGACGGCCAGGTTCGTCGACTTCGAACGCGCGATACCGATGAACGAGTACATGATACCCCACACCGTGCCGAACAGACCGACAAAGGTCGCGATCGAACCAACGGTGGCGAGGAACGCCATGCCTGCGCCCAGTTCGGCAGAGCGCGAAGACTGCGCGATCGACATGGCCGACCCGACGCGCTGCATCAGGTGGTCGCGCTTCTCGCCGGTCGAGGCCGGGCCCTGTGCGAAGGTCAGGTCGATTTCATGGGCAGCGGCTTCCACCATTTCGCTGGCGGGATTCGAGCCGTCACCAGCCGACTTGGCCAGATTCTGGAGCGAGCTGTTCGAAGTGCGGAACTGGTCGATGAAGGCGTTGGTGCGACGCACCAGGCCGCTCATATAGATCAGCTTCGAGATGAAGATCGCCCATGAGATGACCGAGCAGATGATCAGGCCGATCATGATCAGCTTCACGACCGGGTGAGCGATCATGAACAGACCATAGAGCGAGAACTCATCTTCCGGTGCAACCAGAACCGGGATACCGAAGAAGTCAGCCTTGATCGGCTCCTTGGGCTTCGGCGTGGGTGTGGGGGTCGGCGGCGCCATGGTCGGCGCAGGCGTCGCGGCGACGACCGGCGCGGGCTCCATGACCGGCGTGCCGTCGGGATTCAGAACAGGCTTCCCATCGGGGCCCATTTTGGGCTGCATCGGGGCAGGTGCTGCGGCAGGCGTTGCTGCGGCAGGAAGCGGCAGGCCGTCCGGGCCAACGGCCGGAGTGGCGGGCGCAACGGCGGGCGTGGTGCCTGCGGCGGCCGGTGTCGCGGGTGTTGCTGCGGCAGGCGTGGTGCCCGCTGCAGGTGCCGCTGCCGGGGTGCCGGTCGCGGGCGTTGCTGCCGCCGGTGTGGCAGGCGTTGCGGCCGCCGGTGTGGCGGGTGTCGCCGCTGCCGGTGTCGCGGCTGCCGGCGTGGCAGGCGCAGCAGCAGCTGGCGTCTGGGCAAGACTGATAGGCGACGCGACGGTCAGACCCACAAAAATCGCACTCGCCGCTACTCCGCGGACGAGACGCGACGCAAAGCGTACATCTGTCATAAGCACCACCTTCGTTGACCCTCTTGATGCGGCACATTGGCCGCGCGCATTTCCTGTTTGCCCAAGGGCGTTATGCCCCAAGCCCCGAACTCAACGGACATTCGCGATGAAATGATCAAGGCCCCCCACAGACTGCACGGCACAAGGCCGCATACAGACCGCAATTCACCCCACGCGCCCGGTTATTACCGGTGTGCGCTTAACCACCATATCGAGTTCCGTCGGCTGGCTACATAACGGGAGCGTCACGCAGCCGCAAGCATATTGTAACCAACATCACGCGCCACGACACAAGTGAAAAGTTTATTGTGCAACTGCGAAAGATAATCCGTCGAAGGCTGGTTCGACACCTTCGGGCAGATTCTGGCGCAATGTCTGATAGTCGATATCGACATGCATGTTGGTCAGAACAGCGTGTGCGGGTTTTACGCGCGCGATCCACGCCAGTGATTGTTCGACATGGCTGTGTGTGGGGTGCGGCTGATAGCGCAGCGCATCCAGAATCCAGCATTTCACACCCGCCAGCACAGCGAAGGATTCCTCGCTGAGCGCGTTCACATCGCTGGAATAGGCAAGCCCACCGATCCGGTATCCCAGCGAACGGATGGACCCATGCTGCTGTGCAAAAGGCGTCACCGGTATCCCACCCTTTGATGACGGGATTGTGAAAGGCGCCAGCGGATCTTCAATCAGACGTGCCTCAAGGATCGGCGGATAGGGGCTGCCGGGCGGTGTTTCAAAACAATAGCCGAACCGCTGATGCAGCGTCGCCATGGTCAGGCGGTCGGCATAGACCGGCAGACGGCGGCGGTTGGCATAAGCAATGGCGCGCAGATCATCGATGCCATGAATCTGGTCGGCATGATCATGGGTGATCAGCACCGCATCAATTCGCCCAGTGCCAGCGCGGATCAACTGCATGCGCAGGTCGGGGCTGGTGTCGATCAGGACAGTGCCGTGGCTGTGTTTCACCAGAATGGAACAGCGGGTGCGCCAGTTTTTCGGCTCGTTCGGATCGCACGCCCCCCAATCCGGACCATCACGCCCGACACGCGGCACACCGCTGGACGAGCCACACCCAAGGATCGTTACTTCAAGGGTCATGCGCTCTGCTGCACTTTGGCAAACAGCCGGTGGAAGTTTTGCGTCGTCGCAGTGGCGACCTCGCCTGCGCTGATGCCGCGCAGTTCGGCGAGGCGCGCGGCGGTATGGGCCACGAATGACGGCTCGTTGGTTTTACCCCGATGCGGCACCGGCGCGAGATAAGGCGCATCGGTCTCCACCAGAATACGGTCCAGCGGCAGGTCGCGGGCGATCTGCTGCAAGGCATCGGTTTTCTTGAAGGTCAGGATGCCAGAAAAGGAAATGTAGAGCCCCATCCCGATGGCGGCATGGGCCAGCCGCGCGCCCGATGTGAAACAGTGCAGCACGCCGGTGAACGCGCCCTTTGCCATTTCCTCAGCCAGCAAGGCTTCGGTGTCCTCGTCCGCATCACGGGTGTGGATGATGACCGGCAACTGCGCCTGCCGGGCCGCCTCGATATGGGCGCGGAAGTTCACCATCTGCGCCACGCGCGGGGCCTGCTCGTAAAAATAATCAAGCCCGGTTTCGCCGAACGCGACGACTTTCGGGTGCCCCGCATGGGCCAGAAGCTGCTCGGCCTGCACATCAGGTTCGGCTTCCGCCTCGTGCGGATGAATACCCACCGAACACCACACATTCTCATGCGCCTCGGCAATCGCCCGCACGCCATCGAACTTCGCCAGCTTCGTGCCGATGGTCAGCAATGTGCCGACCCCAGCCGCGTGCGCGCGGCTGATGACCCCAGCGCGGTCAGCGGCGAAGTCCGGGAAATCGAGATGACAATGACTGTCG
Source organism: uncultured Flavobacteriaceae bacterium (assembly GCA_964390465.1). Classification (GTDB taxonomy): domain Bacteria; phylum Pseudomonadota; class Alphaproteobacteria; order Micropepsales; family Micropepsaceae; genus JADZAI01. The sequence continues at coordinate 8,730 of CAYMIJ010000013.1, read as the reverse complement.
ATGAGCATGGCCCGGACATAAAGACTGAGCGCGGGCTACTCAATGGCCATTGCGCCGGGCCGCGTGTCTGACCACATTCAGGTCATGAAATTATCCGTTCTAGATCTCGCGCCGGTGGTAGAAGGCGCAACGCCCGCTATTGCACTCAGCAACGCGGCTGCACTGGCGGCACTGGCCGAACGCTGCGGCTATACCCGCTACTGGATGGCCGAACATCACAACATGAGCGGCATCGCCAGTGCCGCGACCGCCGTGTGTCTCGCCCATGTCGGCCATGCGACCAAAACCATCCGCATAGGGTCAGGCGGCGTCATGCTGCCGAACCACGCGCCGCTGGTGATCGCCGAACAGTTCGGCACGCTGGAAAGCCTGTTTCCGGGCAGGGTCGATCTCGGGCTGGGCCGCGCGCCGGGCACCGATCAGCTCACCATGCAGGCGCTGCGGCGCGGCCTGACGAACGAGGAACAGTTCCCGCGCGACGTTCAGGAAATCATCGCGCTGTTTGAGCCGCCACAACCCGGTCAGAAGGTGAAAGCAGTGCCGGGTGCCGGGCTGCGGGTGCCGGTGTGGATACTTGGCTCCAGTGCTTTCGGGGCGCAGCTCGCCGCTTACCTTGGCCTGCCCTATGCCTTTGCCTCGCATTTCGCGCCGGACTATCTGTTTCACGCGCTGCGGCTTTACCGCGAACACTTCCGCCCCTCGCCCTTTCTGGACAGACCCTATGCCATGGCCGGGATACAGGCGCTGGTGGCCGAAACCGATGCCGAGGCGAAGCACCTGTTCACCTCGATCCAGATGGCCTTTGCCAATATGGCGCGTGGCACACGCGGTCTGCTGAAACCGCCGATCGACGACATCGAAACCTACTGGACGCCACAGGAAAAGGCGCAGGCCCAGCACATGCTGACCTATGCGATTGTCGGCTCGCCCGCGACGGCGCGCGCGGCACTGGAAGCCTTTGTCGAAAAAACCGGCGTGGACGAGGTGATCGTCTCGACCTCAACCCATGATTTCGGCGCGCGGCTGCGCTCGTTTGAGCTGCTGGCCGAAGCCGCGCTATAGCGCGGCGTAACGCTCCAGCAGACGCAGCACGATGGCCCGCTTGTCGGTGTTGAGATGGTCAGCTGCCCGCGCCATCGACACCGCCTCGTCCCACGCTTCCAGCGCTGCGCGGTCGCCCTGCGCCGCCGCATGGGCGAACTGTGACTTGAGGCGGGCAAGGAACAACTCGAAGCGCGGAGCCGCAGCAGCAAGCGCCAGCTCATTGGCGAGTGTGTGTGCAGCAGTCGCATCCCGGCCCTGCTTGCGGTGAATGGCGGCGAGCGCCGTATCCAGCCCCGCCGCGTCTAGCGCCGCCATTTCCAGCGCCCCGCCCATACTGCCTTCTGACAGACGGGCCAGCTCACCGGCATTGCCTAGGTCGGGGGCGATATGGGCCAGCGCCTCGTGCATATCCGCCCCGGACAGTGGCGGCATCATCAACATGCGACAGCGCGAACGGATGGTCGGCAGCAAGGCGCGCGGCGCATGAGAAACAAGGATCAGCAACCCGCCCGGCGGTGGTTCTTCCAGCGTCTTCAGCAGCGCATTGGCTGCGTTGCGGTTGAGATCATCGGCGCTGTCGATGATCGCGATGCGCGCCCCGCCCTCGCTGGAATGACGGGCGAAGAACTCGCCCAGCCGGCGCACTTCATCAACCGGCAATTCGGCTTTCAGCTTTCCGGTCTTGGGGTCAGCCGGACGGCGCAGCACCATCAGGTCCGCATGGCCGCCGGAAAGAATACGCCGCACCGCCGGATGCGCCGGGTCGGTGGCCAGCGTGGAGATCTCGCCCGTGCCTCTGCCCCGCGCCAGAATGGCTTTGGCCAGCCGATAGGCCAGCGTCGCCTTGCCGATGCCGCGCGGCCCGCCGAAAATCCAGGCATGCGGCATACGGCTGTTCAGCGCATGCAGCAGCGTTTCTTCTGCATGGGTCTGGCCGAACAGGCGCTGGCTTTCGCGCGGATGTGGCCAGCCCTCCAGTCGGTCAGCTTCCGGCAGATCGCTCATGCGCCACGGCGCGCCATGGCCGCATCAACCGCTGACAGAACGGCGGCGGCAATCTCGTCCTCACTGCGCGAGGCATCAATCACCGGGCAGCGCTGCGGCTCGTGCCGGGCGATGTCGAGGAACGCCGCGCGCAGCCGCTCATGATAGGCGCGGCCCTTGGATTCAAAGCGCGCATCCCCGCCGCGCGAACCGGCACGCGCCAGCCCCACCTCAACCGGCAGGTCGAAGATCAGCGTCAGATCAGGCTCCGTTGCGCCAACCACCATCCGCCTCAGCGTTGAGATCGTATCCTGCGGCACCCCGCCGCCCGCGCCCTGATAGGCCGCGCTGGAATCGGCAAAGCGGTCTGAAATCACGATGGCCCCGCGCGCCAGAGCAGGGCGTACGGTCACATCCAGATGGTCACTGCGCGAGGCGAACATCAGCAGTGCCTCGGTCAATGGCGACCAGCGCGCGGCATCACCCGTCACCAGCAATTTGCGGATATCCTCAGCGCCCGGCGCGCCGCCCGGCTCGCGGGTCAGCACGACCTCGTGCCCACGCTGCTCCAGCACCCCGGCCAGACGGCGCGCCTGCGTGGATTTGCCCGCGCCTTCGCCGCCTTCAAGGGTGATGAAGAAGCCGCTCACGTTTGGGGCTCATATCCCGAAAGCGTCAGCGAGATGCCATTGAGGATGCCACCGATCAGCCCGGCACCTGCCACCGCCTGCGCCGTGACCAGCGGCACGGTGCGCGCCTCACGGCCCGGCATTTCGATCTTCAACGTGCCGACCTGCTGGCCCGCCGCCAGCGGCGCCTTCAGCGGCGCGGTATAGCTGTACGAAACTTTCAGGCCCTGACGCGCTTCGGGCGTCACATATAGGCGCAGGGGTTCAGCCACCGTCAGCGCGACCTTGTCCGCCTCGCCATTCCACACCTCGGCTTCAGTAATCGCATCGCCCGGCTTGAACACGTCGAGACGGCGGAACTCCTTGAACGCTGCATCCATGAAGCGCACGGCCTCATCGGCGCGCTGCTTTTCAGACTCCAGCCCCGTCACCACCATGATCATGCGCTGGTCGCCGCGCTTTTCGGTGCCGGTCAGGCAATAGCCCGCCTCGTCGGTGTGGCCGGTCTTCATGCCATCGCCGGGCGGTGTCGCATAAAGCAGCGGGTTACGATTGCCCTGGCTGATGGTGGACTGGTCGCCCTCGCCCGGCTTGATGCCGTTGCCTGATTTCCAGGTGAACTCTTTTTCCGAATAGAAATGGAAGTGTTCCGGATAGGCGGAAATGATGTGGCGGGTGATCGTGGTGAGATCGCGCGCCGACATATAATGGTTCTCGGCAGGCCAGCCTGTCGTGTTCTGGAACAGTGAATCGGCCATGCCCAGCTCGCGCGCCTTGGCATTCATCAGTGCGACGAAGGCTTCTTCCGATCCGGAAATACCTTCGGCCAGCACGATGCAGGCGTCATTGCCCGACTGGATGATCATCCCGCGCAGCAGATCTTCCACGCGCACCTCGGTGCCCAGCTCGACGAACATTTTTGAACCGCCCATCTTCCACGCCTTTTCCGAAACACGGAACTTGGTGTCGAAGGTGATCTCGCCCGACTTCAGCCGGTCGAACACCACGGCGGCGGTCATCAGCTTGGTCATCGAGGCCGGCGGCACGCGCTTGTCGGCGTCCTTGTCGAACAGCGTTTCGCCGGTGTCATAGTCAATAAGGATCGCGGTGCGCGCGGGCGTATCAAACGCCGCCGCTGACGACATCATCGCCAGCATCATACCCAGCACCGCGCCTGCAAACTTGCGCATCACAAACTCCATGATCCCTGTTACTCGACAACGATCCGCGCGCCGCTCTGCCCTGCGCTCAGGACCTGATCCAGAACGCGGTCGGCATCATCGACATTGGCGAACGGACCGGCCCGCACACGATAATAGCGTTTTCCGTCGATGGTTTTGGGCGAAACTTCAAAATCGGCGATGCGGCCAATGCGGCCCATCAGGCGCTCGGCATTTTCAGGGGCCAGAAACGCCCCCGCCTGCACATAGATGCGCCCGCCATTATTCACCGGCAGATCACGCACCGTGCCGTCGGGTTCATCCAGCGGCGAGGATTGCGGCACCGGCACGGGTGGCGCTGCGGCAGCAGGCATGGCCTCTGCGACGGCGGCCCCGTCCACCGGGTCGAGCGCCGTGCTTTCAACCGCCCCGGCCGGCACCGCGCGGGCATTGCTGCGCTCGATGATGTCGGCTTCTTCGCCATTGCCCGAAATGCGCTTGCCGGGCTTGCCGTCCGGCAGTTCGGCGACACCGACAAACTGCACACGCACGCGCGCCACGCCCTTGGCTTTATAGCCCAGCAGCTCAGCGCCCTTTTCCGACATGTCGATGATGCGGCCCGGCTTGAAAGGCCCGCGATCATTCACGCGCGCGACAATCGACTTGCCGTTTTCCAGATTGGTCACGCGCACATTCACCGGCATGGGCAGTGTCTTGTGGGCGGCGGTGATCAGATTGGGGCGGAAGATTTCGCCATTGGCGGTTTTGCGTCCGCCAAATTCATTCCCATACCACGAGGCTATGCCGGTTTCGTCGTAAAGCGGGTCTTCCTGCGGATAATACCAGATACCCGCCACCTGATAGGGCGCACCGACCTTGTAACGTCCGCCCGCGCCATAAGCCCCATCATCTGCGCTGCCGCCGCCCGAGGTCGTGCCGCACGCCGCAACGGCAAGCAGCGCCAGCAGAGCGCAGGCCCGACGAAAGGGAGCGGTCATTGAACGAATCGTGCAGGTCATGCCGGTGCACCCTAGGGAACGACGCCCTGTCACCGCAAGGCGAGGATGGTTACACTGGCTTTATGTCATCGCCGTCACTCACCCGCCGTCTCGCACGCCTGATCGCAGGCAAGCCGCTCAATCAGGCCGATTATGATGCCGCCGCGCTGCTCACGCTTGATGCGGTGGCCAATGCGCTGGCCGGCGTGAACTCCGATGCCGGCCGCAAACTTCTGGTGGCCCGCACGCGCGGCGCGCCATTTGGCGAAACCTTCCTGATGGGCGCGCTCACCCACATCCATGAAACCGATGATCTGCATCGCGCCTCGGTGGTGCATCCGGGCTGTGTGGTCGTCCCTGCCGCATGGATCTTGGCACAGAGGCTCGGCCTGCGCGGCCATGCGCTCCTGCGCGCCGTGATCTGGGGTTTTGAGGCCGCCTGTCGCATCGGCACCAGCGTCGGCCCGGCGCATTACCGCGTGTGGCACAACACCGCGACCTGCGGCCCGTTCGGCAGCGCTGCTGCGGCGGCGGCGCTGCTTGGCCTTTCCGAGGATCGGTTCGTGTGGGCGCTTGGCAATGCGGGCACACAGGCGAGCGGCCTGTGGGCGTTCATGGCCGAAAGCGCGATGTCGAAACATCTCCATGCCGGGCGCGCCGCCGAAGCCGGCTTGCTGGCGGGCGATCTGGCTGCTGAGGACTTCACCGGCCCGGAAGAAATCCTTGAAAGCGACAAGGGTTTCTACAAGGGCCTCTGCCCCGACCCGAACCCCGCCGCCGTGACCGATCACCCCGACGCGCTTTGGGCCGTGCATGAAACCTCGATCAAGCCGTGGCCCTGCTGCCGCCACACCCACCCGGCGATTGATGCCGCGCTGGAGCTGCATCAGGTGCTTGCCGGGCGCGCGGTGCAATCCGTGCAGGCGGGCGTCTATCAGGCGGCGCTGGACGTGTGCGACCGGGCGGACCCGCAAACCGAATATCAGGCGAAGTTCTCGCTTCAGCACACCATTGCAGCGGCGCTCAGCGATGGCGCGATCATGTTTGACTCATTTGATGAAGCGGCCCGCGCACGGCTCGCCGGGATGCGGGCGCGGGTTCATGCCGCACGCGACGCGGATGTGGCCGGGCGCTATCCCGCCCATTGGGGCGTGCAGCTTGCCGTGACGCTGGCCGATGGCACGACGCTCACCGCCACTCGCATCGATGCGAAGGGCGATCCTGAAATGCGCATGTCCCGCGACGAGATGGTCGCCAAGGCCGCCATGCTGATGCGGCTGGGCGGCATCACCCAAGCCCAGCCCCTCATCGACGCGATCCTCGCTCTGGCAGGCGACGGCCCACTGCCCGCGCTTTCGTTCGGCGAGACACGTTGATTGCGGCGGGCGGTTTCTATATGCACGGCCCCCTGACGCGCCGCAGCGGCGCCGTGGATGGGTGGCCGAGCGGTTTAAGGCACCGGTCTTGAAAACCGGCGAGGGTTTATCCCCTCCGTGAGTTCGAATCTCACCCCATCCGCCATGGCTCCCATTTGCCAATTCGCCCCGCGCCTGCCTAACCTTGGCGATCAGCATTTGACGGAACCATCCTCATGAACCGCACACCGGAATGGCACCGCGATGCCAAGCTGGGCATTTTCATCCATTGGGGCATCTTTGCGGTGCCGGCCTTTGCGCCGCGCGGCACGGAAATCAACGAGATCATCCGCGCCCACCCCGATGATGGCTGGGCGCGCCTGCCCTATACCGAATGGTATTCGAACGCGATCCGCTTTCCCGGCAGCCCGGCGGCGGAACATCACCGCGCCACCTATGGCGACCGACCTTACGAATCCTTCCGGGGTGCGTTTGACGCCGCCGCCGAAGCCGCGAACATGGAAACATGGGCGCAGCTGTTTCACGAAGCGGGCGCGCGTTACGTCGTGCCGGTCACCAAGCATCATGACGGCTATTGCCTGTGGCCCAGCGCGGTGCCGAACCCGCATCGCCCCGGCTGGCACACAAAGCGCGACTTCATGGGCGAGCTGGCCAGCGCCGTGCGGGCGCGCGGCATGACCTATGGCGTCTATTATTCGGGCGGGCTGGACTGGACCTTCCGCCACCACCCGATTGGCACCTTTGGCGATCTGCTGGCCTGCGTTCCTTATGAGGATGATTTCCGCGCCTATGCACTGGCCCATTACCGCGAGCTGATCGAGCGCTATGACCCGGCCCTTCTGTGGAACGACATCGCCTACCCCGATGAAGCCGAACGCGACGCGCTGATTGCGGCGTTCCGCGCCCGCCGCCCGGATGGCACGGTGAACGACCGCTGGATGGCGGCGCGCGGGCTTTTTGAAAACATGCGCGACCCGGCAGCGCGCGCGGCGCTGAACGGTGCGATTGCGGCACAGTGGGCTTCAGGTGCGGCGACGGAAGCCATGCCCGACAGCGGCTTTGGCGATTACCGCACGCCCGAATATTCAACCGAGCTGGAGTTCGGCGCGCGCGACTGGGAAGCCTGTCGGGGCATGAACATGTCGTTCGGTTACAACGCACAGGCGCGGCCGGAAGATCATTTCAGCGCGCATGAACTCATCACCTCGTTCGTGGATATCGTCGCGCATGGCGGCAATCTGCTTCTGAATGTCGGCCCACGCGCCGATGGCAGCATCCCCGATGAACAGCAGGCGCTGCTGCGGGCGCTGGGCGGCTGGCTGAAGGTGAACGGCGCGGCGATTTACGGCACGCGACGCACCGCCCGCCCGAAAGGCGTGGCGAGCGACGGCACGCCGTTCCGCCTCACGGCGTCGGGCGATGCGCTGCATGTGCTGTTCATGGAAAAACCAAAGGCTGAAACCATCACCCTGCCCGACCTTGGCGGCGCGACCTCAGCCACGCGGCTTGATGGTGGCGCGGTGACGCTGGCAGCGGGCGATGCACCCACGCTCACCTTCGGCACGCCGTTCGGTGACGCGCCCGTGCATGTGGTGACGCTGAAAGGCGCGCGTCTGCTGCCAGACTGAGAACCAGCAGCGCAACCGCCGCTTTATTCAGCCGCGACGGGCCTTTTCAAGGCGCCGGTCTTTTCCATTTCGATCCGCAGCCAATCCGGGCAGATATCAAAGCCATTCGGCCAGGTCAGCGCGCCGTGCTCCAGAAACACACGGGCAAAAAAATCCGCTGATCTCAAAGGTTCAACCATCACACCTGGCTCGCTGACCATTGCGATGAAATCGTGGGCACCCTCGGCGCCATCAGAAAATGTGATACGCAGAACATGTCCACCGGCAGACTTCACAGCCGCGATCTTATTCAACATCCAGCCCCCCGATCCGCTTCAAGGGCGAACCGCTGCGCGCAAGATCCCAGTTTTCCATCAGCGCATCACGGTTCAGCGTCAGCCATTCTAACACAAGCCGGTGGGCTGTCTTGGGTAAACGGCCCTCTAGGATACGTCCCGTCTCAATGACAAAGGTTGCTTCATCACCGCCGTAGATAGCGTGAAAGTGCGGCGGCGCATGATCGTTGAGATACATGCGGATAGCGATGCCGTAGAAAAAAGAAATCGTCGGCATCGCCTCGCCTCAGTTATCGAGGAAGCTCCGCAGTTTGCGGCTGCGGCTGGGGTGCTTCAGCTTGCGCAGCGCCTTCGCCTCGATCTGACGGATACGTTCGCGCGTCACGCTGAACTGCTGGCCCACTTCCTCAAGCGTGTGGTCGGTGTTCATGCCGATGCCGAAGCGCATGCGTAGCACGCGCTCCTCGCGCGGGGTCAGGCTGGCCAGCACGCGCGTGGTGGTTTCGCGCAGGTTGCTCTGGATCGCCGCATCGATGGGCAGAATGGCGTTCTTGTCCTCGATGAAATCGCCGAGGTGTGAATCTTCCTCGTCGCCGATCGGCGTTTCGAGGCTGATCGGCTCCTTGGCGATCTTCA
>CAYMIJ010000012.1:26771-73998 GCA_964390465.1 uncultured Flavobacteriaceae bacterium | reverse complement strand
GGCTTTGTCGGCTTCATCGTGTGGGCGCACCACATGTATACGGTTGGCATGGATGTCGACACACGGGCCTACTTCCTGTTCGCCACCATGGTCATCGCGGTGCCGACCGGCGTGAAGATCTTCTCGTGGATCGCCACCATGTGGGGCGGCTCCATCGAGTTCAAGGTGCCGATGGTGTGGGCCATCGGCTTCATCTTCCTGTTCACGCTCGGCGGTGTGACCGGTGTTGTGCTGGCCAATGCCGGCATCGATACCGCGCTGCATGACACCTATTACGTGGTGGCGCATTTCCACTACGTGCTGTCGCTGGGTGCGGTGTTCGCCATCTTCGCCGGGTTCTACTACTGGTTCCCGAAGATGAGCGGCTATATGTATAACGAGTTCCTGGGCCATCTGCATTTCTGGGTTACGTTCATCGGCGTGAACCTGATCTTCTTCCCGCAGCACTTTCTGGGCCTGCAGGGCATGCCGCGCCGCTATGTCGACTATCCGGACGCGTTCGCGGGCTGGAACTATATCTCGTCCATCGGCTCTTACATCTCAGCCGCTGGTGTTGGCATCTTCCTGGTGATGCTGATGGAGGCTTTCCTGCGCAAGCGCGCCGCCGCCGCCAATCCATGGGGCGAGGGTGCCACGACGCTGGAATGGACGCTGCCTTCACCGCCACCCTTCCACCAGTTCAACGAGCCGCCGCATATCAAGGCGGCGGATCACCACTAACGCCACGGGTTTCGTGTGAGTGATGTAACGGCATCCTATGGCCAGGAAGGCGCAGCTTCTGCTGCGCCTTCGGTGTCCGTGGCGACAGCGGGCGATTTCTTCGCCCTGCTGAAGCCGCGCGTGATGTCGCTTGTGGTGTTCACGGCTTTGGCCGGGTTGATCGCCGCACCCACCGCCATGAACCCGTTTGCAGCCTTCACCGCGATCCTTTGTGTTGCGGTCGGGGCGGGCGCATCGGGCGCGCTGAACATGTGGTACGATGCCGATATTGATGCGGTGATGGCCCGCACCGCCAGGCGCCCCATTCCGGCGGGCCGCGTGCGCCCTGATGAGGCGCTGACCTTCGGGCTGACGCTTTCGGCTTTTTCGGTTGGCGTTATGGGTGTGCTGGTCAACTGGCTGAGCGCTGCTCTGCTGGCCTTCACCATCGCCTTTTATGTTCTCGTTTATACGATGTGGCTCAAGCGCCGCACGGCCCAGAACATCGTGATCGGCGGTCTTGCCGGTGCCATGCCGCCCGCCATCGGCTGGGCGGCGGCGACGGGATCGCTGGATGTGATGCCGCTTCTGCTGGTTCTGCTGATCTTCATGTGGACGCCGCCGCATTTCTGGGCGCTCGCTCTTTATCGCAGTGGTGATTATGCGCGCGCCAAGGTGCCCATGCTGCCGGTCACGGCGGGTGAAGCGGAAACCCGCCGCCAGATCATGATCTATTCGGTGGTGATGGCGGCATGTTCAGCGCTGCCGGTGCTGTTGGGATGTTCGGGCATCGTCTATGCATCGCTTGCGGCTGTAGGTGGTGCGGTGTTCCTGTGGATGGCCGCAGACATTTTGCGCAAGCCCGGCAATACACGCGTCGCCATGCGCCTGTTCGCCTTCTCGATCTTCTATCTCTTCGCGCTGTTTGCCGCTGTCATCGTTGAAGCCGTGGCGGGCGTTGTGCCTCTGGTGACACCATGACGGTCGAGCCACAGCCCATGGTCCTGACCGAAGAACAGCTGAAAGCACGCCGTTCGCGCAACCGCGCCATCGCGCTTACGCTGGGCGCACTCGTGATCCTCTTTTTCGTCATGACCATTGTTCGCCTCGGCGGCCATGCCATGGACCGGATGTGAGGACCATGGACCGCAACGCCCGCACGGCCATCATCTGCACCTCGGTTGCCGTCCTCATGGTCGGCGCGTCCTATGCCGCCGTGCCGTTCTATCGCTGGTTCTGTCAGGTGACCGGATTTGAAGGCACCACGCAGCGGGCCAGTGCAGCGCCAGTGGGTGCAGCCGGTATTTCAGACCGGGTGATCCGCGTGCGCTTCGACGCCAATGTTGCGCCCGACCTCAGCTGGAACTTCGGGCCGGAAAATCCCTTTATCGACATTCACGTCGGCGATGTCGGCATCACGGCCTATCTGGCGCAGAATATCGGCAAGCGCGACACGCGCGGTCATGCCACGTTCAACGTCACGCCGGAAAAGGCTGGAAAGTATTTCGTAAAGGTTGCCTGCTTCTGTTTTCAGGACCAGCCGCTGAAGGCTGGCGAAAGCCGCGAGATGCCGGTCAATTTCTTCATCGACCCGGCGATTCTGGATGATCCCAGAGCCGCCGATATCAGGGAAATCACGTTGTCCTATACGTTCTTCAAACAGAACGATGCGACAGCAGAGGCGGGGGCCGATGCCACCGCCGCAACGAATTAGAGCGAGGGGCAAGGCACATGTCAGGCGACGTCAAACACGACTATCATCTGGTCAATCCAAGTCCGTGGCCGCTGGTCGGCTCGCTGTCGGCCTTCATCATGGCCGTCGGCGCGGTCATCTGGATGAACAAGGATGCCGGTGACTTCGGCAAGCTGTTCGGTCTGGCGGGCAGCCCATGGATTCTCATCCTCGGCTTAGCAATGGTCATCTATACGATGATTGGCTGGTGGCGCGACGTGGTGCGCGAAAGCGTCGTCACCAAGGAACACACGCCGGTCGTCAAGCTGGGTCTGCGCTATGGCATGATCCTGTTCATCGCTTCTGAAGTGATGTTCTTCGTCGCCTGGTTCTGGGCCTATTTCTCGGTCGCCTTCTTCCCCACCGATCACGGCCTTGCTGCCTGGCCGCCGCATGGCATCGCGACGTTCGACCCCTGGCACCTGCCGCTGGTCGGAACGCTGGTGCTGCTGACCTCGGGGACCACGGTCACCTGGGCACACCACGCACTGCAGACGGGCGATCGTCAGGGTCTGATCTGGGGCCTCGCCATCACCATCCTGCTCGGCATGCTGTTCACCACTTTGCAGGTGTTTGAATATAGCCACGCGGCCTTCTTCTTCGGCCAGAGCGGCGACGTGCGTGAAGCTGCCGCGCCCCTGTCGATGATCGCCGGTGCGCCCGATACAGTGGTCGAGCCGACCATCTATGGTTCCACCTTCTTCATGGCGACGGGCTTCCATGGTTTCCATGTCATCATCGGCACGATCTTCCTGATCGTCTGTTTCTTCCGCGCGATCAAAGGCCACTTCACCGCGCAGAACCATTTCGGCTTCGAGGCCGCTGCCTGGTACTGGCACTTCGTCGACGTGGTGTGGCTGTTCCTGTTTGCCGCCATCTATGTGTGGGGCTCAGGACCAAACCCCGGCGGCCATAGCTGATGGCATCGCCCCTCGCCGGGCGCTGCCCGCGCTGCGGAGAGGGGCATTTGTTCCAGGGCTTCATCACCCTGGCCCCATCATGCGACAGATGTGAACTTTCCTATGAACGGCTGGACCAGGGTGACGGTCCGGCCGTTTTCATTATTCTGATCGCCGGGTTTGTGGTCGTCGGGCTCGCGCTGTGGACGGAAGTAACCTACGAGCCGCCCTATTGGGTGCATATGGTTTTATGGCTGCCGCTTGTGCTGATCGTTACACTCGGGCTGCTGCGTCCTCTCAAATCCGCCATGGTTCATCAGCAATACAAGATGAAGGCGGCTGAGGCCGGAAAGAGCGACATCGTCGAGGACACATGACGCGCCGTGGTATGTGGGTTGGCGGGCTGACACTGTTGGCCATCGCTGCGATGATGATGCTGGGCGAGTGGCAGTTGCAGCGCCGGGCGTGGAAACACGATCTCATCGCGCGCGTGAGCGCTGAGATTGCTGCCCCCCCGACCGATCTCATCGGCCTGCTGACGGCTTCAGGGATCGAGACCAGCTACGCCCATGTGAAGACGGATGGGGTGATCGGGACATACCCCGCCATCCATCTATTCGCGCCGGAAGGCAGTGGAGCGGCGCGGTATCGTGTCATCGCGCCGCTCGATACGGGCCGCGAGGTGATCATCCTTGTCGATCTTGGCTCGATCAGCGAGGCCGAGAAGGCGGCACTGGGGCCGGACGGCATTCCAGATGCCGCCAAAGGCCAACGGCATATTGAGGGCATCTTGCGCCCGTCAGAGACGGCAGGGTGGTTCAGCGCTGCACCTGATGTGAAAGGCAATCGCTGGTATGTGCGCGATGTGCAGGCCATCAACGCTGCGCTGAAACTGCCGCAGCACTATCCTTACGTGCTGCAATCCGAAACGCCCAATCCGGGCGGGGTGCCGCACGCCATACCCTTCCGCCCTGATCTGCCCGACAACCATCTGGCCTATGCCGTGACGTGGTTTTCGCTCGCCCTGGCGCTGGCCGTGATCTATCTGCTGGCACACCGCAGGGCGCGGACGGGCACATGAATTATATCTCCACGCGCGGGCACTCGCCTGCCATTCCCTTTGACGATGTGATGATTTCGGCGCTGGCCAGCGATGGCGGGCTTTACATGCCCGAAAGCTGGCCCGCGATGAGCGCAGATGAAATGGCCGCCATTGCCAGCCGCACCTATCCCGAAGTGGCGCTGCATGTGCTGAAGAAGCTGACCGGTGAGGCCGTGCCCCTGGTGCGGCTCTATCAGATGATCATCGCCGCCTATCGCCGTTTTGATGCGCCGGAGGTGACGCCGCTGGTGGATATGGGCGGCGGGCTGCATCTGATGGAGCTGTTTCACGGCCCCACCTTCGCCTTCAAGGACGTGGCGCTTCAGCTGCTGGGCCGCCTGATGGACTGGGGCCTTGAGAGCAAAGGCAGGCGCGCGCTGATTATTGGTGCAACCTCGGGCGATACCGGCAGCGCGGCGATCGAGGGCCTGCGCGGGCTTTCCAGTGTGGATGTCGTCATTATGCATCCCAAGGGCCGGACATCGCCGGTGCAGCGTCGTCAGATGACGACCGTGCTGGACGAGAACGTGCGCAACATCGCCATCGAAGGCACGTTCGATGACTGCCAGTCGATCATGAAGACGCTGTTTGCCGATAAGGCCATGGCAGCGCATTACCAGATGGCTTCGGTCAATTCGGTGAACTGGGCGCGGATCGCCGCGCAGGTGGTCTACTATGTTGTGGCGGCGGCGAAGCTGGGCGCACCGGCGCGCGAGATCGACTTCGCAGTGCCGACCGGCAATTTCGGCGACATCTTTGCAGGCTATAGCGCGCAGATGATGGGCGCCTTCAAAGGCCGTCTGATCATTGCCACCAATGAGAACGACATTCTGGCGCGTGCGCTGGCGAGTGGCCGCTATGAGCCGCGCGGTGTCATGGAGACCACCAGCCCTTCGATGGACATTCAGGTCTCGTCCAATTTTGAGCGTCTGCTGTTTGAGGCAGCGGGTCGCGATGGCGCACGGGTTGCGGCACTGATGGATGATCTGAAATCCAATGGCGCATTCGATCTGCCTGCCGACATGCTGGCCCATATGCGCGCCCGTTTCGATGCCGAGCGGGTGACGGTGGACGAAGCGGCGGCTGAAATGCGGTCGGAGAAGTCGCGTTCGGGGATGATCCTTGACCCTCACACAGCCATTGGCGTGGTGGCGGCCCGCCGCCGTTTACGTAAGGGTGTGCCGATGGTGGCGCTGGCGACCGCGCACCCGGCCAAGTTCCCGGCCGCAGTTTCCGCCGCGCTTTCGCAGCAAGCCCCTGTTCCAGAAGCACTTTCCCGGCTGGAAACCATGCCGGAACGCTATGACGTCCTGCCTGCTGAAGTCGGCGCCGTGAAGTCCTATATTGAGCGTTTCGCCAGGCACTGAAATCACATGAAGCTGACGATCGACACGCTTGCCAATGGACTGACGGTGGTGACCGACCCGATGCCGCATATCGAGACGGCCACAGTCGGCGTGTGGGTCGAGGCGGGCGCGCGTCACGAAACGGCGGCGACCAATGGCGTGTCGCATCTGCTGGAGCACATGGCGTTCAAGGGCACGAAGACGCGATCAGCCTTGCGCATTGCCGAGGAAATCGAGTCCGCAGGCGGATATCTCAACGCCTACACTGCGCGCGAACAGACCTGTTATTACGCGCGTGTTCTGAAAGGCGATGTGGCGCTGGGGCTCGACATTCTGTCGGACATTCTCATCAACCCGTCTTTCGACAAGGACGAGCTGGCGCGCGAAAAGAAAGTCGTGCTTCAGGAAATCGGCCAGTGCGAGGATACGCCCGATGACGTGATCTATGATCATCTTCAGGAGGCGGCCTATACCGACCAGCCGCTGGGTCGCAACATTCTGGGCACTGAAGGCACGGTGAACCGGTTGGGACGTGCGGCGCTGGCCAGGCATCTCAGCACGCATTATGTCGGGCCATCCATGACGCTGATCGCCAGCGGGAATGTAAAGCATGGAGAGGTCATCAGTCTGGCAGCCGAAAAGTTCGGCGCATTGAAGCGCACGAAAAAAACGGCACCGCCGCGCGCTCATTACAAAGGCGGAGATCGCCGCCGCATCCAGAAACTGGAGCAGGCACATCTGACATTCGGTGTCGAAGGCCCTTCCTATCTGGACGAGGATGCCTTCACGGCGCAGGTGTTTGCCACCGCCTTCGGTGGCGGCATGTCATCGCGCCTGTTTCAGGAAGTGCGCGAGAAGCGCGGCCTTGCCTATTCCGTTCATGCCTTCGCGCATCTGTATGCCGACACCGGGTTCTTCGGCGTCTATGCCGGAACCGGCGCGAAGGAATGTCGCGAGATTGCCCCGGTGGTGGTGGGGGAGCTGGAAGCGATGGCCACCGGCGCGAGCGAGGACGAAGCCGCCAGGGCGCGCGCGCAATCCAAGGCTGCGCTGTTCATGGGGCTGGAAGGCCCTTCCAATCGCGCTGAACACATTGCCGGGCAGCTGCTCGCCTATGGCCGCGTGATGTCCGCTGATGAAATAGCAGCAAAGATTGATGCGGTGGATGCCGGTGCGCTGAAACGGTTCGCATCGCGCCTGCTGAAATCGAAGAAGCCTTCCGTTGCAGCGCTTGGGCCGGTGAAGGGCTTTGAAAGCTATGACCGTCTGGCGGCGCGGTTTGGTTGACATCTGATGTCACTGCTGCGCCCGACCTCGCTTTATGACAAGCCGCCCACACTGAAAGGCAGCAAGACGCTGCTGCGTTTTCCGATGGCGGCAGACTATGAGGCATGGTCATCGCTGCGGGCCGAAAGCCGCGACTTCCTGACGCCGTGGGAACCGTTATGGCCGGAAGATGATCTGACGCGCATCGCTTTTCGCCGCCGCCTGCGCCGCTATCAACGCGATGTGCGAGACGACAGGGCCTATCCCTTTTTCATCCATAGCCCCACGGATGGTGCGCTGCTGGGCGGGCTCACCCTTTCCAATGTGAGGCGCGGCGTGGCGCAGGCCGCATCGCTTGGCTATTGGGCAGGCGCGCGCCACGCGGGGCAGGGCTTCATTTCGGACGCCGTGCGCACGGTGCTGCCGTTCTGCTTCGGACGCCTTGGCCTGCATCGTGTGGAAGCAGCCTGCCTGGAGACCAATATGGCCTCGCGTCGTGTGCTGACAGCAGCAGGATTTCAGCACGAAGGCATGGCGCGCAGCTATCTGCGCATCAATGGCCAGTGGCACGATCACATGCTGTTTGCCATTCTCGACAGCGATCTGAAAGCGGATCGATAGAGTCAGCTCTCGACGGCGCGCGCTTTCTCTGCGATACGCGATTCTGGAAGTTCGGAACGGACAGAGCGCCAGATCGTGCGACGCCTCGCCCGCCAATGCTATGCTGTGTTGTGGTTCGGTCTTGCAATGACCGCCCATGTGCTGGCCCAGGATACGACCCCGGCTCCGAAACCGGCATCCATTCCGGCTGCCGCGCCCACGCCCGCCGTCATTGCCGTGCCAACGCCCGCGCCGTCTCCGACCGCTACACCGATAACGACACCTGTGGCTGCGCCGCCCTTTAATGCCAGCACTGTGCCACAGATCGTGCCGCATTCCGGCATCGGTGGTGTGATCGTCGATGAGGGCCAGCCGGCCGTCGACATCACAGCAGCCGTCGTCCGATACCAAGCCCCTGACACGGACGGCAGCACACCGCTGACGTCGTATCTAGCCGATTTCGTCAATCGGTCATCGACCCGTCAGGTGCGGATCATTCTGCTTGATTCCGGGATGTTTGGTGGTGTGGGCGCGCCCGCACATCTCACTGCCGCCGAATTGACCTCGGCGCTCTCGTCCAATGCGCAGGCTCCGATCGAGATCATCGAGGGTGGTGTGCGCACCAAGGTGCGCCTGACTCTGCCGCCCAACACCACGGTGAGCGTTGCGCTGCGCTACAATACACCGGTCGACCGGCTGACGGTCGAAATGTGGGACGAGCGCTCGCTCGCCCGTTTCAGTCACGCCGCCATTGTGATGCAGGGTGCGCTACTCGGGCTCGTCACGGCGATTGGCGCATGGCTTGCTGGCATGGCGATCCAGCGTGGAGACCGGTTGGCCTGGTGGCTGGCGGCGCTGTTTGGTGCGGCACTGATCGCGCTCGTGTCCGGCTTCGGGCTCGCCGGGGTGTTTTCGCTGTTTGGCGGCGTGATAACGAACGCAGGTGTCGCACTGGGCTCATTTGCAGTCGCTGCAGCACTCGCGCTGTGGTTCGTCGTCCAGGCGCTGGCACCGGATGGACGTTGGCAGAGTTCAGCGCGTCTGGCCGTGGCCCTGCCGTGGTTGGTGGGCATCAGCGGCTTTTATGTGCTGATCAATGGCCCGTTTGCGTCCGTGATCTGCAAGGCGGCCATCATGTTTGCGCTTGTCATCAGTGCGGTTGTGATTCTGGTGCGCGCATATGAAGGTGATGCACTGGCGCGGCGGCTGTCGCTGGCGGCAACGCCGCTCGTGCTGTCATTTGCACCGCTTGGCGTTCAGGAAACTGGCATGGCTGGAGGTGGCATCGCGATGCTGGCATCCGCCGGCCTGCTGGTTACGGCACTGTTCATCACTGCCTTTGCCATACTCGGCGCACAGCCGCGCGCCCTGCGCCAGCGGGTCGATCATCTGGCGGGGGGCGCGCGCGGGACACCAGCACCAGCCGTGACGGCTGAGACAGGTCCAGCTCAGGCCCGTTATGTGCTGGCGCTCACGGCGGCACATCAGGGCGTGTGGGACTGGGACCTCATCACCGACCGTCTTTTCCTGTCGCCGGCCGCTGAGATCAGTCTTGGCGCGCGCCCCGGCGAATTGCGCTATGCGCCGCGCAACTGGGCCGCTTATGTCCACGCCGATGACCTTGAGACGTTCACGAAGGCGCTGACGGATTATCGGGCGATCGGCGATGTTTCCTTTGCTCTCGATTTCCGGGCGCGCGCTGATATCGGGCCACAGCGCTGGCTCCAGCTACGTGCGAGCTTCATGTCGGATGGGTCGCGTGCTGCGCGTTGCATCGGACTGCTTTCGGATATTTCCTCACAGAAAGAAGGTGAAGCGCTGTTACTGGCTTCAGCGCGCACTGATTCGGTGACAGGGCTAGCCAACCGGGTCTGGTTTATGGAGGCCCTGGCGCACCGATTGTCATTTGCGACCGATGAACGCCCCCTTGTGCTTTTGCTTATAGATCTGGCGCGTTTCTCAATGATCAATAGTGGCATTGGTCCGAAGGCTGGCGATGAATTGCTGGCCGAAATGGCTGGGCGATTGAAGCTCTGCGTGCCTGCAGGCGCATTGGCGGCGCGGTTGGGCGGTGATGTTTTCGCCGTGATGTGGCTGTCGGAGCCCCAAACGGCGTCTGCCGATGTGGCGCAATTCATGCTCGATACGCTGGCGGTGCCGTATTACGTCGCCGGGCATATCCTGACACCAGTGGTGCGCGGCGGCCTCGCGCTGAGCGCGGATACGCAGGCCGATCCCGCGCTGCTGGCCGGTGATGCGGAAATGGCCCTTGCCCGCGCCCGCCGCTCTGGCGTGAAGGAACTGGTGCTGTTCACACCAGACATGCGCGCGGTCAGCGTTGATGGCGCAGCGCTGGAGCGGGATCTTGCACATGCAGGCGCGCGTGGCGAAATTACCGTCTACTATCAGCCGATCATCAAGGTTGCTGATGGCAGTCTGTCAGGCTTTGAGGCTCTGTTGCGCTGGCAGCATCCAGAAAGAGGCCTGCTGAGTGCCGACCGCTTTGCCGCGCTGGCCGAACATGCCGGGCTGATTGGCCAGCTCGGCGAGATTGCCATGCGCAAGGCCGCCGCCGATGCCGCCACCTGGCGCCAGATTCCGGGTAACAGCACCCCGGTTTTCGTGAATGTGAATATGTCGGCGCGCCAGCTGGCGGATGAAGCCTTTCTTGCTTTGTGTGAGGAGCTGGCAGCGTCATACGGGCTGGAACACGGTGAGATCCGCATCGAAATCACCGAGACCGTGGCGATCCACAATATCGAGGATGTGACGGCAGCCATGCTGCGGTTGCGCCGCGCCGGTTACGGGCTGGTGATGGACGATTTTGGCGCAGGGCACTCCACCCTGCGTCGCCTGACGCGGCTACCGTTCGATGGGGTGAAGATCGACGCCTCATTCCTGGCGACCATGGATACCGGCGCGCATGTTCTGCCTGGCCTGTTGAAACTGGCGCATGATCTGAAACTGCCAGCGACCGTGGAAGGCGTTGAAACAGCCGAGCAACTTCAACTGCTGGCTGAACATGATTGCCCTTATGCCCAAGGCTATTATTGCGGGCGGCCTTCTGATGCCGTGACCGCAACTCAGCTTCTGGCCCGCGAGCGCGCCGCGCAGCAGGTGGCCTGAACCGATCTGGCTCAGGCCCGGCCGCTAACGCTGGGCATGAATGCCGGATCAACACCAAGTCGTGAGAGTGCCGCCGCCCATTTGGCTTCCGGCGCGATATCGAAAATGAGGGCTGCGTCCGGCTCGCTTGTCAGCCAGGCATTTTCATGCAGCTCCTGTTCGAGCTGACCGGCCCCCCAGCCTGCATAGCCGAGCGCAAAGAATGCGCGCGCGGGGCCGCCGCCTGCACCCAGAAGGCGTAGTATATCCACGCTGGCAGTCAGATCGACGCCTTCACAGATGCCAAGATCGGAATCGGCACTGTGATAGTCATTCGAGTGCAGGACAAAGCCGCGCGCGGATTCAACCGGCCCACCCCAATGCACGGCGAGATCGCGCCCTGCCGTGCCATCGACATTGAGCTGGTTCAGAACCTGTCGAAATGTGACCTGTGGCATGACACGGCTGAGCACCAGCCCCATCGCCGTTTCGGGCGTGTGATGGCACAGAAGGATGACCGTCTTTTCGAAATTGGGATCCAGCAGCGACGGCATGGCAATGAGAAGCTTGCCATTCAGGAAGCCGGTCTGCTGTCCATGCGTTGGGCGGCGCGCCATGAAGAAACGCTAGCGCTGGCAGGCGGTCCGGGCAACCCATGTTTTACCGGCCACGTTTTGCCGGGTCCGCATTACCATCACGCGGGCTTGACTGGCCAAGCATCCCATCATGCGCGATAAGCGGCCCATGAGATGGATGATGGTGCTGGTCGCCGCCTCTTTTCTTTTCGTGTCAAAGGCAGACGCGGCCTGTGAGGCAGCCTGCATCCAACCCTATTCGCCAGATGTCTCGACCACATGGAGCGGTGATGCCAATGCGCCGACGCGCATTATCATGGCCTCGCCCAGTCACAATTATGGCGGGCCATTGTGGATCGCCATCGAGATGCATGTCGCGCCGGGCTGGTTCGTTTATGCCGATGCGGCGAGCGGGCAGGGGCCGGTCTTGGAATGGAAGGGCTCGCTCAATCTTGCGCCGCCAGTCTCCGCATGGCGCGCGCCGTTGAACATTACCGACAAGGGCAAGACGGTCAGCGCTTATGCGGGCAGTGTCGTGCTGCCGATTTCCATCGCGCCGATCATGCCTGAGCATGACATCAGACTGAGCCTTTCCATCACCTATGCTGTTTGTGGCGAGGTGTGCCGCCCTGCTTACGCAAAGCACGACATCATCATCAAAGCAGCCCCAGTGCCGGTGCCCGCCGCTGCCGTGCGTCAGGCCGACACAATCGCGCGCGCTTTGCCTGAGGACTGAACGGCGGCTGGACTCTCGCTTTGTCATCCCCCATGTGTTCATCCGCATTTGCATAGGAGAACGACATGACGATCAAGGAAGGCGACACCCTGCCGGACGCCACACTTTCGGTGATGGGCGAAAAAGGTCCGCAGCAGGTGAGCGTGGGTGACCTGTTCAAGGGCAAGAAAGTGGCGCTGTTCGCATTGCCGGGTGCTTTCACACCCACCTGTTCAGCCAAACATCTGCCGGGTTTTCTGACCCATGCCGATGATCTGAAGGCCAAGGGTATCGACTCCATCGTCTGCCTGTCGGTCAACGATGCCTTCGTCATGAATGCCTGGGGCAAGGATCAGAATGTCGGCGGCAAGATCGCCATGGTGGCCGACGGCAATGCCGATCTGACCAAAAAACTGGGTCTTGAAATGGATGGCAGCAAGTTCGGCATGGGCACGCGCAGCCAGCGTTATTCGATGATCGTCGATGACGGCGTGGTCAAGAAGCTGAACGTCGAAGATCCAGGCGCGTTTTCAGCCTCCAGCGCCGAGACGATGCTGGGCCAGCTTTAAGTCGGCTTGGGAATGGCCGAGCGCGCCAATGCATCGGCGCGCTCGTTCATCTCGTGGCCGTCATGGCCTTTCACCCAATGCCAGGCCACGTCATGGCGGGCCTGTGCCTCATCAAGTCGCCGCCACAGATCTTCGTTCTTCACGGGGTCTTTGGCGGCGGTTTTCCACCCGCGCGCTTTCCAGCCGCTGATCCATTTCGTGATGCCGTCCATCACGTAACGTGAGTCCGTATAGAGATCAGCCGTACACGAACGATTGAGCGCCTCCAGAGCGCTGATCGCGGCCATCAGCTCCATGCGGTTATTGGTGGTGTCTGCCTCGCCACCTGAAAGTTCCTTTTCCGTGCGGCCATAGACCAGAATGGAGCCCCAGCCGCCGGGGCCGGGGTTACCCGAACAGGCGCCGTCCGTGAAAATGCTCACGCGCCTACCGCTAGAGGCCATAGCCGCCCGCACTGTCGACATGCTGGTGAAAGCGTAAGCGGCTGAGATAGTCGAGCGGATCCTTGGGCCGCACGAAAGCTGCCGGATCGCGGTTCAGCCAGTCATAAAGACGTGTCAGCAGAAAGCGCAGCGCTGCACCACGCGCCAGAATGGGTAAAGCGGTGCGTTCGGTTTCGCTTAAGGGACGCAGCGCCTGATAGCGCGACAGCAATGCGCGACCCTTGGTGATGTTGAAGCTGCCGTCGGGTTCAAAGCACCAAGCATTGAGATTGACGGCGACATCATAGGCCAGCGCATCCGTGCAGGCGAAATAGAAGTCGATGACGCCGGTAAGCCTGTCGCCGATGAACAGCGTGTTATCGGGAAACATGTCGGCATGGATGACGCCTGCTGGCAGATCCGTTGGCCAGTTCTCAGTCAGAAAGCTGATCTCGCGGGCGATGACATCGGCGAGTCCTGGCGCGACGCTGTCAGCACCCGCAGCGGTCGCTGTGGCCAGCCGCTGCCATCCGCCGAGCGAGAGGGCATTGGGGCGGGTCAGCGAAAAATCCGCACTGGCCAGATGCAGCCGCGCGGATGTTTCACCCGCTGCACTGCAATGGGCCGTGGTCGGGCGGCGCGGCGAGACCCCATCCAGAAAGGTCTGGATGGCCGCAGGGCGTCCGGCAAGCATACGAACCGCCTTGCCATCCTGGCCATGAACCGGACCGGGGCAGGTGACGCCCTTTGCCGCCAGATGATCGAGCAGGCCCATGAAGAAAGGCAGGTCTGCCGCGTCGACGCGCTTTTCGTAAAGCGTGAGAATGAAGCGGCCGGTTTCTGTTTGCAGAAAATAGTTCGAGTTCTCGACGCCTTCCGCGATGCCTTTGAAGGCGAGCGGCGAACCGATGTCATAGGCGGTCAGGAAGTCCGTGAGTTCTTCGTCGCTGATGTCGGTGTAAACGGCCACGTCACCCTGCCAGGGCGCGCGGGAGTTTGAACTGTACATCCTCGCGTGTCACGGTGACTTCGTGCAGCGTCACCTCAAAGCGGGCACGGATGGCAGCAATTACCCCTTCCACCAGATCTTCAGGCGCGGATGCCCCCGCCGTGAGGCCCGCCGTGGTGATGGCATCGAACCAGCGCCAGTCGATCTCGTCTGCGGTCTGGATGAGATGCGCGCGCTGAGCGCCTGCCCGCAGGCCGACTTCGACCAGACGGCGTGAGTTCGAAGAATTGGGCGCGCCGATCACCAGCAGCAGGTCGCAGCCTTTTGCGATTTCTTTTACAGCATCCTGACGATTGGATGTCGCATAGCAGATGTCTTCCTTGTGGGGTGCTGCGATGGCTGGAAAGCGCGTACGCAAAACCTCGACAATATCGGCCGTGTCGTCGACAGACAGCGTGGTCTGGGTGACATAGGACAGCCTGTCAGTGGATGCGGGCTGGATACGCTGTGCATCTTCCACGGTTTCGATGAGCGTCATCGCCCCTTCAGGCAGCTGGCCCATCGTTCCGATCACTTCCGGGTGTCCCCTGTGACCGATCAGCAGGATGTGGCGGCCTTCCTTGCTGTGACGTTCCGCTTCGACATGAACCTTTGAGACGAGCGGGCAGGTGGCATCCAGCCAGATCATCTGGCGCTGTTCGGCCTCAGCCGGCACAGACTTCGGAACACCATGCGCCGAGAAAATCACCGGGCGGTCCGCCGGGCATTCGGACAGTTCGTCCACAAAGACTGCGCCCATCTGCTCCAGGCGTTCAACCACTGTGCGGTTGTGAACGATCTCGTGCCGCACGAAGACCGGCGCGCCGAACCGTTCAATCGCCCGTTCGACGATCTGGATGGCGCGGTCCACGCCAGCGCAGAAGCCGCGCGGCGCGGCAAGGCGCAAGGTCAATGACGGGGCGTTGGTCATGGCTTCCGGCTTGAGCGGGGCTGAAGGCCCGGCTATCACCCGTGAGATAGGTGTGCGGCGCGCGGCCAGTCAAGCGCGCGACTGAGGAGGACATCATGCGTCACATTATTCTGCTTGCCACTTTGCTGCCGCTTGCGGCCTGTGCATCGGGCGCACCTTCAGCCGAGAACTGCCCTGCGGTGCGCGTTGACGCCGAGCGGGGACGGCTGGCCAAATATCCCGGCATGGCATCGGGCCGTGTAAAAACCGACTATGAATTCATTGCAGCCGCGTCGTCGGTCACTGCGCTCTGCGCCAGTAACAAAGACGGCATGGTGTTCGCCGATGTGACGCTGAATTACGCGCTGCGCCCCGGCCCGCTATATCAGGGCGCGGTCTCACTGGAGGCTTTCGCCGCCGCGCAGAAGAATGGTGGCGTCGCCGGCCAGCCGGTGACTGAGCAGCAGACCCTTACGCCGGCTTCTGACAGCGCCGGCGTAACCGCCAGCGTCACTATTCGCGGGCTGCTGCTGGGCACGGAGGACGAGGTGGAGGCTGGAGCGGTGACCATTTCGGCGGGCTTTGTGCAGCCCTGACGGGCTGGCTGAATCGCGCGCGATTCCATAAGCCGTTCGCATTTGCAGCAAGTGTTCGATGTGGTTTGGGGTTGGGGCGATAAAAATAAACGTTTGCAATGAGTTAGACCGCATTGCAGTGCGCTTGACTTCGCCCGGCCTCGCCCATAGGTTCCGCGCGACTTTCACCGGGGGGTGCGTGTTGACCAGCGCTTTTGCGCGGAAATGCGGGCATCTTTCGTTCAGTTTGCATGTTGGGGTTGAGGGTTAGGGCGATGGCCGCTCCTGATGATCGTATCCCCGACAAGGGCAGGCTGGATGATCTGGGGCGGCGTCTTGATTCCCTTCAGCACCGCGCTGAGGAATCCGGGATCCTTCCTCCGCAGAAAGTCGCGCGAACGGCACCCAGTTCCGCGCTCGGCAGCGCCTTCAAGCTTTCGACGGAATTCGTCGTGGCGACAGTGGTGGGCGGCGGCATGGGAATGGTGCTCGACCGCTGGCTGAATACATCGCCCGCTATGCTGCTCGTGTTCGGGCTGCTGGGTGTGGCGGCAGGATTTTATGGCGTGTTCCGTCAGGCAAGACGGATGCAGGCCGAGGACGCCGAAAAGGCGAAAACTGCACCGGCATTGCCGGGTGACGAGGACGAGGACTGAAGGCTCAATGCTGAATCAGATCGCAGGCCCGATGGAGCAGTTCGTGATCAAGCCGATCGTGCCGTTGCACATCGGCGGATACGACCTGTCATTCACCAACACCTCGCTGTGGATGCTGCTGGCTGTTCTGGGCGTTACGCTGTTTCTGGTCGCAGGCATGGCGCGTGCCGCGCTGGTGCCGGGTCGCTGGCAGTCGATGGCCGAAATGGCCTACGAGTTCATCGCCAACACCGTGCGTCAGAATGCGGGCGAAGCGGGCATGAAGTATTTTCCGCTGATCTTCACGCTGTTCATGTTTGTGCTGTTCTGCAACCTGTTCGGTCTGCTGCCTTATTCATTCACGCCGACCAGCCACATCATCGTGACGTTTGCGCTGGCGGCGCTGGTGTTTCTGACCGTCATCATTGTCGGCCTGTGGAAACACGGCCTGCATTTCTTCTCGCTGTTCGTGCCGGGCGGCGTGCCGGGCTGGCTGTTGCCGGTGATCGTGCCGATCGAGGTGATCTCGTTCCTGTCGCGCCCGATTTCGCTGTCGGTGCGTCTGTTCGCCAACATGCTGGCCGGTCACACCATGCTGAAAGTGTTCGCACTGTTTGTGGTCAGCTTGGGCACGGCGGGCGGCGTGATGTCGGCGGGCGCGATCCTGCCGATGGCTGGCATCGTCGCGGTGACGGCGCTGGAATTTCTGGTCGCCTTCCTGCAGGCCTATGTGTTCGCGGTGCTGACCAGTATCTACCTCAACGACGCGATCAATCTGCACGAGCATCACTGAGTTTTACGAAATCCGGCCTGCGTTTCCGGCCGCTGGCAACAACGACTTTCTTCAAGGAGTGACTACCATGGACGCCTCAGCCGCAAAGTTCATCGGCGCTGGTCTTGCCTCTCTCGCCCTTCTGGGTGCGGGCATCGGCATCGGCAACATCTTCGGCAACTTCCTGTCGGGCGCGCTGCGCAACCCCGGCGCGGCAGCCAGCCAGAACGGCAACCTGCTGCTCGGCTTCGCGCTGTGCGAAGCGACCGGCCTGTTCGGTCTCGTGCTCGCTTTCGTGATCCTGTTCACCTGATCTGAAGGGAGGACGGCCGCATGGCCTTCCTGACCGGGTTTGCCGCAGCGGTGCTTGCCGCTGCTGCGGAAGGCGCTGCCCACGCCACTGAAGCCGCCGCGCATGGTGAGGCCCCCCACAAGACGGGCCTGCCACAGCTGGCGACCGAGACCTTCGCCGGACAGGTGTTCTGGCTGGCGGTGTCGTTCATCGTGCTGTTCGCGCTACTCACCTATGTGGTGATCCCGCGCATCCGCTCGGTGCTGGAAGCCCGCCGTGGCACCATTGCTGGCGATCTCGCGGCAGCCAACGCCGCCAAGGCGAATGCCGATGCGGCGCTTGCGGCCTATGAAAAAGCCCTGGGTGACGCACGCGCACATGGCCGCAAGCTGGCTGATGAAACCCGCAACACCGCCAAAGCCGCCGCCGACAAAGCGCGTGGTGAGGCGGAGGCAGGGCTCGCGGTCAAACTGGCGGAAGCGGATTCGCGCCTGTCGTCCATGAAACATGAAGCGATGTCGAACATCCGCTCTGTGGCTTCGGAAACGGCGGCTGACATCTATGCGCGCCTGACCGGCGAGCCGATGACGGCAGCGGACGCGGCCAAAGCGGTTGACGCCGCCCTGACTCGCTGAGGGAACGATCATGCATAACGGCCCCATCTATCTGGATCCGGCCTTCTGGGTTGGCGTTGGCCTGCTGATTTTTCTGGCCGTCATCATCTGGAAGCGTGTGCCTGCGGCATTGGCGAAGCAGCTGGACAACCGTTCGGCCGCGATCGCCAATGAGCTTGCAGAAGCCAAGCGCCTGCGCACCGAAGCAGAAAACCTGCTTTCCTCCTACAAGACCAAAGCTGCGGAAGCTGAAAAAGAAGCGGCTGATATTCTGGCCGCCGCCCGCAATGAAGCGAGCCAGCTTGAGAAGGAAAGCAAAGTCCAGCTTGAGGCGCTGATCGCGCGTCGCACCAAGATGGCCGAGGGCAAGATCCGTCAGGCGGAAACCACCGCACTGGCTGAAGTGAAGTCTGCCGCCGCTGAAGCTGCTGTGGCTGCCGCCGCATCGCTGCTCGGTAGCCGCATGGACGGCGCCAAGGCATCGACCATGACCGACGCGGCCATCCGCGATCTGCGTGCAAGGCTGAACTGAGCGCTTGCTGATGTCATGGTCCGCGCAGGCGGGCCGTCCACGTTTTTAATCCTCCGTCCACGGAAGAATGGTGATTTCAGGCCAGCACGCTTTCCAGCGTGCGGCCTTCTCTTCGTATCGGTCGCGCGTGCCAATGGTGAGTGCATTGCGCCGGATGGTCATGGAGAGCAGATCATCCACACCGAACGGCGCTGCCAGTTCGTGGCCCATAGCTGACTTGCGCAAGCCCACTGAGCAGCAGGGCGCAAGGAAGCGCGTTAGGGACTCGATAGAGTCTTTCAGTGGCGCGTAAGGCTGGCCGAATTTCTGCGGATACCACAGATGCACGCGCGCCTGATTGCGCACCTGTACCTCGGCCTCGATATCGGCGAACACGTCCGTGCATTGGCGGATGATTGCGTCCTCCGCCTCCCAGCTCGTGTCTGGATCGAAGTAGAAGACATCATAGTCGTTGATGCCGTGCTGCGGGTCACGCCCGGTTCTGGCATTCCACACCGTTTGGAAGACCGAGCCTGAGACCAGCCATGAATCAGGAAGGTTCAGCGTGGCCAGCCGATCCAGCACTGTCGCGTTGACTGGATTGGTCAGCGCCAGCCTCATGACTTCCGCGACGTCACTCACGTTTGATCCTCATTGATGCGGCGCCAAACATACGTCACGCTGTTTGCACCGTCATTGTCTAACAGCACAGAGTCTTTTCCGTGAGCCAGACATCGCTGCCCCAATCCGTCATTCACCTCAGCGCTTTTGATCCTGTCGCGCGTGAAGACCCGCATGCGCGACTGAAGCCACTGCGTGAAGCCTGCCCGGTGTGGCGCGATGACGCCACCAAGACATGGTTCCTTTCGCGCTATGCCGATGTGCGCGGCGTAGTGAACGACCGCACACTGGCGCGCACCACAGAAACACCCGAGGAAGGATCGCTCGCCCATATCCGTATTAATCCTGAGATCCATGATCTGCCACCCGGCGAGCGCCAATCCATCCTGACGCTGAACGAGCCGGATCACAGCCGTATCCGCCTGCCGCTGGCCAAGGCGCTTTATGCGCGTGTGGCCAAAGCGCGCCCCAAGATCGACGCCATCGTCGCCGAGGCGCTCGACAGGGTGCTGCATGAAAAACGTTTTGACCTGATCGCCGACGTGGCGATTCCCATTCCGATCATCGCCATCGCGCGTATTCTGGGCGTCGATCAGGAAAGACTGGCCGAATTCCGTGAATGGTCGGAAGGGGCGATCCTTGGCCTCAATCCGGTGCGCACCCCGGAAGAAACCGAACGCATGGAACGGTGCAGTGAAGCGCTGACGATATATTTCACCGAACTGATGGCGGCGCGGCGGGCACAGCCCCAGGACGATCTGGTGTCAGATATGGTGCAGTTACAGGCAGACGGCGCGCCGCTGAATGACATCGAGGTGCGCATCAATCTCAACGCGCTGCTGATCGGTGGCAATCTGACCACCACTGACCTCATCGGTAATGGCGTGCGCCAGTTTCTGCTGAACCCCGAGCAGAAGGCAAAGCTTGCTGCTGATCCGGGGCTGGCGCCGCAGGCGGTTGAGGAGATCCTGCGCTATGAAGGGCCGGTCGATATCACCGGGCGTGTGGTGCCCGATGAACGCAGCATTGCGGGCTGTCCCATGCATCAGCATCAGAATGTGATGGTCTCGTTGCGCGGTGCGAACCGTGACCCTGAGGCGTTCGAAAATCCCGATGCCTTCGATATTACCGCGAAACGCGCGCCGCATATGTCGTTTGGCGGCGGCACGCATATCTGCATCGGTGCGCCGCTGGCCCGCATGGAAGCGGTGAGCTTTTTCAGCGTGTTCTTTCAGCGCTTCCCGAACCTGCGTCTGGTGGATGAGCCGCCGCGCTGGCGCACATTGCCGTTCTTCCGCGGGCTGGAGCGGATACTGGTCGAGCAGTAGAGGCGCAGCTTCCGCATCACCCGTTCCGCTGCCGCGCGGCACCTTCCCCTGAAAGGGGAAGGCAAGCGACAGTGGCTGTGCCTTACGCGCGTCTTATGCCTTCGCCGTCCATTTCAGCACGGGCTTGCGGGCAGCGGCGGTTTCATCGAGGCGTGAGCGCGGCGAGAGATAGGGCGCACCGGCAAAGCGGTTGGTCGCACCATCCTTGTTTCCAGCCTTCGCTTCCAGCGCGAGCGAGCGCATCGCGTAGATGAAACGGTCGAGCGTTTCCTTCGACTCCGTTTCGGTCGGCTCGATCAGCATCGCGCCATGCACGACGAGCGGGAAATACACCGTCATCGGGTGATAGCCCTCGTCGATCAGCGCCTTGGCGAAATCGAGTGTGGTGACGCCCGTGCCCTTCAGGAAGCTGTCGTCGAACAGCGCTTCGTGCATACAGGGCCCGCTATCGCCAAAAGGCGCGCTCATCACATCCTTAAGGCTGGCCAGAATATAGTTGGCGTTCAGAACGGCATCTTCCGCCACCTGCTTCAGGCCATCGGAACCGTGGCTCATCATGTAGGCCATCGCGCGGGTGAACATGCCCATCTGGCCATGGAAGGCGACCATGCGTCCGAACGGTGTGACGCGATCCGGCGTTTCGCTTTCGTGCTCGACATTACGGAAGCCATCGCCCTCAGCCACCACGAAGGGCAGCGGCACGAAGGGTGCCAGCGCGGCAGAGAACACCACCGGACCAGCGCCCGGCCCGCCGCCACCATGCGGCGTCGAGAAGGTCTTGTGCAGGTTGATATGCATCGCATCGACGCCAAGATCGCCGGGGCGCACGCGGCCGACGATCGCGTTGTAGTTCGCGCCATCGCAATAGAAGTAACCGCCCGCACCATGAATGGCGTCGGCGATCTCGCGCACTTCGTTTTCAAAGAGCCCGCAGGTGTTCGGGTTTGTGACCATCACGGCCGCGACATCGGGGCCGAGCTTGGCCTTCAGTGCCGCGAGATCGACGCGGCCACGTTCGGTCGCCGGAACGGTGTCCACCTTGTAGCCGATCAGAGCTGCGGTGGCGGGGTTCGTACCATGCGCCGATTCCGGCACAAGAATACGGTTGCGGGTTTCACCACGCGCCGCGATGGCCGCCTTGATGGCCATCAGGCCGCACAGTTCGCCATGTGCGCCCGCCTTGGGGGACATGGCGACGGCAGGCATGCCGGTCAGGGTTTTCAGCCAGTGTGCCAGCCGGTCGATGACCGCCCATGCGCCCTGCACCGTTTCCTGCGGCTGCAGGGGATGGATGTCACCAAAGCCGCCAAAGCGCGCGACCTTCTCATTCAGGCGGGGATTGTGCTTCATCGTGCACGAGCCGAGCGGAAAAAGGCCGGTGTCGATGGAAAAGTTTTTCTGGCTGAGGCGCACGAAGTGACGCACCACTTCCGGCTCGGAAAGATCGGGCAGACCGATCTCGCCGCGCGCGGCGACCGTTCCAAGTCGGCGGGTCGTGCCTTTGGGTTCAGCCAGATCAACGCCCCATTTGCCGGAACGGCCACGGTCGAAGATGAGGTCTTCTTCCTGCACCAGCGCGCGGTGGCCGGTATATGTGACGATCTGTTCCGAGCCGCCGGTGGCGGCGTGGGTCGGGCGACCCTGATTGTTCATGCTCATGCCAGCACCTCGCTCAGCGCCGTGGCGAAAGCTGCACGGCACGCATCGGTGTTCACTTCTGTCGCGGCGACGATCAGCAGATTCTCCATCGCCTTCTCGCCGGGATAAAGCCGCGATGCAGGCACGCCGCCCAGTATGCCTTTGCGGGCGAGGGCCGAGACGACGCCCACTGCTGCCTTGGGTAGTTTCACCGTGAACTCGTTGAAGAAGGCAGAGGTGAGAACCTCAACGCCCTTCACGGCGGCCAGCGCATCAGCCAGATCGCAGGCCGCTTCATGGTTGAGCAGCGCCAGACGCTTGAGGCCCTGTTCGCCCAGCAGTGTCATATGAATGGTGAAGGCCAGCGCCATCAGCCCGGAATTGGTGCAGATGTTCGAGGTGGCCTTCTCGCGGCGGATATGCTGTTCGCGTGTTGAGAGAGTCAGCACGAAGCCGCGCCGCCCCTGACCATCAACCGTCTGACCGCAGAGGCGCCCTGGCATGTGGCGGATGTATTTTTCGCGCGTGGCAAAGAGGCCGACATAAGGCCCGCCGAACTGAAGCCCGACGCCAATCGACTGACCTTCGGCAACCACGATGTCGGCACCCATATGACCGGGTGGCGTCACCAGACCGAGCGAGACGGCTTCCGTCACCACGACAATCAGCAGTGCGCCTTTGGCCTGCGCGGCCTCAGCCAGCGGCTTGAGGTCAGCCAGATTGCCGAACACATCCGGGTTTTGAACAACGACACAGGCTGTTTCGCCATCAATGCGGGCGATCAGGTCTTCCACGCTGCGCGCATCGGCGCTGTGGCTTTCGATCGTCATGCCGGCGCCCGCCGCACCGCATACCGTGCGGATGACTTCGGCATAATGCGGGTGGAGACGGCCCGACAGCAGCGCCTTCTGGCGCTTGGTCACACGGGCCGCCATCAGCACGGCTTCGCCCGCGCCCGTGGAGCCGTCATACATGGAGGCGTTGGCGACCTCCATGCCGGTGATCGCGGCAACCTGCGTCTGGAACTCGAACAGATATTGCAGCGTGCCCTGTGCGATTTCCGGCTGATAGGGCGTGTAGGAGGTGAGGAACTCCGAACGCTGGATGATGTGATCGACGCTGGCCGGCACATGATGCTTGTAGGCGCCTGCGCCAACAAAGAACGGCACCGACGAAGCGGTCATGTTGCGCGCGGCAAGCTTACCGAGGTCACGCTCGACCTCCATCTCGCCCATCACGCGCGGCAGATCGACATGCGCCTTCAGACGCGCCGCTTCCGGCACATCCACGAACAACGCGTCCACAGATGCCGCACCGATGGTGTCCAGCATCTGGCGCCGGTCATCCGGCGTCAGGGGCAGATAGCGCATGGGTCTTATCCGTTGGCTTCGACGAAGGCGTCATAGGCGGCCTTGTTCATCAGACCAGAAAGCTCGCCTTCATTGGCGAGTTTGACCTTGAAGAACCAGCCCGCACCTTCGGGATCTTCGTTCACCTTGGCCGGTTCAGCGGCGATGGCGTCATTCGCGCCGACCACTTCGCCCGACACCGGTGCATAGACATCGCTGGCGGCCTTGACGCTTTCCACGACCGCTGCTTCGCCCTTGGCGGTCAGCACCTTGCCGATGGCGGGCAGTTCCACAAACACCACATCGCCCAGCTGTTCTGCCGCATGGCGTGTGATGCCGACCGTGGCGATGCCGCCTTCAACGCTCAGCCATTCATGTTCTTCGGTGTAATAGGTGGTCATCATTTACCCCTGTAGTAATTTTGTGGAACGAAAGGCATGGGCGCGATGCGGGCAGGCCGTGCCTGTCCGCGCACGATGAGCTGAACCTGGGTGCCATCAGCAGCGAAGGGCGTTTCGACATAGCCCATGCACATCGGGCCGTTCAGCGTCGGGCCGAAGCCGCCTGAGGTGACGATGCCAATGGGCTTGCCGTCTGCGGACTGGATTTCAGTGCCTTCGCGGGCGGGAGCTTTGTCAGCAGGCAGGATGCCAACGCGCTTGCGGGCGGGTCCGACCGCCAATTCTGAAAGAATACGCGCGGCGCCGGGGAAGTTCGCTTCCGTCTTGCGGCGCTTGCCAATGGCCCAGGTGAGCGCGCCCTCGACCGGAGATGTGTTTTCGTCAATGTCGTGACCATAAAGGCAAAGGCCCGCTTCAAGCCGAAGGCTGTCGCGCGCGCCAAGGCCGATGGGCAGAACGTCGCTGTCAGCCAGCAGGCGGCGGGCGATTTCTTCCGCTGCTGCACCGGGCACCGAGATTTCGTAGCCGTCTTCGCCCGTATAGCCTGAGCGGCTGACATAACATTCATGGCCGAGGGTCATCAGCGGCGCGGCCGTCATGAAGGTCATCGTGGCGGAGTCCGGTGCCAGGCGCGACAGAACGGCACTGGCCTTCGGACCCTGCAGCGCCAGAAGCGCGCGGTCTTCCAGACGATGAAGCTCGGCGCCCGGCAGGCTGGCGGCGATATGCGCGAAGTCAGCGTCCTTGCAGGCAGCGTTGACCACCAGAAACAGCGAGCGGCCATCCGCGCCATTCCATGGCCTTGTGACCATCAGATCGTCACGAATGCCACCCTGATCGTTCAGCAGCAGCGTGTAACGGATCTGCCCGGGCTTGAGTTCCTGAATGTTGCCCGGCACCAGCGTTTCAAACCGCGCTGCGATGTCGTCGCCCGTCAGCCAGGCCTGGCCCATATGGCTGACATCAAACAGGCCGCAGGCAGCGCGGGTGTGGAGATGTTCCTTCAGCACGCCGGTGGGAAACTGCACCGGCATGTCGTAGCCAGCGAATGGCACCATCTTGCCACCGCATTCACGGTGCAGGGCGTTCAATTGTGTTTGTTTAACGCTCACTCAGATCCTCACATGCCGACAGGTTGAGCGCCGTGGACATCCACGCCGCTGCCCCGTCTGTCATGTGACCTGAGAGATTTCGTGCCGCCTGAATGGCCGGCCATTACCCCGTCGGTGGGCGAAACGGATTTCGCCACTTTCCAGACGCTCATCCCCCTTGCGGTCCTGGGTGCCTGAGAGTTTACCGGGGCGGTTGCTCCTTCGGCGCCGGATGGATGCCATCCGGGCTCTCCCGCTAGGGATCATTTGCTTGGCCGACAGCACGCGACTCCCGTTGGGCGCTGACGATGCGCCGGGCGTAGAGGGGCGGCGGGCAAGAGTCAATTGCGCCTAAGAGGCCAGTCGCCCGAACCGGCCAGCGTTGAAGTCCTCAATCGCCTGAAAGATTTCAGCCCGTGTGTTCATGACAAAGGGGCCATGGCCGAAGACCGGCTCGTCAATCGGCGCGCCGGTCAGCACCAGCACCAAGGCATCATTCTCTGCCATCATCCTGACCTGCGTACCGTGTCGTTCGAGGCGGGCGCCTTCACCGGCGTCGATGCCCGTTTTTCCATTCAGGGTGATGCGCCCGGAAAGGGCGATCAGCAGGACCGTGTGCCCTTCAGGCACATCAAGGGTGACGGCTTTGCCAGCTTTCAACCGCATGTCCCACATATTGAGGGGGGTGAAGGTGCGGGCAGGGCCAGTGACACCGCCATACGCCCCGGCAATCACCCGAAGGCTGCCCGCATCATCAGGCAGGGCGACGGATGGAATGTCTGCCGCGGTGATCGCCTGATAGCGCGGGGCCGTCATCTTGTCCTTCGCGGGCAGATTGACCCACAACTGGACCATGCGGAAAAGGCCGCCGGATTTCATGAAGCCGGGTGCGTGAAACTCTTCGTGGACGACGCCCGATGCCGCCGTCATCCACTGCACGTCGCCGGGGCCGATCTCTCCACCATGACCTGCTGAATCGCGGTGTGCCACTTCGCCTTCATAGACAATGGTAACCGTCTCAAAGCCGCGATGGGGATGTGCGCCAACACCACGTGGCGTGTTGGCTGGAGGAAAATCGTAAGGCCCGGCATAGTCGAGCAGCAGAAAGGGGCTGAGTGCGGCGGCACCTTGCTGATATGAAAACAGCGAGCGCACGGGAAATCCGTCACCCACCCAATGACCGTTCGGGTTTTGCAGGATCGCTGCGACCTCTTTCATCTCATGACGCCTTTTCAAATGACTTTCCCATGAGATGGGGTGCGATCACCCCGGCAGCAACCCTCACATCCGTTCCGGTACCTCGATGCCGAGCAGGCCAAGCGCGGTTTCGAGTGCTTTCAGCGTCAGGCTTGCGAGGCCAAGGCGCGAAGCCTGTAAAGCGGCGTCATTGGCGCTGAGGATATGATGCGCGGCATAGAAGGATGAGAAACGCTGCGCCACGCTGAAGGCGTAATCGCACATGACGTTCGGTGCGCGGGTCTTCAGCGTTTCTTCCAGTGCATCCGAAAAACGCAGCAGGGCCAGCGCCAGATCACGTTCCTCAGATGTCTGAATGGAAATGAGACCAGGCTTTGCACCTTCGTCTGCGGCTTTGCGCAGCAGGGATTTGATACGCACTGCCGCATATTGCAGATAAGGGCCGGTCTTGCCTTCAAAGCGCGTAAAGCGTTCCAGATCGAAGATGTAGTTGGTGAGGCGGTAGTTCGAAAGATCAGCGAACTTGATGGCAGCAAGGCCCACCTGCCGCGCCACTTCGGCCCGCTCGTCTTCGGGATAGTCTGCGCCGATGCCCTGTTCGGTGAGGCGCTTGCCTGCCTCGTCCTTCGCCATGGCGATGAGATCAAAGAGCTTCAGCACACCGCCCGCGCGGGTCTTGAACGGCTTGCCATCGATGCCGTTCATCGTGCCGAAGCCGACATGTTCCAGCGCCGCACGGCCCGCATAGCCCGCCTTGCGCGCGCCCCGGAACACTTTTTCAAAATGCTCGTGTTGACGCTGATCCACGACATAGAGGATCAGATCAGGGTCATGGCCGCGCACACGGTCGATGATGGTGGCGACATCGGTGGTTTCATAAAGAACGCCGCCATCACGCTTCACAAGGATCAGCGGGGGCGTTTCCTTTTTGTCGGTGGATTCGCCCACACGCACGATCAGCGCGCCATCATCCAACTCGGCGATGCCGCGCGCCTTCATGTCGTCGAGCATCGGTGCGATCAGCGCATCGACGTCGGCCTCGCCCTTCCAGAGATCAAAGCTGACGCCGAGCGAGGCGAACTCGCGCTTGATGCCGGCAATCGACACGTCGATGAAATGGCGCCACAAAGCACGATATCCGGCGCGGCCCTGTTGCAGCTCCATCGTGGCGATGCGCGCTTCTTCATCTCGCGCCGCATCGGCTTTGCAGGCAGAAGCCGCTTCTGGATAGAGGATTTCCAGATCCTCCATACTGACCGGCGGTTCGGCAGGGAACGGGCCTTCAAAGCCATCGCGGAAATAGGGCAGATCACCGTGACGCCGTTTCAGCTCGGTGATCAACATGCCGATGGGCTTGCCCCAGTCACCCAGATGCACGTCACTGGTGACATCATATCCGGCAAAGCGGAAATGACGTTGCAGCGCATCGCCGATGATCGACGAACGTAGATGGCCGACATGCATCGCCTTGGCGACATTCGGCCCGCCGAAATCAAGAATGATCTTGCCGCGCACACCCGTAGCGTCAGCCGCGAGCAGCGCATCGCCTGTGCCGAGCGCCGTATTCAGCGCGGCATCTGTGAGGGTAAGGTTCAGAAAACCCGGCCCGGCGATTTCAACTTTTTCAAACCGTGTGTCGGCCTTGAGCCGTGCTGCAATGCGTTCGGCCAGGGCGCGTGGATTTTCCTTTGCGGCCTTCGCAGCGGCCAGCGCACCGTTCGACTGGAACTGCGCGAGGTCGGGTCGGTCAGATAGCTGAACACGGCCGAGCGCGGGATCGAGCCCCTCAGCGGAAAAGGCCGCACCCATGGCGGCGGTGAGATCAGAAATCAAAGACGGACGCATGGCCGGGATTTGGGTCATTGACGGGGCGAGGTCAACACCGACGCCTGTTGTCAGCCACTTTGCCGCCTATGAAAATCATAACCCGTTTTCTTTGGAAATGTTCTGCGGGTTCATAAACGGGGCAGGGCCTGACTGAGTTATTTTCTGAATGCAGTATGTGCAATGGAACGAGGATCAGCGGGCGCCAGCCCCCGTCATTACCACATGTATGGTTCTAAATATAATATGAATGTCCATAAGCCATGATAAATTACACACATAATGAAGATCATATCGTAGTTTTTTCATAACATCATCTATAGATGTGACATGTCCCTGATTGACTTGCGCCCATCCGGTAATGCCGGGGCGAACAATATGTCGGTAATGGTAAAATGCGATCTGTTCTGAATACCAATGTGAAAGCGACTCACTCTCAGGTCGAGGACCGATCCAACTCATGTCGCCTTTCAGTATATTTATCAGTTGGGGCAATTCGTCGAAGCGCGTTTGTCGCAGGAATCGGCCAACTCTTGTAACCCGGGCATCATCAGGTCTTGTCATGGCGCGGTCTTTATCATCTGCTTCTGAAGTGTCGCAGGTCTGCATGGTGCGAAACTTATAAATGATAAATGGCGCGCCTCGGAAACCAATGCGGCGCTGCGAATAGAGAATTGGGCCTGATGTCTCGCACTTGATGGCAAGTGCCGCCACGATGAAAAGGGGCGACAATAAAACTGAAAGGGTCAGTGCGATAATCCAGTCAATACCGCGCTTGCAGCCCATGTAAAAGCGATTGGGCTTAACTGATTTCAGAATATCCTCGGATAGTTGCTCCATTGCTATTGGGCCTATGAAGGACTTGCCGTTGTTTCAGTGTTGCAAGCTTGCCGTATCCACACATTCTGAATCCGAGACATATTCTCGGGGTTAAGCATCGAAGATGTGACCAGCTTATTCTGCGGCAAGCACCCGTTCTGCCCCAGCAAGATCGACCGAGACAAGCTGGCTGACGCCACGTTCCTGCATCGTCACACCCATCAACCGGTCCATGCGTGCCATAGTGAAAGCGTGGTGCGTGATAATGAGGAAACGCGTTTCGGTAAGCTTTGTCATTTCGTCCATCAGATTGCAGAAGCGCTCGATATTAGCGTCGTCCAGTGGCGCATCGACTTCGTCCAGCACGCAGATGGGCGAGGGGTTCGACAGGAAGATCGCGAAGATGAGCGAAAGCGCCGTCAGCGTCTGTTCACCACCCGACAAGAGCGAGAGCGTGGCAGGTTTCTTGCCGGGTGGTTTGGCGATGATTTCAAGACCGGCCTCAAGCGGGTCATCTGATTCCGTCAGCTTCAGTTCTGCCTCACCGCCGCCGAAGAGCGTCGTAAACAGCCTCTTGAAGTGACCATTGACCGTATCGAAAGCGGCAAGCAGGCGTTCGCGCCCTTCGCGGTTGAGCGCGCCGATGGCACCACGCAGTTTGGAGATCGCCGTTTCAAGATCGGCCTTTTCAGCCTGCATCGAGACAAGCCGCGTCTCGTATTCCTGCGCTTCTTCATCGGCGCGCAGATTGACGCCACCAAGACTTTCGCGCTCGCGCTTCAGACGTTCAACCTTGGCATCAATCTGGTCGAGCGCCGGCAGATCATCGCCTTCCTTCAGATTTGATTTCGCCAGCAGTTCGCCTGGCTCGCAGTCCATGGTCTCACGGACACGCGCGGCGGTTTCAGCAAGCCGTTGACGCGCATTTTCAAGTGCTGCCGTTTTCAGGGCCCGCGCCTCACGCGCGTCGGCCAGGGTAACCCCCGTAAGTCGCACAAGCCGGTCAGCATCACCAGCAACAGCCTCAGCTGCGGCAAGCGCTTCGGCCGCCTGTGATCGCGCCGTTTCGGCTTCACCAATCGCGTTAAGGAGTGCAGTGCGTTTGTGTTCAATCTCACCCGGTATGGCATTGACGGCAGCGAGTTCTGACTCGCTGGCTGTCTTGCGCGTGCTGAGTGAACCGATCTGTTGCTCCGCCGACGTAGCGCGACGTGTCCAGTCACCATGTTCACGGCGTGCCGCCGCCAGACGCGCAGCGGCGGTGGCGATCTCGCGCCGAGCATTTTCCACAGTGGCGCGGGCCTCGGTCGCGGCAGAGCGGGCAGACAAAACCTTTTCCTGAAGCGCAGTCACCTGTGGCGTGAAAGAGTCTGCAGGTGGCATCGCGGCGAACTCAGAAACTGCTTCGCCCAGTGCGCGGTCAGCTTCTGCATGTTCACTGGTCAGGCGCTGCGCCGTTTCATTCAGCGCATTAGCGCGCGAGGAGTGACGGATGGCTTCACGTTCCGCTTCTGCCAGAGCCCGTTCGGCTGAGGCGACTGTCTGTTCGATAGTGCGGACAGACTGACGTGCCGTACGTTCTGCTTCCGCCTGCGTTTCGCTTTGCGTCCGCGCATCATGGAATGCCTGACGTGCGTCAGCTGCAGCACGATCGGCTTCAGCGATCTCCTGCGCCAGAACGTCCAGGCGGTTGCGTTGCGCCAGGCGGATCGCCGCAGGGGTTTCCGCGTCAGCAGCGCTGCGAAAACCATCCCAGCGCCACAATGCACCTTCACGGCTGACGAGCCGTTGTCCTGGCAGTAGCAGCGGCTGGAGGCGGTCGCCTTCGCTGGCGTCGACAATGCCGATGGCGCTGAAGCGGCGGGCAAGAGCCTCTGGCGCACCAACATGAAGTGATAGAAGCGAAACGCCGTCGGGCAAGGCGGTCGGATTGTCGAGTGCGGGTAGGCCGCGCCAGTGCATGGGCGCTGTTTCATCCAGCGGTGCGTCGAGATCATCGCCCAGGGCCGCCGCGACGGCCGCTTCAAAACCCCGTTCTACCTTCAGCGAATCCACAAGCTTGGGCCACAGACCGCCACCTGCACCGAGCAGGCCGGCAATGGCTTTTTCCTCAGCCCTGAGACGTGAAGTTTCACGATCTGCCAACGCGAGCGGTTCGCGCAGTTCCTCAAGACGTCGAAGGCTCGACTGACGCTCGCTTTCACAGGCAGCGAGGTGTTGACGGGCCGCCTCAAGCGCATTGCGGACCTCAATGACTGCTTTGCCTGCGTGTGTCGCATCAGGGGCGCGTGCGGCGTCTTCTTCAGCCCGTTGTCTCTCAGTACCATTTGCGGTGAGCTGTTCGACCAATCGCTGTAGACGGCGTTCGGAATCGGCGCGCGCCCGTTCAAGCGCCTGACGGCGGGCGGTGAGGCGTGCTGCTTCTGCGCGCACCGTGTCAAGATTGCCTTCCACTTCAAGCAGGGCTGTCTGCGCGTCGCGCGCCGCTGTATCTGCTGTGGTAAGAGCGTCGCTGCGCCCGGCGTCCGAGGATTCGATCTCAGCGATTTCAGCAGCGAGTTGTTCCACCATACGCGTGGCGTCGGCACCGCGCTCCGTTTCGCGCGCAATGTCTGCCGCGATTTCGGTGATCTGGCGCTGCAGGCGCACAATGGCTTCGCGTGCGCGGCGTTCATCGGCATCAAGCTGTTCGCGTTCAAGGCGCAGGCGCTGAAAGGCGGCGGCACGCTCTGCTTCTGTCTCGCGCAATTCAGGCAGGGCGTCATGCGCTTCTGTCTGCTTTACAGTCGCCGCAGCAGCGGCTGCGGTTGCATCTGCGGTCAGACGTTCCGCCTCGGCTGCCTGAGCTTCCGCACCTGCAACACTTTCTGCCGCGCCTGTCCAGCGCTGGTGTAGCGCGATCGCCTCAGCTTCGCGGATCAGTCCTGACAGATTGCGATACCTGGTTGCCTGACGTGCCTGGCGTTTCAGAGTGGCGAGCTGTGTTTCCAGTTCGCCGATGACATCATTCAGGCGGTTGAGGTTGGTTTCTGCGGCTCGTAGACGCAGTTCTGCTTCGTGGCGACGCGTGTGAAGCCCAGAAATACCGGCCGCTTCTTCCAGAATTGCACGCCGCTGAAGCGGTTTGGCTGCAATGATCTGGCCGATCTGCCCCTGTCGCACCAACGCAGGTGAATGCGCGCCGGTAGATGCATCGGCAAAGAAAAGCTGGACATCACGCTGGCGCACCTCGCGACCGTTGATGCGATAGACTGAACCAGCCTCACGCTCAATGCGGCGTGAGATTTCGATCACATCATATTCGTTATACGAAGACGGGGCCGTGCGTTCGGCATTGTCGATGAAGATCGTGACTTCCGCCATCGAACGGGCCGAACGCTGCGTTGTGCCCGCAAAAATGACATCGTCCATGCCAGCGCCACGCATGGATTTGGCGCTGTTTTCACCCATCGCCCAGCGTAGTGCTTCCAAGAGGTTCGATTTGCCACAGCCATTAGGACCGACAACCCCGGTAAGCCCCGCCTCGACGTGAACTTCAGTCGGGTCAACGAAAGATTTGAACCCCGACATCCTGATGCGCGTGATCTTCACAGACAGACTCGCCCCTTCACCAACACAGCCCTGTTCATTTTATTTTGGCGCGGGCTGATGCGCCTTGAACTTCGTTTCGAACTCACTAAACGCCGCCGCCCCTTCAATGCGTTCGCCATTGACGAAGAAAGTCGGTGTCCGACGGACGTTGAGAACTTTCATGGCGTCGTCGCGACGTTGACTGAGCTGTCGGAGCGCCGATTCGTTCCCAAGGCAGGATTCCACCTGTTGTTCCGTCATGCCAGCCTGACCAGCCAGGAGAGTCAGGGCCGCTCTTGGGTTATCCACAGACGATTCATGCCAGGCGGGCTGATTGCGCAGCAGCAGCTCCATGAAAGGGTAGAACCGTTCGGTCGGCACGCAGCGCGCGATCAGGATAGCGGCGGTTGACGCATCATCGAACGGATAATCGCGCAACACATAAAAGACCTGCCCCGTTTCGATCCATTCCTTCTGAATACGTGGCATCGTTTCAATGATGAAGGCCGCGCAATGGCCACAGCCGGGGGAGGCATATTCAATCATCTGAATGGGCGCGGCCCTGTTGCCAAGCCCAGTTTCGTCGGGGCCGATGGCAAGAAGATTGCGGACGCGCTCAACATGGGCATCGGTTTCGGTCATCGCTGGGGCCGGTGAGAGCCACACCACGAAAGCAGCTGTGAGCATGAGCAGGATGGTCAGTCCCAGCGACAGAAAAAGCGCACGGCGATGGGGCATGGGTCAGCGCCGCTTGGCACCGTCGACGGCATGACGCATCAGGCGCGTCAGGCGGTCGCGCAGGTCGGGATCAGCGACTTTCTGGGTTTGCATGCGCACGGCGTCTTCTTCATGCGGGGCAAGAACGGGCGGGCGGGGCTTGGGCCGTGGCGGGGCCGCGGCGGTTGCGAAAGCGCTGGTCTGGATGAGCTTGATGGATGTGATGGCATCTGGCCCCAGCATTGCGTTCACCCGCGCGATGATCTCGCGCTGCTGATGCTGCACCAGAAGCGCCGCGCCGCCTTCGGTGGAAAGCGTGAGGATCGCGCCGCCACTGCGTGATTTTGTCAGCGAAGCCGGGCGGCAATGCGTGGCAAGACCATCACCCACGATGTCGCGCCAGCGCGTGGCCAGTGACAGCAGATCAAGCCCGCGTCCGGCGGCCAGTTC
The DNA here is from genome assembly GCA_964390465.1 of uncultured Flavobacteriaceae bacterium. Classification (GTDB taxonomy): domain Bacteria; phylum Pseudomonadota; class Alphaproteobacteria; order Micropepsales; family Micropepsaceae; genus JADZAI01. Next base: position 40,666 of record CAYMIJ010000012.1, on the reverse strand, counting down.
ACGCGCCGTGCGGCCGACCGTTGCCGACAGTTTAAGCGGCGCACGACGGTGGCTGCGCGTCTTGCCCGCTGCGTCGTCACCGCGCATGACTGTGCCCGTGACGAAACGCAAATCCCGCCCGCCGGTCAGCGCTGTGCTGCTTGCCTGGTATGATGTCCATGCCCGCACCTTGCCATGGCGCTACGCCAAGGGCGAGAGGGCCGACCCATACAGGGTGTGGCTTTCGGAGATCATGCTGCAGCAGACAACCGTGGCAGCCGTGAAGCCTTATTTTGAGAAGTTCACGGCCATGTGGCCAAATGTGAAGGCACTGGCGGCCGCGCCGGTGGACGAGGTGATGCGGGCTTGGGCGGGGCTTGGCTATTACAGCCGCGCCCGCAACCTGTATGCCGCGGCGCAAATGGTGGCGCGCGAGATGGGCGGTATGTTTCCGGCGGACGAAGCGCGCTTGCGCGATCTGCCGGGGGTCGGTCCTTATACGGCGGCAGCGATTGCGGCGATCGGCTTCGGGCTGAAAGCAACGCCGGTGGATGGGAATATCGAGCGCGTGATGGCGCGTCTGTTCGCCGTGGAAACGCCGTTGCCCATTGCAAAGGCTGAACTTAAGCGCCTTGCCGAAAACCTGACACCTGACATGCGGGCGGGTGACTTCGCACAGGCGCTGATGGATCTGGGTGCGACCATCTGCACGCCGAAGTCACCCGCCTGTGTGCTGTGTCCGCTTCAGGCCGAATGTGAGGGGCGTAAGAAAGGTATTGCCGACAGCCTGCCGCGCCGGGCGGAGAAGGCGAAGCGGCCGGAGCGTGCGGGCGCAGCCTTTGTGGCGGTATGCGATGGTCATGTGTTGCTGGTGCGCCGCCCGCCCAAGGGTCTGCTCGGCGGCATGATGGGCGTGCCGACAACGCAGTGGGCGGCGACGATGCCGGATGACGTTCTGGCCCATGCGCCGGTGAAGGCGGCATGGCGCAAACAGGCGGGGCAGGCGGTGCATGTGTTCACGCATTTCCGCCTGACGCTGGATGTTTATGTGACGCATCTGCCCAAGTACCCGCGCGTGACGGGCGAATGGGTGGCCATCAGCGCGCTGGCTGAAGCAGGGCTACCTTCGGTGTTCGTGAAGGCGCTTGACGTTGGACTTCGTGCTTGAGGCAGCGGCGGCGACAGGGGCGGGCGCAGCTTCGGCGGCTTCCATCTCGTTCCTGATCTGCTGGCGCAATATGTCGATGGGCTTGAGTTTTCCATCGACCATGAAGTGCCAGAACGTCCAGCCATTGCAGGCGGGCAGGCCCTGCACATGCGCGCCGATCTGGTGGATCGAGCCGGTCGCACCATCGACGCTGAGCGAGCCATCGGCCTTCACGCGGGCGGCGTGGCGCTTGGAGGGATCATAGAGTTTCTGCCCCGGATCGAGCAGGCCGCGTTCAATGACCTGACCGAACGGCACGCGCACTTCCTCGCGCTTGGGCTTGGGCAGGGCAATGTCTTCGGCTGAGGCTGGTATGACCTGTCGGATGCGTTCGCGCGCCACCTTGATGTAACCGGCATCGCGTTCAATGCCGATATAGTGACGGCCCAGACGCTTGGCGACCGCGCCTGTGGTGCCGGTGCCGAAGAACGGGTCGAGCACGATGTCGCCGGGCTTGGTGGAGGCCATGACGACGCGGTGGAGCAGGGCCTCGGGCTTCTGGGTCGGGTGAGCCTTGGCGCCATCATCGCCCTTGAGACGCTCACCGCCCGTGCAGAGCGGAATGAGCCAGTCCGAGCGCATCTGCACGCCTTCGTTCAGCTGCTTCATCGCTTCATAGTTGAAGGTGTAGCCGGTGGCGTTCGCTTCCGGCGAGGCCCAGATGAGCGTTTCGTGTGCGTTGGTGAAGCGTCGCCCGCGAAAGTTCGGCATCGGGTTGGATTTGCGCCACACGATGTCGTTGAGAATCCAGTAGCCGAGATCCTGTAGGATCGTGCCGACGCGGAAAATATTGTGATACGAGCCGATGACCCAGAGCGAGCCAGTGGGTTTGAGTATGCGTCGGCATTCCGCCAGCCAGGCGCGGGTGAAAGCATCATAGGCTGTGAACGAGGCGAACTTGTCCCATGCGTCGTTGACGGCATCGACCTTGGACTGGTCGGGCCGGTGCAGATCGCCCTGAAGCTGGAGGTTGTAGGGCGGATCGGCAAAGACGAGGTCGACACTGGCGTCGGGCAGCATTTTCAGCGCCTCGATGCAGTCGCCCGCCACGATCGTGTCGACCGGCAGTTTGGGCGCGCGCGCACCCTTCGTTATGACCGCTGCCTGAGACATGAGAACCCCGCCACCTGTTGGCGCGAACGCTGAGTCTTCGGCGACTCACGGTCAAGAGTCTCAATGGAATCAAAGTGTTAACAGAACTGATTGTGGAGTCTGAGGGTTAATGCGGCCCAAGATATAGGGGGTCTGAATTAACCATACGGTCAGATTGCGGGCGGATGAGTCCGTTGTGACTCATCTGCCGCAGCCCGCGCTGCCGCAACCGGCGCGAAGGTGAGCCGATGGATCGGGCAAGGACCAAGCCGCAACAGAGCCTGTGCGTGCTGCGGCGTGCCATAGCCCTTGTGGCGGGCAAAACCATAGCCCGGATAGACGGTATCAAAGGCGGTCATCAGCCGGTCGCGCGTGACCTTGGCCAGAATGGAGGCCGCCGCGATGGAGCAGGATTTGCTGTCGCCCTTGATGAGTGCTCGGGTGGGGATGTCGAGAGCCGGGGCGTCATCGCCATCGACCAGCGCGGCGGTGGGCTTCACCGCCCCCTTGTTCAGAGCCTCCAGCGCCCGGCGCATGGCGAGGTGGGTCGCCTGGCGGATGTTGAGCTGGTCGATCTCCTGCGCCGTGACGACACCAATGCCGTGGCCCAGCGCCACTTCCAGAATATCGTCATACAGACGGTCACGCAGGGCTTCGGTGAGTTTCTTGGAATCGTTGAGACTATCGGGCGGGGTGCGGCTCAGGTCGAGCATCACCGCGCCCGCCACCACCGGCCCGGCCCACGGACCGCGCCCGGCCTCATCAATCCCCACGACCGGCAGGCCATAAAGCGCTGCGACCTGACGCTCGGCGGCAAAATCCGGCCGCTCTCCGCCCCCATCGAGGGTGAGCAAAGCCTCGCGCCGTTTCGGAGCGTGCACCATGACTGCCACACTAACCCGATTCGGGGCCGCAGGGGCGAATCGCAAAGGACGATAGCTGTGGATGGAAAGCGCCGTCACAGCAGGCTCAACTGGCGGTTTGTCAGGGCTTTCTGAGGGCGCAGGAACTGCGTGGCATCAAGCGGGAAGGATTGCTGGTTGAGGCCAAGACGGCGGGCCGCCAGACGGAAACGGTGCGCGATGAGTTTCGCATAAGGGCCGGTGCCTTTCTGGCGGGTCGACCATTGCGCGTCGTAATCGCGCCCGCCACGCATGGAGCGCACCAGTGCCATCACATGCGCGGCCTTGTCGGGCACATGGGCGGTGAGCCATTCGCGGAACAGATCCTTGATTTCCAGCGGCAGGCGCAGAACGACATAACCCGCCGCAACGGCCCCGGCCTCGCGCGCGGCGGTGAGGATATCTTCCATCTCCATATCATTGAGCGCGGGGATGAGCGGGGCCGTCATCACCGCGGTTGGAATGCCGGCGCGTGACAGGGCGCGGATGGTATCCAGCCGTTTGGCGGGCGTGGCGGCGCGTGGCTCCATGGCGCGGGCCAGCGCGGGGTCGAGCGTGGTGAGCGAGATGGCGACCTTGGCCAACCCCTTTGCCGCCATGGAGGCCAGAATGTCGATATCGCGGGTGACGAGATGCGACTTGGTGACGATGGCGACCGGATGGTTGTGGCGGGCCAGCACCTCCAGCACCTGACGGGTGATGCGGTGTTCGCTTTCCAGTGGCTGATAGGGATCGGTATTTGTGCCCAGCGCCAGTGTGCGCGGCTGGTAGCCGGGCGCGGCGAGTTCAGCCTCCAGCAGTTCGGCGGCACGCGGCTTCACCAGAAGGCGGGTTTCAAAGTCGAGGCCGGGCGAGAGGCCGAGATAAGCGTGGGTTGGCCGCGCGAAACAATAGACGCAACCATGTTCGCAGCCGCGATAGGGGTTGATCGAGCGGTCGAAGGAAAGGTCGGGCGAGGTGTTGCGCGCGATGATGGAGCGTGTGGCGTCGTAAAGCACGGTGGTGCGCAGCTTGGGCGCCTCGTCACCTTCCCGAGTGGGCAAGGGATCGCGCTGCCAGCCATCGGCTTCGGCATGATGGCTGAACCGCTCGTAACGCCCGTCCGCATTGGTCAGTGCGCCACGGCCCTTGCGGGGAGTGGGGACAGGGGCCAGCGGCGCGACGCTGCGAAGGGCATTACGAGCGTTCATGCTGACAATGTAAGCACTATAAAAGAACAAATCAAGAACATTCTGTCCTGATACTCATTGGCTGGTCTTATTCGTTCTTTGATTTCGGAAAATCAGGCCGCGCCGCTGGGGGCTGAGGTGGTTGAACCGCGCTTTTCGACAAAAGCATCTAAAATCAGGGCAGGTCCGGCCTGCCATTATGACATGGCGACAGCGCGGCCCTGACAGTCACGGCTTCAGATACCGAGGTCCGCGCGGGTCTTTTTGGGCAGGCCTGCCACGATCAGATCATAGGACTGTTTCAGATAGGCCTTGAGATCGTTCGCGACGAGGCCGGGGGCGGCGTGGTGCTGGATCCACTTCATACAGCGCGAGGCGCGGGGCCGGCTTCGCCTAGACTTGTTCCCGTTTTGTGCGCTACAGTTTGTGTCCAAGCACGAACGTAGTGGGGAATATCGCATGTCCGACGCTTTTACCGTTGGCGACTTGAAACGTCACCTTGCAGCCTACGACGACGACTTTGAGCTAGAGTTCAGCGGCGGCTTGAACTTCTACCGTATCAAGGCGCGCGGCGAAAACCTTGCGGTCTTAGAGTTTAACGAATTTCAGGCGATACTTTCGACGAAGTTCAGAAAGAAGTTCCCTGAAGTTAAGGTGGCATTCTGTTCGGTCGACAGCGACGGGTCGATTTTGCAGGAAGTCCGCGTACCCGAACTATGATTATCCCGCGCAAATTAAACGAAGACCGACCAGGGTACTTCTATGTAGTACCAAAGCGCGGCAACGATTGGGAAGTTTGGATGTGGACGGGGCATCGCTGGTATGAACCGGGCGAAGCTGACCCTCGCGACCCGCCATATTGGTGCCAGCGCGTACTGCAAGCCCCGCATCCTGACGATGTGCCAAGTCAATAAAAAAGCTCCGACCCGGTTTGCCGACGGGCCGGGACACTTAGCTCCTCTCCCCCCACCCCCAAGGCAATGGCGCTTGGCCGTAAGCCACTTTTCTACGCACCTGGAGGCATACGCGACCGCTTTGTCGACATCGGTTTCGGAAAGCATACAGGCTGTTCTCCGCAGATGTGCGGGATGAAGATAAGTCTCTCAACTTCAAGCGCAGTGCGGCGCATCGTCGGGATCAAGGCTCATAACGCTTGTCGTTCGGCTCGCATCAGGCCGTTAGCCACCCTTACACACCCAGCCCTGCGCGGGTCTTTTTGGGCAGGCCTGCCACGATGAGATCGTAGGACTGTTTCAGATAGGCCTTGAGATCGTTCGCGCCGAGGCCGGGGGCGGCGTGGTGCTGGATCCATTTCATGCCGCGCGAGGCAAGGTAGGGCGCGGGGCGCAGGCCGGGTTGTTCCTGCAAAATCTCAAAGGCGAGCGGCGTGACCTTGAAGGTGAAGGCGGGTGTCTCGCCATCGCCCCAGCCGCCGATCGCGAACACCTTGCCGCCCACTTTCCACACATGCGCACCGCCCCACTGGATGACCATCGTGGTGCCGGGCAGACTGGCGCAATAGGCGTCAAACGCCTCTGGCGAAAGCAGGGCGGTTTTGCGTGCCATTGCTCAGCGTTCCATGAGGCGCGGCATGATCTCGACGAAGTTGCAGGGCCGATGCCGCGCGTCGAGCTGATATTTCAGGATGTGGTCCCACGCATCCTTCACGCCACCCGAGGAGCCGGGCAGGCAGAAAAGATAGGTGCCGTTCGCTACGCCCGCACAGGCGCGCGACTGCACGGTCGAGGTGCCGATGGTCATGTAGGAAATGACATGGAAGATGGCGGCGAAGCCGTCGATCTCTTTTTCAAAGAGCGGGCGCATGGCTTCCACGGTCACGTCGCGGCCGGTGAGGCCCGTGCCGCCCGTGGTGATGACCACGTCGATGGCCGCATCGGCAATCCATCCGCGTACGGATAATTGAATGGCGGCGATATCATCGCGCACCAGCGTGCGGGCGGCAAGGATGTGGCCAGCGCCGGTCAGCCGTTCGACAAGGATGTCGCCGGATTTATCCTCGGCCAGCGTGCGCGTGTCGGACACGGTGAGGAGCGCGATGCGGACGGGCTTGAAGGCGCGGGTTTCATCAAGGCGCGGGGGCGGGGCGAGGGTAATCACCTGAAGGACTCCAGTTTATCCATGACCGATAGCAGGTCGCGCCAGACATAGCGCTTGTTGAGCGGCTGACGCAGCAGAGCGGCAGGATGAAAGGTCGCCATCGCCGGGCAGGTGTGGCCGCCCGCTGTCAGATCGCGCCAGTGACCGCGCAGGCGGGTGATGCCATCCGTTGTATCGAACAGGTTGCGCGCCGCCGTCGCGCCCAGCGCCACGACGATTTTCGGTTTCACCAGTTCGATGTGACGCATGAGAAAGGGCAGGCAGACGCTGGCTTCGGCCAGCGCCGGTTCGCGATTGTCGGGCGGGCGCCAGGGCAGGACATTGGCGATGTAGACATTGCTGCGGTCACGCCCCAGTGCCGCGAGGAAACGGTCGAGCAACTGGCCCGACACGCCGACAAAGGGCAGGCCCTTTTCATCCTCGTCACGGCCCGGCGCTTCGCCAACGAACATCAGGTCGGCCTGCGGGTTGCCATCGGCAAAGACCAGATTGGTCGCGGACTTCTTCAGCGGACAGCCATCAAAGCGTTCGAGTGAGGCGCGCAGTTCGGCAAGACTGGTGGCTGAAGCTGCCAGTGCGCGGGCCGATTGCATATCTGCTGAGCGGTCGAGTTCTGCCCCTGGACGCAGGCCAGCATCGATCTGTCGCGCTGTGCCGGATTCATAAGAGGGGCGGCCTGGTGTAGTGCGCGGGGTGAGCCGTTCGCCGGGGCCGGTTCGGGCCGGTGATGCGGTCGGTTCGGGCTTCCGTTCTGGCTCTCGTTCTGGCGCCTCGAGATAGCGGTTCACAGGCGCTTCCAGCACGGCATCATCCGCGCCGGTATCGCGCAGCCACAGCAGGGCGGAAAGTGGATCGAGAATGGTCTCGGCGGACATTGGGCGCACACTATCCATTCACGCGAGGGTGGACAAACGGCGCCGGTCGGATTATATGACTGACCAGTCAGTCATTTCAGGTTGAGCGTGAAGGTAGTCATGGCGCGAGAGGCAGGCAGAAAAGCCAAGGGTGCGAAAAGCGAGGCCCGGCCTGACAAGGCCACACGCATTCTGGATGCAGCCCTGGAGGTGTTCGAGCGGCACGGCTTTGAGTCGGCACGGGTCGATGACATCGCGGTGAAGGCGGGGGTCGGGAAGGGCACCGTCTATCTGTATTTCCCCAACAAGACGGAATTGTTCCGCAAGCTGATCGAGCGCGCCGTAGAACCCGTGCTCGCCAAAGTGGAGCAGGTGAGCAGTCTGGCGCAGGCCAAGGATGGACCAACGCTCATCACGTTGCTGCCGCTGATCGCCGAAAACTTCCGCAGCCAGGTGCTGAGCTCTGAGCGTCGCCGCGTGATGCGCGTCCTGATGGCTGAGTCACAGCGCTTCCCGGAAGTTGCACAGTTCTACCATGATCGTTTTCTCAGCAGGGCGCTCAAACTCGTGCGGGCGATTGCCGAGACGGCGCGCCAGCGCGGCGAACTCAAGACCGACCGGCTGGTGCGTACACCGCAGCTGATGTTCGCCCCCTTCATCATGGCGGTGATGTGGGAAGGCGCGTTCGGGGCCTTCGACACGCTGGATGAAGCAGCGCTGATCGCCACCCATGTCGCGTTGATCGAAACGGCGATCAAAGGCGGTGTGCTGTGAAACGTCTGGTTTTCATTGTGGGACTGGGCCTTGCGGCTTGTGGTGATGGCGGCAGCCGTGACGTCTCGGGCTGGATCGAGGCAGACCCCACCTTCTATGCTGCTGAAACAGGCGGGCGTGTGGCTGAGATTGTCGTGAAGCCGGGTGATGCCATCAAGCCGGGAGACATTCTGGCGCGGATGGATGCGACGTTTGAGACGAACGCCGTGCAGGCGGCGGAGGCGCGTGTGGCGGAAGCGGAGGCAAGGCTTGCACGTGTGCGGGCGGCGCTGCAATCCGATCCACAGCTCGCCGTGCTGGACGCGCAGGTGAAGCAGGCGCGTGCAAAGGCCGCGCTTTCGCAGCAGATGCTGGAGCGCAAACGTGCTCTGCGCGGACGTGGTTCGATCTCACAGGCTGACCTCGATGCTGCCGAGGCGCAATGGAAGGCGGACAATGCCGCAGTCGAGGCCTCTGCGCGCGCTGCCGATGCGGGCCGCGCCGGTGGACGCAATGAGGATGTCATGGCGGCGGAGGCTGGCGTCGCGCTGGCAAAAGCGCAGTTGGCCGATGCCAGCGAACGCGCGGCGCGGCGGGTGATCGTCGCTGCGGCGGCGGGCATGGTGCAGGACACGTATTTCCGTGTGGGCGAAACGGTGGTGCCGGCGCGGCCGGTGGTTGCAGTGTTGTCACCCGATCAGGTGAAGCTGCGTTTCTTCGTATCGGGCGAGTTGAAGGCCGGGCTTGCACTGGGTGGTGCGATCGATGCGCGCTGCGACGGATGCACCGAGATCATCCGTGCACGGATTTCATTCATCGACACGAGCGCGCAATACACCCCGCCGGTGATCTATTCCGAAAGCGAACGCGCCAAGCTGGTTTATCTGGTTGAGGCGGTGCCCGAACAAGCTGAGAAACTGCATCCCGGCCTGCCGGTCACGGTGACACTGAAATGACCACGCCGCTGGCGATTGACGTGCGCGGTCTTTCCAAATCGTTCGGTGGCCGCAAGGTGGTGGACGATGTGGAGCTGACCGTCGCGCGTGGCCGCATCTATGGCTTTCTTGGCCCCAATGGTTCGGGCAAGACGACGACTATCCGCATGATCTGCGGCCTGCTGACGCCGGATGCGGGCGAGGGTACCTGCCTTGGTTTCAACATCCGCACCGAGGCAGAGAAGATCAAGCGCCGCACCGGCTACATGACGCAGAAGTTCAGCCTGTATCAGGATCTGAGCGTGCTGGAGAATCTGGAGTTCGTCGCGCGCCTGTATGAATTGCCCGAGCCGGAAAAAAAGGCGCGTGCCGCCGTTGAGACGCTGGGCCTTCAGGGTCGTGAACGCCAGCTGGCGGGCACTTTGTCAGGGGGCTGGAAACAGCGTCTGGCGCTGGGTGCCTGCACGTTGCCACAGCCTGAACTGCTGCTGCTGGATGAACCGACCGCCGGGGTCGATCCGCAGGCGCGGCGCGACTTCTGGCTGGAAATTCACCGCCTCGCGGCGGAGGGCATGACCGTGCTGGTTTCCACGCATTACATGGATGAGGCCGAGCGCTGTCATGAGATCGCCTATATCGCCTATGGCCGGATGCTGACACGCGGCACGGTGGATGAGGTGATCCGCCAGTCGGGCCTGCACACATTTGCCGTGAGCGCCGATGATGGTGCGGCGCTGGCGCGTCTCGAACAGGCGCTGACCGGCAGACCCGGTATCGACATGATCGCGCCGTTCGGCCTGTCGCTGCACATTGCCGGGCGCGATGAAGCGGCGCTTGAGGCGGCCATCGCGCCGCATCGCGCAGATAATGGGCTGCACTGGGAGCGCGCCTCAGCGACGTTGGAAGATGTGTTCATCGACCTGATGTCGCGCGCCACGGACAACATGAAATGAGTACGATTTCGCCAAAGCGTCTGTGGGCGATGATCGTGAAGGAGTTCCTGCAACTCTTCCGCGACAAAGGCAGTATGGGCCTGATCGTGGCGCTGCCGGTCGTGCAGCTGATGCTGTTTGGCTATGCGATCGACACGACGCCGCGCCATCTGGTGGCTGTCGTGGTGATGGGAGAGCGCACACCCGCCGCGCGCGCAGTGCTGGGCGCTTTGGAAGCCACGGCGTTCATCGATGTGAAACACGAAGTGCCGGATGGCGCAGCGATGGACGAGGCGCTGCGATCGGGCGAGGCGGCGTTCGGCATCGAGATTCCGGCGGGCTTTGAACGCGCGGTGCGGCGCGGCGAGCGGCCCGCCATCCTGATCGCCTCAGATGCGTCCGACCCGGCGGCGTCAGGCGCTGCGGTGGCGGCGATGGCCCCCGCCATGCGCCTGGCCCTGGCGCGCGAGCGGCTGGTGAGTGACGTGCCGGCCGTGCCCGAACCGTTCGAGCTGCGCGTGCATGCGCGTTACAACCCAACCGGAAACACGGCGAAGAACATTGTGCCCGGACTGCTCGGCCTGATCCTCACCATCTCAACATTGGTCTTCACCGCGCTGACCGTCACCCGCGAGGTGGAGCGGGGCACGCTGGAGGCATTGCTCGCCATGCCGGTGACGCCTGCCGAGATCATGCTGGGCAAGATCGCGCCTTATGTGATCGTCGGCTTCATCCAGATGGCGATCATTCTGGTCGCCGGGGTGACACTGTTCGGCGTGCCGGTGCAGGGCAGCGTGGTGCTGCTGTGCGGTCTTGCGGCGCTTTTCATCGCCTGCAATCTGGCGCTGGGCTATCTGCTTTCCACCATCGCCGAGAACCAGCTTCAGGCGATCCAGATGTCGTTCATGATGATTTTGCCGAGCGTGCTGCTGTCAGGCTTTGTCTTTCCCTTCGACGGTATGCCGTTCTGGGCGCAGGGGATCGGAGAGGCGCTGCCGATCACCCATTTCATCCGCATCACGCGCGGTATCATGCTGAAAGGCGCTGGGATTGCTGACGTATGGCCTGAGGCGCTGGCCGTTCTTGGTCTGATGCTGGTGCTGATGACTCTCGCCGCGCTGCGCTTTCGCAAGACGCTGGATTGAGCATCACGGGGTCGGGGTGAGGGCCTGAACCTGTGTGCGGGTGGCGCGGGTTTTGGCGAGCGCGTCCGCATAGGACTGATTGGCCGGGTCTGAGGCTGCGAGTTTCGTCTGTGCGGTTTCTGCCCTGTCGAGCCATGAGAGTGATGCCGGGATGTCGTTGGCCGTTGCGGTGATGACGGCCATGACATAGCAGGCCAGCCCCAGATCTTCCTGCCACAGCGGGTTGGGATCAGCAGCGGACAGACGCTCTGCGATGGCAACCGCGTCACTCGCGTGACTGTTCGCGGTGAATGTGTCGCCCATCTTCACTTCGGTCTGGGCGATCTGGATCAGCGCCTTCCACAGATCATGCTGGAACCAGACATTGCTGGCGTCGCCCGTAGCGAGGCGCTGGCGGATTTCGAGCGCCTTGCGATGATGTTCAAGCGCCTGTGCATAGTCGCGGCGGGCATAGTGAATGTCGCCCACATTGCCATGCAGCGCAGCATTCTCGCTGAGGTGGTTGGTGAGCGGATTGGACGACAGGGCCAGGAAGCGGTCTGACAACTCCAGCGCCGTGGTGAAGTCAGCCAGCGCGCCGTCAACGTCAGCCTTCGCGTATTTCAGTTCACCGATGGCTTTCAGCGTGAGATATTTCGAGCGCAGGGCCTCTGTGTTTGACGGGTCGCGCGCCAGCAGATCAGCAACTTTCAGCGAGCCCTGATAGGCCTGCAGGGCGTCATCGTGGCGGCCATCGGCTTCGAGAATGGCCGCGATCTTCATCCAGATGCGCCAGAAATCGGTGAGTGCGACAGCATCCTGCGTGTTGGCCTTTACACGCTCATCGATGAGGCCGCGGGCAAGGTCGTAGGCGGCGAGTGCCCCCTTGCGGTCGCCAGAAACATTTTTGGCATCACCGATCTTTTCCTGCGCTGCCGCGATGTCGGCCTTGTAGGTGAGTGGATCGGGATAGATGGCCTCCAGCGGTTGCAGATCGGCAAGGCAGCGTTCGGCGTCGGCCAGCGCGCCTGCCGCATCGCCGGTTTTCAGCTTGCTGTCTGCGATATTGCAGTTGGCGCGGGCGCGGGTGGCCTTGGTGAAGTCCTTGCCTTCGGTGTTATTCGAACCGCCGCTGAGCTGATCGAGCAGATCGCGCACACGAATGGCGATGTCCTGCAGCACGATGGCCTGAGCGCCCTCAGACCCCGCCATCTTCTCGTTCACATTGGTGAGGATTTCGCCCGCCGTGCGCGTGGCGACCATCATGTTGTGTTCGGCGCGGTCGCGTTCGGTTTCGGCGCGCTGGCGTTCCGTCACTGCGATCTCGCGCTGGCGCTCGGCTTCCAGATAGGACCACACGGCCACACCGGCGATGGCGGCAAAGAGGACGACCAGAGAGGCCGCGATGGTAAGCCAGCGGCGGAAGGCGCGGCGTTCTGCCTCAAGCTGGCGGCGCTTGAGCTGGTCGTAATCAACGCCCAGAAGGCCGGAAATGAGCTTGAGCTTAGCATTTTCCCTGCCATCGGCCTTTTCGCGGGCGTCGGCGGCCAGCGGCTCGGCCAGCAGGGAGGTGACATTGCCTTCCGCGTCGAGCGTGTATTTCAGGGCAGGCGGGAAACATTCCTGTGCCGGGTCGGCGCTGTTGGGCTCGCCATCCACGACGATGGGATAGATGTGATCGCCGCGCCCCATGCGCTTATAGGTGAGGATTTCCTCGTTCACATATTTTGACTGTGCAGCACGCGGCGAACACAGCACCACTAACGTTTCGGACTCACTGAGCGCCTGCTGGATCATGCTGCCGAGATCATGCGCGGCTGACAGTTCCTCGCGGTCACGGAACACCCGGCCCAGTTTGGCCGGAATGAGCCCAAGCCGTCCGGTCTTGCCCACCAGCTCACGGGGCACGGGATAGGTCTCCAGTGCCTTGTGCAGCCACTCGCCCCAGGCCTTGTCGGCATGGCGATATGAGATGAAGGCCTTGTACTTGAAGGTCGGGGCGGGTGCGGGCGTGTCGGTCATGACGCTTTTTCGCGGGGAGAGACGGCGGATTCAAGGCAGGATTGATCGTTACCCTAACGAAAGCGTTGCGCCATTGACCCGCGCTGAGTCGCCGCCGATAAGTGCTGCAAGGCCCGGAAAGGGGCTGTCTTTCACGGGCGAGGGCTGAACATGGCACGCGAGTCGATGGAATATGATGTCGTGATCGTGGGAGCCGGCCCTGCCGGTCTTTCCGCTGCGATCCGACTGAAGCAGCGCGCCGCCGAAGCCGGGCAGGAAATTTCTGTCTGCGTGGTCGAGAAGGGCTCGGAAGTCGGGGCGCATATCCTGTCCGGCGCTGTGATCGATCCCGTTGCACTGAACGAACTGATCCCCGACTGGAAAGAAAAAGGCGCACCACTGGAAACGCCGGTGGTGGATGACCGATTCTATGTGCTTGGCCCGGCGGGCGGTGTGCGCGTGCCCAATTTCCTGATGCCGCCGCTGATGAGCAATCACGGCAATTACATCGTCAGCCTTGGCAATGTGTGCCGCTGGCTGGCCTCGGAGGCCGAGGCGCTGGGCGTGGAAATTTATCCCGGCTTTGCCGCTGCTGAAGTTCTTTATGACGAGAACGGCGCTGTCTATGGCATCGCCACCGGCGATATGGGCATCGGCAAGGATGGCGAGAAGAAGTCCGGTTATACGCAGGGCATGGAGCTGCACGGCAAATACACGCTGATCGCTGAAGGCGTGCGCGGCTCTCTCTCCAAGATGCTGATCGCCAAATACGCGCTCGACAAGGATTGCGAGCCACAGAAGTTCGGCATCGGCATCAAGGAGCTGTGGC
>CAYMIJ010000012.1:12460-26761 GCA_964390465.1 uncultured Flavobacteriaceae bacterium | reverse complement strand
GTTCGAGATTGCAACCCACCTGGTCGAATACGTGGACGACCTGGCAACGGTGCGGGCCCGCCATATCGCCGAGCGCAGCGAATGTCTGGGCGACTTGCAGGGCCTGCTGACGCAGGCCATGGCGCGCGGCCAGTTGGGCCGGCAGCTGATCGCGAAATACAAACTGGATGACGGCAAGGATCCGCAGAGCTACGGCATCGGCATCAAGGAGCTGTGGCAGGCTGATCCGGCCAAGCATCACGAGGGTCTGGTGCTGCACTCGTTCGGCTGGCCGCTGACATCAGACACGGGCGGCGGCACGTTCATGTATCACATGAAGGGTGGGCTGATCGCCACGGGCTTCGTGATCCATCTGAACTACAAGAATCCGTATCTTTCGCCTTTCGACGAGTTCCAGCGGATGAAGACCCATCCGATGATCCGCCCTTATCTGGAAGGCGGCAAACGGCTTTCCTATGGTGCGCGCGCGATCACCGAAGGCGGCCTGCAATCCGTGCCGAAGCTGACCTTCCCCGGCGGCGCACTGATCGGCTGTTCGGCAGGGTTCGTGAACGTGCCGCGCATCAAAGGCAGCCACAACGCGATGAAGACCGGCATGCTGGCTGCCGATGCTGCGTTCGAAGCGGTGGCGGCAGGGCGCAGTCATGACGAACTGACGGCCTATAGCGAGAGCTACAAGGCCAGCCACGTCTATCGTGACCTGAAACGGGTGAAGAACGTCAAGCCGCTCTGGTCGCGTTTCGGCACCTATCTGGGTGTGGCGCTGGGCGGCTTCGACATGTGGTTCCAGACCATCTTCCCGTTCTCGCTGTTCGGTACGCTGAAACACGGCAAGCCTGACTACAAGACGCTGCGTCTGGCGAAGGATTCAAAAAAGATCGCCTATCCCAAGCCTGATGGCGTGGTGAGCTTCGACAAGCTGTCCTCGGTGTTCCTGTCGAACACCAATCACGAAGAAGATCAGCCGGCGCATCTGAAGCTGAAAGACCCATCGGTGCCGGTTCAGGAGAACCTGCCGAAGTATGCCGAGCCGGCACAGCGCTATTGCCCGGCGGGCGTTTATGAGATCGTGGGTGAGGCGGAAGGCAACCCGCGTTTTGTCATCAACGCGCAGAACTGCGTCCATTGCAAAACGTGTGATATCAAGGATCCGGCTCAGAACATCGTGTGGACCGTACCTGAAGGCGGCGGGGGTCCGAATTATCCCAATATGTAAGGACAAAGCTTTGCGCGTTCATTCAGCCTTCGGGCGCCGACTTGCCGGGCTGTCCGTGATGCTGGCGCTTGCGGGCTGTGGCACCACGGGTCTTTCGGCGCGCGGTGATGGCGATGATCTGCGCTCGCATGGGTCCGTTTATGGCGATTATCTCGTCGCCAGCAATGCGGCCACCACGCGGGATGCACGCGTTGCTTCGGCCCGCTATCTGGCCGTATTGGCGCGTGACCCTGACAATGCGGCAATTCTTTCCAAGGCTTTCGTGTTCGCGGTCGCAGCGGGCGAAATGGAAATGGCCGGGCGTCTGGCGGACAGCGTTTCCAAAGCTGATCCGCTGTCGGACCTGTCGCCGCTGGTGAAGGGCGTCACCGCACTGAAGCAGGGCAGTTATGCTGAGGCAAAAGGCCATTTCGATTCTGCGCATCCGCCGGAAAGACTTGATCTGGTCACCGCACTTGCGCTGGCGTGGACCGCTTTTGGCGCTGGCGATGTAACCAGCGCCCGCGCGCTGCTTTCGCCGACGGGTGATGCAACCTCGGACGTTTTCATTTCCTATCATAGGGCGCGACTGGAAGAGGCGATCAATAATCCGACCGGGGCGGATGAAGCCTTCGCCGCGGCAGACCGCGCCACTGCGGGCAAGAGCCTGACCGTGGCGCTCGCTTATGCATCATGGTTGCAGGCCACAGGGCGTTCAGGCGATGCGCTGAAAGTGCTGGATACGCTAATTGGCACTGAACCCGGTAATCCCGTTGTGTTGTTGGCGCGTGACCATTTGAGGGCGGGCAAGCCTGTTGGACAGCGCATCCGCACGGCACAGCAGGGTGCTGCCGAAGGGTTTTATGGCGTCGCCAGCGCAGTCAGCAGCGGCGACACCGGCGATGCCGCTATCGTCTATCTGCGTCTGGCGCTCTATCTCGACCCGGCCCACGATGGCGCGGCGGCCTTTCTGGGCCACGCGCTGGAGCGGGTGAAACGCATTGATGAAGCCATCACTGCCTACCGGGCCGTGCCGGAGGGCTCGCCCTATTTCGTGACATCAAATGTCGCGGCGGCTGACCTGCTCTACAAGTCGAAGCGCGAGGATGAGGCGATCGCTCTTCTGGAGAAAATGGAGCGGCGTGAAGATTCGAGCAGTCTGGCGGCCAGCGCACTTGGCGATGTCTATCGCAGCGCAAAGCGGTGGAATGAAGCCGTCGCAGCGTATTCGCGCGCCATCAGCCAGGCGGCCCAGCCTCTTACGCGTGACGACTGGATTTTATTCTTCGCACGCGGCATCGCGCTGGAACGTTCCAAACGCTGGTCAGAGGCCGAAGCCGATTTCCGTCAGGCGTTGAGCTTGTCACCCGAGCAGCCCGAGGTGATGAACTATCTGGCCTATACATGGATCGAGCGGCACGAGCATGTGGATGAGGCGCTTGCCATGCTGCAACGGGCTGTCGATGCCCAGCCCACCGAAGGTGCCATTATGGATTCGCTCGGTTGGGCGTATTACCGGCTGGGACAATATCCCAAGTCTGCCGGGATTCTGGAAAAGGCATTGGCGCTTATCCCTTATGATCCCACGGTGAACGAGCATCTGGGTGACGCCTACTGGCAGGTCGGTCGTCAGCGGGAGGCGAAGTTCATGTGGTATCATGCGCTCAGCCTGAAGCCGGAGCCGGAGCGTCTGGCGATCGTGAAAGCCAAGCTGGAGGCGGGGCTGGCGGCAGGCGAGGCGCTGGAGAGCGCAGCCCAGCAATGAACAGCCGCCTTTCGGCGCTGGCCCGTGCGAAGATCAATCTGTTTCTGCATGTCGGCACGAAGCGTGCCGATGGTTTCCACAGCCTGATGAGCTGGGTGGCCTTCGCCGCATTGGGCGACACGCTTGAGGCTGAGTGTGTGGGCCGTGATCTCTCGTTACAGGTGGATGGTCCGTTTGCGGCCAGCATTCCGACGGACGCCGAGAATCTGGTGCTGCGAGCGGCCCATACCCTGCGCGATGCGGCGCGCGCGTATGGCATTCCCGTTGACACGGGCGCTTCCCTGCGTCTGACAAAAAAACTGCCCGCAGCGTCGGGCATAGGTGGCGGGTCTGCCGATGCGGCGGCAACACTCCATCTTTTGAACGAGCTTTGGGGGCTTGGCGCTGACGGCAATGACCTGATGACGCTGGGCACAGAGATCGGATCGGATGTGCCGGTCTGTGTCTTCAACCGCTCGGCGCTGATGTCGGGGCGAGGCGAGCAGGTACAGCCGGGCCCGGATCTGCCAGCCGTGGCCGTGGTGCTGGTCAATCCGGGCGTTGCCGTTTCAACCGCAGACGTGTTCGCACGGCTCACACAGCGGCGTGGTTCTGGGATGGTGGCATTGCCACCCGACATCCGCGATGCTGCGCATCTTGCTGCGGTTCTTCAGAATACCGGCAATGATATGGAGATGGCGGCTGTAGCCATGCAGCCGGTGACCGGCGCTGTTCTTGACGCGCTGAGGCAGCAGACGGGCGCGCTGCTGGCCCGCATGTCAGGTTCGGGCGCGACTTGCTTTGCGCTGTTTCACGACGACGCGTCGGCGCAGGCCGCTGCTATTGCCATCAAACGCGCGCGACCTGCATGGTGGGCGGCAGCCACACGATTGGATTGCTGAAAACATGCACTTATGCGGTGCTGAACGCGCCAGCTTTGCTGGTGCGCCATACGTCGATGCGGCCTTCGCGGCGTGTTCCTGATTGCAGGCCGTAGTGAACGGCGAGACGTTCAAGAGCCATGCGCAGAACCGCTTTGCCGGCGCGCTGCGGCAGGCCGTGCTGACGTTCACTGTCGCTGAGACCCACTTCCAGACAGACGACATCAAACAGGAAATCAGCCAGCCCGGGCCCGGCCGCATCCAGCGCTGCAAGGCAGCGGCGTTTGGCATCGCTGGCTGAGACATTGGCGTTCTCAGTGCGGTTGACGAATGGTACACGACCACCTTGCAGCGCTTCGATGTTAGTCGTGACGCGCGGACGCATCTGTGCCTGCTGGAAATCGGTCGCCAGTCGTAGAGCCGCTTCTGTCTGATGGGGCCGGAGATAATGTGTCCCGTCGGCCTCTACATGGCGCAGAAGAAAGTCGAGTGGCGAGAGCGCCTGTGTGCTGACGGGAAGGGATAGTGCCGATGGCTGTTTGACCGACGAAGCGCCCACCGGCGTCAGATGGTAGCAGCCCGCGTCATCGCGTTGCACCCATCCGCGGGCGGCAAAGGCGATGACCATAACTGAAGGAACTGAGAGCTTCGCGCGTCCGCCCGGCGCCGTGGCCAGGGCGTAGAGGTGACGCCCGCGTGGTTCAAGAAAGCCTTTCTCCATATGGCGGAAGATGCGCCTGGCTTCGCGCTCAACTTCTTTGTCTGCGATATGTGATGGCGCTGACGGCACGGGTTTGCTCCTGCCCGGGGAATGGGCAGAGATAGGATAACTATCCTTTATCGCCAGTGCAACCCAAATATGACTTTAGTCCTTACCGGGTTCGTCCTGTTATGCCGTGGCGTGGAGGGCAGCTGAAACATTTGTAGTCTGCCAGGCATGTAGAATCGGAGCGGCTTCAGCGTCACCATAAGCCGGCATGCGCTGCAGTGGCAGAAAGCGATCATAGCCTAGAATGGTGGTGATACGTCCATCACGCCCTGCCAACGGCAGACGCAGCCACGCCTGAACAAGACCGATACGACCGGACCGCATCAAAGGCATAAACCCGCTGGCACCTTCACCGCTTGCAATCACGCGCGGAAGAACTTGTTGCCATAAGGCGACCTGCATGCCGCCAAGAGCGGCGTCATCTGCCATCCGACCCGTCAGTTCAATATTATAGCGCTCGCGCAACCCGGTGCCTGCGAGGCGATAGCGAAAGCCTTCGGGGGTCGCGTCAATCAGGCTGATTTTGGGTAGGCGCTTGACGAGTGACGCAGGGCGAAAATCACTCAGGCAGGGCAGACCGCCACATTTTTTCAGACTCGACCAATAATCCAGAACCTCTCGCTGGTCGGACAAAAGTGAGTCCTGATCCAGCGTCACTGTTACATTACCCATGGGCAGGCATCCCCCGACACCGTATTCATCTGGTGTTAACCATGAAGTGATTTGCCCTGCTCACGCAAGCGTAATCTTCAATAACCCACTGATTTTAATCATTTTTTTGTTTACGATCCGATTCGAACCCGGAAATCTGACTCGCTTTAGGGTTCATTCGTCCGTGGGCTGATGAATCCTCAGTCATTGCATGTTGCATTTTCACGGACCTGCATCAGATTGCGCGCCATGAGGATGATCGTATTGCCCTTGTTTCTGATGCTGGCGGCCTGTGCGACGCCTGCTGCCGTGGATGACCCTGAGTTTCGGGCTGGTTACGAGGCCGGATGCGCCGCCGCACAGATGTCGCGCACGGCCCGCGCTACCATCCCCGGCGACCAGACAGAGCTGTTTCGGCGCGGCTATATGTCGGGCCTGCACGCCTGTGGCGGCGAGATCGGGCGCTGAACATGGCACGCCGCAAGCAGGGGAGTGCACCTGACGCACAGGATGACCTGACCGGGCTTTGGCCGGGGCAATCGCGCGAACTGCTCAAAGCGTTGCATATCCTCACCCCGGACGGGCGCATCAATCAGGACTCACGTCGCAAGCTGAAACAGGTGCTGCATCTGGTGCAGTTGCTGAAGCCGGTGATCGACCGGCTCTATGAGAAAGACGCCGAGCCGCTGATCGTTGATCTGGGCGCGGGCAAGTCCTATCTCGGCCTCATCCTCTATGATCTCATGATCGGGCCAATGGGGCACGGGGTGCTGGGTGCCGTGGAGACCCGCGCCGATCTGGCAGAGACAGCGCGCGCCATTGCGGCGGAGGCCGGTTTTGAACGGGTGCGGATCGCTGCCGCACCCATCGCTTCAGCGCAGGCCGATGCGATTGCGGGAGGGCAGCGCGTCTCGCTGGTGACGGCGCTGCATGCCTGTGACACCGCAACCGACGATGCCATTCGCTATGCGCTGAAGCATGACGCTGCCGCGATTGCGCTGGTGCCGTGCTGTCAGGCGGAAGCGGCGCGGCTTCTGGAAGATGTGCATGGCGCCACGGATGCGCTGTGGCGACATCCAATCCAGCGCCGAGCGTTTGGTGCACACATCACCAACACCATCCGCGCGCTTCTGCTTGAGGCGCATGGCTATAAGGTGCGGATTACCGAGTTCACCGGGTTTGAGCACACCCAGAAGAACGAGTTGATCCTGGCCGAGCGCGTGCAGCGATCCAATGCGCAGGCCCGCGCACAGCTGGACAATCTGTTGAAAGATATGCCGGTGCGGCTGGGTGTGCTGGATCAAGTCCAGATGATTTAAACATTAAATGTATTCACTTTAAACTAATTATTTCCCCCTTATGTTGTTGCTCAATATGTCTGCACACTCCATTAGTTTTAATATTATTTCTTGTATTTTTCTGATTTCTTTGTGATTGTCCGTTTCTTCTATGATAGGATCTTTTTTGCATTTTTTCACATATGATTTTATTTTTCTCATAACTTTTGATCGCGTTTTTTTGTCATTAGAGTGGAGTTGTGTTACAAATTCATCCCAGTTTTTATTGCCTTTTTTACCATTACAACTATTACAGCAAGGAACTAAGTTGTATAGTTTATTTCCATAACCGCTGTATCGACCATTTTTAACTAAAGAGTATATATGATCCCAGGCATCAGCCTTTTTATCTACACAATAAACACAATGCAATTCATCTGAATTTTGCTCAAAATGCTGGATAATATCTTTATCAAGGTGTTTTTTTACTATATCATAATCATCATAAGAAGCAATAAGTGATGCAAATGCATTGTTAATTGTTGTCTTCCTCCCGCGGATCAAGTTATAGGGCTTAAGGTGTTTTTCAATGCTGGCTATTTTCATAAAATTAGATGTAATAAGTGTGTGTAAAATTTCAAGTTAAATATCAGTGCATGATGATGTCAGTTGAAAGATATAAATTCATTCCTCGATTGGACTGTAATTATAGAGCCAGTCGAACATATGGGCCGGGCCAGACGGCGCAATAGCGTTGACGATGGCGAGACCGCCATAGACCAGCGTGCGCAGCAGTGGCGATTCCAGATGAAAGCGCCATGCATTCGCCCATGAGGCTTTCAGCACGCGCTCGGTGCGCTGGTGCCGTGCTTCGCCATAGTCGCGCAGCGCCCTTGGAATATCATCGGGCAATCTGGTCACACAGCGCGCCAGCACGACAGCATCTTCCAGCGCCATACAGGCCCCCTGTGCCAGAAAAGGCGGCGTCGCATGGCAGGCATCACCTAGCAACGCGATGCGTCCGGCGCTCCACACGCTGAGTGGCGCATGGTCGTAAAGCGCCCAGCGCAAGGGCTGGTCGGCTCGTGCCAGCAGGGCGTCGGTTTCGGCATGCCAGCCGCCGAAGTCGGCCATCATCTCGTCGCGCGAACCTTGAGCTGACCAGCTTTCTTCTAGAAAGCCTTCGCGTTCGACGACGCCGACCAGATTCATCATGCGTCGGGGCAGTAGTGGGTATGTGACGAGGTGACGGCCTTTACCCATCCACACTGTCGCGACCGGTGGGACGGTTAGCTCCGCTTCCGACATCGGTACCGTGGCCCGCCAGGCCATCATACCGGTGAAGCGCGGCGTATCCTGTCCAGCGACATCATGGCGCAAAGTAGAGCGCACACCGTCGGCACCGAGCAGGAAGCTGCCACTCACCTGACGACCATCATCAAGGTCCACTGTAACAGACTGGCTGCTCTGGCTGGCGCTGAGAACACGTCGCCCAAGTTCAATCGCTATACTGGCGTGGGCGCGGGCCGCATCCATGAGGATGTCGTGAAGGTCGGCGCGGTGCAGATGGAGATAAGGCGCGCCAAACGCTTCCTCGTGTGCCTTACCAAGCTCCACGCGGCTCACCACGCGCCCCGAGTCCGGCAGGCGCAACTCGATGGCTTCTGGCCGTGATGCGCGAGCTGTCAGCGCACTTTCAATGCCGAGCGCCCGCAGCGCCTTGACGCCATTGGCGGAGACCTGAAGCCCGGCGCCTGCCTCGGTCGGGTCAGGTCGGGCTTCAAAGACCCGAACGGCAAAACCCGCGCGCGCAAGGGCCAGCGCCGCCGCAACGCCGCCGATCCCACCGCCTGCAATCAGAACCTCGCCGTGCAATCACACCTCGCCGATTTTACTTGTAAGGACGATCCTCCCACCATGGGAAGAACTCCGGCATGTCGGTTGAAACCTTGTTGGGATAGACCGGCGGACGCTTTTCAAGGAATGACACGACGCCTTCGCGCGCATCGCCCTGACGACCGCGCGCGAAAATGGCGCGGCTGTCGATCTTGTGCGCCTCCATCGGATGATCGGCCCCCAGCATACGCCACAGCATCTGACGGGTCAGCGCGACCGAAACCGGCGCGGTGTTGTCGATGATCTCGCGGGCCAGTGCGCGGGCATAGGGGATGAGTTCTTCCGGCTTCACAAGATGGGTGACGAGGCCGCGTTCGCGCGCCTCCCTGGCGTCGAAAATGCGGCCCGTGGCGCACCATTCCATCGCGGTCGAGATGCCAACAATGCGTGGCAGGAAATAGGACGAACACGCTTCGGGCACGATGCCGCGCCGGGCAAAGACAAATCCGTAGCGCGCCGTTTCCGAGGCGATGCGGATATCCATCGGCAGCTGCATGGTGGCTCCGATGCCGACCGCTGCGCCATTGATCGCGCCGATCACCGGTTTGAGGCTTTCAAAGATTTTCAGCGTCACGCGGCCACCGCCATCGCGCACGCCGTCATTCGACCAGTCAATGCTGCCATCGGCGTTCACAGCCCCGGCTTTCTCTGGCCGGTCAGAGCGTGCGTCATAGTCGAATGTTTTTGCGCCCTGGGAAAGGTCAGCACCTGCGCAGAAGGCTTTGCCCGCGCCCGTGACAATGATGGCACCCACCCCGTCATCCTTGTTGGCGCGGTCAAAGGCGTCGATCATTTCGGCCATCATGACGCCCGTAAAGGCGTTCATTTTTTCCGGGCGGTGCAGGGTGATCGTCGCGATCTTTTCCGCAACGTCATAGGTGATTTCCTTGTAGTCCATGTGGTCGATCTCCATAGCTTGATGCGCCATCCTAGCTTTGACTTGACGCAAAAGGCGAGCGCCGATTTTTTTGACGGCGGCCCGGCGCTGTCCTACGCTCGACCCATCATGATATTTCAGGAAACGCCATGACTCATCCAACAGTTCACGCGCGCACCCAACCCGGTAAGCCGGCCTTCATCATGGCCGCCAGTGGCGAGCAGATGACATATGGCGAGCTGGAGGCGCGCTCAAATCAGGGTGCGCAGCTGTTCCGGTCTCTGGGGTTGAAGTCTGGCGATGTCATCGCGATCTTCATGGAGAACAACCGCCACTATCTGCCCATATGCTGGGCAGCGCAGCGGGCTGGGCTTTATTACACATGCATCTCGTCGCGCCTGACGGCCGGAGAGGTGGACTACATTGTGAAAGACAGCGGCGCGAAAATTCTCATCACCTCGCAGGCGATGTCGAATGTCGCGCTTGAAGCAGCATCGCTGATGCCTAGCGTGAAGCTCTATATGACAAATGGTGCGACTGCGCCCTTTGTCAGCCTTGAGGCAGCGCTCGATGCTCAGCCAACCACCCGCATCGCCGATGAGACGGCGGGGGGCGACATGCTCTATTCGTCCGGCACCACCGGGCGGCCCAAGGGCGTGAAGGTGCCGCTGACCGGACTGCCCATCGAGGATGCGGGCAATCTGTTCGGGCTGACCCAGGCATTGTTCGGCTTCAAGCCGGACATGACCTATCTGTCGCCCGCGCCGCTCTATCATGCCGCGCCGCTGCGCTATTGCATGTCGGTGCAGCGTTACGGCGGGACAGTGATCGTCATGGAGCATTTCGACCCGGAAGGCTTCCTGGCCGCCATCGAGAAATACAAGGTGACGCACACCCAGCTCGTGCCGACCATGTTCGTCCGTATGCTGAAGATGCCGGGCGAGGCGCGCACCAGGCACGATCTTTCGTCGCTGCAATGTGCCATCCATGCTGCGGCCCCGTGCCCGGCTGACGTGAAACGGAAGATGATCGACTGGTGGGGACCGATCATTCACGAATACTATGCCGGTACCGAGGGCAACGGCTTCGTCTATACGAACAGCCACGACTGGCTGACCCATCCCGGCACGGTCGGACGTGCGGTGCTGGGTGTGCTGCATATCGTCGGAGAGGACGGCGAGGACGTTCCGCTGGGCGAGGAAGGTGTCGTCTATTTCGAGGGCGGGCCTGAGTTCCAGTATCACAATGCGCCGGAAAAGACGGCGGAAAGCCGCAACCCAAAAGGCTGGTCGACATTGGGCGATGTCGGCAAGCTGGATGGCGACGGTTTCCTGTATCTCACAGACCGCAAGGCCTTCATGATTATTTCGGGCGGTGTGAACATCTATCCGCAGGAAACCGAGAATGTACTGATCGGCCACCCCAGAGTGCAGGACGTCGCGGTGGTCGGCGTGCCGAATGAGGATTTCGGCGAGGAGGTGAAGGCCGTGGTGCAGCCCGTCAACTGGGCCGATGCGACGGACGAATTTGCCGCCGAGTTGATGGAGTATGCGCGCAAGCATCTCAGCCACATCAAGTGCCCGCGCTCGATTGACTTCATGGCCGAGTTGCCGCGCCATCCCACCGGCAAACTCTACAAGCGTCTGATCCGCGATCAGTATTGGGGCAAGCGTGACAGCCGCATCGTCTGAGGCGCCGTCGCCTGCTTTCACGCGCGACGCCAACGGATTGTTGCGGCGCGAAGATTTCACGCCTGAAAATCTCGCCGCCCTGATGAAGCGGGTGCAGGAAGCGGGCGGCTATACCTTTCTCACCGAGGAACAACGGGAAGCCTCGCGGAGGGCGCTGCTTGCGGCACACCCGGCAGGCGCTGATCTGTGGGTGTTCGGATATGGTTCGCTGATGTGGAACCCGGCGATCCGTGTGGTTGAGAGCCGCGCGGCCCATGTGACGGGGTATCGCCGCAATTTCTGCCTGACCCTGCCTCTGGGCCGGGCGACGCCGGAACGCCCCGGCCTGATGCTGGCCATCCAGCCGGGCGGGGCTTTGACCGGCGCTGTTCACAGGATTGTTGCGGCGGATGTGGAAAGTGAGACATCCATTCTGTGGATGCGTGAAATGATGTCCGGCGCCTATGTGCCGACATGGCTGGATGCCGAAACAAATGGCGGCACGGTGCGCGCCTTCACATTCGTCATCAACCCCGCACATCCGCGTTGCGAAGCTGACCTGACGCCTGACCAACAGGCCGCGCGTATTGCCCTGGCGCAGGGGCAGACGGGCACCAATCGCGATTATCTTTATCGCTGTCACGCAGAACTTGAACGTATGGGCGTGACAGATCCCTATATCGAGGCTTTATTCCTGGCTGTCACGCAACTCACTGGAGAGGAAGGCATACCTTCATGAAGAAGATTCATTACAACGACATCGCCAAGCATGTGGGCGAGGAACTCGGCGCCAGCGAATGGGTCGAGATCACGCAGGAGCGGGTGAATACGTTTGCGGAAGCGACGGGTGATTTCCAGTGGATTCATGTGGATGTCGAAAAAGCGACGCAGTTTCTGGGCGGGACGATCGCGCACGGCTATCTGACCCTTTCGCTGATTCCCTGGCTCGGCTCGCAGATTCTGAGCATCGAAGGTGTCAGCCGCGGCATCAACTATGGCTCGAACAAGGTGCGCTTCACCAACATGGTGCCGGTGGGCAGCAAGGTGCGCGCGAAACAGAAACTGCTGTCGATCGAGCCCAAAGGCGGCGGGTTGCAGATGATCAACGAAGTGACCATCGAGATCGAAGGCAAGGACCGCCCGGCCTGCATCGCCGAAACCATTTCGATGATCTATCCGTAACAGGCCAAAGGACGCCTGACCGCTATTTCCGGCAGCTGGGCGCGACGAACCCCGCCCGCTCCGGATTGCGGGCGGCGGCGGGGTCGTATTCCCAGTGCCACGGCTCATCAATCGGGGCCTGCACAAAGCCGTAGTCGCGCGCGTGCAGATGCAGCCACACGAAGATCGGGCTTTCACACCACAGCTGCTTCACGCTTTTGCCCGTATCGCCGACCGGCGCATCGGAGGTGACGGCGTCGAGCAGCGGCCCGTCTTTGCCGTGGCGGGTGTGGAAGTCGATGGCCTTGCCCGACTGATGATTGGAATAGCCCGGAAAGGCGTAACGGGCATTGATGGTCGCCGCCAGCGCACACACCGCGTCGTCTGAATAGCGGCCATCCTTCAGATGCACGGCAAGGTCAGCCTTCGCATCAAGGAAATAGCGTTCCAGATTTTTTGCCCATGCCACGCGCTGTTCGTCGTAACCGCGAAACGTGTTGCCGAGTTTCAGCAGCCCGCCGGGATCCGCGTTTTTGAGATGCACTGAAACCGCGTCGATGAGGGCAGAGAGTTTTTCAGCGCCGTCCTTCACGAACAGACGTTCCGGATAGCCGGGCACCTTCGCCAGATTGCCGGGCACTTCGCTGCTGAAGGGGCGGCCATTCATGGTCTTGCGGTTGCGTTGCACGATGGAGGCGCGGGCGAGCAGGTCGCGCTCGGCCGGTTCAAGGTCTGCCCATTCGGCCAGACCGCGCCAGTAACTGTCGGGCAGAGCGGTGAGCGAGGGATGGCCGGGCTTGGGCGCGGCGATACAGCCAAGGGCCGCCGCTGAAAGGGCTGAGGCCAGCAGCGCGGCACAGGCCACCGCCACCAGCGCCGCGCGCCCCATTCAATAGGCCCGCTGCACGCAGAAATCGGCGAGCGCCAGAAGCGCCTGCCGATAAGGGCCATCAGGGAAAATGGCGAGCGCCGCCTTGGCGGCATCGGCATAGGTGGCCGCGCGCTTCAGCGTGTCTTCAATCGCCTCGCGCAGACGCACCAGTTCAACCGCCGCATCGAAATCCTCGGGCCGCTGCTGGCCTTCGGAAACGACCCGCTTCCAGAAAGCCTGTTCATCCGCCGCGCCGCGCACATAAGCGAGGATGACCGGCAGCGTGATTTTTCCTTCGCGGAAATCATCGCCCGCATTCTTGCCGATGGTGGCCGATGCCGCGTCATAATCGAGCGCATCGTCAACCAGCTGAAAGGCGACGCCGATGGCCCGGCCATAGCTGGCGAGCGCCTGCACCTGTTCCGCCGAAGCGTGCGCCGCCATCGCGCCGACTTCCGCCGCCGCCGCGAACAGTGCCGCCGTCTTGGCCGCGATGACTGCCAGATAGGTTTCTTCGGTGGTTTCGAGGTTCTTGGCCGCGGCCAGCTGCATCACCTCGCCTTCGGCAATCACCGCCGAAGCATTGGCCAGCACGCCCAGAATCTCAGCCGAGCCGGTTTCGACCATGAGCTGAAACGAGCGCGAATACAGAAAGTCGCCCACCAGCACGCTGGCCGGATTGCCCCAGATCATGTGAGCGGCCTTGCGGCCCCGGCGCAGATCGGAATTATCGACCACGTCATCATGCAGCAGCGTGGCGGTGTGGATGAACTCCACCGCCGTCGCCAGCTTGATGTGATCGGTGCCCTGAACGCCGCACAGCCCCGCCGCCGCCAGTGTGAGAATGGGGCGCAGACGCTTGCCGCCCGACTGGATGAGATGGCCCGCCAGCGCCGGGATCATCGGCACATCGCTTTCCATGCGGGCCGTGATGGTGGCGTTCACCGCCTCCATATCGGCGGCGACCAGATCAATCAGATGATCCAGCGCATCACGCGAGGCGGCGGGTGGTTTGGCGAGTGCGGCAGCGCTCAAGGTGATTTCCCCGGTATGGGCAGTTTACCCATCGCCCGATAGCCGATTTACGGGGGGAATGGGAGGGTGAAAGCAAGGCGTGGATGGCATGTCTGTGCGGGCATGGCGGGTGGGGTGATAGGTTGCAGGGTCTGGCACAACAGTTCTTCCTCATGGCCGCCCTTGAGGCGGCCATCCAGTGCGCGTTTGGGAACTAGGCTGGATGGCCGGGTCATGCCCGGCCATGAGGATTTATTAGGGATCAGAGCGGGGAGGCGATGCCGCCAGTCGAAAA
>CAYMIJ010000012.1:0-12360 GCA_964390465.1 uncultured Flavobacteriaceae bacterium | reverse complement strand
AGGCTGGATGGCCGGGTCATTGCTCTTGCGAACCTGCTCTCGCAGGCTTCGCACCCGGCCATGAGGATTTAGGGGTGAGGGAACGGCCGTCATGATCGAAGTGTTGCGGGCCAATGATCCGGTGCTGTTGTCGTTCGCCGAGGCGGCCTTGCGCGATGCGGGCTATGAGCCGTTCCTGATGGACATCCATATGGCGGCGCTGGACGGGTCGGTGGCCGCCATACCGCGCCGTCTGATGGTGGCCGGAGACGACGCGGCAGGCGCGAAGGCGGCGCTGGACGCCGCGCTGAAATCGGTCGAAGGGGGCGTATGAGCGCGCCCGGCAACGAAACACATGACGCCTTTCTGGGCGGGCGACTTCAGCTTCATCAACCATCGCGCGGGTTCCGGGCGGGCGTCGACAGCGTGATGCTGGCCGCCGCCGTGCCCGACGGCGCCGCCGTGCTGGAGCTGGGCAGCGGTGCAGGGGTGGCGGCGCTGTGTCTGGCGGCGCGGGTGGCCGACGCCGATGTGACCGGGCTTGAGATTCAGGCGGACCTTGTGGCGATGGCGGCGCGCAATGCCGAGGGCAACGGACTGGCCGCGCGCGCGCGCTTCATCGCGGGCAGCGTGGAGCAGCCGCCGACAAGCCTGAGCGTGCAGGGGTTCGATCATGTGATGATGAACCCGCCTTTCTTCGTGGAAGGGCGCGATGACGCCCCGCCCGATGAGGGCAAGCGCGCCGCCCATATCGCCGACGGCGAAGCGCTGGCGCGCTGGTGCAAATGCGCGCGGACCTTTCTGAAGCCGAAGGGCATGCTGACCGCGATCATCCCCGCTGACCGCGTGCCCGACATGCTGGCCGCGCTGAAAGGCTTTGGGGGTGTGTGCGTGTTTCCCCTGTGGCCGCGTGCGGGCGAGGCGGCCAGGCGGGTGGTCGTGGCGGGGCGGCTGAACGCGCGTGCGCCCTTCGCACTGAAAGCCGGGCTGGTGCTGCACGGGGCGGATGGTAAGTTCACCGCTGAGGCCGAGGCGATCCTGCGCAACGGCGCGGCGTTGAGAGTGTCATGAAATATCTGGTCATCACAGCCGTGATCGTCGGGGCCGCCGCCTTGTGGTGGAATGGCCGCAAGCGCGCCGTGCAGGACCAGATCCGCCGCGATATCGCCGCCCGCCTGCCCACCGCGCTGGAACGCTGCCCGCGATGCGGCGTCCATGCGCCCACGGGCACGCATAGCTGCGGTTGACCCCTTCCGGGCTGGCGGTTAGAGCCTGACACCATGTCCAGCCCGTTGCCCGACCGGTCTTACCAAGGCCTCATCATGACCCTGCAAGCCTATTGGGCAAAGCAGGGCTGTGTGATTTTGCAACCTTACGACATGGAAATGGGCGCGGGCACCTTTCACCCCGCCACGACGCTGCGCGCGCTGGGGCCGAAACCGTGGAAGGCCGCCTTCGTGCAGCCCTCGCGCCGCCCCGGCGACGGGCGCTATGGCGAGAACCCCAACCGCTTCCAGCGTTACTATCAGTTTCAGGTGATTTTGAAGCCGGCGCCCGACAATATTCTGGACCTGTATCTGGGCAGTCTTGATGCGATTGGCCTCAGCCGCGACGTGCATGACATCCGCTTTGTCGAGGACGACTGGGAAAGCCCCACGCTGGGCGCCTGGGGGCTGGGCTGGGAAGTGTGGTGCGATGGCATGGAAGTGACGCAGTTCACGTACTTCCAGCAGGTCGGCGGCATCGACTGCAACCCGGTGGCGGGCGAGATCACCTATGGCCTCGAACGGCTGGCCATGTATGTGCAGGGCGTCGAATATGGCTTCGACCTTGCCTATAACACCACCGACCAGAACTCGCCCGACTATATGACATGGGGCGATGTCTATCATCAGAACGAGGTGGAGCAGTCGGGCTTCAACTTCGAACACGCCAACACCGACGTGCTGTTCCGCCAGTTCAGGGAAGCCGAAGAACAGGCCGGCGCCTTGCTGGCAGCGCCCGTGGGCCGTGCGGGGGAGAACTTTCCGGCATGGCGTCATGTGCTGCCCGCCTATGAACAGACGATCAAGGCCAGCCACACCTTCAACCTGCTGGATGCACGCGGGGTGATTTCGGTGGCCGAGCGTCAGGCCTATATCGGCCGGGTGCGGGCGCTCGCCAAAGCCTGCGCCGAAGCGTGGATGGACAGTCCGCAGGGCCGTACCGACCGGCGCAATGCGGGTGGGCGCTGAGCCATGGCCGAACTTCTCATCGAGCTGTTTCAGGAAGAAATCCCGGCGCGGATGCAGGCGCAGGCGGCGCAGGATTTCCAGCGCCTGATGATCCGTGCACTGACGGATCGCGGCCTGCCGGTGAGCGAGGCGCGTGTGTTCGTGACGCCGCGCCGCCTGACACTGGTGGCCGATGGCGTGCGTGATGCTTCCGCCGCCGTTTCCGAAGAACTGAAAGGCCCGCGCACCAATGCGCCCGAGGCGGCGCTGGCGGGGTTCCTGAAAAAAACCGGCCTGACGAAAGACCAGCTTGCCGTGCAGGCCGACCCGAAAGGCGATTTCTACATCGCCCGCATCGAGAAGGCCGGGCGCGCCGCGAGCGCAATCATCGCCGAGGCGCTGGCTGAGGTGGTGCGCGGCTTTCCCTGGCCCAAGTCGATGACATGGGAACCGAGCGGCCTGAAATGGGTGCGCCCTTTACGCTCGATCCTCGCTTTGCTGGGCGGGCAGGTCGTGCCTGTGGAAATCGCCGGGCTGAGTGCGGGGGCGATGACGCGCGGGCACCGTCAGATGGCGAACGCAGCCTTCGCGGTGACGGGCTTTGAGGATTATCGCCGCCAGCTGGCCCAGCGTTTCGTGATGCTGGACCGCGAGGAGCGCAAGGCGGCAATCACCACACAGGCGCTGGAGGCGGCGCGCAAAGCGGGCCTCACCTTCCGCGAGGATGACGAGCTTCTTGAGGAAGTCGCGGGGCTGGTGGAATGGCCGGTGGTGCTGACCGCCGCCTTTGATGCGGCTTTCTTAAGTGTGCCGCCCGAAGTGCTGATCAGCACCATGCGCAAGAACCAGAAATATTTTGCGCTGAGCGATGGGGCGGGGAAACTTTCAGAAAAGTTCCTGATCGTTTCCAATCTCGCTGCGGGCGATGGCGGCGCGGCGATCATCGCGGGCAATGAGCGCGTGGTGCGCGCACGGCTTTCCGATGCGCGCTTCTTCTGGGAACAGGATCGCCGGACGACGCTGGAAGCGCGCCTGCCCAAACTGGCTGAGATCGTCTTCCATGCTAGGCTCGGTTCACAGTGGGACCGCGTGCAGCGCATCGAACGTCTGGCGGGCGAGATCGCCGCCAAGATCGGCGCCGATGGTGCGGCGGCACAGCTGGCGGCGCGTTTGTGCAAGGCCGATCTGGTTTCCGGCACGGTGGGCGAGTTCCCCGAAGTGCAGGGCACGATCGGCGGGCATCTGGCGCGCGCTGAAGGCCTGGGCGATCCGGTGGCTGATGCCATTGGCGATCACTATCGCCCGCAAGGCCCGGCAGACCGTGTGCCCTCAGCGCCGGTCAGCATCGCCGTGGCGCTGGCCGACAAGATCGACACGCTGACCGGGTTTTTCGCCATCGACGAAAAGCCGACGGGATCAAAAGACCCGTTCGCCCTGCGCCGCGCCGCACTGGGCATCGTGCGGCTGGTGCTGGAGAACGGGCTGCGCATGGCGCTGGCCGATGTGTTCTCGGGTGCCTCACGTGCGAACGGTGTTCTGGATTTCATCGCCGAGCGCATGAAAGTCGCGCTGCGGGACAAGGGCGTGCGGCATGATCTGATCGACGCGGCACTGCCCGGCGCCGGATGGGACGGTGATCTCGTTCTGCTGGTGCGGCGGGTGGAGGCCTTGCAGCGCTTCATCGCGACTGACGACGGCAAAACACTTCTGGCCGGGTATAAACGCGCGGCCAACATCCTGCGGATCGAAGAAAAGAAGGACGCCCACGCCTATGACGGTGCGGTGAATGCCGCGCTTCTGAACAGCGAGGCCGAGCGCGGCCTGTGGGCGGCGATCACCAGCGCGGAAGAGACGCTTCAGCGCGAGATGACCAGCGAGGCGTTCGATGCCGCGATGGGCGTGCTGGCGGGCCTGCGCGCGCCCGTCGATGCGTTTTTCGAGCAGGTGAAAGTGAATGACGAGGACGCTGGCATCCGCGTGAACCGGCTGAACCTGCTGGCCCGCATCAAGCGCGCCGCGCATCTGGTGGCGGATTTTTCCCGGATTGAGGGTTAGCGCGGCCCAGCCTTTGCGAACACCCTCTCGCCGGGCCGTCATTCCGCGCTATAAAGGCGCAACGCAATTGAGGGGTGGGGCCCGTATGAGAACTTTCGGCAAATGGCTGATGCTGCTGGTGCTGGGCCTGGCGCTCGGCGCGGGGTCGGCCTGGTATATGACGTTCCGCCATTCGCAGGGCAATGTCGTTCAGAACGGTATCTGGTTCACCAATCTGGATGTCGGATCGGCTGCGGCTGACCCTTACACGCGGCTGCGGATTGCCGTGACTGGCCTGTTTGCGCTGAATGCACGCGAGACGATTTATCTGAATGCCGTCAATGACGCTGACGGCCAGCCGTTGACCGCCGCTTGCGACTACACACTGGTGGGGCCGTCGCCCAAGGCACGCTGGTGGTCGGTGACGGCCTATGGCCCCGACGACATGCTGATCAACACCGAAAGCCGCCACTATGCCGCCAGCGCCACCAGCGTGACCACCGACGCCAATGGCGAGGTGCAGATCGCGCTGACGCCGGATGGTTCCGGCCCCAATGGCATCGCCACTGGCACAGGCAATTTCGACCTCACACTGAGGCTTTATCAGCCTGACCCTGCCGTTGCTGCCGCACCGGATGCCGCGACTCTGTTCAAGATCATCAAGGGAGGATGCCGCGCATGATGGGCTTCCTGAAAAACCTGCTGATCGTTCTGGTCATCGCCGCCATCACCCACGGTGTGCTGATCTATATGGGCCCTGCTTTCGTGATGTCGCGCGCCACTGCCGGCATGACCAAGGCGGCGGGCGGTGTAAATGCGGTGGTGAACGGACCTCGCGTGAATGCCGATAACGACACCATCGTGCGCCAGTCGCCCGACATGCTGTATTCATCCTGCGCCTATGATGTGAGTGCGGGCGCGCTGAACGTTTATGCCGAGGTACCGCCGGGCACCTATTGGTCTGTTTCGTTCTTTGATTCCAACACGAACAACTACCGCGTCATCAATGATGGGCAGGCGGCGGGGCGCGTGAACCTGGTGCTGGTGAAGGCTGGCAGCGACGCAGCTAAACCCGCCGGGGCCGAGATCATCGAATCTCCCACCGCCACGGGTGCCGTGTTGTTCCGTACACTGATCAACAACGAAGCGCAATTCGACGAACTGAATGCTGTTCGCAAGACGGCCAAGTGCACACCGCTGAAATGAGGGCCTGACCATGCGTCTTTTTCAACTGGCCATTGCGGCGCTGTCGCTGGTTCTGGTTTCGCATGCCGCCGAGCTGAAAAAGGTGCGCTTCGTGACCGACTGGAAGGCGCAGGCCGAACAGGGCGGGTTTTATCAGGCCAAGGCCAAAGGCTTTTATGAAAAGCACGGGCTGGATGTGGAAATCATCCAGGGCGGCGTTTCGGTGAACGTGCCGTTGCTGCTCGGCGCAGGCGAGGCCCAGTTCGGGATCGGCTCAAACAGCTTCATTCCGCTGAACATGGCAGCAGAAGGCGTGCCGGCGGTGGCGGTGGCGGCGATCTTCCAGAAAGATCCGCAGGTGCTGATCACCCACAAGCGCGACGACATCAAATCCATCGCCGACATGAAGGGCAAACCCATCATGATCTCCGATGCGGCGGCGGGCGCTTACTGGGTGTGGCTGAAAGCAGCGTTCGGTTTTGAAGACGCGCAGATCCGCAAATACACGTTCAATCTGGCGCCGTTTCTTTCCGATGAAAGCGCAATCCAGCAGGGTTATGTGACGTCAGAGCCCTATCAGATCGAGAAGGAGGGCGGCATCACCCCGCAGGTGTTCCTGCTGGCTGACGAGAATTACCCCGCTTATGCCAATCTCATTCTCGCGGGCAGTGCCGTGGTGGCGAGTGACCCGGAAACCGTGAAGGCCTTTGTCGCCGCTTCCATCGAAGGGTGGGATGACTATCTGGGCGGCGATCCTTCTGCGGGCAATGCGCTGATCAAGGCCGACAACCCCGAAATGACCGACGATGTGCTGGTGCAGGCGATCGAGAAGATCAAAGCCTATACGCTGGTGGCCGGTGAGATGGACGCGCCGGTGAAAACCGGCACGATGAGCGAGGCACGCTGGCAGGCGTTTTTCGACGTGATGTCGAAGAACGGCGTTTACAAGGCAGACCTCAACTGGCGCGCGGCATTTTCGATGCAGTTCCTGCCGCAGTAAGGGCGCGCGGTTTTCAGGCTCGCAGAGTTCCCCCCTCCGTCAGCTTCGCTGACACCTCCCCCGTAAACGGGGGAGGAAAGAGAGTGAGCTGTATTCTCCGCTGCCGGATACGCATCACGGATGGCATGGCGCCGCTGGTCATGACACACTGCGCGCGATGAGCGATCTTCACCTTTCCCATCTGGCGCGCAGATTTGCGAACGGCGTTTCGGCGCTGGGCGAGTTGAGCGCCGCCATTCCTTCCGGCGCGTTCGTTTCGCTGCTGGGGCCATCGGGGTGCGGCAAGTCGACGGCGCTGCGCATCATTGCGGGCCTTGATACGCCAACCGGCGGCAGCGTGACATGGCAGGGCCAGCGCCCCGAAACCGGCTTCGTCTTTCAGGAACCGACGCTGATGGCCTGGGCCAGCGCGTTGAAGAATGTGATGTTGCCGCTGGAGCTGAAGGGCGTGCCCAGGCACATCGCCGCATCGCGCGCGCGCGAGGCGCTTGCCGCCATCGGGCTTGCGGGATTTGAAAACGCCTATCCGCGCGAGCTTTCGGGCGGGATGAAGATGCGTGTTTCCATCGCGCGCGCGCTGTCTGCCGAGCCGCAGGTTCTGTTGATGGACGAACCCTTCGCGGCGCTGGATGAGTTCACGCGCCAGAAGCTGAACGATGATCTGCTCAGCCTGTGGGCGGCGCGGCGCTTCACCTGCATCTTCGTGACACATTCGGTGTTTGAGAGCGTTTATCTTTCGCAGCGCATTCTGGTTCTTTCCGGCAGGCCGGGGCGTCTGGTTGCCGACATTGCCAATGACGCACCCTGGCCGCGTGATGCCGACTGGCGCACCACGCCCGCCTTCAACGAAACGGCGCGCACCGTGCTGGGCGTTCTGCACGAGGAGGCCGCCGCATGAGCCGCGCGGTCAACATGCTTCTGCCCATCGTGTTGCTGGCCGGTCTCATCGTGTTCTGGGAATGGGCGGTGGAGGCGTGGGGCATCAAGAAGTTCGTGCTGCCCGCGCCATCGGCCATAGGAGCGGCGCTTGTGAGCGATGGCGGATCGCTGATGGCTTCCGCTGCCGTCACATTGAAGACGACGCTCGCGGCGTTTGCGCTCGCCACGTTCAGCGGCGTTATGCTCGCCTGTCTGTTCGCAACGTCGCGCTTGGCTGAAGCCATGCTGTCGCCCTATGCGGTGATCTTGCAGGTGACGCCGGTGGTGGCGATTGCGCCGCTCATCATCATCTGGGTCGGGCTGGACAATGCCTGGGCGGCGATGCTGATCCTTGCATGGATTGCCGCGTTCTTCCCCGTGCTGGCCAGCGCCACGGCGGGCCTGAAAGCCGTGGACCCGAACCTGACCGATCTGTTCCGTCTGTATCGTGCGGGCGCGTGGGCGCGCTTCACGCGGCTGATGCTGCCTTCCTCGCTGCCTTATCTGCTCGCGGGGTTGAAAACCGCAGGCGGGCTTGCGCTGATCGGCGCGGTGGTGGCGGAGTTCGCGGCGGCTTCAGGTTCGTCAGGCGGATTGGCGTGGCGCATTCTGGAAGCCGGCAACCGCTTGCAGACGGCCAAGATGTTCGCAGCCTTGCTGCTGCTCGCGGTGATGGGCGTGGCGATTTACGCGGTGCTGTCGTTCATCGAATGGCTGGTGCTGCATCGCTGGCACGGGGCTCGGCGGGGATGAGGGGCTGTGCATGAGTGGTGGGCCATGAGCGAGCCGCGTCTTAAATCCGGCATCTGGGTTTCGGCCTATATACGCCGCTGCCATGGTGCGGACGTGCCCGCTTTCGTGACGCTCAAGGGCGATGCGGATGCGGGGGCGGTGCTTGTGGTGATCGACCGGCTGGATGGCACGCAGCGCCTGTTCCAGCGCGAACGGAGCGGCGAGGGCCGCCTTGTCTTTGCGCCTTTGACGGATTGGGCAGATGCGCTATCAGTGGCCGCGATGTTGGACAAACGGACAAAATACGACCCCGACCTGTGGGTCATCGCGGTGGAAAGCCGCACCGGCGAGGCCTTCCTCGACGAATACTAACGACGCGGCCACCCGCCGCCGCCGCCCGTTTCCATTCGTCCTTATACTGAGTAATTTCGATGTCAGACCAAAATCGCACTCCGGCCAGCGAGGCCGCGCGCCGCCGCACCTTCGCCATCATCTCGCACCCTGACGCGGGCAAGACGACACTGACCGAACATCTGTTGCTGAAAGGCGGCGCGATCCATCTGGCCGGCGAGGTGAAGGCCAAAGGTGAGCGTCGCCGTGCCCGTTCGGACTGGATGAAGATCGAGCAGGAGCGCGGTATTTCCGTGACCACCGCCGTGATGACCTTTCAGTTTGAAGGCAACACCTTCAACCTGCTGGATACGCCCGGCCACGAGGATTTCAGCGAGGACACCTATCGCACCCTGACCGCCGCCGACAGCGCGGTGATGGTGATCGACGCCGCCAAGGGCATCGAGGCGCAGACGCTGAAACTGTTTGAAGTGTGCCGCTTGCGCGACATTCCCATCGTCACCTTCGTCAACAAGATGGACCGCGAAGCGCGCGACCCGATGGAGACATTGGACGAGATCGCCGACAAGCTGCAGCTTGAGGTGACGCCGATGATGTGGCCGGTGGGCATGGGGCTGAGCTTTCGCGGTGCGGCGCATCTGCAAAGCCAGACCTTCCTGCCCTTCGCCAAGATGGGCGAACATGGCGCGCATGTGACGCTGGCCGATGCAGCGATTACCGATGAGGAACGCGCGAAACTGAACGAGGAGCTAGAGTTCGTGCAGGGCGTGTGCACGCCGTTCGATCTGACCTCGTACCGAGAAGGGCACCTTACGCCGGTTTATTTCGGCTCGGCGCTGAAGGATTTTGGTGTCGCCGAGCTGCTGAGGGCGCTGGGGCAGTTCGCGCCGCCACCGCGTGCGGTGAAGGCCGACACGCGGCTTGTGGATCCGAGCGAACAGAAAGTCACCGGGTTCGTCTTCAAGGTGCAGGCGAACATGGACCCGAACCACCGCGACCGCGTGGCGTTCATGCGCATGGTTTCCGGCCAGTTCAAACGCGGCATGAAACTGACGCCATCCTCTTCGGGCAAGGTGATGAGCGTGCATAACCCGATTTTGTTTTTCGCGCAGGACCGCGAGATCATCGACGAAGCGTGGCCCGGTGACGTGATGGGCATTCCCAATCACGGCACGCTGCGGGTGGGCGACACGCTGAGCGAGGGCGAGAAGCTGGTGTTCACCGGCATTCCGAACTTCGCGCCGGAAATATTGCGCCGTGTGCGGCTGGGTGATCCGCTCAAGGCCAAGCATCTGCAGCGCGCACTGGAAAGCCTGGCCGAGGAAGGCGTTACGCAGGTGTTCAAGCCGATGCTCGGCGCGCAATGGTTCGTCGGCGTGGTCGGACAGTTGCAGCTGGATGTGCTGGCGCAGCGCATCAAGCAGGAATATAATCTGGATGTCAGTTTTGAAGGCGGCCTGTTTGAAACCGCGCGCTGGCTGGGCGGCGATGTGGCCGAAGTGAAAAAGTTTGCTGACGCCAATAAAGGCAATATGGCCGAGGACCGCGACGGCGCGCCGGTGTTCCTGGCCAAAAGCGGCTGGGAACTCGGCTATATCGCCGACCGCAACCCGAATGTGAAATTCACCGCCACCAAGGAGCGCGGCTGATGGAACTGCGCCGGGCGGGGGAGGGGGATATTCCCTTCATCATGGCGGCGGAGCGCGGGCCGGGCTTTGAGCAGCTGGTCGGGCAGGGCAGCGAGGCCCAGCACCGCGCATTTCTGGCAGATGATGGCAATGCCTGTCTGATTGCATCGCGCGATGGCACGGATGGCGGCTTCATGCTGCTGTCGGGCCTGAACGACCGGCATAATGGCGTGAACATGAAGCGCATCGTTGCGGCAAAGCCCGATGGCGGCTTTGGCACCGCGATGGTGCGCGCCGGGCTGGACTGGGTGTTTGGAATGACGAAAACCCATCGCGTGTGGCTGGACACGCTGCGCCACAATGAACGCGCCGCGCATGTCTATCGCAAGCTCGGCTTCGTGGATGAGGGCGTTTTCCGCAATGCCTGGCAGATGCCCGATGGCAGTTACTGCGACCGGCTGATGATGAGTGTGCTGCGCGCCGAATGGGCAGCGATCAGGGCGGCGGACCGGACGAGCGGATAAGCCAGTCTTTCAGCAGCACGAAGCGGAAGCCTTTGGCCTGCAAGCCTTCAATGACTTCAGGCAGCGCTTCAGCCGTATGTACGCCGCGACCATTGATGTGGAAAATCAGAATGTCGCCATTCTGCGTGCGGCTGAGTGTTTCGCGCACGATGGCCTTTGCGCTGACATTTCTGTCCGGGTCGCCCACCGCATAGCGCCAGTGCACGATGCGATAGCCCAGTGATTCCACCAGATCCGTGGTGCGTTCATCTGTCTTGCCCGCCGGAAAGCGGAACAGGCGCGGCGGGCTTGCGCTGCCGGTCGCTTCGATGATCGCGGCAGAAGCCTGCGCCAGATCATCGGTGATTTTCTCGTCTGTGAGGGCGGGCATGTCGTTGTTGTGCGCCCATGAATGACTTTCGATTTCCACGAAAGGCAGACTGGCCAGCAGCTTCATGTCGTCAGGATTGTCGCGCGCGAACTTGCCGCCCGCAAAGACCGTGAAGGGGATTTCGTGCGCGATGAGATAATCCGCGATGGCGTGATCGAGCATGACCCGCTTGCCTGCCTGACAGGCGTCGAAGGTCAGCGCGACGACGGGTTCATCGGTGGGCAGGCGGGTGACGACACCGGCGCGCGCCGTGGTGAGCATGGTGAGACAGAGCAGCCAGAGGCTGAACACGCGCACGGGGTTCTCCGACTGAGACGCGCGCTGTTTAGCGCGGGCTGGGGCTTTTGGCGGACACCCTCTCGCGTGCTGGTGCTTTTGCGAACACGCTCTCGCGTGCTCAGCTTTTTGCGAACACGCGCGCTGGGTGTTTTGAGAACAGACTCTCACGTGCTTCGCGGTCCCCCCTCCGCCTCTGCGAGGCACCTCCCCCGTGAACGGGGGAGGAAAAAAGCGGTGAGGCGCTCAACCATCGGTGGCTCCCCATCCCTCCTGTGGAGGGTTTCCGTCCGCCGAAAGATGCGGTGAGGCGCTCAACCCCTTCATGAAAGCCTGGCGTGGTGGCGGTTGGTTTCCGTCCGCCGAAAGATGCGGTGAGGCGCTCAACCAACCTTAAAAATAGTACTGGGCAGGTCGTCACGTTTCCGTCCGCCGAAAGATGCGGTGAGGCGCTCAACCAAGCCGGGATCCAGCCGTGGCATGGTGGCGTTTCCGTCCGCCGAAAGATGCGGTGAGGCGCTCAACATATCCGCGGCGCGATCGTCCAGTTTATCACGTTTCCGTCCGCCGAAAGATGCGGTGAGGCGCTCAACCCAACCCAAGAGGACTACCCCATGACTGAAGAAAGTTTCCGTCCGCCGAAAGATGCGGTGAGGCGCTCAACTGCTCAATTGGAATATTGGAAAAAAGTCTGACGTTTCCGTCCGCCGAAAGATGCGGTGAGGCGCTCAACATCAACCCTGATGGCAAGACGATGCGTAAGAAGTTTCCGTCCGCCGAAAGATGCGGTGAGGCGCTCAACGCGCACGAAACGGCATTTGTTTTTAGCATGTGGTTTCCGTCCGCCGAAAGATGCGGTGAGGCGCTCAACCGAACGATCCCTTTCACCCGGACAGCGGCGTAAGTTTCCGTCCGCCGAAAGATGCGGTGAGGCGCTCAACCCCCTAATAGAAATATCCAAATCTATGGATTTGTTTCCGTCCGCCGAAAGATGCGGTGAGGCGCTCAACAATGCGGGGTGCGCGATGAACCGTGTTCTGGGGTTTCCGTCCGCCGAAAGATGCGGTGAGGCGCTCAACCTGCCTCTGCCCCCGGTATAGGCACAATGTCAAGTTTCCGTCCGCCGAAAGATGCGGTGAGGCGCTCAACC